>PBDS01000041.1 GCA_002718155.1 Pseudomonadota bacterium
TAGTGGAAGAGATCTTGGAGGACGCTCCAAACGCTGGAATGTATAGAGGCTTCAGGGCATCCGTAATGGGTTATCTGGATAAAGGAGATGAAGCGAAAGCTGCACTTGATGATTATCTGAAGTTGCGCCCGAATCTAAAAACCAAAGACGATTACAAGAAAATCTTCGTGCCGAACTCTTCTTTAGCAGATATCTTGATCGAAGGACTTGTTAAAGCGGGATGGGAGCCAGAGAGCGAGGGTTCTGATTGAATGTCGCCTTTCCCATCAGAAAGGTTTAAGGTTCTTGGGGATGTTCGGAACAAAAAATGGCGGAAAGGATATGCAATTGGCCATTACAGTTCTACCCGAGCCACAGGGCCATAAGCAACCCTGCATACTGTTTTCCAACAGTATCGTTACCCAGACAGAATTGCACATCCAAGAAATCGCTGATATTAGAAGGTTGTTCTACCGCCTTTTAATTACAGGTCTTCAAGTTTCAAAACAGCCCCCGAAATTGGGCGATAGGATAAGCTAAGAAAATGTTTACCCGATATGAAACGCTACTTTCTAAGATTAATTCTGGAAAGATAGCGATCCTAGATTGTGGCACATCGACTGAATTAGAACGCCGTGGCATAACGATGAATGATCAAGTTTGGTCAGCTCGTGCGTCTATCGAATCATTTGATGTATTAGTCGAAACCCACCAGTCGTATATTGATTCTGGTGCGGACGTTATAACTGTCAACGGCTACGCATCTTCTCGTTTGGTGCTTGGACCGGCAGGATTCACGGATGAAGTGAAAGCAATAAACGTGAAGAACATCGAGGCTGCATTACTGGCACGTGAACGCTGTGGTAATAACGATGTGCTAGTAGCCGGCTCAATTTCAACCCAACTGCCATACACAGATGAATTACGGCAACGAGCAGAAAGAAATACATCGAAAGAGATCTTATTTGACGCATTTAATGAAATGGTCTCTTTTTATGAAGAAGGTAAAGTAGATCTGATACTTCTTGAAATGATGTCCGTTCCGAGTCGCATGCTAGTGCTGTTTGAATGCGCATCATCTTCGACACTTCCAGTGTGGTGCGGTCTGTCTGCCAAAAGATCTCGTCGAGATGCTACGATCACCGGATATAGCGATCGAACAATTCCACTTATTGATAACGTTGAGAAAGCAGCCAGCTTTGGATTTGAAGGAATGGGCATCATGCACTCTTCTGTAGACCTAATTGAAGATGCCATCGAGTTAATCAGGACAAAACATGACGGTCTGATTATGGCTTATCCAGATAGCGGCTACTTCAAATCCCCTAATTGGAAATTCGAAGACGTTATTACCCCTGATCACCTGGTTGAGTTTGCTAACCAGTGGAAAGATGCGGGTGCAAACATTATTGGAGGATGCTGTGGACTCGGACCAGAACATACTGAGGCTTTATGTAGTGTAAAAGACTAGACTACTTTCACCTAAGTTAACGTCGCTTGATTTCTTCAACTCGAAAAATACCGCTCACCAAATCAATATACTCAAGTTCTCCAATTGATGAGCCCAGCACAACAAATTGCTAATCATTTCAGACGATCATTATCTAGAAGCTAGATCTACCAACACCCGTTCCGGCACTGGGTCCTAACTGAGTCACTGCCACCGGATGTTCTAGATTCAATCGTTGAAATTCCTTTTGAAGCGCCTTCCACAAAAGCCTTGGTTGGTACCCAACGAAGCGAACTCGAAGGTCGATTCTTTTTCTCGCCCACCAATCGTTCTCTATTCCCGGTGTGTGATGATGTCGCACGGGCTTTTCAATCGAAAAAGGTCAGTCAATTCATCGAAAAGTGGGCTGATATTAAATTAACGAACACACGGCTCCGAATTAAATACACACAAGATTGCCACGGTTACTATCTTGAACCACACACTGATTCGATTGACCCCAAAAGATTTACCTTAGTTGTCACCTTACCAAGAGCTCTCCATCTGGAAACGATGGGAACAGATCTTTATGACAATGACCACATCTATGTCTCTACACAGCCAAGAACTATCAGAGGTGGACTGGCCTTCGTTCCCAGCAGCCAAACTTGGCATGGTTTTGCGAAAAAACCCATCAATGGAATACGTAGGTCTCTGATCGTGAATTATGTCGGTGAAGGCTGGCCCCAAACACTCGATCTATCATTTCCTGAATTGTTAGTTGGTTAGCCGTAAATTTCCCACCCCAGAATTTCAGATGCTCAAAATCTCTCACCGCCGTGTGGGCAGGACATAATTCAACGTACAGAAATCAGATGGGGGCGGTAGTGTTCAGTTCGTGCCAAATTTAGTTCGCGCTGTTCTTGCCTTGGCTTCTCGTGATGATCACTGCTCCGATCAGGGATAAAAAGGCAGCGACAAGTACACCAGTAAATATTGCTGTTGTCCACGCCACCCAAAGCGCTAGAGGTGTAACCATAAGAACCAGGCCGAATAGGGTCAGAAGAATGTTAGGAACCGTCCACATAACTACTATCCTCTTGACCCCACTTGCCCCAATTTGGCACACAAATTGTACCGATCAGTCTGACAATACTTTAGACGATGGAGTACTGTGAAATGTGAATTGCAGTCCTGGAGACTCAGATTAATTGCTCAAGCCAGGACATTTTGTCCCAGAAATTCAATGGCTTTCTGCGTTCCACCTGTACCGTGTGGAACGTTCCTCGCGATCAATCCCAACTCGACCACGCCGAGCGCACCCAGTATGTGCGGGGCATTGATATGACCCATGTGGGCAATGCGTAAAGCCTTGCCCCGAAGATCACCAATCCCACCGCCCACGACCACACCGCAACACTGCCTGCAGAAGTCACGAAACCCCAACGGATCGTAGGCTTCATCCATCAGAACAGTGGTCACTGAATTGGCCCGTTGCTCTGGAGCGATAATATTGAATTCCAGCGCTCCANCTTCACACCAGGTGGCCACCGCCAGGCGCACAGCCTCAGACAAGAGCCGGTGGCGTTGGATAACATTTTCCAGACCCTCCTGAAGCAGNATGTCCAGCGAACAGCGAAGCCCATACAGCAGATGCTCCGGCGGTGTGCCACAATATTTTTCAGGGTGCAGTTCTCCGTGCCGTGCCGTCCAGTCCCAATAACGGGTCCGCAGCCCGGCAGCAGGGTGTGCAGCCCACGCCCTCTCGCCAGCCGCGACAAAGCTCAGACCCGGCGGCAGCATCAGGCCTTTCTGGGAACCACTGACAGCGATATCGACGCCCCAATCATCCATCTCGACCGGCATGGTCGCCAGAGATGCGATCGTGTCGACCATGACCAGAGCGTCATGCCCTGCTGCACGAACAGCCGCGACAATCGCTGCGATATCGTTGACAACNCCGGACGCCGTGTCCACCTGTACGACGAGTACTGCCTTGATCCGGCCCTTGGTGTCGGCCCGCAAGCGTGCCTCGACAGCTTCAGGATCCACCGCATGCCGCCAGTCCTGCGGCAGGCTCAGCACCCTAAGATCCATCAAATCCGCCATCTTTCCCCAGGCCTCGGCAAATCGACCGCTGTTCAGGACCAGGATCTCGTCACCCGATGAGAGCACATTGGCCAGCGCCGCTTCCCAGGCACCGTGCCCGTTGGCCGCATAAATGTAGGTCTCACCGCAGGTCCCGAAAATCGTCTTCAGATCCGCCCTGCAGGTGTCGGTGATCTCGACCAGCTCCGGATCAAAAATATCNACCGCAGGCCGGTGCATCGCACGCAGCACTTCATCGGGGATGGTCGTAGGCCCGGGGATGACCAGAAACTCCCGCCCGTTGCTGATCGTCATATTGGCGTCTCCTCAAAAAGTCTGTAACGTCGCGGCCGAAGTATAGCGCCCGGTCAGGGTTGTCCCGGGCTTAACCTCTGGATGCCAGCGGACCTCCGCACCGCAAAGGATCTCCTTGAGTGCCGAGATCTGGCATCATGGAGATAGCGTGGACAAACGTGCACGTTGAGAGACACAATCGTGCGTGAGCCGGTCCCACGCAAAAACCGGCAGGTGGCNGGTGGAATCAGCCGAAAAACGATCTCGCTAGACCGAAAAGGAGAAGAACACATGCGCATTGGAATCGTCGGTGCGGGGGCTGTCGGCAGTGTCGTCGGCGGCCTGCTCGCCCGTGGGGGACACGACATTACTTTGATCGATCCCTGGCCCGAACACGTCGAAAAGATCCAGCGCGATGGATTGATCATCGAAACANCAGATCAGACGCACCTCACCCACCCGAAGGCGATCCACATCTGTGATCTGCCGCAGGTCTGTGAACCTTTTGAGGCCGCGTTCATCGCGGTAAAGAGCTACGACACGACCTGGGCGACCGCACTGATACGTGACTACGTGGCATGCCCAGATGGGGTCTTCGTCGATTTTCAGAACGGAATCAACGACGAGCGAATGGCTTCGGTGGCAGGTAAAGAACGCTCACTGGGTTGCGTCATCACCATTGGTGTGGGCTGTTATGAACCTGGAAAAGCGANCCGTACCGATACCTACCAACTGGGGTTTAAAGTGGGCGAACACGACGGTACTGACACCGCCAGGGCCCGTCGTATCGCCGAGATCCTGGAGTGCATCGCACGGGCCGAAGTGACGACCGACCTGTGGGGCAATCGCTGGTCGAAACTGATGGTCAACTGTATGGCCAATGCGCTGGCAGGCCTCAGTGGGTACGGCACGGCCCAAGTCAGAACAATTCCCGAGATCACCCGGTTAGCGATACAACTGGGTGCCGAGACGGCCCGCGTAGCGCTCGCCCTGGAACACGATCTACACCCGGTCGCAGGAGTCTCACCGCACAAGATCATCGACGCGGCCGAGGGCAGAAACGTAAAGGAAGTCCTGGAGGCGCTCCGAAATGCCGGCAGCGATGGTGGCGAGGGCGTCCCATCACTGGGGCAGGACGTCCGAAAGAAGCGGCGCACGGAGATCGACTACCTGAACGGCCACGTATCCGAAACAGGTCGTCAACTCGGCATACCCACACCATTCAATGACCGCATCGTCGCGATTGTCAACGACCTGGGCATCGGCTTTGCAAGTGATCCGGCGCACCTCGCACCCCTACAAGAGATGCTGCCGTGAGCGGATGGCAGGCCGGCGTGGATGTAGGCGGCACCAATACCGACCTGCTGTTTCTCGATCCTGAGACCGGCCGCTACCAGGTAAGCAAGGTCGCCACAACGACTGCCGATCAGTCGCTGGCAGTGCTGGAGGGGCTCCAAACCGGCGGCATGCCTGTGGCGGAACTTGAGGCCGTGGTTCACGGCACCACTATCGCCACGAACGCCGTTCTGGAACGAAAGGGCGCACGCTGTGGGCTGATCACCACNCGGGGTTTTCGAGACGTGCTCGAACTGGGGCGCAGAACCCGCCCCAACAACTACGGGATGACCGGTTCATTCGAGCCCTTGATAGATCGAGAACTGCGGCTGGAGGTCAGCGAGCGGCTCGACGCGCGTGGGCGGGTTGTGCTGCCGCTGGACGAGACCGAAGTGCGAAGTGCACTCGAGAGATTGGAGTCACTGGGGGCCGAAGCGGTCGTCATTCATTTCCTGCACGCCTATGCCAATCCTATCCATGAGGANCGTGCCNCCGAGATCGCACGGGAGATCTGGAAAAGCGGGTTTATATCGACCAGCAGCGAGATCCTGCGGGAAGTCCGTGAATTCGAACGGGGCAGTACTGCCGCAGTCAATGCCTACGTTCAACCGATCCTCGCAGCATACCTGGAGCGGATCTCTCAGCGCCTCAAAGATGCAGGGTTTCTCCACCAGCTGCTGGTGATGCAGGGCAATGGCGGCACCCTCACCGCACAGGCCGCTGCCCGCCAGCCGGTTCAGACCGTAATGTCGGGCCCGGCTGCCGGTGCTGTGGCCGCAGCAAACATCGGCCAGCAGGCAGGATTTGAAAACCTGATCGCCTGCGACATGGGCGGAACCAGCTTCGATGTCAGCGTCATCATCGGCAGCACCCCGGCCCTGTCGTCCGAGAAAGACCTGGCCTACGGTATACCGGTCAGGGTACCGATGGTCGACATCCACACAATCGGTGCCGGCGGTGGTTCCATCGCCCGGGTCGATTCGGCGGGCCTGCTTCGGGTCGGACCGGAGAGCGCCGGTGCCCAGCCTGGGCCCGTGTGTTACGGGCGCGGCGGTTTGCAGCCCACGGTCACAGACGCCAATCTGGTGCTGGGCCGCATCGATGTGGCGGGGTTTGCCGGGGTCGGACAGCACCCTGACAGCCGCAAACAGGCCGCCGCTGCGATCGACGAAACTGTCGGCCAGCCCCTCGGCCTGAACACCGTGGACGCAGCCGCAGCGATCCTCGCGATCTCCAGCAATCAACTGGCCTCGGCCATTCGATTGGTTTCAATTGAAAAAGGCCATGACCCGCGCGACTTCGCACTGTTTGCATTCGGGGGCGCAGGACCGCTTCACGCCGTCGGTCTGGCACGGGAATTGGGCATTCCCCGGGTACTGGTTCCCCGCTTTCCGGGCATCACATCAGCCCTCGGCTGCCTGATCTCTGACCTGCGACATGACTATGTTGAGACACTATGGCGGCCCCTCGCTATGGTCGATCCAGAAAGTGCCGATCGGATTTTCCGCAAACACGCAGAACAGGGTCGCCAGACAATCATCGATGAGAGCGTACCAACTGAATCGATCGACATCATTCATGAGGCCGACCTCATGTATCAGGGGCAGAGCCACGTGTTCCGCGTCCGGGTGCAGAGCCCAGGATTTTCCGAACGTGATGTTGCGG
The DNA here is from genome assembly GCA_002718155.1 of Pseudomonadota bacterium. Taxonomy (GTDB): domain Bacteria; phylum Pseudomonadota; class Gammaproteobacteria; order Arenicellales; family UBA868; genus UBA9619. The sequence continues at coordinate 6,791 of PBDS01000041.1, forward strand.
CCGCCTTTTCGGAGCGCTACCGGGAACGGTTCGACATCGTCCTGGAAGACATGACACCGGTCCTAGCTAGCCTCCGGACCACGGTCATCGGTCACCGTCCCGATCTTGTACTCAAGAGGCTCGGCAAAGGTGAGGAAGTTCCCCTGCCTAGCCCTGTCTCCAGTCGTCCGGTTTTCTTCGCTGGTGCCTGGATTGACACACCCGTCTATGACCGCGATGTCCTCATCCAGGGAACATCACTGGAGGGGCCGGCCATCGTGCAGCAGGCAGACACCACCTGCCTGATTGATCCCGGGGCCCGGACTACAGTCGATCCTGACGGCAACCTGATCATCGAAACCCAACCCGATCCTTGAAGAGGCAACCTGAAATGACAATGGATCCCGTGACACTCGCCGTGATTGAAAACGGTCTCCGCCAGGTCTGTTCGGAAATGGATCTGGTGCATGAAAAAACCTCCTTCTCACCGGTTATCTCAGAAGCCTTCGATCGATCGAACGGCATCTACGATCGATCCAGCGGTGAGATGATCGCCCAGGGCGAACTGGGGCTGCCGATCTTCCTCGGAGTCATGCAGTTCGCCACCCAGGCGGTTCTGGAAAAGCGCAGCGACTTAGGCCCCGGGGACGTGATCATTCAGAACGACCCCTATCTTGGCGGCACTCACCTGATGGATGTCAAAATGATGATGCCGTTCTATTACGCAGGCGAACTGTGGTGTTTTCTCTCTAATACCGGCCACTGGCCGGACACCGGCGGCATGGTCCCGGGCGGATTCAATTCAACCGCAACCGAGATCCAGCAGGAGGGATTGCGCCTGCCTCCTGTCAAACTGATGTGTGCAGGAGAACTGCAACAGGATGTGGTCGATATCATCCTCAACAACATCCGCGTACCGGATGAACGGATCGGTGATATCCGGGCCCAGATCGGTGCCCTGAAAACTGGTGAGAAGAGATTGACCGCACTGCTTGACCGTTACGGCGCGGACACTGTCGTTGCCGCAATCGCCGATCTCAGGGACCGGTCCGAACAGCACATGCGTGAGGTGATCTCAGCAATAACCGACGGCACCTACAGTTTCACTGCTTACATCGACAGCGATGGCGTCATCGATGAGCCGCTGGCCATTGTCCTCGACCTGACTATCGATGGCAGCGATGCTCATTTCGACTTTTCCCGCTCAAGCCCCCCGTGCCGGGGTCCAATGAACTCGGTCTGGGCGACGACTCAGTCGGCGGTATACGTGGCAATGAAACATATTTTTCCCGAGGTCCCGATCAACGCCGGCTGTTTTGCGCCTCTGCACATCAAGCCACCCCGGGATACCTTCCTGTATGCCCAATACCCGAGGCCCGTTGCAGGCTGTGCGGCGGAGGTCGCGCAACGCATCATGGAGGCTGTCTTTGGGGCGATGGCCCAGCCCCTGCCCGAGCGCCTATTTGGCGCGCCGGCTGGAACCAGCGGTAATCTGGCCCTCGGCGGCCACGATCCAGAAGCTGAACGCGACTACATCATGTACTTCTTCTCCGGAGGCGGCTACGGCGGATGGCTTGACGGTGACGGCCTGACCAATGGCTGCTCGACGGTCGGCATATCAAAGACCCAGCCCGTTGAAATACTCGAACAGCATTATCCGCTGCTTTTCGAGACCTATGCGCTGCGAGAAGATTCCGGTGGAACAGGCAAGCGGCGCGGTGGCTTCGGAGTCAGCTACCGGATCCGCCTCCTGCGTGGTGAAGGCAAGGCGTCCTTCCTGATGGACCACGGCCGGGACGGACCGCCGGGGATGACAGGTGGTGATTCCGGGGCACCCAACGAGATCCGTGTCGGTCAGGCGGGTGCGGTCACAACGCCGGAACACGTCTCAAAGGGTGAAGGCTACGTGCTGAGGGCTGGTGACTGGATCGAGGTGCACACCCCTGGCGGTGGCGGTTACGGACCGCCCGGCGAGCGGGACCCCGCCTCGATTCAGAACGACTTGCGCCGCGGCTATTACACCGATTCTCCGTGACCACCGAAAACGACCCGGCTACCAACCTCGGAAAGAGCCTGTTGAAGTTGCATCCAGACCTGTTAGCATGACGACGGCTGGACTGCCGTTGACAGAAAACTGCAGTAATACCACGCGCCTCGAGGTAACGACATGACATTCGGTTTCTCCCTGATCGTCCGGGGCAGTGATGCGACCCCTGAAAACTTTACCCTGATGGCAGAGCGCGCCGAGTCACTGGATATCGACAGCCTCTGGTGCAGCGCCCACATCGTCCTGCCACCCCAAGTCCGTTCCGGTTACGGCATGGTGCCCGATCTGATGCACCCGCCGCACTGGAAAGAACGTTACTGGGAACCCTTCACGGTCATCAGTTACCTAGCGGCCAGGACCACCCGCCTGAGGTTCGGCACCAGCATCATCGTCCTGCCGATGCACAACCCCTTCGAGGTCGCCAAACAGGTTGCCGAAGTCGATGAACTCAGTGGCGGGCGATTCACTTTGGGTCTCGGGGTGGGCTGGTTCGAAGAGGAGTTTGAGATCCTGAATCAGGATTTTCGGACTCGGGGAGCCAGAACCGACGAGGCATTGGCTTTGATGAGAAAACTCTGGGGCCCCGACCCGGTCAATTTTCAGGGCCGTTTCTACAATGTTGCCGATGCCTACTTCGGACCGAAGCCGGTCCAGCAGCCCGGGCCACCAATCTGGATCGCCGGCAACAGTGAGCCGGCCCTGCGCCGGGCGGCCCGCTACGCCGATGCCTGGCATCCCGTCAGACCCACTTTTGCTCTGATCAAACAAGCCAGAGAAACACTGGCCGTTTACCTTGAAGAGGCATCCCGGGCGCCCGACGCGATTCAGATTGCAGTCAAACTGCCGCTGGTCGTCGAAGATGAATCCCCGGACCGCGATACATTCCCCACCCGGGGACAGCCAGCGGAGATCGCAGGTGCGATTGACAGGTTCCGGGAACTGGGTGTCGACCATTTCGTCTTCGACCTGGTACCGGAAACGATCAGCTGTGCCCTGGACAGCATGGACCGGTTTGCCCAGGACATCCGTCCGCACCTCCACTGAAAGCAACGCGACCGTTCATCCTCACAGTGGTCAGGAAATCGCGGCCAAGACCTGCCCTGTGAAAGCTCTCAAAGATATACGGGTCGTAGATTTCACCAAGGTGCTGGCCGGGCCTTTGTGCACCCAGTACCTGGGTGATCTGGGTGCCGACGTGATCAAGGTCGAGCCCCTCGAACATGGGGACGACACTCGGCGCTGGCCTCCTTTCCGCCAAGACGAAGGTGTCATCTTTCTAAGTACCAACCGCTCCAAACGCAGCATCGCCTTGAATCTCAAATCCAGTGAAGGCGCCCGCATACGCGACCGCTTGATCGCATCGGCCGACATTGTTCTAGAGAGTTTTGGCCCGGGTGTCGCTGAACGCCTCGGGTTGAACTTCAAGTCCATCCAGCAGAGCAACCCGCGGGCGATCTGCTGCAGCTTTTCGGGCTACGGATCCAGCGGCCCGATGCGCAAGGGCAAAGGCTTCGATCTGATCCTGCAAGCCTTCAGCGGCATGCTCTCGATGACTGGCGAACCCGGCGGTTCACCGTCCAGGAGCCCGTTCTCACCTGTCGACCAGACAACAGGCCTGCATGCTCTGGCCGGTATTCTGGCCGCCCTGATCCAACGTCAGAAGACTGGCAAAGGACAGCACATCGAAGCGTCTCTTTTTGACACTGCAACAGCGCTGCTGGCCTACCCCCTGCAGGGCTACTGGTTACATGGGAAGGAACCCGAGAAACCAGGTTCCAGCCATGAATCGCTGTGCCCATACCAGGCCTTCGAGACCGCTGATCGGCCAATCATCCTGGGGATTGCGAATGACGCCCTGTGGCGGGCTTTCTGCCGCGTGGCTGGAATCGAGAAACTGACCGACGACCCCCGGTTTCAAACCAATGCCAACCGCGTTGAAAACCGGCAGGAAACCGTTTCCATTGTGCGCGGGTTATTACTGGAAAAGGGCCGGGACGCCTGGCTTGAAACTCTGAATGCAGCGGGAATCCCGTGCTCACCGGTCCACAGCCTAGGTGAGGCATCGGCCCATCCCCACACCGGGCAAAGTGGCATGGTTTTTGAATACACCGACACCAACACTGGCAGCGAGCCGCTGAAAGGTGTCGCCTATCCACTGAAGTTCGACGGCAGGCGCCCGGCAGTCGAGCGCCGGCCGCCGCGACTTGGCGAGCACAGCCGGGAAGTGCTCGAGGAACTGGGATTTGGTCCCGAGGAGCTCGATGGCTTCGAAACGTCAGGAGTCATCCACCAGCCTATCGGGGAGCACGGCAGCTAAAGCAACTCGGCCAGACCGGGTATTGCAAGCTCGGAATTTTTCAATGCAGGGAATCATCAATGAAGATCTACATCAGCGCCGATATCGAAGGGATTACCGGAATCGCCCACTGGGATGAAGCCACTCGCGACCACCCTGCCTACGCTGAGTTCCAGCAACGGATGACCGCGGAGACCGCGGCTGCCTGCGAGGCGGCGCTCGCGTCCGGCGCTCAGGCCATCGTCGTCAAAGACGCCCATGGCACCGGCCGCAACATCCTGGCCGAGCAACTTCCCACCCCGACCCAGCTGATCCGTGGCTGGAGCGGCCACCCTTACGACATGGTACAGGCGCTGGATAGCAGCTTCGATGCGCTGCTGCTGGTGGGTTACCACTCCCCTGCTGCGAGCGGCGGGCACCCGCTGGCACACACCTTCAGAAGCTCTATCCATCGCATCGAACTGAACAGCGAAAGACTCAGCGAATTCAGGGTCAACAGTCTGACCGCCCGCGCTGAAGGCGTCCCCACCGTGTTTCTGAGTGGTGACGCCTCTTTGTGTGACGAAGCGGTTCAAGCTGAGCCTGGCATCGTGACAGTAACCACGCACACAGGAGTCGGCGCATCGACCTTCGGCCGCCACCCGGCTGATTCAATCGAGCAGATTAAAGAAGGCGTCGGGCGGGCCCTCACAGACCTGCCGGACGCCGCACTGCAGCCCATGCCCAAACCCTACACCCTAGAGATCCGCTATCGCATCCCGCTTGATGCTTATGCCGCATCGTTCTACCCCGGTGCCGTGCTGATGAGCGACGACACGGTCCGGGTCGAGACCGGCGAATGGTTCGAGGTACTTCGGGCTCTGCAGTTCCTCAAATAGCCGCCCACTGCAGGCAGCAACTCCCGGGCCGGACAGAGCCTGTCAGGAGTCGGACATCTGCTCGCCAACCGGTGGCAACTCGGCAAACTCCCCGGGGCGCTTCTGGGCGTTCGCCGCCAGGGCCTCAATGATCTCTTCGGGTTGCAGCATAGCGGCGTTCCAGACCCGGATGTAATCAAGCACATCGGCCGTCGCGTGATCTCTTGAATAATTGATCACCCGCTTGCTGCCAAAAACGGCCGTGGGAGCCTTGCTTGCAATCTCGGCAGCCACCATCGTCACCTCAGCGAGCATGGTCTCCTGGTCCGGGTAAACCCGGTTGACCAGGCCACACTGACGGGCCTCTTCGGCGCCCATCCGCCGACCCGTATAAGCCAGTTCCCGAACGAGTCCCTCGGGAATCAGACGGGTGAGGCGCGGAAAGGTGCCGACGTCCGCGGTCATGCCGATATTGATCTCGAAAATCGTGAAAAATGCATCGGCGGTGGCATAGCGCATATCGCAGGCGGTGGCAAGATCCACACCGCCACCAATGCAACCTCCCTGTATGGCAGCAATCACCGGTATTCGACAGTCCTCCAGGCTCGAAAACGTCTCCTGCATGTGCTGAATTTTTTTCAGAAGCGCAGCGCGTGCCCCCAGGACGTCCCGGGCCTTGGCACCCGTTGCCTCTCCAGAACTGTCTTTGAGAAAGGTACCGATGTCCAGCCCAGCGCTGAAGTGCGGACCGGTCGAAGAAATCACAATGACCCGTGCCCTGACATTGTGGTCGATGTCACGAATGATTCGTGGCAGTTCATCCCAGAACGCCGGAATCATGCTGTTGCGTTTCTCTGGTCGGATGAGGCGCAGGTGTGCGATCCGGTTGTCTATTGAAAGGTCGAAGCAGGTCGATGTCATGGTCGGGCCTCGCGACTCTTAAATGTGGGCACTGGCAACGGCACCGCCATCGCAGGCAATGGTCTCGCCCACGGTGTAGGCGCCGGCCCTTGAACTCAAGAAAATAGCGAGCCCGGCAATGTCTTCCATGGTGCCGACCCGTTGGCTGGGATTTCGCTGTGCCACTTGGCTCCAGTCTCCGTCGGTTTGGCCGCCCATACCCACCGCTGTACTCAACATCCAGGTCGGGAAAGGGCCGGGTGCGATCGCGTTGACGTTGATGTGGTCCTTGACCAGGTGGGCCGCCAGCACCCGGGTCAGGTGATGAGCAGCAGCTTTGGAAGGGCCATAAGAAAAATTGTCAAAGATCGGGGTAACTAACCCGTCGATGGAGCCGATATTGATGACCCGCGCAGGGTCCTCGGCCGTTGCCGAGGCTTTGAGCAGTGGCAGAGATTTCTGAATCAGGAAGAACATGCCTTTGACATTGGTGTCCATCACCTTGTCCCAGCCCACCTCGGGAAACGCATCCAGCGGTGCACCCCACCCTGCACCTGCGTTATTGATCAGGATATCCAGCTTCTCCTCGCGCGCCGACAGTGACTCGACCAGGGACTCGATGCCGTCGAGCTCTGAGATGCTCGCTGGCAGCGACACGCATTCGCCACTGAAATCACGGCTCAACCGAGCGGCGGTCGCATCACAGGCCTCGGATTTTCGCGAGCTGATGTAGACTTTTACGCCGCTTGACAGAAAGCCAGCCGCAATCATCTCACCGATCCCCCGTGAACCACCGGTCACCAGCGCGGTTTTTCCCCTGACTGAAAACAGATCCCGCATAGTGTTTTCTCCTTTAATAGGCAGCGTGCGACACAGATCCTAAAGGAACTGTTCGGCAGTCTCCCTCCCGTGCCATCTGATCCAGAAAGCGCATGAATTCGGCACCACCTGCCCCCACGGGGGCATCCATTTGGGAGGCAATGTAGCTGGCGGCCAAACCCAGGTGCAGACGCCAGAATACGATCAGTTGTTCCACACAGCTATTGTAAAGGCCCCTTAGGAAGGCCGTCCCACTCGACCCCGCTACGCTCGGCCCAACCCAGAATCTCTTCCCAGATCTCCTCGGCTACTGGAATACCCAGGTGCTGCCGAACCTCCCGACAACGATACTCCGGTTCGCCCGGGATGAGTATCTCGTCAAATCCATCGGCCGGGTCGCGCGACTTGACCCACGATAGATAATCGTCGATCCGTGTCTGGAAATCGCCGCCATCAGATAGTGTCGTAAGATCCAAAGCCACGACCAGCCAGTTCAGTGCCCTGGACTGGCCCAGTACGCCGTGGGCCAGCAACTCACCGATCAACCCCAGGCCATAGCCTTTGGGTCCAGCCGCCGGCAGAAGCACTCCACCGGCGTAATAGTCTGCCGCATCCGTACTGGGTCGACCTGCCCGATCCAGGATCATTCCCGGTGGCAGTGGTGTACGCGTCTTTGAGGCTGCCAGCAGCTTGCCCTGGGCGATCGTCGAGGTAGCAAAATCCACGACCACCGCCCCCGTTGGCCCACCCGGCAGTGCCAGCGTGTACGGATTGGTACCCATGATGCCTTCCCGACCCCCGTACGGTGCGACTTTCGGATTGCCCCGGGTGTGACCTCCGCCGCCGATGATCAGAGCGAAACAGCCCTGCCCGGCAATGGTTTCTGCATAGGCCCCGATGCGCCCGGTATGACCACAGTTGATCAGCGCGCCCGTCGCCATACCTGCCGACCGGGCCTTGTTCGCGGTGTACTCCGCCAGGCGGATCATCGCGGGCACACCATGACCGGCCTGTCCATCGATGCGGGTGAATGCTGGTTGGTCGGTGACGACGACCGCTTCGGCAGCCGGGTCAATCGAGCCCGCCGAAATGAGCTCCAGATACTGTGGAAACCGAACGATCCCGTGGGAGTCAACACCCAACAGGCTGTTGCCGACCACGTGCTTCGACACGCTACGGGCCGAGTGATCCGACATGCCGGCAGCGCTCAGCAAACGGGCGCCAAGCGTCTCGAGCAGATCGGCATCCAGATGCAGACCGTCATGATCGCTTTCAGGACCCGCGGTCACGTCTGTCCCGGCGCCGGCTGAGGCCACGTTTGTTTACTTTTCCTCAACCGGCCACCTATAGAATGACAGTTTCCATAAGAACATCGCCACCTAGAGTTCTTTCAGCAGACGACCAAAGCCAGCAATACTGTCGGTGATGCCATTCTGCCGGAGGGCGTGCCAGTACAAAGCGGTGTTGATCGCGATGACGGGTTTGCCCAGTGCCTGTTCAAGTTCGCCTGCCAGGCGGGCCATGGCCAGGTTGGTTCCCACCTGAATGATGGTGTCAATATCGTCGCCATCCATCTCATAGACGGCCCGGGTCATGGTCTCTATGCTCTGCTCAGCAATGTTGACCGGGCTGGTGGCTTTCAGCCCGGTAACGCGCTGCACCGTGAACCCACACTCACTGAAATAGCGGCGTACCCGTTCGTCGGCGACCGGCCAGTAGGGTGTCAGAACACCGATCTGCCGGGCACCTACCGTTTCGAGTGCGACCCTGGCCGCATCCGAACCGAGGCTGACTGAGACCCCCGACGTCTGCGACAGACGTGATCTGATCGTGGCCGCACCATCTGTACCGTCCCAGAAAGTCTCCGCCGAAACGCCGACAATGATATGGTCGGGGGCACACGGCACCAGACCGTCAATGGCAACGTCCAGGTTTGTGTGGATCACCTCCACCATCCGTGCAAAGTCGGCATCACTCGAGATGCTGACGTTCTGCAGAGGGAATCGGCCAGTGTGTGTCGTGACACCCGGCACCGCCATCGCATGGAACTCCGGCTCCACGATCGTGTTGGTCGCCGGCACAATTACACCAAGCTTCAGTCGCCAGCCCAGAACATCAAGGTCGCCCCCTTTGCCTGCTTCGATCCCGCCGTGAACACCACTCGGACGTGAACTACTCATCTCGATCCTCCCGAAATTTCGATGACCGAGCGTACTGCGTCAGTACACAGGGTCAATTCGTCGATAGGTATAGACTAGCAAAATCCTGCGCTGGGCAACTCGTCCCAGCCATTCACCGTCAAAGGAGAGAAGGACATGAACCACTCGGCTAACCCGAGCACCGTACACAAACCCCTGGGCAGGTACTGCCACACTACCCTGGTTCCGGCCGATGCGAGGTGGCTGGTTCTGTCCGGCCAGGTCGGAATAAANNCCAAAGGNCAGCTCGCCACGGGAATTCGCAAACAGACCGAACAGACCTTCAGNAACATCCTTGCCTGNCTGCGNGCCCAGGGCATGCGCAAGAAGGACCTGGTCAAAACGACCGTTTACCTGACCGATTCACGGTTTGCCGATAGCTACCGGCAGGCCCGATCAAAGGTCATCGGCGACGAAACGCTGTTCACCTCTACCCTGGTCATTGTCGATGGCCTCGCCTCACCCGANATCCTGATCGAGATCGAGGCCTGGGCAGCCAAAGCCTGAGTCAGCGCACATCGAGCCAGGACCAGGCCATCCCGGGATTATCCGACTTTTAGGAACTGCTCGATCGCACGGCGGTCATTCCTCGAGCGATGAATCNATACAACTGACGCGGGTCTGATGCATGCGNCGCCGGTAACGATCTGCGTCGAAGGGACAACCATGGTGTAGGGTGCAGCGGTTGTCCCAGATCAGCAAATCGCCCAGTTGCCACTGGTGACTGTAGATATGTTCAGGCCGAATTGCGCGTTCGAGTAGATCGTCGAGCAGTTCACGAGCATTCTCCTCAGACCAGCCCTCTATTGACCGGGCATGAGAACCCACGTAGTAGTTTTTTTCCCCAGTCACCGGGTTAGTGCGCACCAGCCGCTGCTGAACTGGTGGCAGCGACTCGGCATGCGATGGCGTGACCGCATCAGGACTGACCTTGCTTCGGGAAAACACATAGTCATGGATCACGATAAGGTCTTCAATTGTCGCCTTGAGTGAATCTGGGAGCTTCGCGTAAGCCGCCCTGGCACTGACAAATTCGAGTTCACCGCCTTCCGGTGTGACCTCGTGGGCGTAGGACAGGGAGAACTTGGCCGGCACGGGTCTGAACGAGGAATCCGAGTGCCACATCTGGTTGCCTGTCGAGAATATCACCCGCTCGTGGCTNGCTGGCATGTGCTTGCCCTCCCGGTCGACATTACCGATACGGTAGACATAATTGATGCGACGCTCACGACCGTAAGTCACATGATCAAATTCGAGTTCGCCGAATCGTTTGCTGAAAGCCAATTGGCGCTCGTCATCAAGATCCTGGCCACGCAGCAGGACCAGTGAATGGCGCTCGGCCGCGTGTTCGATCTGTGAGAACCCCACGTCATCGAGACCCGGGCCGATTTCAACGCCCAGCACTTCTACACCAAATTCGTCATGCAGCTTACGCAATTCAATTGTCATTGATAAAGGCCCATTCTGATCAAGGGTAATGCACTGTCGAAGGGTCTACAGCTGACACCAGGCCCTNACCGATCTTTGACGGTACTCTACCAAATCCGCGTGCGACCCCAGTGACAGGACCCGAACTGCAGGCCCAGGCAACAGCCGACCACGTAAACACTCAGCTGGACTTAAGATGATCCGCAGCCATCTCCCGCAGGCGGCTTCTCTGGATCTTCACTCCGTTAGCACTCTCCGTGACCGGNAATCGGACCAGTCTTTGAACCCCGACCGGCACCTTGAAAGCCGCCATACCAGCAGCACAGTGCGCGAGCAGGGTGTTTTCATCAAACTCGTCAGTGTCATCAGTGATCACAAATGCAAAGGCCCGCATTCCCTGCGGNGTTTCCACCGCCACGACCTGCGCCCGGTCAACCGCCGCATGTGATTCAAGGTACTCCTCGACCTCAGCGGGGTTGACCAGGAAACCGCCCAGACGAATGGCATCGCCCATCCGGCCGAGGAACACGAACNGCTGGTCGGTCTCCGTGTAACCCAGGTCACCGGTGCGCACAAAACCGTCTTCGGTGAGCACCGACTCGCTGGAGGCTGTATCCCCGAAGTATTCAGACATACGGCTGGGGCCACAGACCTCCAACTCGCCGACCTCGCCATGCGGCAGCAGAGTGCCGTGCTCCGCATGACGGACCCGGACCTTTGCGTGCTTGGACACCAGCACACCGCCGCGCCGACCCCGCACTTCAACTGTTTCCCCAGGATCCTGGCGGGCGTACAGCGCCTGCATCTCACTCATACCCCACAAGCCAACCAGTTTCATGCCCCGCTTGTCGGCCTGCGCAACGATGTCCTGGTAGANCGGATTAAAAGCTGCGTAACCTCCGAAACGAAATAACGGGAACGCCAGCGGCGCATCGACTGCATCGAGCATACGGGCAAACATCTCATCCGAGCCGTTACAGTGCGTCACTTCGTGCTCGTACATGAGGCTCGCNGCTTCAGGGCCTGAAAAAACCGGCATCATAACCAGTGGCCGCCCTGCCGCCAGGCCGGCCATGGCCTGTGCGTGGCCAAAAGTACCGCACAGCGGTACGACCTGGAGGATCACGGTATCCGGTTCCGACCAGCCGAAAAACTGCGTAACGTCGTCGGCATGGCAGGCGATACTCGCGTGACTGTGCAGTACGAACTTCGGCACCGCAGTGGTCCCCGAGGTGGTAAAGACGACGACACCGTCTTCCGGTTGGGCAAAATCTCCTGTGAATTCCTCCGTGTCGGCGAGTTCCTGATAGTCAACAACCGACCGGCCGGCAAGTGTTCCGGGTAATGAGGGTACCGGCTGATCGTCGCCATAAATAATGATGCTCTCAAGCGTTGCCAGGGCGGCACTCTCAATCTCCCCCAGGGTCTGGAGAAACGGTATGTCCTTGAACGAGGGCCACAAGGCGAGCGCCCGACAGCCGGCGCGACCGACGATATCGCCCACTTCACGGGCCCGAAAGCGGGTGTTGACCGACACCGTAATAGCGCCGATGCGCGCACAAGCAATATGCAGGGCCAGGTAAGGGGCAATATTCGGCAGCCAGAAAGCAACCCGGTCACCGGCACCGATTCCCAAATTCTTCAGGCCGCTGGCAAGCCGCCGCGATTCTGCAGCCAGCCTGCCGTAGGTCCAGACATGACTACGGTCCACCAGCGCGAGGCTTTCCGGTTGGCNGGCGGCCGGCCGATCGACCAGCTGGCTGACAGTGTCCGTGCCGGAAGCAGTGGCTGAGCGGCGGGCCGGCATGAAGAGAGGCTGGCAGGCCAGCCTACTTCAGGCCGGCGACAACCAGCGCGTCTTTGAATCGTGATAACGCGTCCGGAAATGTTTCGTCGAAATAAGCCTTGCTGAGACCTGGATTCATTCCCAGCGCCCTCGCCAGCTCCGCTTCGGCCTGTGCCTGTTCTCCCTTGAGACTGTGGCAGGCGGCGAGCCCCAGAAAAGCCCAGAAACCGGCATTGGGGTGACTGGCCGCCTTCTGGTACCACTCCATGGCCTCGTCGTCGCGTTCTAGATTCAGCAGCACACCCCCCTTCATCTGCTCGAATGCCCACAGCAGCGGATCACTGGGGCTCAGCCGGATCGCATCGTTCAACAGTTCCAGTGACACTTCCCAATCACCGTCNCCTGTCATCAGGTAGGACTGGGCAAGGCCGTGGTAGGCCTGCGCGTAGCTTGGATTGAGTTCGATGGCGCGTTTCAGTTCACGCTCGGCCTTTGCCGGCTGGAACGAAAAAGCAAAGGCGCGGCCAAGGGCATAGCGACAGAAAGGATCCTGGTCGTCCAGGACCACTGCCCGCTCACCGTGACGCAGCGCAGCTTCGATGCATGGCTTGGTCTCATCGGTAAAGTTTGAGATCACCTGTACCAGATACGCCACCGAGATCCCGGCCTGGGCCGGTGCAAATTCGCCATCCANGTCGATCGCCTGCTGATACAAAGAAATGGCCGAGGCGACATTCTCTTTTGAGAACTGATACATCTGCCACTGGGCCTGCTGGAACAGGTCCCAGGCATCCATATTATCGGCTCTCTTGCGCCGTGCGCGCTGGCGTTCGGAACGGGCCAGTTCCGGCTCTATCGATGCAGCGATGGTCTCAGTGATTTCATCCTGCAAAGCAAAAATATCGTCGAGATCGCGATCGTAACGCTCGGTCCACAGATGACCNCCGCTATCCGCCTCAATAAGNTGNGNGGTAATTCTGACNCGGGACCCGGCTTTACGGACACTGCCCTCGAGCACGTAGTCGACCTCAAGATCCCGTGCCACTTCGCGTACGTCGACCGCCTTACCCTTGTAAACGAATGATGAGTTNCGCGCGATGACCGACAACCAGTGATAACGGGAGATCACCGAGATGATGTCCTCGGAGATACCGTCGGAGAAATACTCCTGCTCGGGATCACCGCTCATGTTCTGAAAAGGCAACACGGCTATGGCTCGCCTGACTGTGGGCTTGGCGTCCGCCGGCANTACTGACCCGCCATCGGCTTCCACAAGCTGCTCGGACACCTCCTGGTCCAGCCGCACTGAAAATGCCGCAACNGGCTCAGCAATGTTCTTCAGGGCCTGCTCCCCGAGTTCACCATACTCGAGGGTCAACTTGTTCTTGATGTGGTCGTAGGTCGTACCCGAGATGCAGATACCNCCGGGCTCAGCGATACCCTCGAGTCTGGCTGCAACATTGACGCCGTCACCGTAAAGGTTATCTTCCTCGGCGATTACATCTCCCAGATTGATGCCGACCCGGAACGTCATCCTCCTGTCCTCTGCGACACTGGAATTGCGATCACGCAATGTGCTCTGGAAAGCCACCGCACAGCGCACGGCTTCGACCGGGCTTGAAAATTCGGCGATCACACTGTCACCCGCCGAGCCGAATACTCGCCCCTGGTGCTCGAGCACATGGGCGGCAATGATCTCACGGCAGGTCGTCAAGGTCTTGAGCGTTCGCTCCTCGTTGTCGCCCATCAGGCGGCTGAACCCGACGACGTCAGCGGCCAGAATTGCCGAGAGCTTTCGTTCTGCCACGATCCTGTCCTCCATGAAAAACTTTAACCGGTGTTAAGACGCGACCGCCAGAGTCGACGCCCAGGTGGGAACCGGCAATTTTTTGGTATCTTTTAGGCGGGATCTGGACCCCGTTTTCGGCCTATCTTAACGCGATCGGGCCCACCACAGTAACCTGGGTCAGGGCCCGCGATAATCCTTCTGGACCCCAACCCGCGTCACATACCCGGCCTCAAGATCCGCTTCGATCTCTTCCGGTCTACGCTGTACAGGATCACCGAAGCCACCGCCACCGGGAAGCTCCACCACCAGCGTATCTCCTGCAGGGATCCGGTGTGTCTGCTTACCCTCAAGTCGGGTTCCGGACCCCAGATAAGCCGCACCACTCTGACCGTCGTGCCCACCGGCGCGACCCCGCGCCGGATGGACCAGGCGGTCCCAAGTTGCGGCCGAGACTGCAAACGCTTCGGACCGGGTGTGGCCGACTTCTATAACCTGCGACAGCCCGCCGCGCTGGGTACCTGGGCCACCGGAGTCGGGGAGTAGTTCCTTGCGATGGAAGATGAGCGGTGACTCCGTCTCGGTGACCTCCAGCGGGATCGTGCCGACGCCGGACGGAAAAGCCGTCGTGCTGAGTCCATCACTGCCAGGACCGGCACCGACACCGCCAAGCCCCACATTCATAACGTTGAAACNGGANGATTCGGAGGTCGCCAGGTCCGACATAGCCAGGACCCAGATCGAACCGGCGCTTTCGGCAGGCACCTGCCCCGGCAATGCCTGGGCGAGGCAACCGAAGACGATGTCCGGCAGCATCTGCCCGATCACGTGNCGGGCAGTCACCGGAGACGGCCGCCTGGGATCGACACATGAACCAGCTTCGGCGATGACTTCGAAACAGGCGAGTGAACCGGCATTGTTCGGCACGTCGGGTGCGACGATGCATTTGAGGCCGAAGGCCGAATACGCGTCGGTATAGCACTTGGGCGAATTAATCCCAAANCGGGAAGCGCTGGANGAACCGTTGTAATNCAGGACAACCCGCTCGTCGTCTACTGTCAGACGGGCCTTCAGTGTGATCGGCGCCTCGTAGCCATCCAGGGTCATCTGCGTGGCATAAATGCCGTCGGGTACCGCCCTGATTGCCGCTTGCATCGCGCGGGCAGAGGACTCAAGGATGTGTGCCGACAGCCCGTCCAGATCCTCCAGGCNAAATTCCACCATCATGTCCTTGAACCGCCTGGTACCTGCATCGTTGCAGGAGATGAGCGAACGAATGTCACCAATGACCTCGATCGGATTGCGACTGTTGCCGGCGATGATCGCGAGGAGTTCCTCATTAACGACACCTTGAGAGCGAATCTGCATATGCGGAATCAGAACGCCCTCCTCAAAAATGGAGTTCGCATCTGCGGTGAAACCGCGCCCACCCACATCGGTGACGTGACAGGTCGAGGCAAAGAAAGCCACGGGGTAGTGCTCCCGAAAAGCCGGAGTCAGCATGACATAGTCGAACAGATGTCCGGTACCCATCCAGGGGTCGTTGGTGACAAACACGTCACCGGGCTTCATGCTGTCTAACGGGAATCGCTCTAGAAAGTGACTGACTGCCATGGCCATCGTGTTGACGTGTCCCGGNGTTCCGGTGACCGCCTGGGCCAGCATTCGTCCGTGGATGTCATAGACACCGGCAGACAGATCACCAGCCTCGCGTACCACAGAGCCAAATGCAGTGCGCAGCAGCGCCTGGGCCTGCTCCTCGACCACCGAAATCAGCCGGGCCCACATGACCTGGTTGTCGATCGTCGAACGCGGTTGCTCCACGGGTCCCGTGGTCACAGGGTCTCTCCTTTACTGTGCCCCGGCCTGCGCTCAAGTACCAGTGCGAGCCCGTCATCCAATACAGCGGCCCAGACCGACGGGATGAATGTGGCCGTTTCATCTTCCTCGACCAGTGCTGGCCCCCGCAGCCAGTCACCTGCAGCCAGATCAAGCCGTCGGTACAGAACAGCGTCCACCATTGCACCAGCGCTAGCGTCATAAATACGTCTCAGCCGCTCGCTTCGAACCTGCCGGTGCCAGCGGGGTTGCTCAACGGTCTCGACTGGAGGAGTCCTTGTCGAGCAACTGACCGACCACGAGACACACTCCACAAGCACATCAGGCATAGTCAGGCCGTAAACCCGCTGATAAACCGCCTCGAAGGCCTCCCGCAAGCCGGCCAGGCTGTGCTGGTCAAGCNCACGGTCAGGCAGGGGGATGGCAAGCTCATGGCCCTGGCCCATGTAACGCAGGGCAACCTGCCTGTGCTCAAGCAACTCAGCATCTTCCCCAGCGGCAGCAACGACTCGGGTTACCTCGCTGATCATCTGCTCCAGCATGGTGTTGAGCATCTCAAGGTCAACTGCGTCGAGCGCCACGCGCAAGCTGCGGACCACCTGGAACGCGACCGGTGCCTGCAAGAAGCCGATCGCCGAACCCACGCCTGCACCAGAAGGGACGACCACACGGCTCATGCCCAATTTCTCTGCCAGTCGGGCCGCATGCAGGGGCGCTGCACCTCCAAAAGCGACCATGGTGTATTCGGAAACCGTCTTGCCGCGTTCTACTGCATGCACCCTGGCCGCATTCGCCATGTTTTCCTCGACCATCTCGCTGACCCCGGCGGCAGGCCAGTGATCCGACAGATCTAGGGGTTCACCGATGACCTGCCTCAGTGATGCCTGGGCACAACCCTCGTCAAGAAAGATCCGGCCGCCGGCGAATCGATCGGGATCGAGTTTGCCAAGCACCAGGTCAGCATCCGTCACTGTCGGTGCTTCACCGCCCAGGCCGTAGGCCACAGGCCCCGGTCTTGAGCCGGCACTGTCGGGCCCGACGCTGATCCGACCCATCGCATCGAGCCTCGCAATTGAACCCCCGCCCGCACCGATCTCGACCATGTCGATGACCGGAATTCGCACTGGCAGNCCACTGCCCTTCATGTCCCGGTAGACTCTGGCCACCTCGAATGCCGGGCTGCGATCCGGCTGGCCATCGTCGATCAGACAGATCTTGGCCGTAGTCCCTCCCATATCAAATGCCAGTGCTTTATTTAACCCCCGGGCGCTGGCCAGCTGGGCAGTCATGATGGCACCACCCGCCGGACCTGATTCAATGAGCCTAACGGGATATCGAATGGCTTGGTCCATCGTCGTCAGACCGCCCCCTGACATCATCAGGTAGAGCGGGCAATCAAAGCCCTCTTCTTTGAGCAATGCCTGTAACCTGCCNAGATAACCCGACATCAGCGGCCTCACATAGGCGTTGGCGCAAGTGGTCGAGAAGCGCTCGTACTCGCGCATCTCGGGGCAGACCTCGCTGGAAAGGCATATCGTGGCATCAGGCAGTATCTCCGAGATCACTGCTCTCGCAGCCTGTTCATGCGCAGCATGGGCAAAGGCATGGAGGAAACCGACTGCAACNGCTTCAACACCGGCCCGNGCCATCTCACCGGCAGCGCTGCGTACGGCGCCTTCATCCAGGGGTGTNACCGTCCTGCCGNCCGCCGTCACACGCTCGGGTACCGTAAACCGCAGCGTACGCGGCACCAGTGGTGCCGCCCGGGTAGCGTTTAGGTCGTAATGAGCGAACCGCTTTTCATAGCCCATCTCAAGAATGTCTCGAAACCCCTGACTGGTCAGAAGTGCGGTCTTTGCCCCTTTTCTTTCAATCAGGGCATTGGTTGCCAGCGTTGTGCCGTGAATCAGCAGCTGGACCTGGGCAGCCGATTGACCCGCCTGATCCAGTACCTGGCGAACGCCTTCGATGACGCCCCGCTCGGGTGCTTTAGCAGTAGTCAGGATCTTGGTGGTTGTCTGACTGGAGGCACACCACAGCACTACATCGGTAAAGGTTCCACCGATGTCCACTGCGATGCGACAGGAAGGTTTCGCCATCGACCGGTCCCAGATCTAACGAATGATGATTGAATTTTCCGATTCTGCAAGGTATATTCCATTTTTGCAAGAAAAAGCGGATTCGGCTGTGATACCGCACTGATCTGGAGGGACCAGCCCATGGATAGAGCCGCTTGCCAGCACCTTGATCAAGCAGACCCGTTATCAGGTTTCAGGACCCGCTTTACCCCGCCGCAAAAGGACACGATTTTTCTGGATGCCAATTCCATGGGCGCGATGCCGGTCACCGTGCCCGATCGGCTAGCGTCCTTCTGCACGGACCAGTGGGTCGAACTTCGGCGCCAGGGCTGGAGCCATTCGGAGTGGCTGCAGCGACCCCGCCAGATTGGTGATGCCATTGCCCACCTGATGGGCGCNGGNGANGGTAATGTTCTGGTCTCAGANAACACAACCGTCAATCTCTACAAGATCCTGACTTACGCCTGGCGCGCCAGATCATCGGGCTCGGTCGTACTGACTGAAGATGGCAATTTCCCGACGGACCTGTACGTGGCGCAGGGACTGGGACACGCTCACCAGGACAAACCGGAAACCCGNGTCTGCACGAGCCGGGATCAACTGNTCAACAGCATCGGCCCGGATACCGCCGTGGTCTACTTGAGTCACGCAGATTACCGTACCGGTGAATGCTGGAACATGGCAGACATCAACCGTCNGGCACACGAAGCGGATGCGCTGACNGTCTGGGACCTGTCNCATTCCACAGGNGCGATTCCAGTCGACTTGATCGGTGACGATGCCGATTTTGCGGTGGGCTGCGGGTATAAATATCTCAGCGGTGGACCAGGCGGNCCAGCCTACCTCTGGGCACACCCCCGGCACGCAGAAAGAGGCTGGCCGACCATCTGTGGCTGGATGGGCCACCGCGACGTGTTTGCCTTTGCAACCGAGTATGAACCCCTCGCNGGAGCCGGCCGGCATGCCACNGGCACGCCCGCGGTCATTGCCGATGAGATCTTTTTCTGCGCGGCTGAGATCTGGAAAGATGTNGACCAGAATCTGCTGTGGGCCAAACACCAGGCGCTCGGTGATCTGACCATCGAACTGCTTGAACAGGAGTGCGGTCAATTCGGGGTCACTGTCAACACACCGCGCGACTACTCCAAGCGCGGTGGCCACATCGGATTCAGCCACCCCGGTGCCGGACCGGTTTCCGAGGCCCTGCTTGAGGCCGGGGTGGTGGGTTCATTCCGACGCCCGAACTCTCTGCGCTTCGGCCTGGGTCCGNTGTATCTGAGTTTCGAGGACATTTGGGAAGCCATCGCTAGGTTGCGGCAGATCCTTGAGGATAACCGCTGGCAGGATGAGAAATACCAGCAGGTGTCGGTATGAACCAGGCCGTTCGATCTTCCAGTCACAGCGCTGCACAACCGGGGAAACCGGCAATGACCGGAGCGACCGGCAAAACGATGGCGCTTGGTGAGCGGATCAGTCGACTACGCAAGTCGCGTGGNCTGACCCTTGCCCAGCTGTCCTCAGCCTGTGCGCTGTCGGAAGCGACACTCTCCCGAATCGAGAACGGGCACTCTGCTGTAAGTGCCCAGAACCTATTTGCGCTGTCCCAGTACCTGGCTGTAGACATCACTCGTTTTTTCGGTGACGACGCCGCGCCTGTAATGCCGGGCATGCGATCCTTGACCCGAAAGGACCAGGGGGTTCATCAGGCACTGGACCGCTACGATGCCGAAATTCTGTGTGCGGATCTATCGCGAAAGGACATGCACCCGGTGATCAACACAATACAAGCCCGCACCCTGGCCGAAGCGGGCGGACTCTCGACTCACGAGGGCGAAGAGTTCTTGTATGTGCTGGAAGGTGAGGTAGCAATCCATACTGACCTCTATGCACCGACCCATCTTGAACGAGGTGACTGCCTCTACTTTGACGGTCTTCAGCAACACGCATACCTTTGCAGCAGCGACAAGCCTGCACGGATTCTGGTCCTGGTTTCACACCGTTATACAAAGGATGCACCATGACGGGCGCGGACACGACCTCGGTACGGATCGATAGGCCTGCGGAAGAGGTCTTCGCCTTCATGACGGACCCTGGCAAGATGGACCTGTGGTCCTTTGGCACCTGGCGGGTATCGGTAAAGAGTGATGGACTTGTGGTCGGCACGGCGATCTACGACGGCGCACAGGTGTTCGTGCGAATCGAACCTCACCCGGCGCGACTGCTGATCGACTATCAGGTCGGTAGTGCAGCTGACAATCTGCAGCCGAGAATTTTCGTTCGGGTCACCCCCGGCACTGTCATCGGGGTGGCCGGCGATTCTTGCCTGCTGATGATCACCGCTCTGCGTGTAGACGGTATGGACGATACTCGTTGGAACCGACTGACCAGAGCCCATGCGCTGGAGGTGGAACTGATCAAGTCACTCGTGGAGACCGGGTTTGACCACCGGACCCTGCCACCGAGCGAACCGGGACCTAGCGTATGAATCCGGTGGGTTTTTCGATCGACACGACGACCGCCTGCCCTGGGAGAACTCCGCGTTTGATTAAGGGGAGGCGTTTTGCGTCGATCCCTTGGATTGGGCATAGTTAAGCCACTTGTCCCGTGCCACTACTCCGCACCATGACGACACATGACGAGATGCACAATGCCGCGCATACCTGAATTGACACCCGAACAGATGGACCCGGACCAGAAGACAGTGTTCGACGACATCATGTCGGGCCCGCGTGGCAGCCTGCGGGGGCCGTTCCACGCCTGGCTGCACAGCCCGAAACTCGCCGACCCAGCACAGAAACTGGGTGCCTTCTGCCGGTTTTCAAGCTCCCTGCCCAAACGCCTGTCCGAGCTTGCCATCATTGTGATCGCTCGGCACTGGTGTGCGCAATTCGAGTGGTATGCGCATGCTCCGGAGGCCATTGAAGCTGGAGTTTCAGCCGAGGCAGTAGAGGCCATTCGAGTCAAGACAAAGCCGGAACTGAGCAAACCGGACGAGGTGCTGATCTACGGCTTCGTCAGCGAGTTGCTGGAGACCCGAACGGTCAGCCAGAAGACTTATCAGCAGGCAGAAAAAGTGCTAGGTCATCGTGGAATCGTTGATCTGGTTGGTGTTGTGGGGTACTACTGCCTGGTTTCGGCGACCCTGAATGTGTTCGACATGCCGCTGCCCGATGGCGAAGATCCGCCTCTTTCGCCCTGAACGTCGATCGACCCACGCGGATCCTCATGAGGCTGAAAGACAAGACCGCCATGGTGGTCGGTGCCGGCCAGACCCCGGGCCCGACTATGGGTAACGGCCGGGCCACCGCACTTCTCTTTGCCCGCCAAGGCGCGCAGGTGCTGGCTGTGGACAACGACTTGGATTCAGCACAGGAGACGGTCGAGATCATCCGTTCCGAAGGCGGTACAGCCGAGGCCACCGAGGCTGATGTCGTCGTCGAAGACAGCCTGAAGTCTGCTGTCAGCTTCTGTACCGGGCAGTTCGGCCGGCTCGACATTCTGCACAACAATGTCGGCATCAGCGTGACAGGCGGCGATGCTCCGGTCACCGAAATCTCCGTCGAAGCCTTCGACCGCATCATGGCAGTCAACTTACGCGGCGTGGTCATGACCTGTAAACATGCCCTGCCTGTGATGCGCGCTCAGGGCAGCGGCGTCATCATCACGATCTCGTCCATCGCAGCCATCGAAAACTATCCATGGGTTACTTACAAGGCGAGTAAAGCGGCGCTCGTGACGCTGACCCAGCAACTGGCGATACAGAACGCCGAATACGGCATCCGGGCCAATGTGATCCTGCCTGGCCTGATGGATACTCCCATGGCGGTGGACAACCGGGCCAAGGCCTGGGGCCAGACCCGCGAGGAAGTGGTCGCCGCGCGGAATGCCAAGGTACCACTTGGAAACAAGATGGGCGACGCCTGGGATGTCGCCAACGCCGCATTGTTTCTCGCCTCGGATGAGGCCCGCTTTATTACCGGTGTCTCCCTGCCGGTCGACGGCGGCATGACCTGCCGGATAGGCTGAGCGCCCTGATTCTGTCCGAGATGGACGGCAATATGCTTCGGATTGACACCCGGGTCAGACTCCAAGACGGCCACACCATGCCGCTGCTCGGACTCGGTACTTGGGCCGCAAAAGCCGGTGGCGAGACCCGTGATGCGGTGACCAGTGCACTGGAAACAGGCTACCGACACATCGACACTGCCAAGATGTACGGCAACGAGCAGGATGTCGGAGAAGCGGTACGCGCCAGCACGGTCCCGCGCACAGAGATCTTTGTTACTACCAAGCTATGGGATAGCGACCAGGGGTACGATGCGGCCCTAGAAGCATTTGACCGGAGCATGGCTGAACTGGGCCTGGACTATGTCGACCTTTATTTGATCCACTGGCCGGTTGAATCACTACGCACCGACTCCTGGCGTGCGCTGGAACAGATCAAG
This sequence comes from Pseudomonadota bacterium, assembly GCA_002718155.1. Lineage (GTDB taxonomy): Bacteria > Pseudomonadota > Gammaproteobacteria > Arenicellales > UBA868 > UBA9619. The sequence goes on from PBDS01000041.1 coordinate 29,249, forward strand.
GCCGATGGCAGGGCCCGATCTATCGGCGTCAGTAACTTCTCGCACATCCACCTGCAGGCACTGTTTCCAGCTGCAAAGGAGCGACCAGCCGTCAACCAGATCGAATTGAGTCCGTTTCTGCAGCAGAGGCCGATTTCCGAGTTTTGCAGGTCCCAGGACATTCAGCTGACTGGCTACTGTCCGCTGGCCAAAGGACAGCGGTTCGACGATCCGACGCTCACTGAAATCGCTGCTCAACATGGTAAATCCCAGGCTCAGGTCATGATCCGCTGGGCATTGCAGAAGGGCCAGGCCGTGATTCCGAAATCCAGCAACCCACGCCGAATTGCGCATAACGCTGATGTTTTCGACTTCGAGATCAGCGCTGATCAGATGGAGTGCCTGAATGCCCTGGATGACGATTACCGGCTATGTCCAGATCCGATGTCGATGCCCTGACCTGGGGAAACGACGGGTTTATCTTCGCGTCAGACCTTCACGAACAACTGGAAAGAGCTCACAGTCCAGTGACTGGCCGGGCTCGATACCCGGATCACGCAACATACGCTGCAGGTTGGGACGGGGGTTGTAGGTGACATCGTCACCTGCCCAGCGGGTGATGTAGGCCCTGCGCCGCAGGCTGGCGCTGCGGTTACCGGGTGCCCCATGGACCGTCAGGCCGTGATGGATGGTGCAATCGCCTGGCGCCATCTCGAAACAGGCGAAGCTGTGTACGCTCCTCTCAGCTTCAATATCAGGTACCGGCTCAAGCGACTCCTGGTAGGTTTCCTCCGGGCTGAAGCTCACCGCCGCAAACCGTTTGCCCCACCGGTGAGAGCCCTTGATGTATTCCACAGCGCCGCTCTGGGAAGTGACGGGGTCCAGCGCGAGCCACAGTGTTCCGATCATGTCCCCGGCGACGGGCCAGTAGGTGGCATCTTGATGCCAGGTTGTTCGTGTGCTGGTCCGGGGTTCTTTGGCCAGGATCTGATCGAAGATCAGGTTGATCTTCGACGACCCCATACAGGCTGCGACCACATCGGCGGCCGGGGAGTCGTGAATAAAGCGGACAAATTCGCCGATATGATGACTGACAAATGTATCGCCGAAAAACGATCCCGTACCTCCGGGTTCATCGATATTGCGCACCATGGTGGAAGGTCTGGCAATGTTCCGGTCGACCAGGTCCTGCAGTTCCGCCACCCAGACCGGATCAATCAGCGCCCGGAGGCAGACTACACCGTCGCGGTGATAAGCATCGATCTCATCGACGGTGACAGAGCGGCTGACCGATCTGTTCACCTCACAACGGCCTCTCGGAGAATTCGGTCTGCAACTGCACACGCGTCTGGCCGGGACCGGCTATTGGCGCAAAACAGTGAACGTTCTGGTTGCTTCTGATCATGCTCTACCAGTTGTCGATGGTTCGCTTGCGCCCGGTTCGCGGCGGCACAGGCGGCAGGCTGCCCAGAAACCGGATCACCACCTCACGGGTATCGGCAGGATCAATCACGTCATCGAGTTCGTATCGTCCAGCGAGCCCCAGCGCCGTGTTGTGCGCCCGAAGCCCGTCGGCGAGTTCCCGCTCGCGCTCGAGCCTCGCTTTTTTGTCGGGGATGGCCTCGAGTTCAGCTTTGTGGGTGATCTTGACCGCACCTTCAAACCCCATCGCTCCGAACTCTGCCGTCGGCCAACCCACCAGCAGCGCCGGCTTCAGTGGCAGCGCACCCATCATGTACTGGCCGAGACCATAGGCTTTGCGCAGAATAACGGTCATAAACGGCGTCGTGGCATTGACCGCTGCGTTGAGAATCCTGGAACTGTGCCGTACCAGCGCTGTCGCCTCAACTTCAGGCCCCACCATCAGGCCCGGCGTGTCGCACAGATACAGCATCGGAATGTCGTGCGCGTCGCACAACTGGATGAACCGCGCAAGCTTGTCCGATGTAGGGCTGTCGATGGCACCGGCCTGGTGCATGGGCTGATTGGCGAGCACCCCCACCGGCACGCCTTGTACCTTGGCCAGCGCAGTTACCGCTGCCCTGGCGAAGCGGGGACGCAGTTCCAGGACTGAGTCCAGATCTGCGATTCCTTCGATGACTTTACGCACATCGTAGGCGCGGCGCGGGTTCTCCGGTACCAATCTGCGCAGCGCAGCCGTATCAGGCGCTTCATCCGACGATCTCCCAGGACCCAGAAAAAAAGAAAGGTATCTGCGAACACAGTCGATCGCCTCGCGCTCGTCATCCACCAGTACGTCGACAGCACCACAGGCTTCATGCATCTCGGCAGGTCCCAGTTCTTCCGGAGTGAGTGTGATGCCAAGCGCTGCCTCCACCAGCGGCGGACCACCCATTCCAAGTGCCGCCTTGCGTGTCGCGATCAGGGTGTCACAAAGGCCCGCCAGGTTAGCGTTACCGGCAAAACAACGCCCTGATACGACCCCGACCGTGGGCACCAAACCGGACAGCTGGGCCATCATGGCGAAGGTCTCCTCATAGTCCCTGGAATTGATGTTGTTCTCATACGGTCGCCAGCCACCACCGTCAGCCCAAAGAACCAGCGGCAGACGCAGGGACTCAACCAGGTGAAGAAAGCGGTCGGCCTTGGCGTGATTGATGATCGACTGGGTGCCGGCATGAACGGTGTAGTCGTAACCCATGAACCCGACGCGAGCACCACTCACCATGCCGGTGCCCATCACCAACCCATCTGCCGGCCCGGTCAGTTTCTGATAGGCCGGCTCCGCCAGCTGACCATATTCCTGGAAACTGTCTGGGTCGATGAGCTGCGTGATGTTCTGGCGGATAGTTTGATGGCCGGTAGCAGCCCGTTTCGCCAGTGCTTCCGGCCGGTTCTCATCCAGTGTCTTGGCCTTAGCCTCCAGGACCCGGGTAAGGTCCGGGCGTGGGCCTTCATCAGGTGCGGGTGTGCTTTTCTTGCGGCTCATCGTTGATCCTGTTTTCGGTCTTTCTGACTCAAGGGTCGACAACCAGTAGCACCTGCCCCTCCGTTACCGCGTCACCTTCACTGCAGCGAATCTCCTTCACGACGCATTCGCTGTCTGTGACAACCGGAATTTCCATCTTCATGGATTCGACGATGATCAGGTCATCACCGGCATCTGCCTGCCCACCCACAGCCACTTCGATCTTCCACACCGTTCCTGTGACCGGCGATTGAATCTCCCTGCTCATCGTTTACTCCTGTTCGGTTATGGAGAACGAGCCCCTCCCCTGCGGGCTGTTCCGGCTATCCCCTCGATCCAGATGTTGATGATCTGGTGATCGCCAGATACAACCAGGACCCAAAAGCACGGCATTGCTCCTTGGTTGCCTTTAACCAGGTCTGCGTAGTCTACGATTTTCTGTTGAAATGCACTCTTGGAGTACCAGACAGAAACGCTGCGAACGACCTTGACCGTCCCCAAATGTGCTCCCACGGAATCACTTCCGATGATCCCCAACGCTTCCGTACGCATCGGATAAGTCATCGGGGTCGGGGATCTTTCACCAGAGCCCTTCTCCAGGCTCGCTGATCCCTGAATCGGTAGAACTCTCTGACTGCAGGAAGCACCCATGCGGGGTTGCCATTGTAGAACGGCCGGGTCGGAAATGGCCGATCTGCGAACACCGTCTCTGCCTCTGAATTGCCGAGAATCCGGTTAGCAAGCTTCCAGCCCAGATACCCGGATGCGGGCACCCCGGTGCCGACCAGACCGATCAGATAATGAATGCCGGTTGCCGGGTCAGTGCCCAGATGGGGCAACCAATCAAAGGTCATCGCAAATTGGCCATACCAGCAGTAATCCGCCCTGATGCCCTTCAGCACCGGCATCCGTTCCGCAGCTTGATCGAGAACCGCAACCGCCGCCGTCTGCGCATCCTCGTGGTCATAAAGATGTTGTGCACACACCAGTATCCGCCGGTCAGGGTCAACCACGCGTACCGCGGTATAAAACAATACCGTCTCCAGCTGCATTCTCTCGCTGGGAAGCGCCTGGCGGATACTCTGATCATCCAGGGGCTCAGTGACCACCGACCAGCAGTGCACGGGAATCAACCGCCGACGAAACTTCTTGAGCACAGGGTCTGCGCCAAGGGTCTGGGCGTTTGTACACAGAATGAGTTCTTTCGAGTGAATGGAACCGCGGGTGGTCCTGGCGTCATAACCGCCACGGTTGCATGCGAACGCTTCGGCGCGACAGCCGCTGTAGACACGGACACCCGAATCAAGGGCGCACCGCAGCAGACCTGCATGGTATCGCCCAGGATCCAGATGCCCGACATCGTTCAGCAACTGAACACCAAAAAAGTCGTCGCTGCTCACCTCGTTTTGCTGTTCATGACGGGGGATCATCACGCTGTCAACCGGCATGTGGCGCTGTTGATACGCCAGGTCTTCGGCCATGGCCGTGAAGGCCTCCGGCGTGTGTGCTCCGTACACCCTACCCGCCCTGGTAAAACCACAGTCGATCTGTTCGCGGTCAATAAAATCGACGGTGTAGTCCAGCCAGGCCTTGGCCTCACTGAAAATCCGGATCGCCGTTTCCAAGCCATGGTCACTGGCAACTTTGGTAAATTTGTGCCGGATCGTTCGACCGCAGGCGCCAAAATTCAATGTGCTGGCGTGCTCGCCCGGACGGTCTTTCTCGAGCACAACCACATCGCGCCCGGCACGGGCCAGGTGCAGCGCGACCGAAAGACCCGAATAACCGGCACCGACGATGACAGTATCTGCCTGGGCCGGAAGCACCTCCCCATCCACCACCGATCGAAGCGGTGATCGTTCTCTCCAGAAGGGATATTCGTGGACGGCCGGCCGGGACGAATCATTGCTGCGATCTGGGTATTTCATGACCTGATCTCCGGGCAGTGTCTCGGCTTACTACATCCAGGGGAAGAACTGATTGACTGGCAGGGTAGTTTACCCACAGGATAGCTGCTGTTCAGAACATCTTAATACCGTTCAGCAAACTCTCACGCAGATGAAGCAAAGGAAGTACTCCTGGCCCAACGGCCACTGGGACTGGTATCAGCACCTTGCGTTCAAACACGGTATTCGGGTGGGAGACCTGATGTTCGTCGGTGGACAGGTGGACAAGACAGACCAAGGCGAACCCCTGCATCCCTATGACCTTGAGCGACAAACCGCTGCGGTCGTCGGTCACATCGACACTGTGCTTCATGGCTTGGGCTCCGGCCTCAAAGACGTCACCAAACTGGTGGCGTTCTACGCCAGCGACGGAAGCATCGATGAGCAGATCTTCCTCGAACACGTCGGGCTGTGCATCATCGAGCACAGCAAAGACACCCTGCGAGACCGTGGACCTGCGATAACCACAGTTCCCCTACCCTGTCTTGCCCTGCCGGGCATGATGGTGGAAATCGAAGCCGTCGCAATGGCACAGGAACCCACGACGGACAGAGTGACGACCAACCCCGAAGGTCTGACACTACTGCCAGCGCCTTTCTGCCACGGCATTCGCTGCGGTACCCACACCTGGGTGAGCGCCCAGCCCACTCGTCGGCACTCGGATTCTTCTGATCAGTCCACGGACATATGCGAACAGACCGCAGCGATGATGAGCCGGATCGAGAACGTGCTTCTAGACCTCGATGCAGACCTCGGCGATATCGTCAGGACGGGCTGCTGGTACCGCGGTGACGGGACCAGAAGCTCTTGGGAAAATCAGGCCGTTGAAAGAGGAAAGTTCTTTCCTGATAACGCGCCAACCACAACCGAGCTACCGACCCTCTCCCTGCCAGCCGGTGAGTTCGCCCGGGTCGACGCGTGGGCCATGCGTGGTCTCGATGGCCAGCGCCTTGAGCGACAGGCATACCACAGCGAAAGGTGGGATTGGCCCCTGCCGTTACCTTATCCGGCGGCAATCCGTTGCCAGGATCTCGTTTTCCTCAGTGCCCACTTGCCTATGGGCCCATCCGGCGAGGTGCTCAGTCAACAGGGTCTGAATGAACAGACGCGAACCGTCATGGACAACACGGGCCACACGCTGGCAGCGTTCGACCTGACGCTCAATCATATGGTCAAACAGACCAGTTTTTTCTTCGGCAGGGCTGATCGCAACGACATCGTCACCAACCAGACGCTACGCTCTTCTTTTTACAGCGAACCTGCCGGTGCCTCCACTGGCGTACCAATGCCTGCCCTTGCCATGGAAGACACGATGGTAACGGTGGACACTATTGCGATGACCTGAACCTGGCAGCGCCCTGTTGCCGGGTGCTCCGGTCAAACGGTTGAGTATCCGTTAGCTAACGTGTCATGATATTTGAGAGTTCATCTGACCATTTGCCCCGGTAACCGGCAGGAGAGCCATGTCCGAAAGCACTGACACCAGCGTCACCGTTATTGGCGCGGGAATCGTCGGAATCTGCTGTGCGTGTTACCTGCAGCGATCCGGCTATCAGGTAACACTGATCGATCGGGAAGAACCGGGCATGCAGACCTCTTTCGGCAACGCAGGTGGCATCAGCCCCGGGTCAGTCGCTCCCATCGGCATGCCCGGCATGTGGCAGCAGATTCCAGGCTGGCTGGTAGATGACAATGGCCCGCTGTTCATCAAGGCCCGTCACTTTCCTAAGGCCCTGCCATGGCTGATGCGTTTCATTAGCCAAAGCCGTCGATCCCGGGTTCTCGAGATCTCAAGAGCCCTCACGGCACTGAACGGCCCGACATTCGCGGCTTACCAGCCCTTGCTTGAAGAGGCGGATATCACCGGGCTTTTCCACAAGACCGGCCAGTTGTTCGTTTACCACACGCGGCAGAACATGGAAAAAGATACCTTCACCCGGGAGCTTCGCAGCGCCAGCGGCGCCAGTGTCGAGTACCTGGATTCGAAGTCCATACAGGAAATCGAACCTGCCCTGGCACCAATCTTTGAAGCAGGATATCTGATGCCGGACAACGGTCACTGCAAGGATCCTCTGGGTCTCGCACAGGCGCTGGCACAGATGTTTGTGGACAAAGGCGGTCGGCTGCTCAAAACCGAGGTGCAGGATTTTGTTTTTCAGACAGAAGGAATCACTGGCCTGCTGACAGCCAGCGGCCAACTACCCGCTACCAAAGTTGTGCTCGCTGCTGGGATCTGGTCCCGGGAACTGTGCCTGAAACTCGGCTTGCGTGTCCCTCTTGAGTCACACCGGGGCTATCACGCAACACTCGAAGAACCTGGAGTTTCAGTCCAACGAATGTGCTTTCCCGTCGACTACAAGTTTGCCGTCACACCCATGGCCATGGGCCTCAGAATCGCAGGTACCGTGGAACTGGCCGGACTCGAGGAACCACCCAACTACAACCGCGCCCGAAAGCTGGTCGATGTCAGTCGAAAACTGTTCCCCGGACTTTGCACGGAGAAATACACCCAGTGGATGGGGCACCGACCCTGCCTGCCGGACAGCCTGCCCGTCATTGGAGCATCCCCGCGCCACCCAGGTGTGTACTTCGCCTTCGGTCACGGTCATCAGGGGCTTGTAGGTGCGTCGCAGACCGGGAAAGTCATCGACGAACTGATCCGCGGTAGCGAACTGTCGATGGCGCTACAGCCTTTCAGGATCGATCGCTTCTAAATGAATGAACGCAACCCAAGGCTGTCCCAGGATCCCAAGCGCGAATCTGGGCCGAGGCCCAACTCGGGTTGGGATTCAGAACGAAGGATGCGAGATATAGAAGCCACACCGTTTCCCAGCCACGCGGTGCAGCTGCTCGACGACCGCGCACGACAACACGCGAATCGCCCATTCCTCAACTTCTTTGACGATCAGGACGTCCTGAGCTACGGCGACGTCTCGCACCTGACCCGGAGGCTCGCCAATGGCCTGTCTTCCAGGGGCATCGGCAAAGGCACGCATGTGGCGGTCATGGTGGACACTTCCAGGACATACCCGCTGACCTGGCTCGCTTTGTCGCGGCTTGGTACTGTCACCATACCAGTCAACTACCGCTACACACCACGCGAATTGGACTTCGTGCTTCGGGACTCCCAGGCAACACACCTGGTGATCTGTTCGGACTTTCTGACCGTTCTTGACGGTATCTCAAACGGTGCGCCCTTACCTCGTGACAACACTATCGTGGCCGGCAATGACGTGACGGGGTATGTCAACTGGCAGAACTTGTTTGACGAGAACGAGATGGGCAGAACGGATCAGTCATCACCCGATCTGGACAGCCCGATGAACATCCAATACACCTCGGGCACCACGGGATTTCCCAAAGGTGCAGTACTCAGTCACCGCTACTGGCTGACTTTCAGCCGTAACGGCGCAGCGCAGTTCCAGGACAGACTGAACCGAATCCTGGTCTCCCAACCATTTTATTACGTCGATGCGCAATGGCTGACCTTGATGGCCTGCTGGACCGGTGCAACCGCGTTCGTCGCGAGGCAGATGCACTCGAGCAGAATCCTGGGCTGGATGAGAGAGCACCGCCTCGAGTATTGCAATTTTCCGGAGATAGTCGCCCGCCAGCCGGCCCGGGGGGACGATTTTCTGCCCGACCTGGTCGCCATGTCCTGTTACAGCCACCGGCCGGAGAACTTTCCTCTCTATGAGAAAAGATATGGCGGAGCTGCCCGCCAGGGCTTCTCGATGACTGAGCTGGGCTGCGTACTGTATGTGCCCATGGAAGCGAAGGAGATGACCGGCTCAGGCACTGTCGGGATACCTGTAGCATTCCGGGAGATCGACATTCGCGATTCCGCTGGGCGCAGCGTAGCCGATGGTCAAAGCGGAGAGATCTGTGTCCGAGGACCGGGAATATTCCAGGGCTACTTCAACAACCCGGAAGCGACAACAAAGGCGTTTCACAAAGGCGGCTGGTTCCGAACGGGTGACCTCGGTCGGTGTAACGCAGAGGGCTGGTTCTGGTATCTCGGTCGGCAGAAAGACATGGTCAGGCGCAGCAACGAAAACATCTCGGCCGTCGAGGTTGAGCAGATCCTGCGCGGGGTCGCGGAAGTGCTGGAATCCGCCGTCGTCCCGGTCCCCGACACGACGCGGGGAGAAGAGGTCAAGGCCTACCTCATACTCGTTCCGGGTACAGCCACCGGGCCGGAGCTCATCTCTAAGATATTCTCACACTGTGATGAAAATCTGGCGCCTTACAAAATCCCCCGCTATCTAGAGTTCATCAATGAGTTTCCGCGCACACCCAGCCAGAAGATCAAAAAATCCGATCTGTTGTCAGACAAAGACGATCTGACAACAGGTGCCTGGGACCGGGTCCAGAACCAGTGGAATTGATTGTTTTACCCTGTCGCTCGCCCATTGCGCCTAAAGCTAGGGGCCTTTTTTCAACAAACATGATTCTCCGGGAGGGAACCAACCAATGCACACGTCACTGACACCCACGGAACTCGACCTGCTCAGGCACCAGCACGGTACTGCGACCCGGCTGTGGGGACGCATGTTTTCCGGTCTGACAGCGGTCACCTACCGGGAAAAAGGAGAGGCTGCTGTTCACAGGCTCTGGCACGAGGTCCTGACGTCCCACCAGGATGAGCGTTACCATGAAGGCCTGGTCAAGCTCGGAATTGACAAAGATCCCCCTGCGATCGCCGCTGCCAAATATCACTACTACACCAACCTGATCGGTGGCCTTTCGATGGAGTACGCGGAGGAATCGCCGCGCAAGGCCTGGGTGCGCTACACCGCACCAATGTGGCTGTACGACGGCGTCGCGATGCTGGCTATGCCCGGCAATCTTCGCCGTACGATCCTCGGTTCCTGGCACCCGAGAAACGGTGAGATGATGGGCTGTTCCAAGCTGGGCTGGGTCGCCACCAAGTTCATCATGGAAGGCGATCCTTACGATGAAGGTTATTTTTTCGAATACGATCATGACCTCAAACCAGAAGAGTGCTACCGGATCGAGCATGTGACCAGCAGCCCGCCCCATGATCCTGTCAAAGCTCCGCAACTGGATCCTAAAGAGTGGCCGGAGGCAAGACTGATCCGCGCCCGCCGAAACTTCTCCTCGCGCTACCTGAAAAGCGCCGTCGAGGTTCTGTTCCGCCAGCAGGGAGAAGTCGCCACCCTGAACATCATCTCTCAGTCGATGCGGCTTCTGGCGATCCAGTACACCCACGAACTGTCAGAGAAACTCGGTCGTGAAGGCAACAGCGCCAGGGAGGTCGCCAGGTTCTTCTGTGACATTCTGAGCTGCTGCTCTCAGGAGTTCTCCCTGGAGGACGTTTCTGCAACACGGCAACGGATCGTCGTGAACTCCTTCCTCCCATTCGACGAGGCACCTGAGAACTTCAGGCATGCGTTGTTCGCCTTCCAGGAAATGTCCACGAAGCAGATCAACGGCAATGTGCGCATCACCAGAAGATCGAACGGCCCGACCCAGGATCTCTGGGAAATCGAGGACACGGGCACATGGCTCTGGTAGTCGATCCAAAGCAACCAAAATCCCGCATCTAGGCACACTAAGGACCTACCAATGAACCAAAACATCTTGCTCTCTCATGAACAGTCAACCGCGGTGGTCACACTGAACCGTACCGAGAAACTCAATGCCTGGGACACAGCCATGCGCATGGAACTTTCGACAGTCCTCGGTGAACTGAACGCCGACGATGGCATCCGTGCCATTGTTGTCACCGGGGCAGGAGAGCGTGCCTTCAGTGCAGGTCAGGATCTTGAAGAGACCATGCAGTTCAGCTCCGGTGAAGAAGGACACGCATGGTTTCTCAGCTGGCGAGATTTTTATGATTCGCTGCGGCAACTCGACAAACCGTGCCTGGCGGCACTCAACGGCGTGGCTGCCGGCTCGGCTTTTCAGTTCGCAATGCTTACAGATGTTCGGGTCGGGCATTCAGGCTCAAGAATGGGCCAGCCGGAAATCAACTCCGGTATTCCGAGTGTTCTAGGTCCGTTGCTCATGGTCCCTCGGCTGGGTCTCTCGCGTACCGTGGAACTTACGCTCAGTGGCCGTATGATGGACGGGGACGAATGCCACCGCATCGGGCTGATCCATCACCTGGTTGCAGCGGACAAAGTAATGGAAAAATCCCTTGAAGTCGCAACGCTTCTGGGCTCCAAACCGCCGATTGCAATGCGCTTGAACCGCAGGCGCTTCCGCGAGATGACGCAGGCAGACTTTGACGATGCGTTCGAGAAAGGTGCGGCCATTGAAGCGGAGGGCTTTGCCTCCGGTGAGCCACAGAAAGCCATGCAAGCGTTCTTCGATGCAAGAAACCCTAAGAACTGAAGCGCTGACCCCAACAAGGCCAGAAAGAACGAGTTCTTTAACCGTCTCGTAAAGATGAGCGTAACTTTCGGGTCGCCTCGAGGTCGAGTTCCGATGAATCCGTGTCAATGACAACGGCATAGACATCCAAAACCGCTCGGCTAGTCACTTTGCCATCCAGCCAGTCTGAGAACACGAGTTCAGGGTCACGGTCTCTGGCCCGGCCATAGCCCCCCCCACCAGGCTGTGCCATCTCGATTCGGTCACCGGATCGGATTGTCAGGTTCGTTATCTTTGACGGTAACGGCTCTAGTTCACCTCCAGCCCGTATCAGGCGTTGGCTGGAGGGCGTACCGGCTTCACCACCCAGTACGCCCGGCGGCGGAAAGCGACTGGTTTCCGAGCGGTTGGTGTAGCGCCCTTGCTCAGCGAGGTAACGCGTATTGCGGTAAAACCCGAGACCGCCGCGGTACTTTCCAGCACCGCCACTGTCGGCTATTAAGTTGTAATTCTCAACACGTAGCGGATACTCCATTTCCACCGCCTCGATGGGTGTGTCATAGCAATTCGCCATCAAACCAAACGATGCATCAAGGCCATCTCCCTTCTCTGTTGCGCCCCAGCCACCCCCGAAAATCTCGAAGCACACGAATGGCCGACCCGATTGGTTGTCCACCCCGTCAACAGCAAACGAGCAGACACATGCCACACCACTCGCCACCTGGTCATCTCCACGAATGCTGTTAAAGGCCAGAACGATCGTGTCGGCAATTCTCTCCAGGGTTGTAAACCGCCCGCTGATCGGAGCGGGCCGGCGTGGGTTCACGATCGTGCCCTCCGGCCTGACCACCTGGATCGGCCGGTAACAGCCTTCGTTTTGCATGATCAAGGGGCTCACCATATAGCGCACACCCGCATAAACAGCGGAGTAGACGGAACTCAGCGAGCAGTTGAACGGACCCTCGACCTGTGGACTTGATCCGGAGAAGTCGACGACGACGTCGGAACCTTTCTTCGTGATGTTGACCGTCACCGGTACGGGTGTCTCGGATATGCCGTCGCTGTCCAGGTGCCCCGTGGCTGAGAAAGAACCATCTGGCAGCCGCGCAAGATCCTCGCGCATGAGTTGCTCCGAGTTATCCAGACAGACCTCGATCGTAGCCTGGAGCTCCAGCCGTCCGTATTTCCGTGCAAGCTCGACATAACGACTCTCTCCAATGGTGACAGCTGCGATTTCCGCCCGGATGTCGCCCATCGTTTTCTCGGGAACCCGGACATTGGCAGTGATCATCTGCAGGATCTCGGGTATCAGCTCACCTTTTCGGTAGAGCTTCAGCGCAGGGATGATCAGGCCCTCTTCAAAGACATCCCGCGCATCACTGGAAATACTGCCTGGCGACCGGCCGCCCACGTCAATGTGGTGACCAAGCGCTGCAGACAACGCGCATAAGATTCCATCGACAAAAATCGGCTTGAAAATAAGTATGTCGGGATGATGGGTACCGCCTTCGTAGGGGTGGTTAAGAATGACAACGTCTTCCGGATCCAGAGTCATCGTCTCAGCGATCCGGCGTGCAGCAAATGCGAGGCTGCCCTGATGTGACGGCACGTGATCAGCCTGGGCGATGAGCTGGCCTTTGGCGTCAAACAATGCTGCAGAGCAGTCCATGCTTTCCCGAAGAATGGTCGAATAGGCTGTGCGCCTCAGCGTGGCGCCCATCTCACGAACCGCCGAGACCAGGTAGTTGCTGACAACCTCAAGGGTGACAGGATCAGTCTTTTTCACAGTCACCACCATCGAGGGTCGTCACAAGCAGGTTGCCGAACGCATCGCAGGTCGCAAAGTGACCGGGGTAAATCATTGCGGTGGCTGTCTTCTCCTCTACCACCGCCGGGCCGTCGAGTCTCTGTCCCGACACTAGCCGGTCTCGCGCGTACACGGGAACTTTCAGGTGTCTACCGTCTAGAAAAATGGAGCGATGCCGGTCGGGGTCGTTAGACAAGGCCGGGTTGCCTTTAAGGGGAAGAAGGCTGAAACGGCTACCAGACCCGATCGCTACAACATGAAAGGTCACAAACTCGATCGACTCAGCCGGATCCGAATGCCCATAGGTTAGACGATGCTGATGATGAAAATCTTGAACGATGCGGGAGATATCGAAAGGCGGACCACATTCGACCGGGATCTCGTAAGCCTGGCCCCGGTATCGCACGTCACAACGCATGGTCAACAAGACATCTTCCGGCGCAAGCCCCTCATCTCTCATCAGACCGTACACTTTCGCTGTGAGCTCATCGAACACTGTGGTGAAAAGACCCGGCCGCGCATCACTTTCGACAGTCAACAAGGTCCTGGATGACGCGTATTTGAGACCGGTCAGCAGCATTCCCATAGCGGACAGCACGCTTGCGTGTGCCGGTAACAGAATCTGACCCATACCCATTTCTGCAGCCACCAAGCCTGCGTACAACCCCCCGGCACCACCAAACGGAATCAACGTGAAACTCCGGGCATCCAGACCGCGCTCGACCGATACGGCACGGATCCCGTTGACCATGTTCGCGACCTGAACACGGACGACTGCCGCTGCGGCCTCGACCACCGAGAGACCCAGCGGGACGGCAATATGACGCTCCATCGCCGTGACCGCCAGACCTGCTGCCAGTGGTATATCGCCGCCGGCAAAATAGTCCGGATCGATCAGGCCGAGCACGACCGCCGCATCAGTGCTGGTCGGTCGCTGGCCACCCCGCCCGTAACAGGCAGGCCCGGGCTCGGCACCGGCACTGTCTGGTCCGACTTTGAGCGCACCCCGAACGACCTCGGCAATGCTTCCACCACCGGCACCGATCGTATGAACATCGACCTGTGGCACCTGAACGGGAATACCGGCGATGCCACCTTCAGAAGTCAGAACCAGCTGGTTGTCCTGGCACAAGCTGATGTCAAGGCTGGTACCCCCCATGTCCATTGCTATCAGGTTGGTGAGCCCCGAAGATCGGGCAATTTCCACTGCACCCACCACACCGCCGGCCGGGCCGGAGAGCAGGGTCCTGACAGGAAACCGGCGGGTTTCGACGGTGCTCATCAGACCGCCGTTCGACTGCATCACCTGCAGGGATGCCCGAAAGGCCTGCCTTGCGATGCCATTCTCCAGCTGGTTGATCAGATCCCGGATGGCAGGCATGACATAGGCGTTGACGACCGTGGTGGAACTTCTTTCGTATTCCCTGAACTGGGGTGAGATCTCAGAGGAAATCGACACCGCGATACCAGGGTACCTTTTCTCCAGAAGCCTCTTGAGTGTCTTCTCGTGGTCGGGATGTAGAAACGCAAAGAGCAGACAAACAGCCACTGCATCGAAGTTCTCCGCCCCCAACCTTTCCAGAAGATCTGACGTAGAGCTGTGATCCAGCGCCTCGACAATCTCTGCACGGGCACCGACCCTCTCATCTACTTCATAGCGCCAGCGTCGAGGCACCAGCGGCGGGATCTTTTGAATATAAAGGTCAAACAGCCGTGGTCGCCAGAGTCGCTGGATCTCCAGCACGTCTCGCGTACCGCGGGTCGTCAGCAGGGCTGTGCGGGCACCCTTTCGTTCGATAACGGCGTTGGTGGCTATGGTCGTCCCGAACAAGATGCCGTCAAAACTGGCGGCAGAAAAGCCGTACTCGTCGCGGAGGCGCTGAAGCCCCGTGAGAACGGCAGAGGCGGGCGCATCAGGAGTCGAAGGCACCTTGAAGGTCAAAAGATCTTCGCCTTTCCCTGACACGACAAAGTCGGTGAACGTACCCCCTGTATCAATCGCGATATACATGACGATTCAGATATTGTTCCACTGACACGGGATACGAGGCATTTTCGAGCTTCGCTTCACTATCGGGCCTTTACAGCGCGTGGTGCATGTGGATCGACCGGCAGATCGGGATCAGGAAGTTTCTCGCTGAAGAGATCGCCGATCCGAACGGGTCGAGCGGGCGGGCGGGCCCGGGGCAGTGCGATGGCTTCACTGGGTTGCCCTGTCGCCGACGAAAGAAGTCCAGCAAGGAAGGGCATGCAGTTGCGCCCACCACAGCGTCCCATTCCAGCACGGGTTTCACTTTTGACACGGGCAAGGCTGGGTACCGATGCGCTGTCAGTCAACATTGGCGTGATCTCGGAGAGCAAGACGTTCTCACATCGGCAGATGACGGTGTCAGGCGTCACGAGTGCTGAATAATCCAGAGGCGTACGATAACAGCCGGACAAGGCCTGCGAGAACCTCTGCTGGCGACGTCGTTGCCGGAGTATGGTCTTGAGAGTGGTGCTCACGCGAGACGACGGCTGTTCTTTGTTTAAAATTGCCAGCGCCGCAATGCGTCCCTCGACCATCGCATTCTGGTAACCAGCGACACTGGCCCCGTCTCCCACCACATAGACATTCGAGACACTGGATTCAAGTTCAGTGGAGCGCTCCGGAACCCATACGCCGTCGGGAGAGTGAAAGGAATGACGGCAACCGGCCAGGCGGGTGAGTTCCAGCGATGGCATCAACCCGTAACCAGTGACCAGTGCGTCCACATCGAACTCGACACGCTTTTCCCGGCAGATCTTTCCCTTGTCATCCAGCGCATTGACCTCGATTTTTTCGATCCATTGATCACCTCGGGCGCCGGTGACCACCTGCTGCTCCAGAACAGGCACCGACCGGCACCACAATCCGAACCTGTAACCCATACCTTTTCCCAAGAGCCCCGGTTGCACCAGTAATCCAGGGAAATGCCTGATGACCTGAGTCGCAAAAGGAGCGGCCTCGATGAGCGCAAGCACTTCAGCACCCGCCTGAAGCAGGCACTGAGCGGCCGTCAGTAGCAGTGGGCCGTTCCCCGCCACAACAACTCTGGACCCTGTTATCACCCGCTGACTTTTATACAGATTCACCAGCCCCCCCGCGGAGACCACACCAGGCAGTGTCCATCCTTCAAAGGGCGCGGGTCTGTCGTAGGCTCCGGTCGCAAGTATCAGCGACCGGGTTTTCAGTCTTCCGTTTCCAGTGCCGGAAACCCAAGCCAGCGTTCGCGGGGCCGGAAAGTCCCAGACAGTCGTTTCACAACGGAGCTCGACCAGCCGGTGACTACAGATATCCAGCAGCGGTGAGCTCTCTTGGGTGCTTTGAATCTCGGGAGACAGCTGCTTGAAGTACTGGCCACCTGGCCGCTTCTGATCGTCCAGTATGGTGCAGGGGATACCGAAACGAACCAGCTCCGCCGCCGCTGCCAGTCCCGATGGCCCGGCTCCCACGATGACAACATTCCTTTCAGAGATCGCCGACATCAAGACAGGTCTCAACCTTCAGGCCCTTTACGGCCGGTTCCTTACAGGCCCTGACGACCGATCGGCCATCTATTCTCACGGCGCATTCCCAACACACGCCCATGCCACAGTAGTATCCACGGGTTATCCGATCGGCCGCATCCGTACGGGCGAGTGCGATCCTGTTCACAATCAGGATAGCGGCGACGGTCTCTCCGGGGTAGGCCTTTATTGGCTGACCGTCGATTTCGATGTCAAACGGCTCGCCTCGGGCCACTTCGTGCTCCACTCGCGGCGACATAATCTAGAAGGCCCGGCCCGGATCGAAGACCGCAGTACCTTCGAGGGATAACCCCTTACCCAGGATCATCTCGGAAATGAGTTTTCCCTGGGCGGGCCCCAGGGAATAGCCGCCACGGGCACCGGTCGCGATCCAGATATTCGGCTCTCCAGGTAAGCAACCCAGGCATGGTAAGGCATCCGGCATGACCGGCTCGAAACCTGCCCAGGACCGAACCAGATTCACATTCCTAAGATCCGGGACAACAGATGCAGCAAGCCGTATATTGTGGATCAGATTCTGGTAATCAAGCTCTTTGGTATTAGTATCGAATCCACCTTGACCCTGCCAGCCACCCCCGATCATGCAGGTCCCATTGGGATACTGTTTGAGCGACAGGATTCCCGAAACATGGGTGATCACCCGGTCCATAAGAAACCCCACGGGTTCGGTAATCGACAGCATATTGACATCGACAGAGATAGGGAGGTCGACACCGAGGTCACGGACAAGACCTTTCGTCCAGGGCCCTGCAGCCACCACCAGGTGACGGCATCTGATACGACCCGCCTGGTCGGTCGTCACCAGAACACTGTCTCCAGAAGGCTCGATATCAATCACGGTGGTTCCGGACTGTACACAGCCCCCCAGCTGTTCGACTGCCTTTCTCAGCGCGGGGCCTGCCTTGAGTGGAATTGACTGACTGTCTGCCGGGCAATAGACGGCCGCGTTCACATCCCGCCCTATCCACGGCGCAAATCTTCTGAGTTCACCGTGTTCAAGCCAGCGCAGCGACAGTTCCTGCTCTGCCTGCGCCGACCAGCCCTGCTGCAACTCGCGAACCTGGTCCCCTCCCATCGCGATCCGTAAGCCGCCGACCTGACGAAACCCCAGATCAAGCTGCTCATCGTTCTGCATCTGTCGCCAGAGATCGACCGACATCAGAGCGAGGGGCTGAAGCCCAGAGGTCTTGTTCTGTACGGCCACCGTTCCCGCGTTGGCGCCGGAAGAATCGGACCAGATCTCGTTCTGTTCCAGAACAAACACACGAGAGCGCTCTTTGAGCAGAAAATATGCACTGCACAATCCTACGATACCACCACCGATGACCAGAACATCGGCTTCAGTGGTGACACTCATCTGCACATCACCGCAGCGGCGATTTCATTCGACGAAGCCAAGTTCCGACATCAGCTGAGCCGACCTTTTCCATCCCCTGTCATCGATTGCTTGCCAGTCTTCTTTA
>PBDS01000042.1 GCA_002718155.1 Pseudomonadota bacterium
GATCTGGACCGCCAAACGCTAGGCTGGAGATGTTCCGCAGGACCTTCGGCTTTACCCGGTCAAAATCAGCACCCTGCAGGCACCCCGCCTGGTATCGTTCCTCGACGATCGCCATGTTCTCATGATCACAGTCTTCGAGGAAAACCTGCTGGCCTCCATCTGGCGCCACGCGGATCAGGCGGTTGCTGATGATGCACGTGACCCAGAGATTACCGGCCGAGTCGAATGTCAGGCCGTCGGGAAAGTCGGCCGGGCCGAACTCTGTGACGGTTTCCTGCCCACTTAACGTTCCGTTTTTGTCAAGCTTGAACCGCGATACCCGTCGGGTAAAGGTTTCATTGACGTAAAGATATTTCCTGGTGGGATCGACAACGCATTCGTTGGTGTAGCCGAGGCCTTCGGCTGCGATTCGGGCGCCACGCTCATCTACCCGTACGATAAAGCCGTCTGCAACGTCGGCTCTGGCGGCCTGGTGGCGGGGATGGTGCCGGGTGCTGACGGTGATCCAGATACCTCCCGCGTGGTCACGACCGACAAAATTAGTGGGTGGCAGTGCCACACCGTCAACCTCCTCGAGGAATGGCGTCAGTTCGCCATGGCCGTCCAGTTGGAATACGCCGCCGGAAACATCCCCCAGGTGAGTAAGTAGAAAAGTCCCGTCCGGCATCAGTGCGATGCCGTTGGGCAACAGCCAGGGAGACTCTGTGCGGTGGGCAAGTAATCGGGACCTTCCATCGGGATAAGTGACTGCAACGCCGCCCCGCGCGTCTGCCGTGTAGAGATGCCCTGAGCGGGTGGCGAGAACACATTCCGGCCGATTGAGTTCCGAGCCGGTGAATTCCAGTTCGTCAAGCGACAACATGTTCGGAACCCGTGGGGTCTATGGTCAAGTGCTATCTCCGGTGACCCGATTTCCGACCGTCGGGAAAAGGATAGTCTATTCACTTTCTACGGGGGACACATCAGAAAGGGCGAACGACCCAAGCGTTCGGAGACGGTGCAGGACACCATGTGATATTCAGCCGGCCGGATTGGTAGACTTTGGCTTGAATCTGAATTTAAAAACCACAGGCAAGGAAAGTGATTATGGCGATGGGGAAAAAAGCTACGCTAGAGGTAGAGCTGCACCCGGATACGATCGAGATGTTGGAATACGCCCGTGAAACCTACGAGTTCCGCAGTACCTCCAAGGCCCTGCGGGTGATCCTGGACTATATGGCTACCGATGCGGACTGGCAGGAGGTGTTCCTGAACCAGCGATGCCTGCGTTGTGGAGCGGGCAAAGGCTGGGAGAGACCGGGCTAGCGCCTGACGACAAGCTTCGAAAAAAGGGGAACGGTCCCCAAAGATGATCAGATTCGATCTGGCCGATCGAGCGTTACGCCGCGGCCCATTTGATTACTGTGAGGGTCAGGGCGATTACTGCAACAGCTGCGATGGAGGCTGAGATCATCCAAATGATTCTGTGCCCGTCTGAAATACTATCCATGAGTCTCTCCTGACGTTTGTGTGTGAGCGCTTGAAAGCTAACAGTTCAAGTTGCCCGAAATACCGACTTAGCAACTTGATGTAGATCAAGAAGGGGCCGTTTTCTAGCGAACACAGAAGATCCGACGAAATCTTCACTTTATTGAAAATTCACTGATCTCTCGGATGTTCAGCGGGCCGTCGGCAAAAAATACCGTGTATACTTCTGGCTAATTACAAGAAAAGTAGGCATGCCGATGGTTGACGTTGCTGAATTTCCAGGCAATGGGCCGATCAGACTGACCTGCAAAGACTGTTCTCTCGCGGAACTGTGTTTGCCTCGTGGTGTCAGCCCGGATGATATGGGTCGTTTTGAGACCATGGTGGATCAGCGCCCCCCTCTGAGCCGCGATGAGCCGCTCTATCGAACCGGTGATCGATTTACTGCACTCTATGCGGTCAAATCAGGGTCGTTGAAGACGTTGGTATCGACGCAGGATGGTGAGAACCAGATCACCGGTTTCTATCTGCCGGGTGAATTGTTCGGATTCGATGGATTTGATGACAATCACTCCTGTTCAGCGGTTGCACTTGAACGCAGTAATGTCTGTGAGTTGCCGCTCGACTCGATAGAGGAATTGAGCAGTAATATTCCAAGCCTCAGGCGTGAACTCGATCGACTGATGGCTCGGCAGATCAACTCAGATCAATCCATGCTGCTTCTACTCTCCCGTCGTAGCGCCGACGAACGGCTGGCAACTTTTCTGGTCAGCCTGTCCATGCGCTTCCAGCAGCGGGGGTTTTCGGCGAATGAATTTCGACTCAGTATGTCCCGCCACGATATTGCGAATTATCTGGGTCTGGCAGCAGAAACCGTTAGCCGCCTGTTCAAACGATTAAAGGAGAGCAAGATCGCTTCGGTTAATGGGCGAACCATCATCGTTCATGATTTCGACGCCTTGCGCGATGGAATTGATGGCTGTGCCGGAAGCCTGCCTGAGCGAAACCTCGCCTGAACTGGAACCGGGCCTGGCAGACGATTGCAGGTCAGGGTGGCGTCAGATCACCCGGGAATACTTCGACTCACTGTCAGCGACGGCAGCATAGCGGTCAAACACCCTGCAGATGTTGCGGATCAGAAAGCGCCCAGCCGGCGTCACCTGAATGTTGGATTCTTCATCTACCGACAGGAGCCCGTCAGTGGCCATGATGTTGAGCGCAGCGAGTTCGCTGACAAAATAGGTTTTTGGCGCAAGCTGACTAGGTGCCAGGATCGCTTTAAGATCTGCCCGGCCGAAACATATCAGATGGTCTATAACACGCCGGCGAATCTGATCGTCACCAGAAAGCCGATAACCTCTATCCACAGCCAAACGCCCTTTCTCTACTGCTCTGTGGTAGGGGGCAAGTTCTTTCAGATTCTGACTGTAGCAATTTTCCACCTGGCTGATGGCGCTGACACCGACTCCGACCAGATCGCAGTCTGCATGGGTGGAATAGCCTTGAAAATTTCGACCTAGAGTACCGTCCAACTGGGCTCTGGTAAGGGAATCTTGGGGTCGGGCGAAGTGGTCCATGCCGATGTAGCTGTACCCGGCTTCGGTCAACCAGTGAATACAGGTTTCCAGGATACGCAGTTTTTCTTGACTGCTCGGCAGGTCTTTTTCATGAATTCGGCGTTGAGCTGGAAACCGCCAGGGTAGGTGGGCGTAATTGAACACCGACAGCCGGTCTGGTGGTGCCGTCATTAACAGGTCGAGCGTCCGGTTGAATGTCTCGACAGACTGAAATGGAAGCCCATAGATGAGGTCCACATTGGTTGAATGAAAACCGATTTCCCGGGCGTGCTGGAGTAGTTGCAGGGTTTCTTCTGGTGACTGTATGCGGTGGATGGCCTCCTGTACTTTGGGATTGAAATCCTGTACGCCCAGGCTGATGCGGTTGAATCCCAGTTGTTGTAGCTCCTCCAGTGATTGGGGCGTAACAGTGCGCGGGTCTATCTCGATGGCAAATTCACGATCCGGCTCCTTGGACAGGGAGAAGCTTCGTTCGATCTGGCGGAGTACGCGTTCGATCTGGGTGGTGTTCAGGAAAGTCGGTGTACCGCCGCCCAGGTGCAGCTGTACAACCTCGCGATCGTCATCGTAAAGCGCTCCCTGGATCTGAATTTCCCGGCACAAGTGCTCGAGGTATTTCTCCACTGTCGCAGAATTTCGAGTAACAATCTTGGTGCAGGCACAGAAAAAACACAGCGTATTGCAGAACGGAATGTGCAGATAAAGCGATAGAGCCCGCGGTATCGGTGATTCGTTGCCTTTGGTGGCGATCTCACGGTAGTGTTTCTCGGTGAACCAGTCAGAGAAGTGATCGGCGGGTGGGTATGAGGTATAACGCGGGCCCCGCGAGTCGTAACGCTGGATCAACTCGGGTTCAAAACAGATTCGATTCTGTGCGGCGGTCATATATGACTGGCCATCATCCAGAGGGCAAGGAGCTGAAGTTGGAACACCTGGGCGGACCGGCCAGTCGTCAGTGGTATCCGGGTTCTGTCTGCAGCCGGATGGATCGGTTGGCCTTGCTAGGGTCAACCGCAGTTAGTCTCTTCATCGACAACCTGCATCCTGCATCGTTGACAACTTGTATCGAAAATCTGGGTTCTCTACGCAATGGTAGGAGCATCTGGCTGTGCCTGTCACCGTTTCGAAATGCGAAGTGACCCTAACCAGTGACCGCAACCCGCTTATTGATCCAAGTCAAACCTCATCGGCATATCACCGCGGCTTATAGCCAGGGTTTTTCTTATCTGACACAGATCAAGACTCTCCGGCGTCACACACGATAAATCATGCTCCGTCCCTACCGACCGCATCCGGACCAAATCGGAATCGCACAAAGGAATCACGGCATGGCGCACGCAGCAACCTATCAATCCGAGCACGAAACCAGTGTCTGGCCGATGTTTGTTGGCCTCGGTGTCCTGTTAACACCGTTGACCGTACTAGCCTATTTCGTCTGGCAGATGCCGATGGTTAGTGTCGTGCTCGGCGGTGGATCACTTGCTCTACTGGCCGTCGGGTTTGCTGGTTGGGCCAAGGAGTTTTTTCAGCATGGAACCGAGGAAGGGCTCGGACCAATTGCTGTCGCGGCCTTTATCGTCTCAGAGGTGGTCATTTTTGGCACGGTGTTCGTTGCGTTCTGGCTAGGGCGCATTAACCATGCCGATCAGTGGGCGAGTTTTATCCCAGCCGACCTCGACAAGATGTTTGCCCTTTGGCTTACTGTAATTCTGTGGGCCTCAAGCGCTACGATCATGTTATCGCAGCGCGCCTTCGAGCGAGATCGGCGTGGCCTGGCGATGTTCTGGTTGTTTGCGACATTCGCCCTCGGCTCTTTGTTCGTGGTGTTACATATCGGCGAGTGGAGCCACCTTGCTGCTGGTGGGTTTACCCTTGGCTCCAATATCTACGGCACGACTTTTTATGGGCTGACCGGTGTACACACTTCACACGTCATCGTCGGGCTAGCCAGTCATCTGCTCCTGTTTGGTGTTGTCGCGGGCGGGCTGATGAAATTTAATCAAGTTACTTTTTATCGGGGCGCTGCCCTGTACTGGCACTTCGTGGACATCATGTGGCTGTTGGTGGCAGCTAACGTTTACCTGATCGGGAGCACGTCTTGAGATTTCGCTTCCTGGTGATGGCAGCAGCGTTGGCTTGCGCTGCACCATCAGCTGCTCACAACCGCCCATTGGAGCAGGATGAACTTGACCCGGCATTACTGCGCGTAGAAGAAGGTCTTCACCTGGGCCAGAAAGTTCCGGATGTTGCGATCGTGACGCGATCCGGCACCAGGCGTCTTTCTGAACTCATTGCTGAACAACCGACGATTCTTGCGTTGGCCTACTATACCTGTGGTAGTGCCTGTCCATTGACGATCCAGAACCTATCCCAGGTGTTGTCCGATATGGACCTGCCCGATCACCGGGTGATCGTTCTATCGTTCGATGCCAAAGATACACTGGCGACCCTGGCTCGTACCCGTGACACTCTTAAGCGAGTGCCGACGAACTGGGCTTTCGGATTGCTCTCCAGTGAGGAGAGTGCACGCCTGACTGAATCAGTCGGATTCAAGTTTTTTTTCTCCGAGTCGGATCAGGCGTTTTTGCATCCGGCGGTACTCGTGTTTCTGTCCCCGGACGGAAAAGTGATGCGCTACCTGCATGGTACCGAACCGCGTGAACAGGATATCAAGCTTGCACTCATCGAGAGCAGGAACCGCGTGCCGCGTATGAATGAATTGTTCGATACTGTCAAACTGACCTGTTTTCAGTTCGACGCCTCTCGTAGCCGCTATGTGCTGCATCCGACACTCATCTTTGGTGGTGCCGGAATCGGTGTTCTAGGTATTGCCGGGCTAGTGACCCTTGCATTCAAAAGAGACTCCAAAGGAGAGCAATGATGCAGATGATTTCTGTTGCTGAAGCCGCTTCGGCAGTTGCCCCGGCCATACCACTAGCCTACCCGGCACCTTATTGGGACCAGATGTTCAGCATCTGGCTGAGTGTGGCTGTCGGTATCTACCTGGTGGTCGCTGTGCCGATATTTTATTTCCTGTATCGCTATCGCTACCGTCCGGCTACCAACGAGCAGGGTGCTGTTGAGGAAAGTGGCCATGGAATCGAGGTACTGTGGACCGTAATCCCGCTTATCATCGTGATCTATCTGGCCGTACAGAGCGTGGCTTTTTATACCGAACAGCGCACTCCCCCAGCGAATTCTCTGCCGGTGAAAGCCGAAGGCATGATGTGGAGCTGGCAATTCGAGTATCCGAATGGCAAGCGGTCACTGGCTGAGCTTTATGTCCCGGTGGGTAAGCCGGTCAAGTTGTTACTGACCTCCAAAGACGTGATTCATGCATTTCACATCCCTGAAGCGAAGGTTATGGAAGACGCGGTCCCCGGGCGCGTGACCGAGATGTGGTTCCAGTTCAATGAGACCGGGGAATACCGCGGTTATTGCCGAGAGTACTGCGGTACGGCACACGCTTACATGCTCGCGACTATTAAGGTTCTTACAGCCGAAGAGTTTGACGAGTGGCTCAGCCAATCCGGCTGAACAACAAATACGCTAGTAAACCCAGGAGATCAACCGATGCAAGAAGCCGTCGCCACGCCCTGGTTTCGGGCCAGCTTTCGCGAGTGGTTCCTAACCACTGACCACAAGAAGATAGGCATTCTTTACGGGCTGACATCGTTGTTGTTCTTCGTCGTAGCCGGACTGATGGGTATGGTGATCCGATTGGAACTGACCCAGCCCGGCCTACAATACGTCAGTCCAGACCTCTACAACTATCTGCTCACCGGTCACGGTGCGGTACTGCTGCTGTGGTGGGCAATTGCGTTCTGGGCAGCTTTTACCAACTTCCTTGTTCCGATCCTGATCGGCGCCCGTGACGTAGCCTTCCCCAGGCTCAACCAGTTGTCGTACTGGTTTTTCTTTACAGCCAGTGTGCTGGTCCTGATTACACTGATACCCGGCCAGCACATCAAGATGATGTGGACGGGTTATCCGCCCTTCTCGGTGCATCCTAACGCCGGTCCCACTGCACTCTACGTCCTGATTGTGATCCTGATTGCTGGGTCCACACTCGGTACTGGGGTCAATTTCATCACTACGGTGCTCAAGATGCGTGCCCCAGGTATGACACTGGGCAGTATGAATCTTGTGGTGCACGGCCTGATGGCCTCCATTGTCGTTCAGCTCCTGGGCGTGCCGTCCTTTGTCGGCGCAGTGGTCATGTTGTTTCTGGACAGGTATCTGGGAACTGGATTTTTTGATCCGGCGAAAGGTGGTGATCCGGTCTTATACCAGCATCTTTTCTGGTTCTACTCACACCCGGCGGTATACGTCATGATATTGCCCGGTTTTGGAGTGTTCTCGGAAGTCCTCTCGACGATGTCGCGAAAGCCTATTTTCGGCCAGAAGTCGATGCTTTACGCGCTGTGGTCAATCGCCGGCCTGGGATTCTTTATTTGGGCACACCACATGTTTTCCTCCGGCATGCCGTATTGGTTACGCGTATTCATGTCGTTCACGACAGTGTTGATCGCGGTACCGACTGGTATCAAGATCTTTAATTGGGTTGCGACACTGCACAAAGGCGCAATCCATTTCAATACACCCATGCTGTTCACACTGGGGGGAATCTTCATGTTTCTGATCGGTGGTCTCACCGGTATCCCGCTGGCGCTACCTGCCTTCAATATCCACGTACACGACTCACAGTTCGTTGTCGGTCATTTCCACTATGTCCTCGGAATGGCGATGACTTTTGCGGCTTTCAGCGGTGTTTACTACTGGTACCCTAAAGTAACTGGTCGTATGTTTCCAGAGACACTGGGTAAGATCAGCTTCTGGATGATGATGATCGGGTCGAACGTACTTTACTTCACCCAGATGGTAGTTGGCCTCATGGGAATGCCGCGGCGCTACGTTGACTATCCACCCATCGAGGCGTGGATAAATCTAAACGTGATTGAAACGGTAGGTGCTTTCATCCTGGCTGCCGGTATTCTGGTGACTCTGATTGCCTGGGCCCGTGGGCTAAAAGGGCCACGCGCCGGTCGCGATCCCTGGGGTTCGCCATCGCTCGAGTGGGAGACTGCGTCGCCACCACCACCACAGAACTTCGACACCTTTCCCGTTGCGGTGCCAGCCGACTGGACACCCTACCGTTTCGACGGCAGAACCATCAGTGGCCGATAAAACAGATGTGCTGAGCTGCGGTAAGCAGTCAAACCGCCGTATTGTCTGGTTACTGGTGGGCCTGATGCTGCTTTCCTTCGTTTTCGGAGTTGCGATGTTTCTGCCCGCTGAACACCGGGCGCAGAAAATCCAGCAAATGGAACAGAGGTATCAATAACCACATTACAGGTCTTATGCCGGTGGTGGGTCTTTACAGGCTTGATCCCACGATCTGGGAGTTGGCTGTTTTTTCAAGCCATCTAGTTCTCTGTCTGGAGAGTGGGCAGAATCTGTTTCACAACTGGGGACTCAGGCAAACATACCTGTTCGAGCGATCAGATCAGTAATGCTAAGGCGCTGACGATTAAACTGATGTCCCGGCGCTACACAACCTACAAGATGTTCCGGTTTCCGGAGAAGCTGGATAGTCTTCCACGTGCCTGTTCAAGGTTACTGCCGCCTGTGCACGTGCGGATCAAGCCCACCAATGTCTGTGCTCACCGATGCCATTACTGTGCCTACCGGTCAGACAATCTCCAGCTGGGAGCACAAATGGACGCGCGGGACCAGATTCCCGAAGTCAAGATGTTCCAGATCCTCGAAGATCTTGACGAGATGGGCGTGCAAGCAGTCACGTTCAGTGGAGGTGGCGACCCCTTTTACTACAAGCCATTGCTCTCTGTGGTGAAATGGTTGGCCGGGAGTTCGATCCACTTTGCGTCGCTGACCAATGGGGCGAAGTTGGAAGGTGAAATAGCAGAGGTTTTTTCGAGCCATGGTACTTGGTTACGAATCTCACTTGATGGTTGGGATGATGAGAGCTATACGCGCTACCGGGGAGTTCGAGTCGGAGCATTTACCCGGTTGATGAAAAACCTCGCGGCTTTTTCACGTCTCGGTGGTGCATGTCATCTGGGCGTGAGCCTGATTATCGATGAGATGAATGTGACACATATTGGGGAACTTCTCGAGCGGTTACGCGACAATGGAGTGGAAAGTGTCAAAGTGTCGCCATGTGTGATCAGCAACANTGGCCATGAAAACAATGCCTATCACTCTCCCTATATTGACCTTGTGCGCGAGGTGGTGGCTCGCAAGGCATTGGAGTTCCGGGAGGACTCGTTCGAGATNTACAACGCCTATCATCATCTGGACGAAAAATTCGACAAGAAATATGACTGGTGTCCGTACCAGCAAATGCTGACAGTGATCGGCGCCGACCTCAACTTGTATAGTTGCCAGGACAAGGCCTATACCAGTGAGGGTTGCCTGGGATCGCTACGAGACAAGCGTTTCCGTGATCTCTGGTTTGAGTCGAAGGAGAACTTCTTTCGTGTCAGGCCCAGGCTGGACTGCTGCCACCACTGTGTCGCGAACAATAAGAACCTGACACTTATCGAATATCTGGATGGTGAGCCCGAACATCGCTATTTTGTGTAAAGGTCGCTGACCATCGCCGGTCTGACGTCTAGAAAATTACGAAGCACAATGTCCGGGTATTCTAGCCCCGGCCTGCCGGGAAGTCGCCGCCACTGGAGTGCTGGCCATGTGGTCTGTTATGCTTGGATCTGGTAAGGGATGATTTGAAAAATTAATCGACAAAGCTTAGGGGCCATGAACAGCGTTCACCCATCTGTTGAAAGCATCGCTCTGATAAAGCCGCTACGCTGGTGGCCGTCAGCGGCCGCAGTACTCCTTGCCGGGGTGATTCTCTACGGTGTCGGCTTTGCTCACCACGATGCGCTGCATCACGCAGCCCACGATACCCGCCACTCTGCGGCGTTTCCCTGCCACTGAATTAACGCCCGCTTGGCAGTTCTCCGACGGATCGTGTTCTCGGCCTGCCTGGCCGGACTCGTATCCGGGCTTGTTCTGACCGGAATCCAGATGTTTGGTGTCCTGCCCATCATCGTCGAGGCAGAGACCTACGAAAATTCCATCGGTGCGCCTACGTTAGACCAAGAATCCTCCAGCCAGCATCACCACTACGACCCGAACGCTGCGAGCGACAGGTATCGTTTGTGGTGGACTGCCCTCGCCAACGTCGGTATCGGAATCGGGTTCGGGCTGTTGCTGTCTGCGATCTATGCGCTGCGATCTCCGGTGACCTGGGCCCAGGGACTGGCCTGGGGAATGGGTGGTTATGTGACCTTTTTTCTGGCGCCGGCCATAGGCTTGCCACCTGGGATTCCCGGAGACGCAGTTGTGGCACTGGAGGCCCGGCAACTCTGGTGGGTATTGACTGTGACCTGCACGGGTGTGGGTCTGTTGCTACTGTTTCTTGGGCCCCACTGGATGTTCAAGGTGCTGGGGGCAGTACTGCTTCCAGTTCCTCACCTGATCGGTGCACCGTATCCGGATGTCTACACTGGCCTCGCTCCAGAGATCCTGGCCAACAGGTTTTACTTGGTGGCTGTGATCGTCAATGCTATCTTCTGGCTGGTGCTGGGCGCGACCAGTGCTGTTTTGTTTCGGCGACTCGCCCAGAAAACTGTCCCTGAAAGCTGAGAAGTGATCAGGTCACGTTTCGCAAGACTTGGAAAGATCCTCTGCTGGCGTTCTTTTCGGCCTTCAATTCGGACGATCCTCTATTAATTCCCAAAACTATGACGCGCTGTCTTGGTCAATCCGAGTCATGTGTTTTGTGCCAACGCTAGTGCGATCCATCTCGGATAAAATTCGACTGAATCTGACGGTGAAAGAAAATCCTTCATATTGCCAACATAGCCGTGGCCATTCATTATTGAGCAGTTCAGCTGAACCAATTTTGGGAGTGGAGGAATGACCCGGCAAGCCACATTCACTAACCGCCGCAAGGGGCGGGGGCGTAACGCCCGGCTTGAGATGCGAGCGATGAGCTCGAATTCGACTTCCATCTGGCCAGGCATAGAAGGGGGACGTTATCAACCGCTGCCTGATGTGGATGTGGAGAAGGTGCATCGGGCCGCGCTGAGTATCCTTGAACAGACCGGCATTGCCGACCCGACCGAAGAGCTTCTTGATCTTGTACTGCCTAAAGGAGCCTTGCAGAACGATCACGGGCGTTTGTGTTTTCCACCCGGCCTGGTCGAGGATGTTATTTCTGGAGCGGCCAATGAATACTTTGTATATGCCCGCGGGAGCCGTGCCGGTAAAGATGACATTCACTGCACAAAAAACAGTGTCTATTTCTCCAACTCAGGCACAGCGGTCACGACTTTTGATGCTGAGACCAAAACGTATCGACCCTCCACGCTTCAGGATATTTATGATTTTACGCGGCTCGTTGACAAGCTCGACAATGTCCACATGCTGGGTGACACGGTTTTAGCCACAGATGTTCCGGACGACTACGAACATGACATGAATATGGTCTACGCCATTCTGGCAGGAAGTGAGAAGCCGGCCTGCGTGACCTTCAGGAACCGCGATAACATCAAGCCCGCCATCGGGCTTTTCGACTTGGCTTCAGGCGGAGCGGGGACCTTTCTGAAAAATCCTTCTGTTATCTTTGGTGGCTGCCCCATCGTGTCTCCCCTCAGGTTCGGGCGCGAGAATCTTGAGCTTCTGATCGAAACCAGCAAGATGGGGCTGACCAGTGACATCGCTGTGGCACCCCAATCCGGGGCGACTGCTCCGGCGCCTCTTGCAGGCATTCTTGCACAGGTCGTGGCAGAGACCCTGGCCTGTCTTGTTATCGTCAACCTGATCTCACCAGGCTGCCCCATGACCTTTGCGGCCTGGCCCTTCATCACGGACTTGCGAACCGGATCCTTTACTGGCGGCAGCGGTGAACAGGCACTCGTCGCGGCTGCAGCCATTCAAATGGGTAACTACTACAACCTTCCTACCAGTGTTGGTTGCGGCATGACGGACGCAAAGATCCCTGACGCACAATACGGGTATGAGAAGGCGCTGACCTATACTCTGGCCGCCCACGCCGGCGCGAACAGACTTTGTGAATTCGGCGGGATGATGGGCAGTTTGATGGGCTGCAGTTTTGAATCTATGGTCATTGACAATGACGCGATCGGAATGATTGCAAGATCCCTGCGCGGTATTGAAGTTTCCGACGACACGCTTTCGGTTGACGTCATTCACAACAGTGCCATTGATCCTGGCCATTTCCTTGGGAACAGCCAGACGCTGAGCTACATGGAAAGTGAATATGTCTACCCGACATTGATGGATCGCACGCCAACAGACAAATGGGAACAAGATGGCTCACGAGATCTGTTTTCCAGGAGTCGCGAGGTTGTTGATGAGATTCTCGGCTCGTACTTCCCAAATTTTTTCGGCGAGTCAGTCGATGCAAAGATCAGGCAGGCGTACCCGATACGTCTTCCTAAATCGCAAATGGGAGGTTAGAGGCTAACCGCCGACAATCAGAAAATAGTGCAGGTTCCGGCCACAGACCCTGTCTACTTCAAGGGTTCAATGCACCCGGGGAAAAGTCGCACATTCAAGCGGCCCACCGTCCACCAGTCCCTCACCCCGTTCGTCCGGATTACATTCCCAGGGCTTGTCGTTGAATCTTGCGTCATCGCCAAACCAGTGTGTGCAGATCACCCGTCGACGGTTGCTGTGTTGCAGGTTGCCCGGCGCACTGTGGTGGGTGCGCAAGTTCAAGATGGCACAGTCACCGGGGTTCATCGGAGCGCAGGCAATTCGATGATCACCAGGGAGGAGGTCCCATTGGGGTGGTTCTGGCCGAGTATGGCCCGGCATGCTTTCTGACGAGAAGAAATCGACCGCCCGGTAATCGTCATGCAGCTTGTGCGAACCAAGCACGAAACGAAGCGCCGTTTCGACCGGAACCTGGTCCAGTGCCACCCAGATATTGCACACCTGGGTTCCCGACACTGGCCAGTAGGCCTCGTCATAGTGCCACGGTGTGGGTGCACGGGTGCCAGGCTCCTTGACAATGGCCATGTCAAAATAAAGCAGTAGGGAGCGTGAGCGCATCACCTTTCGGGCGAGCTCCGAAGCAGGTGATTCAAAAGTGAACTTTTGGAACGATGGCAGTCGCTTCCACAGAAAAGTATCGAAGAAAAAATTACCTGATTGCCCTTCCTCCTGGTGAGCAGAGTGCAAGTTACTGTGGGATCGGGTTCGAATCACGGTAGCAACCGCACGCCGGCCCTGCTCAACCCATTCTTGGCTGAACGCGTTGCGCAGGCATACAACACCATCGCGCTCGTAAGTCTGAACCGCGTCCTCGCCGGGTTTGCCGGCGCTGTCCAGCTCAAAGCCTTGCAAATGTTCAAGCGGTTCAGACTGATCATGGTTCATGTCCGACTCTCCGTAGCATACCTGGTACAGATGATCTGCCGGGGTTCCAGATGGCGATGTGCAAATGAGTGTTTCACTATCGTGCCGAGGCCAGCACTTACTCAGTAGAGGCGCAGGTATTCCGCCACCTCCCAGTCGGTGATGGCCTGATGGTAACGTTCCCACTCGTCAGATTTGTAGGTCAGGTAGGAGTTCATTATGTCATCGCCCAGTACAGTGCGTGCCAGGTCATCAGTACGCAGAATCTCCAGCGCTTCCAGCAGGTTTCTCGGCAGTCGCTGTGCACCGGAACGTTCGATTTCATCCTTGCTCATGCTGTAAAGGTCCTGATTGAGCGGGTTACCCGCATCATAGTTATTTACGATGCCTTCAGTCATTGCGGCGGCAGACAGGCCCAGCGCAAGGTACGAATTCATGCACATGTCGGCGGCTCGATTTTCGATGGCGAACCGGCTTTGTGGCAGGCGTAACATAGCTGAACGGTTGTTATAGCCATAGGTCATGTGTGTTGGCGCCCAGGTGACTGTGCCGCCTTCAAAACCGCCTACCCGGGGAACTAGACCGTTATAGGAATTCACCGTTGAACAGGCAATCGCCGTCAGGGCGCCGCCGTGTCGCAACAATCCACCTACAGCGCCGAATACGGAATCGCCCCAGTTACCGTTTGAACCTTCAAAAATATTCTCCCCCGGTTTATCGACCAGTTGCATCGACGTATTCATGTGTGCGCCCGATCGCCAGTCACCGATAGTCGGTTTCGGCATGAAGGTGGCGAACATCCC
>PBDS01000043.1:0-50399 GCA_002718155.1 Pseudomonadota bacterium
CTACACTCTCTATCTTGCCATCTGGCGCGATTCGTGTGATTCGACTGCCACCAAAGTGGGCTAGCCAGATGTATCCGAGCGTATCAACTGTCAACCCATCCGGACTACCGTGCACCGGATCTATCTGAGCGAACACCCGGCGGTTATTCAGCGTACCATCCTTTTGCTTATCGCATGCGTAAACCGTGCCGCCGAGTGTGTCAACATGATAAAGCACACTGCCATCGGGGGAAATCGCTGGGCCATTGGTCACCGCGTAGGGGCCGTCGCATCGACTGTAAATAAGATTTGATTCGATGCGATACAACCAGCCGGTTTTCTCATCACCACCATCGTTCATCGAACCTGCCCAGATATACCCTCCTGGATCCACCTTGGCATCATTGAACCGGTTACCCGGCAAGTTAGGTTCCGGATCAAAGAGAAATGTTCGCTCACCGGAATCAAGGTCAATAAGATAGATTCCGGACTTGCAGCCGGCGATGAATTCGCTGCGCCCTTCGCACGGCAGTAGCCAACCCGTTTTTTCCACCAGTGACCAGGTGGTTACGTTAGCGTTCGTCAGCGTATAACGGTGGGCGCGGCAACCATCGATATCGACCCAGTACAGAGCGCCTTGCTCTGCAATCCAGATAGGACCTTCTCCGACGACAGCAGCGCCAGACCAGAGGCACACTATCTCATCATCGACCGCTGCCGACAGTCCGGGTTCAAGAACCGACAAGATATAGGCCTATCCGGTTCTCTTGCCCGGTTTCACAGACGGCAGGGCAAAAGTCACGTTGCCATGGCAAACGGTACATTCAACAAGGTCAACCGTCATCAGGTCCTCGCCCACGATGACTGGACCGTCAAATTCAGCACGGGCCTCGCTCAGCAAACGGAGCCGGTCGGCATCAGGGGGCACAATATGGGTCAGCAACAGGCAGCCCGCACCAGCCCGGGCAGCAACTTTTCCCACATCAGTGCTGGCCGTATGGTAGGCGGCTACGTTGGCCAGGCCCTCCTTCGTCCGAGTGCCTTTCACCGGCATCTGCCCATGAACAAAGACCTCGTGAACCACAAGGTCAGCACCCTGTGCCGCCCGCACCAGGTTGTCGCAGTAGCGGGTATCCCCACTCACAACGAGCTTCTTGTCACCTGCCTCAAAGACAAACCCGAAAGCGGGCTCGACCGGTTGGTGTTCTACCATTACTACGCTGACGCGGCCACCGGCCTGGTCCAGAATCAAACCTTCGTTGTCGAGTTCATGTACCTCTATATCGAAGGCGGCCAGTGAAGCGCGTTTCTCCCATCTGATTCGCAGCTCCCGCTCACTGGCCCACACTGCCATGGTTGCATCGACGAAATCGCGTATCCCGGGTGGCCCGTAGATCACCTGCTTCCGGTCCCGATTCTGGTGCCAGGAAGTGATGATGAACTGATAAAGATCGACCAGATGATCTGTGTGGATGTGGGTGATCAGCAAGGCATCTATTGCGGCACCGCTGGTGCCGCAACCCACCAGGCGCTGGGTGGCACCAGACCCGACGTCGACCAGCAACGTCATCTCACCGCAGTGGACGAGATTGGCTGGCCCATAGCGAGTCGTGCTGACCGAAGGGCATCCGGTACCCAGCAGTGTGATCGAGAGCTTCTCACCCATGTTTACTGGCTCCTAACAATTCCACTTATAAGACAGGCCCATGCAACAGCTGGACCCGTAAATCACGACGGCAACAAAGTGCCATCGGCGAGCGAGGCCCGCAAGTCGTGCTTCAAAACCTTGCCCATCACATTTCTAGGCAGTGCATCGATCTGCACCACGGCCTTGGGGTGCTTGAACCTTGCCAGGCGACCCTCGAAGCACGACAAGATCGCCTGCTTGTCTAGCGCCTTGCCGGGCTCTATAACAACGACCGCCACGGGCACCTCTCCCCAGCGACGGTCCGGCATACCAACCACCGCCGCTTCAACCAGTTCTTCAATCCCATCCAGCACCTGTTCAAGCTCGGCAGGATAGATGTTCTCACTACCCGATATCACCACGTCTGTCTTACGGTCATTGATATAAACATAGCCCTCGTCATCCTGGTAGCCGATGTCGCCCGTCCGAAACCAACCCTCCTGGAGCGCTTCTTCAGTCGCAGCCTGATCGCCCCAGTACTCGCACAGAACATTCGGCCCCTGGAGCAACAACTCCCCGGACACACCGCGCGCCACACACTTGCCCTCTTCGTCCACGATCCGCAGGCGCGTATGTAGTGCACCGCGACCGGTTGATCCGACATGTCCGAAGGCGTCCTCGACACGCAGGTAAAGTGCAACAGGGCCTGTTTCTGTTAGTCCATAATTCTGGATCACGGGTACCTCACGATCGTGAAAAAGCGCAATGATCGAGCGCGGCACGATCGTTGACCCCGTCGTCACTGATCGCAGGCAGGAAAGATCGGTCGCTCCCCATTCAGGGTGACCGGCCAACGCCATGATGGTCGCCGGCACCAGTACCAGGCGGGTCGGACACAGCGTCCGTATACCCGCCAGCACGGCCCCGGGGTCGAAGCGCCGGTGCAGCGTGACGGTTGCCCCGACGTAAAGCGCGGGGGTGGTCTGGATGTTCAGGCCACCCACGTGAAACATGGGCAAAACAGTCAGGATGTGATCAGTGACATCCAGATCATGCATGTGGACGCTGTTCAACGCATTGAACAGGACCGCCTCCTGGGTCAGGACCGCACCCTTCGGACGCCCGGTGGTTCCGGAGGTATAGACCAGCAGGATGGGGGACGCAAGGCCGACCTGAGGATCGCACTCGCCGCAACCGACAGCATGATCCTTAGCAGCCAGATCATCGTGATCACAGAGTGTCCACTCCGGCCGCGTGCCCCCCAGCTTCTCAGCGACAGGAAAATACTCGTCATCACAGACCAGCAGTCGCGGTGCTGCGTTGTTCAGGATATAGGCGAGTTCAGGAGCCGCAAGTCGCCAGTTCAGCGGCAGCAGCATCGCACCCAGCCGGGCACAGGCAAACAACAGGATCAGCAGTTCTGGTGAGTTGAGGCCTAGATACGCGATACGGTCGCCGCAGCCAACACCGTGAGTATTCTTCAGAACCCCTGTAGTGTTCTGGACCTGCGCCAGCAATTCAGCGTAGCTGATGTCACGGTCTTCGAAACGAATTGCAGTCTTGCCGGGAACAAAGGCCGCATGGCTCTCGATCCACTGACTGAGATCCTGGTTCATGGATCATCGGTCTCACCGGACTCGTACAGCGCCCCCCGGCCCAGTTTATCCAGGCACAATTCAGCGGTCCACGGCAGCATCAGCGAGCCACAGCGCGAGTCGCGATAGATCCGCTCCAGCGGCAGGTTCTTCAGCATGGCCTGGCCGCCGCAGGTTCGGATCGCCAGCTGGGCCAGCTCATTCGCGTTTTCCATGACGGAGTACTGAGCCACATACGCACGCAACAGCTGTTCCTTACTGGGGTTGCGTCGGGCCTCGCTCATGACCTGGAACCAGATCGACTTGGTCTGCTCCAGCATGACCCGCATCTGGGCCACCGCCAGCTGCTTGGTCGGATACATGCGCCGCTTGACCGGTGCCGCACCCGGCACTTCGCCGCGCAGATACCTGACGGTAAAATCATAGGCCGCCTGGGCCAGCCCCAGGTAGGTGGGTGTCAGTGTCAGGAACATGTGGGGCCACTGACTCGCGGCCTGATAGTAGACGCCAGCCGGCATCAGCTCCGAGCCTTCTGGCACGAAGACATCCTCGAACAGCAGAGTCCGGCTAACGGTACCACGCATACCCAGCGGATCCCAATCGCCCGTCACGCTGACACCATCCGCGTCAGCCGGGATCGCCAAATACAGGGTATTGCGCCGACTGGGCCGATCGTCTTCTTGCTTGAGTTCCGTACACAGCGCACCGTAGAAATCCGCACTGCCGGCGAGCGAGGCGAATATCTTCTGGCCATTGACCCTCCAGCCACCGTCAGTGCGGCTGGCCGTAGTACCAAAGGCAACAGCCCCGGCCGCAGCGGCGCCACCTTCAGAGAAAGGCTGCGCATAGATCGCGCCATCGTCGAGGATCCGCCGGTAGTGCACAGCACGGTTACGGTGATGTCGGTCGCGCACCTCGTCATCCATATCCAGGTCATCCGACAGGGCGCCGGACCACAGACAGGAGGAGACGTGCATGTTCCAGGTCAGAGCAGTCGAACCGCAATAGCGCCCGATCTCCGCGGCGGCCAGCGCATAGGCCTTGAGGGGTGCACCCTGCCCGCCGTCGGCATGAGGAATACAGATACCGAGCAGACCCGCTGCGTGCATATCACGGTAGTTCTCCATTGGGAATTCTGCGTCACGGTCATAGCGTCCCGCCCGTCCCGCGATCTTGCACTGGCCCAGTTCACGGGCCACCGTCGTCAGATCACGTTCCTGATCGGTGAGACCCCAAGAGTCGGGAGCGAACATCGGAGAATCGGTGCACTGCTCAAGAGCTTCTTTATTCATGCGATTGACTCTATATCCCGTCAGGTGTGTCGCCTGACAAATCCAAGCACCACCTCGTTGAAAGCGGTGGCATTCTCGATCGGTGCCAGGTGACCTGTGCCGGTCAGCAAAACATATTCAGCGCCGGGAATTTTCGAGGCCATCTTTTCCATCATCGGTGCGGGTGCATTGCGGTCCTGGTCACCCGCCAGAACAAGGGTCGGCACAGCGATCTTTGCGAGGTTATCCCGAGCCTCGAAAGTGACAATGCAGCGCATCGCCGACGCATAGGTATCGGGCTGGATCCGGGACATACATGCCACCGCCAGTTCACGACCTTCATCAGAAGCGTCCTGAGCGACCAGATCGGGCACTACACTACGAGCAATCTCAAGCATGGTTTTACCCGCCTGTAACGGTTTCAACCGGTCGGCCACGAACTTTTTCTGGAAATCTCCATCCGGGTTGCCAAATGCCGGCGATGTCTGAGCCAGCACCATGGAGGCGAGCCGGTGCTGGTGATCCCGGGCGAACTCCTGCACCACCATGCCTCCAATGGAATGCCCGACAGCGTGCACTCGATCTGCCCCTAGGTGGTCGATCATCGACAGCAAAGCATCAGCAAGTGCTGGGAAGGTCATCTGTTTGAGTGCTGCCGAGTGCCCATAGCCTGGCATATCCCAGGCAACTGCCCGGTAACCCTGGGCAGCAAAAACGTCCAATTGAAACCGAAACCCATCTGAGCCGCCGCCAACACCGTGCAGAAAAACCAAGGCTGGGCCTGTCCCTTCGGACTGGAAATCCACTTGTAACAACGCCTCAGACCTCGACCAGTTGACCGTTCTCGACCACCGGCACACCATCCAGTGCGACTGTACAGCCCATCATCGGCAGGTCGAAGTGCCCCAGGGTAAAGCGATTGGCGAACTCATTGGCACCGGTCGAGTACAGAAAGTTCCCTGCCAACGCGCGAAGTTCCGTGCCATTGATGTCGTGGCGGTCGTACAGGGTCAGTGCCTCGTGACGGGCGTTGTGGTTCAGACCCCAACCGATGTGTGACACGCCAAAGGCTTCACGGTCGTTCCAGGCCGCGTAATATTCCCGCATCAGTTGTGCATCCAGACCGGGACCCTCGACTCGGGTCACGTAGTCGTTTTCTACAGTCAGCGTAATAGGAGATTCAACGTAGCGCTTGAACGTCAGGTTGATGTCACCGGCCTGCATGACCAGGCGGCCATTGACGGTCTGCCGTCCCGGGAACGCAACCACGATGCCCCCCGGCCAGTGGGTCACCGTCCCGGGACGATCCGTCCAGCCCCAGACACCGGCGACCGGGCAGTCACTCACATCTGCGACGAGATCGCTGCCGGCCTCGGAAGTGACACTCAGGATCCTGGCCGCCTTGGCCCGTTTGACGGCCTCACGGACCCTGGGCTTGAGGTTCTCGTCAGGCTTGAGGCGTTCGAGTGCCTCCGGGTGTTCATTCGAAATCATCAGAACCCGGGCTCCGCCTTTCAGGATGGCGGGCAACTCAGGCGAATGCAGCAACCCTTCGACGGTCAGATCGATGACCATTGTGCTCTGTGCAAGCGCCGCAACGGCCGCGGTATTGTTCTGCAG
Source organism: Pseudomonadota bacterium (assembly GCA_002718155.1). Lineage (GTDB taxonomy): Bacteria > Pseudomonadota > Gammaproteobacteria > Arenicellales > UBA868 > UBA9619. Next base: position 6,093 of record PBDS01000043.1, read on the forward strand.
TGCACCCGAGGCACCGGTGGAGCGGACTGGCACCGGGGCACTCTGCGCCGGGGTGGGCATGACGACGTGGAACGGCCGGGCGCCCATTCCGCACAGGGCGAGTTCGGCCAGATGCACGTTGACTGCGCGGGACTGGGTCTCTGACAGGATCGCGACCTGCTCGCCCGAGGCGACCTTGCATAGACCGAAGACGGTCTGGAAGGCCTCGATCCACTTGCCTTCGATACGATCAGTAAACATACGCTCTCCCCTCGAGGCCTGCTCTTTGACTCGATGCTGACAGAAACCGTGACCCGCCGATCAACCGGTGGCCTCCTGATCGGGCACCACGGCGGTGCATTCGATCTCGACCCGCGCTCCGTCCTCAATCAAGGCGGTCACCTCCACTGCGGTCATCGCCGGGAAATACCGACCGATGATCTTCCGGTACACATCGCCGACCGCCTGAAGGCTGGCCAGGTATTCCTGCTTGTCGACAACGTACCAGGTCATGCGCACGATGTGTTGCGGGCCAGCATCTGCGGCGGCAAGCACCTCCACGACATTGCGCAGCGCTTGCGCCGCCTGACCGGCGAAGTCAGCACAGACGATTTCCTCCTGGGCATTCCAGCCCACCTGACCCGCTACGTAGACCTGACGCCCCCGGGCCACTACCGCGTTGGAATAGCCCCTGGGGCGGCGCCAGCCCTCGGGCAGTATGGTCTGGCTACTCATTCGCGCTCTCCCTGTGCAGCGGCCCGCTCTCGGAGCCGGAACCGCTGGATCTTTCCAGTACCTGTCTTTGGCAACCCGTCCACAAACTCAATCTGACGCGGATACTTGTACGGCGCAATGACCTGCTTGACATGCTCCTGCAGCACCGTGACCAGATCCGGCCCCGCTACCACAGACGCGCCAGTCACTACATAGGCTTTGATGATACTACCGCGTTGGCTGTCCGGTTTACCAACCACGGCACATTCTGAAACAGCCGGATGTTTCAACAGGGCGTTTTCGACTTCGGGAGCGCCGATGTTATAACCCGACGAGACGATCATGTCATCGGTCCTCGCGTCGTACCAGACATAACCATCCTCATCCAGGTGTGCCGCATCACCTGGCAGGTTCCAGCCATCCTGCACATAGGTCTTCTGCCGCTCGTCCGCAAGGTAGCGACAGCCAGTCGGACCCTTGACAGCAAGCTGTCCGACCTCTCCTGCCGGGAGTTCGCTGCCATCGGCTGCCAGAACGGCAACCGTGTATCCAGTCAGTGCCCTGCCGGTTGCTCCTGGGCGGATGTCCTCTTCACGGGCAGTCACAAACACGTGCAGCATTTCCGTGGAACCGAGACCATCGATCAGTCTGATACCGGTCGCCTGATGAAAGGCCTCAAACGTCGCACTTGGCAGGTGCTCTCCGGCAGACACGGCCCGTCGCAGTGAAGAGATGTCGTATTGACCCAGTTCCGAAAGCATGGCCCGGTAAGCAGTCGGTGCGGTGAAGCAGATGGTCGCGGAGAATCTGGCGATGGCCTTGACGAGTTCGCCCGGCGGAGCTCTCTCCAGCAGCAGAACCGAGGCGCCTGCATCAAGTGGAAACAACGCCAGCCCGCCGAGCCCGAAGGTGAAGGCCAGCGGCGGACTGCCGCAGAAGATGTCATCCGGATCGGGCCGCAGGATCATTCGGCTGAAACCGTCACAGATCGCCAGCAGGTCCCGGTGAAAATGCATCGTGCCTTTCGGTCTACCGGTCGTACCGGAAGTGAACGCGATCAGGCAGACGTCATCGCTGGCGCTGTCGTAGGGGGCAAAGTCTATGGGCTTACCGGCCATTCGTTCTTCGACCTCGGCCGCAGCCGTGTCATTGAAATAGCCGATTTGCTCCAGCTCTGGTGCACTCGGCCTGGCATTTTCGAGTTCTTCCTGCAGGCGTTCATCACATAATGCGTGGCTAATCCTGGCCTTGACAAGGATCTCGGCCAGTTCAGAAGACCGCAGCAGCGGCATGGTGCCGACCGCGATTCCACCGGCCCGAATCACGGCGAGGTAAGCGGCCAGCATCATCGGGTTGTTCGCCGAACGCAGCAACACGCGGTTACCGGGAATCAGACCGTAATCATCGACCAGCACGTGAGAGAGCTGGTTGACCCGTTCGTATAGATACCGATAGGTCCAGTTACCGGCCGGCGTGACGATCGCAACTCGCTCACCCTGCCCTTTCTCGATCCAGCGATCCAGGAAACGCGTGACACAGTTCACTCGATCCGGATAGCGATAGGCCGGGTGACTGAAATCAAATTCGGGCCACAGCTCCTCCGGCGGTAGATTATCCTGCGCAAAAGTATCCGCAGGTCTGGCCATGGCGTTGCCTCTCTTACTCATTGGTCAGCAAGTACTGAGTGCGCACTCAGCTTCCAAGTGTCTGTCTGGCGATGATGATCTTCTGAACTTCGCTGGCCCCCTCATAAACGCGCATCGCGCGGATGTCGCGGTACAGTTCCTCAACCTTGCACCCGCTTCGCACGCCCTGCCCACCGTGTAATTGCAGCGCCTGGTCAATGACCCGCTGCGCCTGTTCGGTGGCGAACAGCTTGGCCATCGACGCTTCCCTAGAGACCCGGGGTGCACCGTTGTCTTTTGCCCAGGCTGCGCGATAGACCAGCAATGCCGACGCATCTACCGCAGTGGCCATCTCTGCAATACTGGCCTGCGTCATTTGATAGTCACTGAGCAGGGTGTCACCGATCTGGCGGGCCTTCGAGAAAGTCGACGCCTCGTCCAGTGCCCGCCGTGCAAGCCCCAGCGCCGCAGCACCGACGGTCGGGCGAAACACGTCCAGCGTCGCCATAGCCACCTTGAAACCCCCGCCTGGCTCACCGATCATCTGATCTGCCTCTACCCGGACGGAGTCAAAGCGCAAGGTCGCCAATGGATGCGGCGACATGATGTCGATCCGCTCTTCGATGACCAACCCCTCGCTATCCGCCGGCACGATGAAAGCCGACAGGCCACCGGTTCCCGGGCGCTCCCCGGTACGGGCAAACACGATGTAAAAGTCGGCGATTCCCCCATTGGAGATCCAGGTCTTACGACCGTCGATGATGAAGTGTCCGTTGTTAGCACGGGCTGTGGTACTGATACCCGCGACGTTCGAGCCGGCATCGGGTTCGGTCAGGGCAAATCCGGGCAATGCGTCACCCCGGGATACTGGCGGTAGAAACTCAGCTTTTTGAGTGTCGGAACCAAACAGACACAAGGGGCCGGCACCCAGCCCCTGCATGGCAAAGGCAAAGTCAGCAAGGCCGGAGTAGCGGGCCAGGGTCTCTCGAATCAAGCACAACGAGCGGACGTCAATCTGACTGGCGCTGTCCGCAACAGCGCGTCGACAGAGCCCTGATTCACCAAGTGCACGAACAAGGTTGATACAGGTCGCGTCCAAGTCGTCACCGGCCTGTATGATCGGCTCGACCCTAGTCATGGCCCAACTCTCGACAGTCCCGGCCAGTTCGCGGTGAACCGGCTCAAAGAAGGGCCAGTTAAGAAACGTCTGATCCGCCACGTCAGTTGCCCTCGAATTTCGGTCGCTGCTTAGCTGCGAACGCCTCAAACGCCCGCTGGAAGTCTCGGGCCTTCATACACACCGCCTGCGCCTCGGCTTCGGCGTCGATGGCATCATCAATCGACATGTCCCACTCATCGTGCAGCTGGCGCTTAGTCACAGCGTGGGCGAAGGTCGGCCCTTCTGCCAGTGTCTTTGCCATCGATCCGGCCTCATCCAGCATCTGTTCGGGCCCGACCAACCGGTTGAAGAACCCCCATCGTTCAGCTTCGTCGGCTTCCATGAAGCGTCCGCTGTAAAGAAGTTCCGATGCTCTACCGTGGCCAATGATCCGCGGCAGGATAGAACAGGCACCCATGTCACATCCGGCAAGACCGACACGAACAAAAAGAAAAGCCGTTCGCGCCCTGGGTGTACCGATCCGGATATCCGACGCCATGGCGAGTATCGCGCCGGCACCGGCACAGATCCCGTCTACGGCTGCGATCACTGGCTGTGGGCAATGGCGCATGGCCTTGACGACAGCACCAGTCATCGTAGTGAACGCACGAAGACCAGCCATATCTTTGCGGGTCAGGGGCTCAATGATCTCGAACACGTCACCGCCGGAACAGAAATTTCCCCCTGACCCGGTGATCACCACCGCCCGGACATCCTGGTCCTGCGCGAGATCTCCGAAAACATCCCGCAGCTCCGCGTAAGACTCGAAGGTCAGCGGGTTCTTCCGCTCGGGCCGGTTCAGGGTGATCGTCGCGACCTTTCCGGACACCTCCCACAGAAAATGCCGTGCCTGATAATCCTGCATACTACCCATAGCTTACTCTCCTCGTTTTTCGATCCACTCGTCATCAAGTGCGTGTTTGAGCCTGCCCAGTGTATGGTTGAGCCCTTTTACATCCTCGGAATTCAGCGACCCCAATAACTCACGGATCCAAACCTCGTGGGCCCGGGCCACCTCGGTGAACAGTTCATGACCGTGCCCAGTCAAAGCAATGATCTGGACACGTCGATCGGCGGGATCCTGCTCCCGCACCACCAGACCATCGGTGACCAGCCGATCCGTCAGGCCGGTCACGTTGCCACCCGAAACCATCAGTCGGTGACTGAGTTCGGTCATGGTCAGACGAAGAGCCGGCTCACGGTAGAGCTGCGACAGGTAGTCGAAGCGAGCCAGCGTCATCCCGTAACCCAAGTGCAACCGGGTCCGGATCACCCGCTCAACGGTGCCGACGCACGACCACAGCCTCAGCCAGGCCCGCAGAGCCGGTTTTCCTGTGCCAGACGAGCGCCCGTTACCGTCTACTGTGCTGTGCTTAGCAGTCCTGGCACTCACCCGGCAGTCTCCCCCCCGTCGATCGCCAGCGCCTGACCACTAATCGATTCGGCAGCAGCTGAGCACAGCCACACGACGCAGCTGGCGACTTCCTCAGGCTGAATGAAACGGCCCTGCGGGTTGTTGCAGGCAAGTTCCGCCCGCGCCACAGCAGCATCGCGACCAGTCTTTGCGACAATATTATCGATCGAACGTTCAAGTAGGGGTGTTTCCGTGAATCCTGGGCACACCGCATTGACCGTTATGCTGCTACCGGCAAGTTCGAGGGCAAGCGCGCGGGTAAAGCCGACCGCTCCGTGCTTCGCAGCACAGTACGCGGTAATGTAGGGATGCCCTGTGATTCCCGCGGTACTGGCGATGGTCACGATCCGCCCGTAACCGACAGATTTCATGCCCGGAACGAGCAGCCGGGTGACATTAAAAAGGCTGGTCAGATTAACCGATATCATCTGGTCCCAGTCCTGATCATCGGTTCTGTCCAACGGGCTGCTGAGCGCACCACCAGCGTTGTTGACGAGCACCTCAACCGGCCCGTACTGATCAACCAGTTGCTGGACCGCCGAACCCAGCACCGGCCGGTCGGTGACGTCCGCGACTACGACCTGGGCCGAATCTCCCAGATCCTGCGCCAGCGCCTCGAGACGGGCCTCACTGCGCCCGAGAAGGGAGGTGCGGGCACCGGCCCGGGACAGGGCCCTGGCGATAGCACTGCCAATTCCACTGCCGGCCCCGGTAACCAGGGCGTGGCGATTATCAAGTCCCATATTCCCCACGGTGCTGTCCTCAGATCTGCCGCAGCAGCAGTCCGGCACGATCCAGGTTGCGTCGTTGTTGGTCCCGCCCGCTGTGATATTGAACCGGCCAAGCCTGGGCATCATAGTTCAGTTCGACCGCTGCACGCAGTGTCCAGAAGGGCTCCGCCAGGTGCGGTCGCGCCAGCGCAACCAGGTCGGCGCGACCCGCCACCAGGATCGAATTGGCATGATCCGTCTCGAAAATATTACCTACTGCCATGGTCGCGACTCCGGTCTCGTTGCGGATTCGGTCAGCGAATGGTGTCTGGTACATCCGCCCGTATACCGGATCTGCTGCCTCACTGGTCTGGCCAGTCGACACGTCCAGCAGGTCAACGCCCTCGGCGATGAATGCCCGGGCAACTTCGACGCTCTCTTCGGGCGTCAGGCCATCGCTGTGCCAGTCGGTCGCCGATATTCGAACCGACATCGGCCTGGCCTTAGGCCAGGCCAGCCGGACCTCCCGAAAGACCTCGAGCGGAAACCGCAGCCGGTTGCCCAGCGACCCGCCGTACTCGTCCGAGCGCTGGTTGGTAAGTGGCGAGATGAAACTTGACAACAGGTAGCCATGGGCAGCGTGAATCTCCAGCATGTCGAAACCGGCCTGGGCGGCGCGTTCGGCCGCGGCTCGAAACTGAACCACAATCTCGCCCATATCATCCCGGGTCATGGCGCGCGGCACCTGGCTGGCTGCCGACCAACGGATCTCGGAGGCGGCCACAACCGGCCAGTTTCCATCAGCCAGCGGGACATCCATGCCTTCCCAGCCTTTACGGGTCGAGCCTTTGGGCCCCGCGTGACCAAGTTGCAGACAGACCCTGGCCTCGGAATGTCCGTGTACAAATTCGACCACCCGTTGCCAGGCCGTTGCCTGCTGGTCCGTCCAGATTCCGGCACAACCCAGTGTGATTCGCCCCTCCGAAGACACGGCCGTCATCTCGCTGAACACAAGGCCTGCACCACCAAGCGCCCGCGTTCCCAGGTGCACAAGATGAAAGTCACCCGGCAGACCCTCCTCTGCCGAGTACATGGCCATCGGTGAGACCACGATCCGGTTCACCAATGCCATGTCGCGCAACTTAAAGGGGGTAAACATGGGCGGGGTCGGTACCGACGTCTCCGAACAGCCGGCCCCAGCCGCAAACCATCTCTCGACGGTATCGAGGTACCCCCGGTCGCGACTGCGCAGACCTTCGTGACTGACACGCTGGCTACGGGTCAGTAAAGAGTAGGCGAACTGCTCTGGTGCCAGTCCGGAATAGCGTTCAACATTTTCAAACCACTCGGTCGAATTGCGCGCAGACGACTGGATCTTCAGTACCTCGATCTTTCTCTCGGCTTCGTAACGACCCAGAACCTGAGTGATCGGTTCGCCGCCCGACTCGGCGAAAAGCCGGCTCAACGAGATCGCGTCCTCCATGGCCAGTTTGGTACCCGAACCGATGGAGAAGTGGGCCGTGTGGGCAGCATCGCCCATCAGAACAATGTTGTCCTTGACCCAGGTCTGGTTCGACACCCGCCTGAACTTAATCCAGGCGCCGGACCCCCGCAGGTGCGCGGCGTTAGACATCAGAGGCTGCCCCTGCAGAGAGTCGGCGAAAAGAGATTGCGCAAATTCGACACTGTCGGTTTCGCTCATCCCGTCAAGACCCGCCCTGTGCCAGGTCTGGTCGGTTGTTTCAACGATGAAGGTAGAGGTCTGGGCGTCAAACCGGTAGGCGTGGGCCTGGAACCAGCCCCACTCTGTCTCAATGAAGATAAAGGTGAAGGCCTCAAAGAGGCGCTGCGTGCCCAGCCAAATGAATCGGTTCTTGCGTTCGTCGATCTGTGGTCTGAAATGGCTCGAGAAGGCTTCCCGCACGCCGCTGTTCAACCCGTCAGCCGCAACGATCAGATCAGCATCCGGAAAATCCGTAACACTGCTGATCTCGTGCTGCATATTCAGTTCAACACCGAGCTCAAGACACCGGTTCTGCAGGATCTGCAGCAACCGAAGCCTGGAAATACCACAGAACCCATGGCCGCTGGAGCGGATCGTACGACCCCTGAAGCACACGTCTATGTCGTCCCAGTGGGCGAATGAGCGGAGAATAGCTTGCCCGGAGCTGGGATCTGCCTCGCTGAAGTGTCCCAGCGTCTGGTCAGAAAACACAACTCCCCAACCAAAGGTGTCATTGGCCGCATTACGCTCGTAGACGCTCACCTGCCGCCGGGGATCACCCTTTTTCATCAGCAGGGCGAAGTAAAGGCCGGCGGGTCCACCGCCAAGACAGACGATGTTGAGCGGAGACTTCATGAGATCCTGCGTTCAGTGAGGTTGGATGAGATAAATACTTTAATTATAAATATTTTGAGTATATAGTAAATGTGCGCCTGGCCGTGAAACCGGCTGACCCGATCATGTGGAAACCTTCTCAACGCATCCGTTACAAGGCCGCACCCGGTGAGTGGCCCTCGACCACCGAGGCCGCGAATTCAGCACTTTTCTCGCCACTCGCCTATCAGGCGCTTGAACTGGAGTCCAGGACCTGGGTACCGGCGATGGTGCCCTGGCGGGCCACCGACAGCGGCTTCGTCACAGCCGATAACCTGGACTGGTACGGGCGTTTTGCCCGTGGGCGCCCCGCTGCCCTGGTGGTCGAAGCTACCGGAATCCGCGACATCGCCTCCGGCCCATTGCTGCGGGTCAGTAACGACCGGTTTATTCCGGGGCTCAAAGAGCTGGTGGCCAAAGTCCGCAATGCCAGTAGCGGCCAGACGCGTCTGTTTATCCAGTTGATCGACTTTCTGCCTGTTCGCCGGCGTCCAGCGTCGGAGACATACTTCCAGCGCTACCTGGAGATCACCGACCGACACCGCGACGCACTGAATGCCGGGGGCTGGCCCGAGCATGAACTGCGTGAAGCACTGGCGCGCCTGCCGGTGGAAGAACTCGACTCGGTACTCACGCCCCGCGAACTCGAATCACTGCGGATGGGATACCGGGAGCGTGTCACCGACACCCACCTGCCGCAGATTTCCGAACTGCCTGAGATTCTGCCCGCGTTATTCTCGCAAGCTGCAGAACGCGCGCAGCAAGCCGGCTTCGACGGGGTTGAACTGCACTACGCGCACGCCTATACCATGGCGTCATTCCTTTCGGCCACCAACAACCGGGACGATGGTTACGGCGGTACATTGCGACAACGACTGCGTTTACCGCTTGAGGTCTACACGGCGGTGCGCAAATCCGTGGGTTCTGATTTTGCAGTCGGCTGTCGGTTCCTTACCGAGGATTGCATCGATGCTGGGTCAACGCTCGCCGACGGCAGTTTTTTTGGTCAGGAATTTGCCGCAGCCGGTATGGATTTCATCTCGGTCTCCCGAGGTGGTAAGTTCGACGACGCCCGTCAACCCCGGGTCGGCGAAGCCGCCTACCCCTATACCGGCCGCAGTGGATACGAGTGTATTCCGGGTTACATCTCGGATGATTTTGGGCCGTTTGGCCGCAATGTCGAACCCGCGTCTCGGGTGCGTGCGGCGATCCGCAAGGGAGATCTGGAAACTCCGGTCGTGGTCACGGGTGGCATACACGGCTTTCACCAAGCCGAGGCATTGCTCGATTCCGGCCGCGCAGATGTAATCGGCATGGCCCGACAGTCGCTGGCAGACCCCGATTGGTTTCGAAAAGTCAGGGTGGGTCAGGGCCGGTCGGTCAGGGTCTGTGAATATACCAACTACTGTGAAGGACTCGACCGCAAGCACAAGCAAGTCACCTGTCAGCTGTGGGATCGGACCGGCCTGGACGAGCCCGGTATCAGCCGCTCACGAGACAACAAACGACGACTGGTTGCACCCGATTGAACCGGCACAGGGCTCGCAAAGGCCTAGCGGAGCCACTGGCGTCTCCCAGGCCTTCGGTCCAGTTCGAAATCTCAGCCACCGTCCATCTAGCAAAGCCGCTCTGTCGGTGGAGACTGATTTTGTTTCCGTTTAACTTGAACTGTTTTTCCGGAACACCCGGGTATACTCGTCGTTCGCAGTGGCCCAAGGAGCGCAACCGATGATTTCTGCAGATCTCGAAGGGAAAACAGTACTGGTTACCGGCGGTGTCTCGGGTATTGGGCTTGCCACAGCCGAACTGTTCGCTGCCAGCGGCGCAAAGGTGGCCCTCAATCACCTGCCTGATGACCCTGGTGCAAGCGATGTCATTGAACGCCTCACCGAGAATGGCCTTGACGTCGTCCCGGCCCCGGGCGATGTCTCGGACCCAGCACAGGGCGAAGCTATGGTGCAGCAGGCCGCCGGGAACCTCGGTCGACTCGACATACTCATCAACAATGCCGGCACCTCCAATACCCGGGCGCCAATTGCCTTTGATGACCTCGGTGCCATGACCGAGGATTTCTGGTCAAAGATTCTGCAGACGAACCTGATTGGCGCTTTTCGCTGCGCTCGGGCCGCGGCACCGCACCTCAAGGCGACCCAGGGCGCTATCGTCAGCACCGCATCGGTTGCTGGCCTGGGTGTCCCCGGCAGCAGTATCGCCTACGGAGCGAGCAAGGGAGCGCTCATCAACCTGACCCGATCCCTGGCCCATGCCCTGGCCCCGGATGTACGGGTCAACGCGGTCGCGCCGGGACTGGTACGCACCCCGTGGACTGACCCCTGGCCGGAATCGAGAAAAAACGACACTATTGCCAACTGCCTGCTCAAACGCATGGTTGAGCCTGATGAGATCGCCGAAACGATGTTGTTTCTGGCTTGCAACCCGGCCATCACGGGCCAGACCCTGGCTGTCGACTGCGGCCGGACCTGCTGACGAACGGGACGCCGCAACCCAGCCCCGAAGCTGCAGGTACGGATTAGCCGCCGTGTCTAGCTGTGACCTTACTCAAGCTGCCTCGGCAGCCAGGTTGCAACTTCGGGTACAAAGATCAGCAGGATGAGGACCATCAGTTCAATCAGGATAAAAGGCAACGCGGCAGTAACAACTTGCCCCAGTGTCACCTTAAAAGGCGCGACGCCTTTCATCACGTAAAGCAGCAGGCCGAAAGGCGGCGTCAGCAGGCTGATCTCCATAGTGATCAACATCAGTACCATCAGCCAGATAACGTCTATATCAAAAACAACCTGCAGTGATTGTGAGCTCAAGAGGAAGAACGGCAGCGTCAGGAGCAGCATGCTGACCTGGTCCATGAAAGCGCCCAGGAACAACAACACCAGCATCATCATGATCACGACCGTCAACGGTGTCAGGTTCATGGTGGCGATGTACTGGAGTAAACCCTCTGTGGCCCCGGAGTTCGACAGCGCCTGACTAAAGACCAGCGAACCAGCGATGATAAACAGGATCATGGTGTTGATCTTGGCCGTTTCCATCAGCGCCTTTGCAATAGCGCGCCAGTTAAAATCAGCACCCTCGATTCCGGATACCTTTAGGTAGTTCCTGAACAGACGAAAGACATAGCACACGCCAAGCGATGCCAGGCAGCCCAGTGCGGCCGCCTCGGTCGGTGAGGCGAGTTTGAAAAAGATACTGCCAACAACAACAACAAAGATAATGAAAAGCGGCAGTACATAAAGCACCGACGGAAGGATTCGATTGACGGCCCGGCGGTAGCGGCCGGCGTAGGCCCAGGACAGCCACGGACGACCCCTGACATTCAGCGAAATGGTAATCGCCTGATCAAAGGCGTCCGTTTCTGGTTCGTAGGCAGGGGCGAGTTCAGGATTGATCGCACAGCGACCTACGACGTAAGTAAGAAACAGCAGCGCCATCAGGATCCCAGGCACGATCCCGGCAATGAGCAACTGCGCTACTGACTGCTCTGCCAAACTGGCCAGTAACACAGCGAGCGCCGAGGGTGGTATCAGCATGGCAATGCCGCCCACTGCCATGATCGGGCCCATCGCCATAGCTGGCTGGTAACCCCGTTTCATCATATCCGGCAACAAAACGGAGCCAAGAATTGCAGTGTTGGCAATGGTCGATCCGGACAGCGAGGAGAATACGGTGCCGCCCGCAATCGAGACAACCGCGAGCCGTCCGGGAACCCGTGCAATAAGCCGGTCTATTGCCCCGATCGCCTTGAAGGCCACCCCGGTCTGCAACAGAATCTCTCCCATCAACAGGAACAGGGCAATCGGCGCTAACGTGAACTTGATCGCGTTGTGAAACTCCAACGGCATCAGGACCAGACCGATATCGCCATTGATGAACAGCAATGTCCCCAGCACATTGGCCGCAAAAAAAGCGAATGCCACCGGCAGGCCAAGGAACATCGCCGTGCAAACCGTACCCAACAGCAGTGCGAGTGCCAGATACCATTCCATAACTCAAAAACCTGCCCTGGGCTTATTCGGATCTGCCTCGTCCGATTTAAGGCCGGCCCGGCGAAACCGTAACAGAAACTCGATCGCCAGCAGGAGAAATGAGGCGGAAAAGATAGCCATCATATAGCCAGTTGGGATCCGTAGATCCTTGTCCGGGAGTGTACCGTCCTGGAATTCCCAGATAGTCACTCGCGAACCATAGAAACAAAGCAAAGCGCANAANACNGCGCCNGCNATNTCCATTGNCCTGCTCAACTTTTCGGGCAGATTNTNNGGNCAGNGCNGCCGTNAGGACATCAACCCGAACGTGTGCCCCCTGGTTAAGCACCCANGGTGCACCAATGAAGACTCCAAAATAAAGGGCGTACTCAACCCCCTCGTAGAGCCACCAGATACTGCCCAGATGGGTCTTAATNAGGAATAGATTAAGGGGGATTAAGACCGCAAACGACCCGATCGAGAGCGCCACCAGGTGAGCCAGGTACAGCATGGCGCGGTTGAACCCGGCCTCGAATCGGTCGATCGGCCTGTGCATATCGGACCCGTCAAGGATCAGCGCTGAACTCTTGGGACAAATCCCTTGAGACGGAAAGCCGGCTCGTCGGCCGGCTTTCCGCCGCAGGATTCGGGTGTCAGTCGATGTCTACTTGGTGAACAGCTTCTTCAGTGCCGCACCATGTTCCGGGCTGCGTTCCAGCACTTCATCCCATCCCGCATCCAATGCAGCCGCCACCCACTTATCCCGATCGGCGCCTTCCATCGTGATGGTTTCCATCCCCTCACTGGCCATCCAGTCTTTTTGTTTTTTCGTAGCCGCCAGAAAACCGGCAGAGGTTGTTTCTGACTGTCCCTCCAATTCCAGCCCAACTGCCGTCAGGACATCCTGTTGGGCCTGGGTCAGTGAATTCCAGCTTTTCAGGTTGGCCAGAGTATGCAGTGCTGCGTGGTAGAAACCAGGCTCGACCCGGTACTTGGTGACCTTGATCCAGGGCGGTACCCAGCCCAGCGCCGGCCAACCGTATCCCTGTACCGTGCCATTCTCCATGTAGGTGTAGACCTCGGCAATCGTTGAACGCTGCACGGTCGCACCCAGCGATTTGAAGAACGCGGTATACACAGGAGCCACCCTCAGATTCAGGCCAGTCAGGTCAGGCCCGGTGATTGGCTGACTGAGCCACAGGTGAAACGGCCCGAAATCATGATGCCGGGCGATGTATCGAATGTTCTTCTCTGCCATGAGTTTCTGGACGTAGTCGAGCCCGCCATTCTCACGCAGCGCAGCATAAGTGTGATCGGAGAAACGCAGCACGGGCGCTTCGGGAAGCACGTTGCCAAAATAAGCTTCGGTACAGCCGACGATGTCGTAGGCGCCTTTGGACATTTTCTGGGTCAGCGTAAACGGGCTCCCGATCGCCGGCGCACCCCCCTTAAGATCGATCTGCACCACCCCCTTTCCGCGGGCATTGACTTCTGCGACCAGCGCCTCAAACGGTTTACCCGGAGGGCTGCCGATCGGAAAACAGCTTGCAGCCGTGAGTGTCGCCTCACTGGCAGCCGCCAGGTTCGGCACAAAGCCGAACAGGATAAGCGCTGCAGCCAGAACCAAACCAGTATCCATTCTCGCTTTCATCCTTTCTTCTCCTTTTCAATTAACCAACTGTAAACCACCCCTGGGCGGTCGCTGGGCCGACCAAAAGGCCGGCCGTCGCCTAGCAGCAGGCTAATTTCCACGCTCTGAGACTGGCCGTGCTGTTCGGTAAAGCACCAGCCTGCTGTCGTTCCAATAATAACTGAAAAAGTCGCCCAGCAACGAATTTGCGCTGTCGGCAGGCCCCCTGCCATCCCAGATGATCCCCACGCCGGCCGGCCAGGTTGACCGTGATACTGCTCAAGAGCTCACCCGATGGCTGACTCGCCACACTGCCGTGCCCACACAAACAGGCGTAGACTGACGCCTGGGCCCTGAAACATGGAAAACCGATGGCTTTCACACTGATCACCAATGGCTTAGTCATGGGCAACGGACAGTCTGATACATGCCCGGCAGACATCCTGATCGAGGNCGACACGATCCGGACTGTCGGCCCTCCCGGACTCAGCGCACCCACCCAAACCCACGTCATCGATGCGTCTGACCGACTGATCATCCCAGGGTTGATCAACAGCCATACACACGGTCACGGCAGCCTGTACAAGGGCAGTGGTGATCGCTGGACCCTGGAACTGCTCCTCAATGCCGGCCCGTGGATATCCGGTCACCGCACCTTGGAGCACAAGTACCTGGCGGCTTCCCTGGGTGCAGCAGAATTATTGAGCAAGGGCTGCACCGCACTTTACGACCTTTACGTCGAACTCCCTGACCCCACCGTGGACGGCATGCTGGCAGTCGGGCAAGCCTATCAAGATGCCGGCATGCGTGCGGTAATCGCTCCGATGATCGCCGATCGAACATTCTTCGAAGCCGTACCGGANCTGGTCGACGCACTGCCCCCAGACCTGCAGACACGGGTGGCAGCCATGCGCTTGTCACCCGCTGAATCGACCTTCAAGACATGCCGTGAGTTGCTTCAACGCTGGCCATTCGATCGCCANCGGATCGCACCTGCGCTGGCACCCACGATCCCGCTTCACTGCAGCGATGAGTTTCTGACCACNGCCCGGCAGCTGGCCAATGAATTCGAGGTCGGGTTACACATGCACCTGGCTGAATCCAAGATNCAGGTGCTGTCGGGNCTGCGCNNCTACGGTAAGTCCCTGACCGCTCATCTGGACGAGATCGGTGTTCTTGGACCCGACTTCACAGCGGCCCATGCAGTTTGGCTCGACCCAGAAGATATCACCCGCCTGGCGGCTCATGGCGCATCGGTGGCGCACAACCCCGGCAGCAACATGCGCCTGGGTTCGGGCGTCGCTCCGGTGAGGGAGATGCTGGACGCAGGCTTGAATGTCGGTATCGGAACCGATGGTGCTCACTGTGCTGACAACCAGAACATGTTCGAGGCGTTACGGCTGGCCTCGTTTGCCTCACGCCTTCGCAGCCATGACTACCGGGACTGGCTCAGTACCCGGGAAGTAGCACGGCTGGCGACCACCGGTAGTGCCCAGGCGCTCGGTATGAAAGGGTCGATCGGTGCGATAGAGGCGGGCTATAAAGCCGATATTGCTCTGCTGGACCTCAACCATCTCAACTGGCTTCCCATCAATGATCCCATCAACCAGTTAATCCACACCGAAGATTCCACGGCAGTACACACTGTACTGGTTGCTGGCAAGGTTGTGGTGCAGAACAGGCAGCTCCTCACTGTCGATGTGGCGCGGCTCAAACAACAAGCACAGCAGGCCATCGAAAACCTGGCCGAACTGAATACCCAGACCCGCGCACTCGCAGAACAGCTGGAGCACCATGTCGGGCACTTCTGCATCGGGCTTGCCCGGTCTCCNCACCACGTNCATGCNCTGNNNGAGCCGGCANTGGANGCTTCTGATTCAGATTGGCGCTAGAATCCCGTTAAGCGAACACTCTCTGATACGCATGCCACTCCCCTCGCCTGGAGGTCAAACCAATGGCTGATACCCTGGAACCCTCGGTNGCCGCGAACCTGACACCGATAGGTCAACTCGGGCCAGGTGCACTGCGGGCCCTCTGTGANCGAGCTACAGTTCGGACCTACCCGGCAGGNCACACNTTGTTCGAGAAAGGCAGCAGTGATCACATCACGTATTTTCTACTGGCCGGCTCATTGGAACTGAAGGGTCACAAAGACACAGTGACACTGGAGGCNTCTTCTGCTGACGCAAAGCAGCCACTGTCGAACAGCCAGCCCCGGCAACACACCNTGAGTGCCGTAGAAGAGGTTCAAGTCACCGAGATAGACAACAACCNCTTAAACAACTGTCTGCTGCTGAGCGGCCTCCAGACTCACTCCAAGGTCCAGGCGGAAGGGTATGAAGTCCACGAGATCGAGGTGGAACAGGATCTCGAACTGGGCTGGGTAGAGGAACTCCTGGACTCACCAGGCTTCTCAGACCTTCCGCTGGTCAATCTGGTCCACCTTTTTTCGAGCTTTGAGTCACATCCCGTCAAATCCGGGGACGTGGTGATCCAGCAGGACGACAAGAATCTTGACTATTACTACATCATTCGCCAGGGGTCGTGCCGGGTCACCCGCAGCCGGGGTGGCGGNAATGAAGATCTTGTTCTCGCNAACCTGAAGCCTGGCAGTACATTCGGAGAAGACGCCCTGATTTCGGAAAGTGCTCGATCGGCGACGGTAACGGCGACATCGGACGGTATGCTGATGCGGCTTTCCCGTAANGACTTCAACATGATNCTGGTTGGACAACGGGTGCAGTGGGTCGACTTCAGTGANGTCAAACAAAGGGTTGCCGACGGCGCGCAGCTGTTAGACACCCGGTTCGAAAGCGAGTTCAAAAGTGGAACTCTGCGCGGCGCACTGAACATACCTTTTTACGTGCTGCGTCTGAGAATGTCACAACTCAATGCAGACCAGCCATACATCTTGTTCTGCAATGATGCCCGACAGAGCGCTGCCGCCGCCTTCCTGATGAGGCAAGAGGGATTGGACGTCAGCGTAATCCGGGACGGTATCCAGGGACGGCAAAACCAGGCTTGAAGGGCCCTNCACTTTCCTTTGTTCTCTTAACCGTACCAACGCGCCTGAGCGTTATCGCTCCAAGTCAGCCGTCACGGGCACGATCTCGACCAGGGCCGTATGGGCACTGCTGCCCTGTCCCAACCTGGAGGTTCCCTGATCTCGGGTCAACACGTTGGGATTGCCCTGGCGATCGGTCCCGTCGGGTCCCGGCTCGTGCCAGGCGCCGGTCGGCAACGCGACAACACCATCTCGAATACCCGCGCTGAGGTGAGCCCGTGCCAGACAGGCACCACGGGAATTAAACACTCGCACTAGGTCGCCATCGCTCAGATCCCGCTGCTGCGCATCACGGACGCTGATGGTCACGGCCACTGGCCGGGCGCCGGGCAAATCCGCAATGGCACATTCAAGCTGACTGTGNANCTTNTCNCCCGGTTGCGGTGANACCAGATGCAACGGAAAGTTCGTAGCCAACTCAGCGCCGAGCCATTCATCTGGCGCGCGCCATACTGGATGACCTGGACACTCGGCATAACCAAAGTCATCAATGGTCTTTGAGAAAATTTCTATGCGGCCGGAAGGGGTTTCGAGAGGCGCCGAATCCGGATCGACTCGAAATGCTTCGAACGGAACCCGGGCATGTTCATCACCTGAGATCGGTAACTCAGCCCAATTCTGGTTACACAAGGTGTCGTAGTCGGGTATCGCAACACCTGCAGCGGTACCTTCCTGCCTGAAGCCCTCGTACAGATGCCGCAACCAGCCTTGTGAATCGCGTCTCTCGGTGAATGAAGCGTCGGTACCGAGCCGGGATGCGAGGGCAGAGAATATGTCGTAATCATCGCGGGCACCCCCGACGGGTGGAATCATTTCCGGCATATGGAAAAGAAAAGGATCAGTCGCCGCGCGACCGATGTCCTCGCGCTCATAGGGNGTGGTAGCGGGNAAAACAATATCTGCTCGCCTGGCGGTGGCCGTCCACCAGGGTTCATGCACTATGATGGTTTCGGGTCGTTTCCACGCTTCTGTGAGCCGGTTCAGGTCCTGGTGATGATGGAACGGATTACCACCGCACCAGTACACCAACCTGATATCCGGATAGCAGCGCTGTTGACCATTGAAATCATAAGCAGCACCAGGATTCAACAGCATGTCCGCGATCCGAGCCACAGGAATGAAGTCGCTGATCGGATTATGCCCCCGTGGGAAGGCGGGCCGCGATAGGCGCTTGATCGGCACACCCACGCCACCAATCGCTCCGTAGCCATAGCCGACTCCACCACCGGGCAGTCCGATCTGGCCTAACATGGCCGCCAAGGTTGCTGACATCCAAAATGGCTGCTCACCATTCTGGGCACGTTGCAACGACCAGGCAACGGTAATCAACGTTCGGCTCGTNGCCATTCGTTGGGCCAGGTCATAAATTGTCTTGGCGGGGACTCCACAGATGCCAGCCGCCCACTCGGGGGTCTTTGGCTGACTATCGGTCTCACCCAGAAGATAGGCTTGAAACCGGTCGTAACCGACCGTGCAGCGCTCGAGAAATTCGCGATCCACAGAATCGCTACCAACCAACGCGTGCGCAAGCCCAAGCATCAGTGCCGTATCGGTGCCGGGGATAATCGCCAGCCAGTCGTTTGGTCTTGGCGTGTCCGTTACCTGTGGGCTGACATTGAAAAGGCGCATNCCACGACCGGTAAACTCCTTGAACCAACCCGCCGTCTCATGACGGGTAACACCACCCATACTGACCTGTGAGTTCTTGGGGTTGATCCCACCGAACATGACCAGCGTCTCGGTGTTGGCAGCAATCATCGGCCAGGCGTTNTGGGACGCGTACATCAANTTCAGAAAGTTCATTCCCAGCACATGCGGCATGATCACCTGCGCGGCTGCCGTGCTGTAACTGCCAAAAGAGGAAACAAAACCGCCGAAAGAATTCAGGAATCGATGGAGCTGGCTCGATGCATGGTGAAAACACCCGGCNCTCGCCCAGCCGTAGGAGCCACCAAAGATGGCCTGATTGCCGTAGGTTTTCTGAACACGGGCAAGTTCCGTTGCAGCGATATCCAGCGCCTCATCCCAGGGTAACTCGACAAACTCATCCGTGCCGCGGTTGTCACGCGTACGGCCCGGACCACCTTTCAGCCAGCCCCGGCGGACGGCGGGACGTGCAACCCGTGATCGATGATGTACCGCCTCTGGCAAAACAGCCGAGATCTGCGACGGATCGCAATCTGCCTCAAATGGTGAGACAGCTGTGATCCGGTCATCCTGGGTCGTGACGTTGAAGGCACCCCAATGACTCGAAGTCGCTCTGGTCCTTGGTGCTGTCATGGTTTAAGGATCAATTGTCCGTACCTCGCAGATTATTATTTTCTACTGAAAATCATAACTGGAACGTTATTCGCAGTTTCCGGTAAGGAACTTATCATGCAAAGCAAGTCTTTGGGTCCTTCCTGATCCAGTCAGCGCGAAGGCAATACTCTTTACCCTTGGGTAAGGATTTTCTACACAGGCCAATGTGCCCGGTAAAACTAGCGAAAATATTTGTACGTACATTGGGCTGTTAGATAGTATGGTGTCGAATTACGGCAGAACCGATTCTTACCAAAGAGACTGATATGCCCGACTCTCCAGTTTTGTACGAACGCGATGGGCGCCTGGCTCGGATAACCCTTAATCGGCCCGAAGCCCTGAACGCGATCGATTCAGCCATNCCGACTTTGCTCCAGGGTGCTGTCGAACGGGCCAACGATGACCCTGCAGCGCGGGTCATNGTNCTCTCCGGCCGGGGCAAGGCGTTCTGTGCCGGCTATGACCTGAACGCCTATGCCGGGTCTCCAGGCACCAATCCAGGCATTCAGGACATGCCCTGGGACCCCATGAAGGACTTCGCTTTCATGAAACGTAACACCGATCACTTTATGAGCCTGTGGANATCATTGCTACCGGTCATCTGCAAGGTCCACGGCTATGCGATCGCCGGTGGCAGCGACATCGCACTCTGCGCCGACCTNTTGCTGATGGCCGAAGACTCGAAGCTTGGCTATCCACCGGCCCGCGTGTGGGGCACGCCCACCACGGCCATGTGGGTCTATCGCCTGGGCGTGGAACGGGCAAAACGCCTGCTACTGACCGGTGATCTCATCGATGGCCACCAGGCTGCGGACTGGGGCCTGGGCGAGGTGGTCCCGGCAGAGGAACTGGACACNGCAACCGAAGCCCTTGCCGANCGTATCGCGAGCGTGCCACGAAACCAGCTCATCATGCAGAAACTGATGGTCAACCAGGCNCTTGAAAACATGGGGCTTGGTTCCACCCAGACGCTGGCAACTCTTTTTGACGGTATTTCCCGACACTCACCCGAGGGTCTGAACTTCAAACACCGCTCTGAGTCTCTCGGCTGGAAACAGGCGGTTAGGGAACGTGATGACGGGTCGTTCGACTGGAGCGAGAACGAGTTATTCAGTGATCGATCAGACGATCTCTGACAGCGCCAACCTGGTCCTCGGCGACGGGTGTTCTCATTGACAATCCAAGAAGCCAATTCATTTTGGGTTCGCGAATGCAGTCCATCAAGCCAATTGCCTGTGTTAGCGAGTGAAAGTTACTGTGCACGATCTGCCATCGCGCCGGCAGCCTGCAGGTGTGCCGCCAGGTCAGCCAGCCGACTATGGGCATTCAGGCCACTGGTGTGGGGCATGACGTAGGCCAACCGCCCACCGAGNAGGCGGTCCTGCGGACCGGCCACTGCCTTGCGGTCCACCACCCCGCGCCAGCCACCGAGTCCGACAAAACAACAAACCTTAGGTTTCAGCCACGCTGCGAGACGCTCGACCCGTTCAAACCCACAGGCAAACTCGGCAGGTTCGACCTGGTCGGCCCGGTTTGTGGTCCGCCGCACCAGATCCGTCATACCAAGACCGTGTTGCAGCAGGGCATGCCGCGGATCTCGATCGACACTGACCAGACCCGCTTCAAGTGCTGCCGGCCAGAAACGGTTGCCCGGCCGGCCATAGCCGATGCCGTGATCAGCTGAATAGGGGCTGGGATTCAACCCGACAATCAGCAGCCGCATGCCCGGTGCAACGGTGTCCGGCAGGCTGCGAATTCGCCTCGCTGAGACGATAAATCCAGGACCGCCGACTCTGACCGGTCCAGCAGCAGTGAAACCCGCACCGACAACAAGATCCAGTGCCCTCTGCCGCGTCCAGCCCGGATCTGCATTGGGAACCAACTCCAGATTTATCTCTTCAGCTACCGGGAGCGAAAGGTGCAGGTCGGCGAGCAATAAAGGTAACTCGGCAATGGGCCGGCCCTGCCCTACAACCTGTTTTTTCAGGCGCGGGCGTCTGGGTCCGTGCTTTNTCATANACACCCCCGGTTCAAACCGGATCCTCGAGGATCCTTGAGCAATCGTGGGCCTGCCGGCAGCTTCCTATTGTCTGCTGCTCGAGCGTCGCCCGGCTCGACGGACTCGGCGTTNTGCCCAGCGTGGCTGGCTGCACAGCAGGCANAGAAACTCGATGACCGTGTGTGCCGCGAGATAAGAGGTGACACCAGTGCCCACGTCCAACTGAGGATTAACCTCAACAAGATCAAAGCCGATTACGTTGGCATGGGCGGTCAACGCAGCCAGTGTGTCACGCAGCTCGGCATAGTTCATACCATTGGGTTCTGCCGACACACAACCCGGCACCAGTGAGATGTCCAGCACATCGATGTCAACACTGATATAGCAGGCCGCCTCCTGGGGGATGATCTCGGCAATACCCTGGCCACCGATTTTTCGGAACTCACCCATGGTAATGACCCGGTTGCCGTCATCAATCGAGGCATGGATCTCACTTTGGGCACTGCGCAGACTGCGGATCCCGATCTGGGTCAGACTCTCGACGTGCGGCAAAGGCCGGATGTGACTGAACGGNTGACCGTTAGTGAACTGCAGGTCATGGATGAACGGCGCGTAGTCGATGTGGGCGTCGAAGTGCATGACGTGCAGTGGCTGACTGAATCCTCTCACGACCGGGTAGGTCACTCCATGATCGCCGCCGAGCATAACCGGGAAAGCACCGCGGGCAAGGATCTGGCGCGTCATCTGCGTCGCATTTTTGAACGTAGTCCGAACCTCGGTCGGCCACACGTCGACATCACCAGCATCGACGATCAGGCCCTGGCNNAGTTCTTCCTCCAGGTACTGACTGCCGGTCTCGGGATCGTAGATGCTGCCCTGTGCACCGAACCGGAGGGAATGTTCACGAATCGATCGTGGTCCCATCCTGGAACCGGCAAGAAAAGGCGATCCTTCATCGTGCGGTACACCGAAAACGGCAATATCCGCATCCAGTTGATTCAGGTCCGTGCAGATCTCTGAGCGCAGAAAAGACGGTATGCCGACGAAAGGCCGGTTGAGCCGGATTGGTTTGTGGCCCGTCTCAGCCACGGTTCAGCTTGTTGAGCCAAAGTGCAGGCGAGCATCCTTGCGCGCCCGTGACNCAAANAGACCAGCCGNCTGGTTAACTGAATAGTTNCCGGTCACTTTACTTCAGCACCGAATTGCGCTGCAGTCTCGATCAATATTTCCCACGTAGACAATGCAAACCCACGTGGCACAAACAGTTCGAAGCCATCCTCGGAACGCCACAGCGTAATCCCCACATGATGCAGTGCGGTGGACGCCACCGACCCGACCGGGCAGAAGGCATCGCGCAGGTCCAGCGGCAGATGGCGGTTCAGGCACGTCGCCGCCTGGGGCCCGCTCACCCTGACGTGGCTGCGAGCGTGAGAGAGNTCTAGGGTCGTCCCCGTGTCGGCAGGCAGTTCCGGCGCCTCGCCCCTGTAGATCCACCACTTGAGCGGTTCGACGCGCAACAGTGCCCCAGCGGTACCGGCAGCCGCCAGGCCTGGCCCTGGTGCACCGGTCAACCCCACCGCCAGAGCGGCCTCGGCAGCCACGGCGCTGAGCGTGTCCGGCCAGGCCGATACCTGGTGCAGCACCAGGCCTGGCACTTCGCACAACGTGACACCGGGATCGCCCTCCTGACCGAAACGGGTAGCAGAGTAATGTCCAGCCAGTGCGGAAGCGCGCTCAACCATGCAGCCGTTCTCCATCCGGATCGATCATGTGCGGTGAGACAATCTCGACCGCCACGTTGCCTTTACGAACCGGGTCGGCAGCAATCACGGTCTTTCCGTACCAGGCACCGTGACCCCCGGCAATAAACCCCAGCCCGATCCAGTGACCCAGCTCAGGGGAATGCGTCACACCNGTGATCCAGCCCTCGCCCAGTCCTGCCACGTTGTCAGCTGCGCAGAGGATCGAGCCGGCATTAAAGGTCTCGCCTCGNTCCTCNGGGAAAACACCGACCAGCCTTGGCCGGTCTTCGCGCATCAACTCCGGCCGCTGGCGCAAGGTGCTGCCGATATAGGACTTCTTAGTCGACGCCATTCGACCCAGGCCGGCATCTTCTATGGTCACCCGCCCATCGAGTTCGGCAGCGGTCACGTGACCTTTCTCGATCCGCATCGCACCCAGGGCTTCCAGCCCATAAAGACAACCATCCATCGGCCGGGCAATGCCCCAGACAAGGTCCATCGCAGCCGGACCGTAGTCCGATGCCACATAGATCTCGTAGGCAAGCTCACCTGAAAAACTGATCCTCGCAATTCGGCATGGAATCTCCCCCGTGAGATGTGTCTCGATCACGCCCATGAAAGGAAATGCTTCGTTGGACACGATCGTCGGATCACTGACCACGGCCTCAAGCACCTCGCGCGATCGTGGACCGGCCACCGCGATTCCCGCCCACTGTTCCGAGACCGAAGTGACATGGACCTTGAGGTCGGGCCAGCGGGTCTGCAGCAATTCCTCCAGCCAGGCCATGACCGGAGCAGCATGTGCGGTGGTGGTGGTCATGAAGTAATCGGTCTCGCTCAACCGCCAAGTCGTCCCGTCGTCCATGACAATCCCGTCGTCTCGCAGCATGATGCCGTAACGGGCCTTACCAATCGGTAGTTTCGCGAATGCATTCGAATAGACCCGGTTGAGAAAGACCGTGGCGTCGGGTCCCTGTACCGCGATCTTGCCGAGCGATGTCACGTCACACAGACCCACGCTGCGGCGGGTGGTCGCCGTCTCACGCACATAAGCCTCGGCCAGGCTCTCGCCGTTCTGCGCGAAATACCAGGGNCGCTGCCACAGTCCCGCTTCGGTCATCGTCCCGCCCTGCACAAGATTCCAGTCGTGCAGGGGGGTGCGTCGCAAGGGTCTGAAATGGCTGCCTACGCTTCTACCTCTAAGCGCGCCGATGCTGACCGGAGTGTACGGCGGCCTGAACGTGGTCGTGCCCACCTCNGGAATCTCCCTGCCCAGCGCCTCNGCCATCAGGGCGATNCCNATGATGTTGCCCATCTTGCCCTGATCGGTGGCCATGCCCAGCGTGGTGTAGCGTTTGAGGTGCTCTACTGACACGTAGCCCTCACGGTGTGCGAGGCGCACGTCGTCTGCCGTCACATCNTGCTGCGGGTCGACAAAGCTTTTGAGTTTGCGATCAGGTACGCGCACTTCGTATAGCGGCTGGATGGGNGTTATCCAGCCACCCTTCAGCGGGGGCCTAGCCGTTGCTGTACTCCGGCCCAGCGCCTGCACTGCGCGATCACCGGATGCCTCGCCCGAAGCGATGCACGCATCGGTGTTCCAGACACCAGCAGCAGACCCNGCAACCACCACGGGTTCGCTCGTCTCGTCCGGCAGAAAACAGGCATTGGCTGCGTCCCAGACGGGTCGTACACCACGATGCGACAGCAGGTTGACCACCGGTGACCAGCCACCCGAGACCAGTACCAGATCGCAGTTCTCGGTCGTTGCCGCACACCAACCGCTGCCATCGATCGTTGCAAGNTCCAAGGCCGTAACACCGCCGGCGCCGTGCGCCTGCAGTGGTGCCGTGCCAGGCCGAAGATCCACACCCTTTGCCAAGACCGCACTGGCAAGATCATCCGCTGTCGCCGGGCGCGCATCCAGCAACGTCACAGCGGCACCCGCCTCGGCAAACTCGGCGGCCGCCTGGTAGACCGAATCGTTGTTAGCCGCAATCACGATCTTTTCACCGGCCAGCACAGCNAAGCGGTTGAGGTAGGTGCGACCGGCGGCTGCCGTCATCACACCGGGCCGATCGTTGTCACCAAAGGCGATGTGCCGCTCAAGGGCGCCGGTCGCGAGGATGGTGTACCTCGCCCGCAAGGTCCAGAAGCGTTGACGGGGTAGATAATCCGGCGGACCCGCCAGGTGATCGGTCACCCGTTCGAGCAGACCGGCCACACCGCAGTCGTAAAGACCAAAGGCCGTGGTCCGGGTCATCACCCGTACACCAGAGGCCTCCAACTCAGCTTGAGCGGTCACCGATCTCAGCGCATCAGTCGGCAAAGACAAATCGGTTCCACCGAGTGTGCTGTCCTGCTCGACCAGCACCACGTCCAGGCCCGCATCCCGAGCGGTGCTGGCAGCAGCCAGACCCGCCGGACCGCCGCCGACGACCAGCACATCACAGAAAGCATGGCCGTGCTCGTAATGGTCNGGGTCCGGCACCCGCGAGGCTTCCCCCATCCCGGCGGCACGCCGAATAAGTTTTTCATAGCGCATCCACATNCCGGTCCCGCTTCCCCATTCAAACGGCGGAATGCCCATGAAGGTCTTGTAATAGAAACCGGCCGCAAAGAATCGACTGAACAGGCTATTGACGGCACCCAGGTCAAAGCGCACGCTGGGCCAGGCATTCTGGCCCCCGGCCACCAGCCCTTCGTACAGTTCCTGGGTCGTCGCCTTGACGTTCGGATCGCGCCGGGCCCCGCTGCCGACCGTGACCAGCGCACCGGACTCCTCGACGCCAGCCGACATCAGGCCCCGGGGCCGGTGGTACTTGAAGCTACGACCGAGCACCCGCTCGCCTGCCGCCAGCAGTGCCGAGGCTAACGTGTCGCCCGCATAGCCGCTGTATNCCCGGCCGTCCCAGGTGAACTTCAGGGGCGTCGCGCGATCGATCCGCCCGCCTCTGTCAAGCCGGCGGGCGCTCACCCGGCACCTCCTCTGTCGTTCTTCTCCCCGGCCAGGGCTCCGGTGATCCCATCGTGCGCCGGGCGAACACTGTGTATTTCGTGGGTCGTAGTGTCGCGCTCGACCACGATCCACATCCGGCAACCCTGCAAGTGCTGCCAGGTCTCGAACTGGACACCGTCGATGTTGTCGCGCTGAAAGACGGCCTCCAGCCACACCTCAACCGGCGCGTCCAGGTCAGGATATTCGACTGACGCATCGCCGCCATAGGCAAATTCGCTGTGATCGCGTTCGCCGCAGAATGGGCAATCGATTCNGATCATGCCGAGTCCTCAGCCATGCCGTTTGGGATCAGGTCCGGCACCGCGCTCATCCAGGTTAATACCCTGCTCGAAGCGNTTGAGATTNTGCAGGGCGATCACTGGATCCGGCCGGTTATTGGCGATCAAGTCGGCAAAGAACCAGCCGGACGCCGGGCTCGCCTTGAAGCCGCCGTAGTTCCAGCCGGCATTCAGGTAAAGATTGTCCAGCGGCGTTTTGCAGATGAACGGCGAGCCGTCCATGGACATGTCCATGACACCGGACCAGTGNCGCAGTAACCGGANACGGGCCAGACACGGCAGGATCGAGGNGGCGCATTCCGCGACGTCCTGAACGATGGGCAGATTGCCACGCTGGGCATACGACTTATACCAGTCGAGGTCCCCGCCGAAGACCATGCCACCCTTGTCGGACTGCGAGATATAAAAGTGGGCCCCACCCACGCCGAACACCACCACCTGTTCGAGCAGTGGTTTCAAGGGCTCGGAGACGAATGCTTGTAGCTTGTGAGTCTCGATCGGCAGTTTACCCAAGCCAGCCATTCGCCAGAGTCTGGAGGTATGGCCAGCGACCGCAAAGCCGATCTTGTCCCCGCGAATCACACCCCGGGCCGTTTCGAGTCCTGTCACCCGACCGTTTTCGCGTAACACACCGGTGACCTCACAGTTCTGGATGATATCGACACCACGCTGGTCCGCAGCTCGCGCGTAACCCCAGGCAACCGCGTCATGGCGTGCGCTGCCGGCACGGCGCTGCGCCGTAGCCCCGATGATCGGGAAACGGGCATCCGGNCCGTAATTCAGATGAGGGATGTTTCGCTTGAGCGTCGCGAGGTCCCACAGTTCACCGTCCGAATCAGTCAGGCGCATGGTGTTGTAGCGCCGCGCTGCGGCATCACGGGCAGCCGGGCTGTGGATCAAGCTCACGTGGGCCCTCTGACTGAACATCACGTTGTAATTTAATTCGTGACTCAGGTTCTCCCACAGTTTCAGAGAATGCTCATAGAACGGCCGGTTGCCCGGCAGCATGTAGTTCGAACGCACGATNGTCGTGTTGCGACCACCGTTACCGCTGCCCAGCCAGCCCTTCTCGAGCACCGCAACATTGCGAATACCGTGGTTCTCGGCGAGGTAAAACGCAGTAGCCAGACCATGCAGGCCAGCCCCAACGATCACCACGTCGTACTCGGACCGGGGCTCCGGATCGCGCCAGGCACGGTCCCAGTTCTTCTGGCCGGTCAGGCCGTTCCAGAAAACACTCCAGGCGGAATAACGGGTCATAAGATCAGACTCTCCGGAGCCGGAAGTCCATGGGTCGCAGGTATCAGGGAACGATTCAACATTGGGCGAGCCTGTCTGGTGGNCACATTTTATTCCGGGATCACGTCTCGAGAAGAGCCAATACAGGACCACCAGTCAACCTAAAGTGTAACGCGAAATCCAGGGCGCAGTGATATCTCGACCTGTCGGAGTGAGTGCACCGCCGGGATCGGACGCAGTGTCGACCGACAGCCAGCGAGTTTTGCTTTTGAGACGTTGCCGGAAAAGCTGCTATAAAGACCGACCCACGTGGCGGAGCCAATCTTAAGGTCAACAACCGTGAATGATATTTTCAGTGACGATTTCAAGGACGCACCGTACTGGTGGGACGGGACGCCGCGACCCATTAGCACGGTAACACTCCTCCCCGACCAGGCCGATGTGCTGATCGTCGGCTCAGGCTATACCGGCCTGAATGCGGGCCTGGTGACAGCACACAACGGCCTGAAGACCGTCATTGTCGATGCCGAAACCGCCGGCTGGGGCTGCAGTTCGAGAAACGGCGGCCAGGTGAGTGGCGAGATCAAGCCAGGCTATACCCAACTGTCCCGCAAGTATGGCCACGACAGGGCTTATGCCCTTGTCCAGGAGGCCCGCAACGCGCTTGACTGGATTGGCGAATTCATCGGGACTGAAGGTATCGCCTGTGACTTCAGACGTTGCGGCCGGTTTCATGCCGCACACAGTCCCCGGCAGTTCGCACGCCAGGTGCACGAATTTCATCATCAGGCCAAGGGCCTGGAGCGGCCTGGGCACCTTGTGGAAAAGACGGATCTTGGCACCGAGATCGACTCCCCTTTCTACCATGGCGGACTGGTCATCGACAGTCATGCCTCACTGGACCCGGCCCGCTACCACCAGGGACTGTACGACCGCGCACTGACCAGCGGCTGCCAGGTGATCGGGAACTGCAAGGTGACGTCGATCAAGCGCAAGAGTGAAGGGTTTGACGTCATCACGGGACAAGGTCGGATCAGGGCCGGCAAGGTGATCATTGCGACCAGCGGCTACACCGGCTCTGCGACACCCTGGCATCAACGCCGGATCATTCCCATCGGCAGCTACATGCTGGCCACCGAAACACTGGACCCCGCCCTTATCCGCCAGCTCATTCCCAATGATCGAGTAATCAGCGATACCCGCAAGCTGGTGGTCTATTTCCGAGCGTCACCGGATGGCAGGCGAATCCTGTTTGGCGGCCGGGTCTCTGTTAAGGAAACCGACCCAGTGCGAAGCGCATCACCACTGAGACTGGAGATGCTGCGCATCTTCCCGCAACTTGCCGAAGCAAAGATCAGTCATTCGTGGATGGGCTTTGTCGGTTACACCTTCGACAACCTGCCTCACCTGGGCGAAGACCATGGCCTTTATTACGCGATGGGCTATTGCGGGTCGGGGGTCTGTCTCGCCAGTTACTTCGGTCACCGGCTGGGGCAACAGGCGGCAGCCCGGCCGGACAGTGAGAGTGAGATCGCCATGAATGGCCTGAGATTCCAGACCCGCCCCCTGTACCGTGGCAACCCCTGGTTCTTGGCACCGACGATTCGCTATTACCAGATCAAGGACCGCTTGAACTGATAGCCACGACTTGTTCCTGTCGAACAGGAAACCTTGCCCCGGGCTGGAGATTCCCGAGCAATGCTTCGGCCTCCCGGATCATCGCCTCCTGTTGAGGCTGCAAAAAATCGTGACGCCCCACCAACCCCATAGAACTGCCAGTGTTGTGTCACATGTAGCGGTCAGCTGGAACGAGGGGGTTGCGCATAAAAGCCGAATTATTTAACATGTTAAATAAATTTTCTATCAGAACCTGAGGACACACCATGGCTGCCCGAACCGGTGCGGAGTACCTCGACGGACTGCGGCATCGATCCGCAGAGATCTGGCTCGGCGACGAGCGTATCGAGGATGTCACTACACACCCTGCCCTGCGGGGCTGCGCGCAGTCTATGGCACATCTTTACGACATGCAGCACGACCCCGCGCTGCGTGATGAGATGACCTACGCTTCACCCACCACCGGCGACCGGGTCGGCCTCTCGTTCATCACGCCACGCACCCAGAAAGACCTGGAGCGACGCTCCAGGATGATGTTTCACTGGTCCCGGTTCAGCGGCGGGATGCTGGGCCGCTCGTCCGACTACATCAACGTGGAGATCATGGCAGCTGCCGCCGCAGCCGAGTTCTACAACCGAAACGATCCCCGCTTCGGTGAAAACGCCCGACGCTACTACGACTACGCTCGTGAGAACGACCTATGCATGACCCATACCCTGGTCAACCCTCAGTCCAACCGGGCGCTCACTGCCAGTGGCCATCCGAGTGCCGATATTGCGCTGCGGATCGTCGACGAAAATGAAGACGGCATGGTGGTGCGGGGTGCCCGCATACTCGCGACCCTGGGCCCGCTGGCGGACGAGATCATGGTATTTCCGTCGACTGTTCTCAAGGCCGCAGCCGACACCAAAACATTTGCCTTTGCTTTCACCATTCCCTGCAACACGCCCGGGATGAAGCTGATCTGCCGCGAGGCACTTGCCTACGGTGAGTCGCGGGTCGATCATCCGCTTGGCTCGCGCTTCGAGGAGATGGATACCATCGTCGTCTTCGACGACGTACTGGTGCCCTGGGACCGCGTGTTCCTCAAATCTGACCCGGACCTGTGCAGCCAGCATTTTCCGGAAACCGGTTGCCTGGCACACATGGCCCAGCAAGTCGCGATCAAAAATATCTGCAAGTCCGAGTTCGTCCTCGGCATCGCCTGCTCGGTAGCCGAGGCACTGGGATCCACCGAGTTTCAGCACGTCCAGGAGAAGATCGCCGAGTGCATGATCAATCTTGAACTGATGAAAGCCTGCCTGCGAGCCGCTGAGGCCGACGCACAGATCGACAAGTGGGGCGTCATGTGTCCCGACCGTGTACCACTGGATGCAGCCCGGAATATCTTCCCGAAAATGTATCCACGAATGGTCGAGATCCTGCAGTTGCTGAGTGCTTCCAGCCTGATGATGATCCCACCGGATTCTGCGCTCGACAGCCCCATTGCGCAGGACATTGACCGTTACATGGTGGCAGCGAACCGGGACGCCCGGGAGCGGATCAAGCTGTTCCGGTTGGCCTGGGATGTCGCCTGCAGCGCGTTTGCTGGCCGCCAGGTGCTTTACGAGCGGTTTTTCTTTGGTGATCCGGTGCGCATGATGTCGGTGCTGTATCGCACTTATGACAAACAACCGCTGATGGACCGGGTCAGCGCGTTTCTCGCTCGCGACGACTGATCATCCACTAGACGCTTTTCAGGCGTCTATCGACCTGGGTCGTAAACGCATGCGGCGCGGCCTCGCGCAGACTTAATCGCTCAGCCAGCAGCGCCCGGGCGATCGTCCACTGCCGGCCGCGCATTGCCGCCTCCAGCGCAATCTGTTGGACCAGGTCGCGCTGCGCGTGGCTACCACCGATCCTGTAGACCTCGTAAAAAACTGGCAATAAACGTTCGAGAGCGCCGGCATCGTACCCCGTACAGAACGCATCAACACCTGCAAGCACTGAAAGGCCGGTCGCCATCATCGGAATGGCGACATCATAATTCTTCTCAACCGCGCGCATCAGCCTTACAGCCAACTCATCCTCCCCGGCAAAACGGAAACAAAGCAGAGCGTGCAAATCGTTGAACGGATTACGAGTATCCACGGTCAGGGGCACCCACAAAGGTGCAAGTACCTGCCAGCGGTTGCCCACATCAATACCGAGCAGCGCGAGACGCGCCATCGCTGACACCCGGTCGATCAGCGCCTCCACATCGTCCCGTTCCGGGTCGACGACATGCTCATCGTAGATCTGGAGGGCTTGCTCGTATTCATCCAGATCAATCCGGAAGAGCAACTCGTGCCACCAGTTATGGATCTTCATGTTGCTTGACGCCCAACCATCACGGGTCGCCTCCAGCCAAGCAACACCCTCCTCCAGGCGTCCCTCCATTTCCATAACATGGGCCACGGCATGTACACCCCACGCATCACCTGGGTCGCATTCAACAGCCCGCCGGCCACAGAACTCAGCCCGACGAAACTGACCGACCTCCTCGAGCCCGAAAGCGTACATGCCGAGCAGCCAGTGGTGACCCGGCACCGATTCATCCCAATCCGACAGCACGCGGGCCACCCGTCCGTACCGGCCCGGAGCATCGCCCCGGTAGAAGTCCAGCCAGTGACCAGCAAACAGGGCCATCAGATCACGCGGGTGATCAAACAAAACCTGTTGATAGATCCTGGATGCGCGGTCAAGATTCGAATCAAACCAGGCTTCGACGGCAGCGACGTGTAGCCGCTCGCGTTCCTGGGTGCCTTTGACCGCGCCCCTGGCCCGGTCAATGCTCAAGCGGGCAGCCTCGAGCCGGGAAGAGGCGTTGCCGATCGTATTCATCATCGCGCTCAGGCAGTGCGCGAGCACGAAGCGATCGTCAATCTCCAATGCGCGATCCAGGATCGCCACCGGGTCGCCCCGGAACCTGACGACCGCCTCAACCGCCTCATCGAATATTTCTACCGCGCGTGAATCAGCGACAGTCAGGGCAAGATCTCGTTGGTCTGTGAAGATCATGATCGCACAAGGGTGCTGAGAAGATTGCTCACCTTACCATGGCACTTCTTCAACGTTCGAGGTACTGGCAATGTTCGGGCACAAGACTCTGCAGCCGATTCGCGACTCGAATCGCACAACCAAACACCCGCCAGCAGGCTCGGATTACAATCCGTAATTCAAGACTATTGAGGAGATCCCAGCATGCAGCCAGGCATCCATCTTGTCGGCAGTGTGGCCATGGCCGATTCCGAATCGGTCTTTCGTGCATTGACTGCAGAACTGGCACCGTGGCTGCGGCGCATCCCTGACGGTGAGACCGGTGAGCGCCACCGCTGGATCTATTGGCAGCGCGAAATGCTGTTGAATCATCCAGACATGGAACTCGATCCGGAGGCAGCGCCACTGGCGCTCTACCAGTGGGACGGCGAACTGATTCGCGAGACCGAACTGCTCCGCTTCAGACCGGGGGTCGAGCTTTCGACAGTCGTTTTCGAGACCGGCTACGGCCTGGCAGCTGTCGACTCTTACGCAACCTTTCGCAGGCTTCGAGACGAAGGGGTCATTCCCGATGGGGTGCGCTTCCAGGTCTGCCTGCCGACACCGATGGCGTCGGGCTTCATGTACGTCAGTCCGAATGCCCTCGAGGACTATCTGCCGGTGTATGAAAGAGCGCTGATCGGGGCTCTGGACGCGATTCTGGCAGCCGTACCGCATGATGAGCTGTCGCTGCAGTGGGACATTTGCCAGGAGGTCCTGGTCTTCGAGGATTACTTTCCCAGCCGCCCGGATGACTACAGACAGCAGATCTTCGATGAACTCGCGCGTCTCGGCGGTCAGGTACCGGCTGACGTAGAACTCGGCTATCACCTTTGCTACGGTACGCCCAAAGACGAACACCTGGTGATGCCAACAGACACTGCGATCCTGGTCGAGATCGCCAACGGCATCGCATCGGGCCTTGACCGACGGCTGGATTTCATCCACCTGCCGGTCCCCAAAGACCGGATCGATAACGCTTACTACGCCCCACTGGCGCAGCTGACACTCCCGAACAACACCGACCTTTACCTCGGGCTGGTACACCACGATGATCATGACGGGGACGTGGCGCGGATCAGAGCCGCTCACGAGGTCGTCAGCACGTTCGGTATTGCCAGTGAATGTGGCTGGGGCCGTACCGACCCCGAACGGGTACCCGGACTGATCAAATCGCACCGAATGGCTGCAGAATCGGTACCCGTGGACACCTAAAACCTCGGATTAGGTGTACCGACCCAGAGCGAGAAACCAACGGCATGTGGCAGCCCGTGATCGGTCGACGTATGATAGGCCAGGTTGGTTTTCAGCAACACCTGCCATACACCTGTCTTTAAAGGAGGACAGTATGAAAAGAACAGCGAGATATCACAGAATCATCGGCATCGCCGCAAGTACGCTATTCGCGGCAGTGACCTTCAGTCAGAACGCGGTTGCCGACCGGCTCGAAGAAGTCCAGAAAGCGGGCATCCTGCACTGCGCCGTCGTACCCGGGGTTCCGGGGTACGCATTTCCCGACGCCAGCGGCAAGCTGGTTGGGTTCGACATCGAGCTGTGCCGCGCTGTCGCCGCGGCAGTACTGGGAGATGCGGACAAGGTCAAGACCACCAAAATGAACCTGCCTACCAGTTTCGGTGCCCTGCAGGCCGGCGAAGTCGACATCATCACCCACCGCTTCACCTGGACATTTTCGCGCGATGTGGGTACTGGTATGAACTACACGCGGGTCATGGTGTGGGATGGACAGGGATTTCTAGTCCGGAAATCACTGGGCGTAAAGAGTCTTACCGAGCTAGGCGGTGCTACGTTCTGTCTGGCATCGGGTTCAACGACTGAAGCCAACGCCGCGGATTATTTTCGCACCCACAATATGGACTTCAAGTCGGTGACGTTTTCAGACATGAAAGCCGCCGCACAAGCCTACAATGCCGGGCGGTGCGATGTTTATTCGACCGATAAGTTTGGCCTCGGCGCCCGGCGCCTGACCTTCGATGATCCTTCCGAACACGTCATCCTGCCCGAAGTTATCTCCAAGGAACCCATCAGCCCGATGGTGGCGCACGGTGAAGACCACTGGCGCGACATCGCGTTTTGGGTCTTCAACGCCCTGATCGCTGCCGAGGAACACGGCATCACCCAGGCCAACGTTGACCAGATGCGCAGCTCATCCAACAACCCCGAGATACAGCGGATCCTGGGCGTGACGGGCAAGTTTGCGGCCAAGCTGAAGCTCTCTGACAGCTGGGCCTACGACGCAATCAAGGGCGTTGGCAACTATGGCGAGATCTGGGACCGTCACCTGGGTCCCAACACCAAGATCGGTGCCGATCGCGGCCTCAATAACCTGTGGACCAACGGCGGCCTGATGATGTCACCACCGTTCAGGTAGGATCGCAACGCAGCACCAAGAAACCAATGATTCGTGCCCGGCATACGGGCACATCCTTGATCGTCAACTGACGCAAGCCCCGGACCGGCCAATGGTTCGGGGCATCTTCTTCAAACTCTGGCCACGATGATGTCCACCCTCAGTCGCCTGTGGGGCCATTCCACGACCCGCTCGCTGATTTACCAGTCTGCCATTGTGCTTCTGGTCAGTGCCGCTGTACTTACTCTGATTCAAACGGCAACGAATAATCTCCAGCGACTCGGAATCCGCACTGGCTTCGAGTTTCTCAGCGACGAAGCCGGTTTTGTGATCAACCAGGCTCTGTTTCCCTACGGACCAACATCATCCTATGGCATGGCCATACTGGTGTGCCTGGTAAACACTCTGATCCTGTCGCTGCTCGGCATCCTGACCAGCACCACCCTTGGGTTTTTTGTGGCGATCGCCAGGCTGTCGAGGAACTGGCTTCTGCGCGCGCTGGCGAGTGCTTATGTCGAGCTGTTTCGAAACGTACCGTTGCTGCTTCAGCTGTTCTTCTGGTACTTCGCCACCCTGCGGCTGTTGCCCGGTAAACGAGAATCATTGTCCCTGTTTGACCTGATCTACCTTAACATCGAAGGCCTGTTTGTTCCTGCACCGGTCTTTGGTCAGGGTGCTGCATTGATCGCCGGATCGATTCTGGTTTCGACCGTGATCGCCGGCGTCACCCTGAAGTTTGCCCGGCAACACCGCGAGTCAACCGGCAAGCCGTTCCAGCACGCGCGCTATGGCTATGCGGCTGCCGTGTTGCTGCCCATCGCCACCCTGGCAGCGCTCGACTTCCCCATCTCGTGGGATGTACCCGTGTTCAAGCGCTTCAACTTCGAAGGCGGCTTCGCTCTGCAACCCGAGTTCGTGGCCATGCTGCTGGCTATCACGCTGTACAACGCCGCGTTCATTGGTGAGATTATCCGTGCGGGCATCATGTCGGTGCACAAGGGTCAGCGAGAAGCTGCACGCTCCATTGGGCTGACTGCCAGGGAGGTCTACACCGTGGTGATCATCCCGCAGGCGATGCGCCTGATCGTGCCACCACTCACAAACCAGTACCTCAACTTGACCAAGGCCACGGCCCTGGCCGCGGCAATCGGCTATCCCGACCTGTTCTGGGCGGTCGGCGGCTCGATACAGGCACAGACCGGCCAGATACTTGAACTCCAGGCGATCACCCTGTCTACCTATCTCGCCATCAGCCTGCTGATTGCGCTGCTGCTCAACTGGTACAACCGGGCAACCCGGCTCAGGGGTCGCTCATGAGCGCTACGGTCCGAAAGATCCAGCCCGCACAACCACCACCTGTGGGCTCGGGGACCCGGATATCCTGGTTGAAGGAGAACCTGTTCTCCAGCCTCTGGAACACGGCCGTAACCCTCCTGCTGGGTTGGTTCACCGTACACTTTACGCTGACGGTGATCGACTGGGCCCTGATAGACGCCGTCTGGCATGGCGAATCTGCCGATGCGTGCCCCAGAGACCGAGGCGCCTGTTGGGCTTTTGTGACAGCGCGCTGGCAACAGATTATCTACGGCCAGTACCCGGGCGCACTGCTGTGGCGGGTACACACAGCTTTTGCACTGGCGCTCGTCTTACCCTTTGCCTTCAGACTTGCTCGCGGCCGGCACCAAGCCGGAATCCGGGCGACGGTCCTGGTCATTCTTCCGGTCATGGCCATGCTACTTCTTTCCGGCGGGATCCTCGGCCTTGAAAAAGTGCCGACCGACCAGTGGGGTGGCCTGATGCTGACCCTGGTGATTGCCAGCATCGCAATCGTCTTCTCGATACCACTCGGCCTTGTACTGTCACTCGCACGCCAGTCCCGCCTGCCGGCCCTGCGACTGGTCGCCGTGGGGTTTATCGAGTTCTGGCGAGGCGTGCCCCTGATCGTGGTCCTGTTTGCGTTCGTCAGCATGCTACCGCTGTTCGTACCCGAAGGACGCAATATCGACATCCTGGTCCGGACTGTCATCGCGTTCGCCATCTTCAACTCAGCTTACATGGCCGAGGTTTTCCGCGGCGGCCTACAATCGGTCCCCAGAGGCCAGTACGAGGCTGCTGAAGCGATCGGTCTAGACTACTGGAAGACCATGGGGCTGGTCGTTTTGCCCCAGGCAATCCGCAACTCGGTGCCGGCGCTGATGAACACCTGCATCAGTATTTTCAAGGAAACCACCCTCGTGATGCTGATCGGCCTGTCTGACCTGCTCGGCGTGATCCAGCTGTCACTGGAAGATCCCGACTGGCTCGGCCCGACCCATATCTACGGCTCGGCCTACCTGTTTGCCGCGCTGTTGTTCTTTGTTTTCACTTACAGCATGTCGAAATACTCGCTACGGCTGGAGAACCGAATGAACGTGGAACACTGACATGACAGCCATAGCAGACAAAACACCTGCCGATCCACCGATCATCCGCTTTGAAGGCGTGCACAAGTGGTTCGGCAATTTCCACGTGTTGCGCCACATCGACCTCGATGTTGTCAGAGGCGAGAAGATCGTAATCTGCGGTCCGTCGGGCTCAGGAAAATCGACCCTGGTACGCTGCATTAACCAGCTGGAGACCCATCAGCGGGGGCGAATCGTGATCGACGGTACCGAACTGACCGACCGGCTGGCCGATATCCACACCCTGCGTTCGGAAATCGGCATGGTCTTCCAGTCGTACAACCTGTTCCCGCACATGACCGTGCTGGATAACCTGGTCGTCGGCCAGCACCGGGTGCGCCAGCTCCCCAGAAGTGAGGCCGAGTCGATTGCCAGACAACACCTTGAGCGAGTCCGGATCGCCGATCAGGCCAGCAAGTATCCAGGGCAACTCTCCGGTGGCCAGCAGCAGCGTGTGGCGATTGCCCGGGCGTTGTGCATGAAGCCGAAAATCATGCTGTTCGACGAGGTCACCTCGTCGCTGGATCCGGAAATGGTCAAGGAAGTGCTCGACGTGATCGTCGACCTTGCCGATGAGGGCATGACTATGATGGTGGTGACCCACGAGATGGGCTTTGCCCGCGAGGTGGCTGACCGCATCGTCTTTATGGAGGAAGGCTGCATCGTCGAGGAGAACAAGCCGGCCGCGTTCTTCAACGGGCCGGCATCAGAGGGCGGGCGGTTCTTTCTCAGCCAGGTCCTGCATTACGGCTGACCGGTCGGTCCGGAACTCCCTTGTGCCTCGATATAATCGAATCATGCGCTCGACCTTAAACCTCTTGCCCCGTAGCCTGGGACGTTAATCCCTTGAGCATCACCGCGGCCCACGCACTGGTTCAGACGTTGGTTCTGAACAACATCGAACGAGCCTTCTGTGTACCGGGCGAGAGCTACATCGCGGTCCTCGATGAACTGCGCGCTGCCCGCGACACGA
The DNA here is from genome assembly GCA_002718155.1 of Pseudomonadota bacterium. Classification (GTDB taxonomy): domain Bacteria; phylum Pseudomonadota; class Gammaproteobacteria; order Arenicellales; family UBA868; genus UBA9619. The sequence continues at coordinate 43,779 of PBDS01000043.1, forward strand.
TCGAACTCGTGGTCTGCCGGCATGAAGGCGGGGCCGCTTTCATGGCCGAGGCCCATGGCCGCATGACTGGTCGACCCGGAGTGTGTCTGGTGACCCGCGGTCCCGGCGCCACAAATGCCGCTATCGGGGTGTTCAGTGCGGCCCAGGAAGGCATCCCGATGGTCCTGATCGTCGGTCAGGTCGCTCAGCAGAACATCGGCCGGGGTGCCTTCCAGGAACTCGACGTCGCGACATTTTTCGGTGGTGTCGCCAAGCGGGTCATCGAGATCAATCACTCGGCACGGGTACCCGAGCTGATCGGTCGCGCCATCGACATCGCGATATCCGGCAGACCCGGTCCGGTGGTCGTGTCTTTTCCGGAAGACCTGCAACACCAGGCGATCACCACTTCTGCGCCCCTCCCGATCCAATCCGCGTTTTCAGCACCCAGAGCCTCAGACATGGAACAAATGGGGCAGCTGATCCAGAATGCCGCCCGGCCGATGTTGGTACTGGGCGGCAGCGGCTGGTCGTCAGAGGCTGCGTCGGCGGCCGCCACTTTCGCCGAGGCGCTCCGGATGCCGGTCACCACCAGCTTCCGCAAACAGGACCTCATCGACAGCGACAACCCACAGTACATCGGTAGCCTGGGTCCAGGTGCCGATCCTGAACTGATATCGGCCCTTCAGAGAGCGGATCTGCTGCTGCTCGCCGGGGCCACCCTGGGGGAGGTGGAGACTGCTGGATTCACCCGGCTGACGGTGCCGGATCCGGCACAACAGATTGTTCAGGTCGGCCCGGAACCTTCGGCCCTGCAACAGGCCTATCGGGCTGTGCTCGCCATTGTTTCGGACATCGCTTCTTTTTTTCATGCCGCCAATATCCGACCTGCACTCGCGGAAACACCCTGGGCGGCTGAGACTGCCAGCCAGCGGGAACGCTACCTGGCTTTCCGCGCGCCCCGTAAGGTCGACACGGAAATCAACATGAGCACCTTCTGGTCAGACCTGGCCGACCAGCTGCCACCGAATACGCTGCTCACGATGGGTGCGGGCAATTACACCCACTGGATCTTGCGCCACTTCCACTTCCACCGTTTCGGCACCCTTCTGGCACCCATCTGCGCGCCGATGGGCTACGCCGTACCGGCGGCCGTGGCTGCAAGCCGCCGGTTTCCAGACCGGCTAGTGGTGTCCTGTTCAGGGGACGGCTGCTTTCTGATGAACGGCCAGGAGCTCGCCACCGCCGCTCAGTACAGCGCCAACATTCTGTTCCTGGTGATCAATAATGGACTGTACGGTTCAGTGCGCATGCACCAGGAACTGCGCTATCCCGGACGACCCTATGCGACGAATCTAACGAACCCCGATTTTGCCGCACTGGCAACAGCGTACGGTCTGCCGTCGACTTCGGTTACGACGACAGCAGAGTTAACCGCTGCCCTTGGCCCGATGATTACCAGCACGACTGGACCACGCCTGATTGAGATCCGGACAGATCCCGAAGAAATCACCCCGGCAGGCTCAATAGACGACATTCGAAAGAAACCGGCAAACTGAAGAAGACCGGAAAATCATGGGCACGATCAACTACAACACCTGGCGGGGGATGCTGGTGACCCCGGTGGACCCGAATCGCTTCGAGTTCGTCTACCAGAACTGGGTGCCACGGTCTGACGATGTATTCATCGCCAGTTTTCCCAAAAGCGGCACCACCTGGACCCAGCAGATCGTACGCCTGGTCTACAGTCGCGGGCTGATCCGTGATGACGATCCTTCGCTACACGCCATCATCCCGTGGCTCGATGACTCCGAGGACCTGCCTGACCTTTCGGTGGTCGACGCCATGCCCTCGCCTCGGGTCTTCAAGTCCCACAATCCATACCACCTCCTGCCGAGCCGACTGGCCGATGTCAATCGACTGATTTACGTGACCCGAAACGCCAAAGACACCGCAGTGTCGATGTACTTTCACACCTTCGGATTCTGGATGTATGAATACGATGAACCGATCGAGCATTTCATAGGTGAATTCATCGCTGGCAGAGTCGAGTATGGGCCGTACTGGACCCACCTTCGAAGCTGGTATGAACAGCGGGACAGACCGAACCTGCTGGTCCTGCATTACGAGGCCATGCAGGACAATCTGAAGAGCGCNGTCCGGTCAGTGGCCGGTTTCCTGGGCCAGGACCTGAGCGACGACGAAATCGAGCGCGTCGCTCAAGCATCCACGTTCGGCAGCATGAAGNAAGACCCACGCACCAGTATGCAGATGTGGGATGAAGAGCAGCGCAAGCCCGGTATGCCGTTCATGCGCAAGGGCAAGACCGGCGACTGGCAGAACCACTTCACACCAGAACTCGCCCGGGCCTTTGACACCGCGTTCGAGAGCAAATTGGCAGGCATCACCTGGCCATGGTGATCAAGACCACTCGAGCAACTGTCAATCTAGGCTAAACCACGCCGAAAGCAGCCCATGAACGACACCCCCACGCGTTCGACATCGAAACCTGCCGGTTGCCCAGACCGCCTAGGCCTGACCGTAGACCGGAGTCTTGGCACCCGAACCATCGAGGTGTACCGTTGAGTTGAGCAACTCGACCCGCCAGGGCGGCAAAGGTTCAATACATGTCAAGCTCGCGTTGCGGAACGGATACAACCTGCCGATCTGCGTCTCGTGGTCCGACGCATCCAAGTGATTGCGCAGCAGCGTTGCACATACCAGGCCATGGGTCACTACTGCTAGATCACCGGCATCCGCAACCGCCTCCTGGATCACCGCCCAGGCACGACTGACGCGCATCTCGAAGACCTCCCAGCTCTCACCCTCCGGCGGAACATAGCCTTCGGCAAAAGGTTCGATGCCCTGCGATTCCAGATCGATAAAGCGCTGGCCCCGCAGCACCCCGAAATTTCGTTCATGGAGCAGCGGGTCGAACTCGATGTCGACTCCGGCAGCTTCGGCAATCGGCTCGGCGGTCATCCTGGCCCTTGCCATATCACTGGCGAGAATCCGCCTGATGCCAGCACCTCGGAGACGCCCGGCCAGGTGCCGGGCCTGTGCCACGCCCTGCTCGGACAGCGGCGTATCGGCCGGCTGCATTACCCGGTCGCGGTTTAACGCGGTCTCACCGTGGCGGATCAGCAGTAGGCTCATACAGGTTCTTCTTCATTATTTATTTTTTTAGTGGAGTAGTGACCACAGGGCGGCCGGGTCTTCCACCTGGGCATTGTGGCCCAAACCTGCCAGTGCCGTGGCAGCTGGGTCGATAATCTTGAGCTCTTCCAGACCAGCCATCGCGTCGTGTTCGCCAGCGGCGAGTAACACCCGGCAGCGCGCGGTACTGACCAGTGCAGCCACCGGCGGTTCACCGACCGCATAAATCCCAGGGTCTGCCGACAGCCGGTAGCGATCATCATCGCCATTGGCCACACCGCTTTGCGCACAGAGCGACTCCACCTCGACCAGGCCGATCAGGCCGGATACCTTCAGATAGCGTTCAACAGCCTCCTCACGGGTCGTCAACCAGCGGACCGGCCGCTCGGCGAGATCCTGCATGCGGGCGAGTTCCTCATCCCGCCAGCGGGTCTTGATTCCCAGTCCGATAATCTGTTCAATGTTGTCCTGTGATCCACCCAGCACCAGCGCGATCACACCTCCCATCGAGTGTCCGACGACCACAACGCGGCCGCTGTCTTTGATCAGTGGTAGCAGGTCATCCGCGAGCGACTCGTAGGTGTATGGCGCACCCCAGGGTGAACGGCCGTGACCGCGCAGATCCGGCACCAGCCACTGCCCGGCATTGTGCTGNTCAATGAGACCCGTCAGGCCCTGCCAGACCTCACCGGTAGCGCCTAATCCATGCAGCAACAGATAGGTCACATCGCCCATCCCGCCGCGACGAACGTTGAGTGCTGCGCGCCCATGGTAAACGGCTGTTGTCATGCCCGTCCTGTCGGCAGTGGCGCCCAGTCTTGAGAACCGATGACCAACTCCAACAGGCGCGCAGTCATCGNNGCCTGCAGCGCCTGGTGTGCCGGGTCGTTCCACAGGTTGGTGGCCTCCAGCGGGTCGGTTGTAAAGTCATACAACTCGCCCCACTCGGCCGGCTGATACACCGTCAGGCGTGCCTTTGGAGTCACCACAGTGCGNACCCGCTGTGGACAGCCAAAGCCGAGGTAAATCAGCTCCCGGTCGTCCTCAATCAGCAGCGCATCCCGCGCATCCGGCTGGCCATCGTAGATCGTTCGCACAAGACCAGTACCCTGCATTCCGTAGTAGGGCTGAATACCGCTGCGTTCGAGAAAGGTCGCGGGAATGTCAATGCTTTGGGCCAGTGATTTCACCACGGGTTCGCTGTCGACACCCGGATCAGACCAGATCAACGGCACCCGGATCAGGCCACGGTAGTGCAGCGGCCCCTTGAGCATGATGCCATGGTCGCCCATGAAGTCGCCGTGGTCGGTGGTGAAGACCAGCACTGTGTTCTCCGCCAATCCCGTGGCATGGAGTGCCGAACACACCTGGCCGATCGCATCGTCAACCAGGGTGATCATCCCGTAAGTGAGCGCAATCGCTTCGCGGGCCTCGCGCTCACTGACCGCATAGGGAAGCGTCCCAGTACGGTCCGCCTCACCGCGCGCGAGACTCTCGCGCATGTGGCACAACATCGGCGAGTCACCCTGGCCAAAACTCTCCGGCAGCGGGATCGAAGCCGGATCGTACATGCTCCAATAGCGGCCAGGCGGCGTGAACGGATGGTGCGGATCCGGGAACGAGCACTGGATGAAAAACGGTCCCCCATCCGGCTCCGATGCCAGGCGTTCGAGGTGTTCACAGGTCTGGTCGGCGATATAGCGGCTGGGATAAAGCGCTTCTGGCACACGGGTTCGCCAGGCCTGCGGTGTGACGATAGTCTCGTCAGGTATGGCGTTGGCCGGCCCGCGTAGCGTGTCAGGGTCGGGGTGTTTGCCCGCCAGCCAGCGCGCGTAGCTGCCGCCNACTCGGTCGCCGTGCTCTGTACAAAGATCGACATGGTCAAACCCATAGAANGGCGTGCGGACTGTGTGCAATGCATCCTCGCGCCACAAACGGGAATTCTCGTTCTCGTAATCCGCTGAATAAAGATCGTGCTCGAAAGCCTCAAAGACCTGGCCATCTTTACCCAGCGCCTCCTGGGGAGTAAACGCCCGCGGCTGACCGGTCATGTTCTGCAGGTGCGATTTTCCAATCAGCGCTGTNCGGTAGCCAGCCTCGCGCANCGATTTNACGAAGGTTCGAGATTCCAGCGGCAGCGGATTGCCNTTGGTNCGCGCGCGNTGCAGTGAGGGCATNCGGCCNGTCATCAGAGAGGCCCGGTTAGGCATNCAGAACGGGTTGGCNACGTAGAAGTTCTCGAACCGGGTACCCGACTGTGCCAAGCGGTCGATGTTCGGCGTTTTGACCTGAGAATTACCGTAACAGCCGAGGTGATCCGCACGGTGCTGATCGCTGATGAAAAAGATGTAGTTGGGCTGCTCCTGGCGCATAACTGATAACCGTTTAGATCCCGTTCTGATTGTTGCCGATGGCCTGCTGCAAGCAGGTTACCAGATGACAGGCAGTGGCACGATACGCCTGTACTGCCAAGTGTAGCCGTCCTCGGCCTCCCTGGTGTCCGATCGCACAGAGCGGGATACTCGCCCAGTTCAATCGAATCGCCCAGATGGGTTGGGCTCCGCCCCAGTAAAGGCTGCCAGCCATTCGCCGCACTTATCTTCTGCGTCATCCCATTCCTCGACCCGCTCGGCGTTACGATACATCAGGAACGGCCGTAACCGTTCAAGGTAGTAATCCAGCATGCCCTGCGGGCGGAACTGAGTTGCTGTGTAACCATTAAAGTGCACCAACTGCTCCAGCGGCCGCCGATAACGCAGCCTGACGTCTTTCTTGGGATACCCGACAGGAATCGTGCCACAGGCCGAAAGGCCCTCCGGATAGCCCAGCAACTCTGAAAGCGCACGGTTGGTCGAAGCTTCACCGCCGCCGGACAGCCAGGCTGACGTCAGACCAGCGTCCGTCACTGCCAGCTGTATATTCTGGATCACCGCTCCCAGCGAACAGAAATAGATGTTCTCGTTGTTCGAGGTGTATTCATCGACCCCATCAGCATCATCGTCCTGTTGCGGAAAAGCCACCTTCCAGCGNGGGTCTCCGAGNACNATNAAAATCGCAACCGTGTTTGAGAGATAAGANTTGCTCACAGCAGGGAACCCCTTGGCATTGACNAACAGNCGNTTGGACTGCTCGACAAAGATCTCGATCACCGCATCCCGNNCANCCGGTTCGTCCACGATAACGAGATCCCAGCACTGNGCATTGGCGCCGGTCGGCGCCCAGCGGGCCGCCTCNGCAATACCNAGCAACGTNTNGCGGGAAANATGCTGNCCGGCCTGGAACTGGCGCACACTGCGGCGCCGGCGCATGAGNTCGATNAGGGTCGTGTGGTCCGGNCATTCGCCNGCCGGATTNGTNTCTNCCTTGGCCATTGTCATCTCCCCATNTNCTCGTNNAGGGTAATTNAACCNTGTTTTNNACNAAGGGGAAAACCCCGGNNATTCANATACAGCAGAGTTGNNCNGACNNGNANTCAGCAGNCGNTCA
>PBDS01000043.1:50405-53062 GCA_002718155.1 Pseudomonadota bacterium
CNACCNNGANCTGCTTACACGTTACTGCCCGNAAAAGACTTNTCTTTGATGGGTGCTAAACTCATCGGGCCCAGTNGACAGGCCTGACGTCAATGTCTCAAGAGCTCTCAAACCCTAAAGCACTGTCCANAGACAAGCTGGGTGATTTTCAGCTNACCNAACCGCCACCTGGCTTTGTCGACGACCCCTACCCCTGGTANGCGCTGCTACGCCGTCACGACCCGNTCCATCGGCTGNCNGCCAACTCGTTCTTCCTGTCCAGTTACGNCGANGTGGTTNCNGCNTACAGAGACCCGANNACCAGTTCNGACAAGAACGCCGANTTCACCCCCAAGTTCGGTGACAGCCCGCTGCTCGAACACCACACGACCAGCCTGGTGTTCAACGACCCGCCGCTGCACACCCGGGTACGCCGTCTCATCATGGGTGCGGTCAACCAGCGGGCCATCCGTCGAATGGAGGATGGCCTGGTCAGCCTGATTGACGATCTCCTCGACCGTATGTCAGACCTTGTTCAGGTGGATATCATCGGCGATTTTGCCGCGCGTATTCCAATCGAGGTCATCGGCAACCTGCTCAATGTCCCGCATTCAGAGCGTAGCCCACTGCGCGGTTGGTCACTGGCAATCCTGTCGGCGCTGGAACCGGCACCCGGAAAGACTGTACTGGAATTGGGCAACCAGGCCGTGGTCGAGTTCATCGAGTACCTGAAGAGCCTGATAGCAATGCGTCGTCAATCACCGGGGGACCCCTCATCCGACGTCCTGACCCGGCTCATCCAGGGCGAAAAAAACGGCGCGAAACTGACCGAACCGGAACTGCTGCACAACTGCATCTTTCTGCTTAATGCCGGTCACGAAACCACGACCAACCTGATCGGCAACGGCCTGCACGCCCTCATCACACACCGCGACCAGCTTGACCGGCTGGCAGCTGACCCCGGACTCATCGATTCAGCAGTCGAAGAGTTACTGCGGTTCGAGAGCCCACTGCAGCTGAACAACCGACTGACCACTGGACCGATGGTCATCAACGGCACCGAGATCCCGGCCGGCACCTTTCTGACTCTGGGTGTCGGTGCGGCCAATCGTGATCCGGCCCAGTTCGACCGGCCCGACGAACTGGACATCGGACGTACACCGAACAACCACGTCGCCTTCGGCCAGGGACAGCATGCATGCTCGGGTATGAACGTGGCGAGACTCGAGGGACGCATCGCCTTTGGCCGGCTTGTGGCACGTTTCCCGGGTATTGACCTGGCCGCAGTTCCTGAACGTGACCCGCGAATCCGTTTTCGCGGGTTCCGGCGGCTGCCCGTCACATTGGGCTGAAGAGTCAGATTAAGGACAGGACCGGTTTCCGAAAGGCCCGGGCGAGGCCCAGGCAATATCGACCTGACCACCACCGGATCAAGCGATTCCAACCGTCACCAGCGTTACTCTCCGACCAGGTCGCAGACTGTCATTATGCCTTCCAGCTGTCGGCGTAACCCCCCCATTCAACGCCGTCACTCAGTTCGTGCAGATTCAGCGGATCGCGAGTATCGATCATCACCGCGACCTCGTCAGTTTCTTTACGCGCATGTGCCATTGCGATCCGATAGGCCTCAGGATGGGGCCCGTGTGAGAAACCGGATGGATGAAAGGTCGACATGCCGGGCTTGATGTTGTCACGGCTGAAGAACTGACCCTGGTGATAGAAGATGAACTCGTCGTAATCGGTGTTGGCGTGATAGAACGGCAGTTTCAGCGCCCCCGGGTCGCTCTCGATGGGCCGCGGGCAGAAAGTGCAGATAACAAGCCGCTCAGCCAGCCATGTGGTGTGCGCCGACGGCGCCAGGTGGTAACGTGCACTCATCAGCGGCCGGATATCCCGCCAGTTCAGTCGCTGCACACTGAGGTCACCGTGCCAACCCACCGCGTCCAACGGGTTGAACGGATAGGTGATCGTGGTCAGCGTATTGTGCCGTTTGACCACAACCGCGGTCTCGCGTTCAGAATACTGGGCCTGGAATAACTCGTCGATCCCAGGATGATCGAGGATTGCCGGGTCATAAATCGCGTGCTGGCCGACCGGGCCTTTATCTGGCAAACCAAACGCATCACCGGTCGCCTCGATCATCAGCAGGGTCGCAGTGTCGTCGCAGTCCAGGCGCCACTGGGTCGATCGTGGCATCAGCAGGTAATCCCCTTCAGCAAAGGCCAGATGACCATAGTCGCAATACAGATGACCGGACCCTTGGTGGACGAACAGCACCTGGTCCCCATCAGCGTTACAGGCGAGGCAGTTCATGCTGCCCCGGGTAACCCACATACGGATCTGTGCTGCCGCGTTGGAAAGCACCATCGGTGCGTCCCACGGATTTACCTGCGGGGTATCCAGCTGGGTCAGATCAAAAGCACGCGGGCGCAACGGCCCGTCGAACGCCGTCCAGCCTGTTGGTGGATGGGTGTGATGCATATGTGAGGCCGGGCCGAAGAATCCTTCGCGGCCGATCTCGCGTTCGTAGGTGCCTTCGGGCAAATTACAGTGAGCCTGGCGGCTCGCGGTACCTTCGATCCAGACGGGGGGAATCCGGTTCTTCATTAAACCTCTCCTGAACGCGTTCCTAGCACGGGTCGGTGGAAGACCTGGCTGACGCTCCAATCTGACATGCA
>PBDS01000044.1 GCA_002718155.1 Pseudomonadota bacterium
CCAGCCACAGGATCACCACAACCGGCACCCCTCAAGAAGATATCAATATTTCTCGAAGTTGTACCGGAACGGGCCAATTCATAGTAGGACCTAATCAGTATTTGTTATACACCTCGCAGAACCCCCCGACACTCGCCCATGGGTGGTTCAGTGCAACTGCCGAAACCGCCACAGGGCATGAAAGAAAAGGGCACCCACAACGATGCTGCCACCGATGAATGTCCTGATCCCAGGCTGCTCTCCAATGACGATCCAGACCCAAAGTGGCCCAAGGATGGTTTCCAGCAGCGCCAGCAGTGCGACCTCAGGTGTCGGCAGATAGCGAGGCCCCAGAGTGCTGAGTGCGAGCGCAGCAGGCAGCACCAGACCTGCACCAAGGATCAAAAACAGCCACCGCATAGACGAGATATCCGGAAATGCTGCAAAGGGAGCTGCCAGGAGCGCNGCAAGCAGCAGACCTAGNCCTGCAGCGGGAATCATGTTGACGTCCCGGCGGTGGCGGACCACCGTCAACACAACCGCAATGATCACGGCATTAGTCAGCGCAATCAGATCGCCCAACCAGTTACCGGTGGAGAGTCCTCCACTCGCAACAATCAGGAGTCCCAGCCCGGCACTCCATATGGCGATCCAGGTTGGCCGTTTAATATCATCTTGTAGAAAGGCCCGTGTCATTAGAGCAGTGATCAAGGGCGTGCTGGCAAAGAACACTAGCACGTTAGCCACAGTNGTCCGTTCGAGCGCCGCATAGTACGTCCAGTTGGTTGACGCCTGTAGCACCACAATCAGTGCCCCCCAGGAACCAATAGCAAAGAGATGGTGTAGAAACCGTCGGCCAGAATGCAGGGAAAACCCCACCANCATCAATGCTCCTCCCAGAGCACCCCTGATAAAGGCCAGCGTGAAGAATTCAACATCAGCCAGACGAATCANCAGTGTATNGGGCGTCCAGATCAGAATGCCGGCCAGGGTCAGCAAAAAGCCCTTTCGATATTCGGAACTCAAATTTCCTTCTCCCTGAAATACCGAGCCTACCGAGTAATTCGTCACAAACTACGTTGTGAATTTGAAGTCGGCGGGGTGCAGTTACCCATCCACGTCAGGAAAAACATTTCCGTGCCGGTAAAGAGTATAGGAGGAATAATAAGGAGGCGGTTTAAAAGGATTGCCAGTATGTGTCCTGATTATTTAGCTAGGCCAGTGATCAATTTGAGGATGTAGGCTAGATTCTTGAAGCCTGGTTCCTAGCTCACTGCAGGACACCATCAGGGNGGGTTGGGAAATTGGATGACGTTATGTTGTGACTGTAGCCAGTAGGCAAGCCCAGGTTGTTATGCGCTCCTTCTTGGACTGGCCTAAGTATTTATGTGTGAATCATAACTTGGTCATGTGAACACCTTCGAAGTTCAGGAGGGTGTCTGGCTATTTCTCTGTTAAGGAAACCCAATGAAAAAACACTCTTTGATATGACCTTGGACCTGTCGCCATTGGTGAGAAGGCATAGGGTAAGAGGGAGCATCCCATACTAGCCACGGTTACCTCTTTATGACGGATACGGGAATGTAGTTTGGTGTTAGATGGACTCAACGAAAACATTCATATTGCCTAAGGGAGACCGATGTAGGACTGACTTGGTTCTGGAAAGGTCCTATCACCTTGCCCCTTGGGTGGGGCCTTTGTTTATGAACGGTTTATGCACAGCCATCAAGCGACAGGTGTCAGGGAATGCCCAATTGCCTGACGATGAGAATAGTAGTAGCGTCGATTCNCTCCCTTGCGGCTGACTAGCCCTGTCAGTCCCCCGTGCAGCCAGCGAGTGAGGTATCCGAGTGTGCCGTGGCAGACTCCGTTGACTGCGGGACAAAATGCCAAGGAAAGAAGTCTGATTTGGTAAAATTCGTACTGTGAAATAATCGAGAAATCTAGGGGTATGAGGTACAAGTGACTCAACAACCATCGAAGATCGTAGCTTCGTTAGAGCCGCTTCTTTTATGACGAACTTACAGGCACTGTTCTGGCCTAAATCAATTGCCCTGGTCGGCGCCTCTCCGGACAAGCAAATTATCCGGGGCCGGCTGGTCGAGGCCATCGGCCAGCACCCTTATCCTGGCAGGGTCTACGCGGTCAGTCGATCGCACCGGAAAATCAACGNCCTGGCCTGTTTCNAGTCGATCGANGCTCTGCCGGCGGGNGTCGATCTNGCNATTATCACCATCCCAGCCGAGTTTGTACCCGCTGCACTTNAAGCCTGTGGTGACAAGGGCATCGGGGCNGCGATCGTCATCAGTTCCGGCTTTGCGGAGGAAAAGGGCGATCAGGGATCTGACAGACAGCAACAACTCGCCGAGATTGCCGCGCATCACGGTATTGCGCTCATTGGACCCAATGCAGAAGGGTTCCTCAACACCAAGCTGAATCTCGCGGCAACCTTCAGTCCGACCGTGTCTGATGTCGAAGGAGGGCTCCGTCCGGCGGGCCTGAACACCGGTGGTGTCGCAGTCATCTCACAAAGTGGCGGTATCGGGTTTTCCTTTTTTCACCGGGGACGTCCAAAAGCACTGCATTTCAGTTTTATCGTGACGACGGGTAACGAGGCGACACTCGATGTTCTGGATATGGCTGACTATCTGATCGAAGATGATGGTACCGAGGTGATCCTGATGTTCGTTGAGGGCGTGAGGTCGCCTGCCCGTCTGCTTCCACTCGCGGCGAAGGCTGCGCGGGCGGGAAAACCGATTGTCGTCGCCAAGGTGGGACAATCGGAAGCCGCGGCAGACGCCGTGACCTCTCACACGGCTTCCCTGGCCGGTTCCAGTCAGGCCTACGAGGCTGTCTTTCGACACGCGGGAATCATCCGNGGGATCGACAGCGACCANATGATCGATGTTGCAGGGGCCTTCGTGTATTTCCGCGATCGACTGCCCAGGGGCCACCGGGTCGGGATCCTCACGCCCTCAGGCGGTGCAGGCGCCTGGTTTGCGGACCTGTGCGANGCGCATGGCCTCCACGTGCCGATGCTGGATGCCCGGACCCGAGCCAGGATCGACCCGTTGCTCCCCGAGTACGGNACATCGCGAAACCCGGTGGACGTGACAGCCCAGGTGATCTTCAAGGTTGGTTATGCACCGGTCCTCGAGATCATGGCTGAATCGGACGTACTGGATGCCATCCTGGTNTCCGGGTCGTTGGCGCACCCTACTTATATCGAAAGGGATCTGGAGCAACTCGTCAAACTGGCTGAAGCCGTAGACAAGCCGGTCATCTTCTGTGCCTACACCAGGGCCCATCCCCGCGCAGTTGAACTGCTGGCCCAGGCCGGCTTCCCCTGCCTGACCAGCATGCCCAACGCNGCCCGGGCCATCGCGGCGATGGCGGATTACCGGGCGTTCTCGGAATCTTCCGCCACGACGATTGAAGTTCTGCCTGAAGAGAGAATCCGGTTAACCGGACCTGCGCTGGACCAGTCGGTCTACACTGAATACGAGGCCAAACAGCACTTCGATGCCTGGGGAATCCGTTGCCCGAAAGGCAGTCTCACCCGATCGTCAGCCGAGGCTGCTGCCGCGGCCGAGAGGCTAGGTGGTACTGTAGTAGCGAAAGTTCAGTCCCCGGACATACCGCATAAAACGGAAGCTGGCGGGATCAGGCTCGACCTGGGGAATGCAGACGCGGCCCGACAGGCCTACGATCAGATCATGACGGCTGTGCATCAGGCCGAGCCGGAAGCGCAAATTCAGGGNGTGCTTATCGAGCCAATGGCCAGTGCCGGTGTCGAGATGATCGTGGGGGTGAGTCGTGATCCAGATTTCGGACCGATGCTGACCGTGGGCAGTGGCGGTATCCTGGTCGAGTTGATCGGTGATGCTGTGACCTCGCCGGTGCCTGTCTCATCAGCCCAGGCGCAGGACCTGCTCAAGCGCCTTCGTGGCTGGTCGCTGTTGCAGGGACTGCGCGGTCAGCCGGCTGCAGACGTAGAAGCGCTGGTCGAGCTGATCGTCGCCGTATCGAGATTCGCTGTGGCCAATGCGAATGACCTTCGATCACTGGATCTCAATCCGGTCATCGTACATCCAGCNGGCAATGGCCTGACGATCGCTGATGCCTTGATCATGAGCGAGATTCGATCGGCTGAGTCGCACGCACATTCCGAACACTGACCAGACCAGGGAGAGAACAATGACAGGACCTGTTGATCAGGATATTACGGTAGAAATTGTCGAACACGTGGCCATGGTAGAGATTCATCGCCCGCCGAACAATTTTTTCGATTTCGAACTGATCNGTTCAATAGCCGATGCCTATGAATCGTTGGACAAGGATCCCGACTGTCGCGCAATTGTCTTGTGCTCCGAGGGTAAACACTTCTGTGCCGGGGCCGACTTTTCCGCCCGCGCATCCTGGGGTCAGGAACAGCTTGATGCACAGGCCGGGCAACTCTATCGCGAAGCGGCGCGGGTTTTCGGCGCAGGAAAACCCGTCGTTGCGGCGGTGCAGGGCGCTGCTGTGGGCGGTGGTCTCGGGCTCGCCTGCTCCGCAGACCACCGGGTGACCTGCGCTGNGGCACGATTTTCAGCTAATTTTTCCAGGTTGGCGTTCCATCAGGGGTTTGGGCTCAGCGTGACCCTGCCGAGGCTNATCGGGGAAACCAAGGCCAGCCTTCTACTGCTGACGGGCCGTCGTGTCGGCGGTGCTGAAGCTGTGGAAATGGGGTTGGCAGACCAATTGGTAGCACAGGAGGAGGTCCGCAATGCGGCTCAGGCGCTGGCAGGTGAGATCGCTCAGTCGGGGCCGTTGGCTGTTCAGGCCATCCGGGCGACCCTCAGGGCAGGACTCGCCGAGGCGGTGACCCGCGCGACCGAACACGAACTGGCCGAACAGAGTCGACTACGCGACACCGCGGACTTCAGAGAGGGCATCAAGGCCATGGCCGAGCGCCGCTTACCACAGTTCACCGGCAAATAGGCAAGGGCCGAAGCACCTGTGTGGCTCAGTCCTGGCTTATCGAGACCGAGGGCCCGGTAACAATGTGTTCGGGAAGGTCGTCGAATGACGTGAAGTTCAATCGGTAGAGACTGGCATAGAGACCGTTGAGTGCCATCAGGTGCCCATGATTGCCTTGTTCGACCAGCCGACCGTGCTGTAGAACGAGTATCCGATTGCATTCTCTGATCGTCGCTAGACGGTGTGCGATTACGATCGCGGTACGCCCCTCAAGCAGCACCTTCAGCGCTTTTTGGATCTTCATCTCAGAGTAGCTGTCAACGTTTGCAGTGGCCTCGTCGAGAATCAGAATCCGGGTGTCAGCAACGAGCGCCCGGGCAAAGCTCAGCAGTTGGCGCTGGCCCAGCGAAAGATTCCCACCTCGCTGGTCGAGAGTGAACTGATAGCCTCCGGGTAAGCGCATGATGAAATCATGGGCGCCGACTGCGCGGGCTGCGGCCTCGATCTCGCGGGGTCCCTTGTCTTGACTGGCGTACTGGATGTTCTGAAAAATCGACCCTGAATAAAGGAACGGATCTTGCAGAACCATTGCCAGGTGTCGGCCGATGCAGTTCTGGGTGAGATCCCGGACGTCGTGTCCGTCAATTAGTACCTGTCCTGAATCAGTATCGTAGAACCGGCGCAACAGGGCTGCGATGGTTGATTTTCCGGAACCGGTGGGGCCGATGATTGCAACTTTCTCGCCTGCAGAGATACAAAAGCTTACATCGTTGAGAACCGGTGTGTTCGGGGCGTATGCGAAGTTGACGTTGCTGAAGCCCACACCCCCGGTGCACGCAGCCAGATCCAGGGCGTCTGGTTTGTCCTTGATTGCCTGAGGCACGTCCAACACCTCCAGAATGCGCTGCCCCGAAACCGTGGCCCGCTGCATCATGCTGTACTGGATCGTCAATGAACGGATGGGATCGAAAAACCGCTGAACATAAAACAGAAAGGCCACCATCACGCCGAGTTCCAGATTATCGTTGAGTACCATCTGGCCACCAACGATCACGATGATGGCCATGGCTGCGCCCGTCAGGGTGTCCACGATTGGGATGTTCACCTGGGCCAGTTTTGCGGCTTTCAAATGGGCTCTGCGATTCAGGTCACACAGGTCAGCGTAGAGTTCGTAATTGACCTGCTCCCGAACCTGCCCCTGGATTGTCCGCACACCACGAATCGATTCGGCAAGGGCGCCGTTGGCCATCGAATTGGTTTCCCGCGCTCTGCGGAATGCGGCCCGCGCATAGGGGAGCCAGAAGATTCGAACAACCAGGAGGATCGGCACGATTGACAGGGTGAGTAGACCCAAGTCGACGTGAAGGACCAACAGGGTAACTACGATGCCCAACAACAATACCAGGTCGCCGATGGCGAATACAGAGGTCTCGAGAAATTCCTGTAGTGTGCCAGTGTCACTTTGCAGCCTCGACATGACTCGGCCGACCTCGGTCTTGTCCATGAAGGACAGTGAGATCCTTTGCAGATGTGAAAACATCGCCCGTCTCAAGTCGACAATGACGTTTTCGGCTACCCGGCCGACCAGCATTTCCTGCAAAAAGTTAGCAACGTAGTTCACAAGGACGACAAAAATGAAAACACCAACGATGCCACTGAGTGCTGCAGCGGTGTCCCCTGCAGGATTCAGACCCTGGTCAATGGCATACAGGATGACAAGCGGAATTGACAACTGGGTAACCACGAATACCAATACAGCTAGCAATGCCAGGATTGCCGTTCGCCGGTACGGCCAGACAAACCCGGCAAATCGTCGCATCACACGGGCATCGAAGACCCGGCCGAATAGCTCCTCATCATGGCTGATCTGGGCGCCGATCACTGCCCGTGGAGGCCGGGTTCCGGCATCAGTTCCCGGTAGATCAGGCGTCTGTCTCATGCGGGTGAAAGCTGGCCGGATGACCATTCAGCTGTCCCAGCGTCCTGCATCTGCAGAGAATGAAGCGCGGCATAGTGACCATTGAGAGAGAGCAATTGATCATGAGAGCCACGCTCGACGATCCGGCCTTCGTCCAGAAACAGGATCTCATCAGCATGCATTACGCTGACCAGGCGATGGGAAATAATAACGGTGGTGCGTTTACCACTTCGCTGGGTCAGGGCGCTGCGAATCCGCTGTTCAGTTCCAGCATCGATTGCAGCCGTCGCGTCATCGAAAATGCAGATCGGTGCGTTGGTCAATGTACCCCGGGCGATCGATACCCGCTGGCGCTGGCCACCGGAAAGGGAAACGCCCTGTTCTCCGACCAGCGTTTGATAGGTTTCCGGGAGGGTTGCCACAAAATCGTGTAGTTGTGCATTGCGGCTCGCTTGAACAACGTTATCGGTGTGAGACCAGGGGTCGCCATAGGCGATGTTGTTGTCGACTGATGCGGTGAACAGGAATGAATCCTGTTGCACACCACCGACAGCCCGCCGTAGGGACGCAAGGGACACATCTCGAATATCTTGGCCATCGATCAGAATCCGGCCTGCTGTGGGATCGTAAAAACGTGGGATCAGTCGGGCGATCGTTGACTTGCCGCTGCCAGGTGGGCCAACGATGCCAAGCGTTCGGCCGGGGCCCACCTTGAAGGTGATACCCGAGATAATCTGGCTTTCATCCGGCTGACCGGTATAGCTGAAAGCAACGTCCTCAAACTGGATCTCGCCGCGTGGTACTTTGAGGTTGCTGACGGCTTCTCCTTCTTTAATCGCATTATGTTGGTCGAGAATGGCAAAGAACCGAGCACCGCATGTCGAGGCCCGGGCATAGGAGTTGACGGTCATGCCGATCTGCCGCACGGGCATATGCAGGATCATCATGAACGCTAGGAATTCAGTCAGCGTACCGATGGTAATCTCGCCTGCCAGGACCTTCGTTCCACCGGCCCACAGGACCGCGGCCATGGCTGAATAAAAGGCAAAGCCCATGAAAGTCATGCTCCGGACCCGGGCCATCAGCCGTCGATAAGAGATCTCCAGAACCTTCGTTGACAGTTGATCGAACCGTGCCAGTTCATAAGCCTGCGCGGCGAATGCGCGGACAACCCGGATGCCGGTCAGGTTCTCCTCCATGGCATTGGTCAGCACCGTGAGGCGCTCTTGCTGTTTGAGCCACAGGTAACGAAGCTGAAGCCGGGCTACAGCTGAGCGCACAGCAATGACGGGAACGAAACTGAGCGCAATCAGACCCAGCACCAGGTTGGTCGACAGCAGTAGGACGGTGCCACCAGTGACCAGTACCAGTAGCAACAGGGTCCGGACCAGACCGGTACTCGGAAAATGTCGAATCCCTTCCAGATCCAGCATGCCGCGGGTAATCAGGTCTCCCGAGTGTGAATGATCGTGGAACGAGAGGTCGAGTTGTTGAATGCGTTGGAAGAAGGCCTTCCTCAACTCGGCGGCAATACAGTGATCGAGCGATTCACCAAAATAGTTCTGAACCACTGCGAACAGACCCCGCAGCATGCTGAGAATCAGAATCATCGAAGCGGCCAACCAGAGTGCTGTCTCGATGTCGCTACTCGGTGCCGAATTTGCTCCCAGCAACCCCTGCGCATTGTCGACGGCCTGACCGACGTAGCGTGGAATGAATAACTGAAACAATGACGACGCCAGGGTCGCTGCAAATGCAATCGCGACCCGGGTCTTGTAGTGCAGTACGAGACGGATGATCCGTCCCAGTATTCCTGGGTCCAGCTTTCGGGCCGTTCGGAATTCTTCAGCCCGGGAGGCAGGACTGGATACGTCTCCCTTCATTCAGCTTCCAGCCTGATCGGATCGGGCGACTCTGCTACAAGCCTGCAGGTCGGTTCTAGAGGTATGTGGCCAGACGGGGCAATAACACTCATGTCTGGCTGGTAAGAGCATTCAACACCGAAACATACGTCTGATATCTCAAAATGAAACCGCGCATTATACGGACCTCCCGGCCCACTCGATAGTACGGATCAACGGTTCCACCTTGAAAAGTGTCAGCCCACATCCCCGGTGCTCGAAGCAACGCTGCTTCTCGCAACCGGTCTACTCGGTCGTGGCCACAAGTTGAACGTATCCCGGCTTCTGTTGATCCGAGCTAAAGCACTTCGGTGATAATCGGTGATTGGGAATTCATTTGAAGCATGTCCTAGACCTCTAGCGTCTTCGAAAGAAGTGTTTTAGTGTGTGGATGAGGGGAACGCTAAGGCTACAGATCCAATCTTTGGGTCTGGCACCCACGGTAGCAAAGTTGCGACCGGTAACCAGTCCTGGTTTTGTAGGGTACTTCAATGGGACCGTTTGAACACCTCAATACGCAGGTCAGAAGGCAGAGCCTGGATGAGACCCTTGCCAGAGCGCCGAAGACTTCGGACCTGTGGCTTTTCGCCTATGGTTCTCTGATCTGGCGACCGTGTTTTGCGGTCCAGTCACGCCGCAAGGGCGTTTTGCATGAATATCAGAGGCGGTTTTGTGTTTACACGGTTGAAGCCCGCGGCACGCCGGACCTGCCTGGTCTTGGGCTCGGTCTTGAACCTGGCCCGGGGCTTTGCTCGGGGGTTCTTCTGTCGATTCCACATAGGGACCGTGACCAGGCGCTGTCAAGACTCTGGGCGCGTGAGATGCTGACGGCGATCTACCGGCCGTGCTGGGTAACGGTAGAGACAGAATCTGAACCCGTGACTGCGCTGGCGTTCATTGTCGATTCACGGCATTCCCAGTACGCCGGCCATTTGACAGGCGAGGCGCAGGTGAGCCTGATTCGCTCTGCACGGGGTGAGCTTGGTTCGTGCCGGGAATACCTGGTTAGCACTGTCGATGCGCTGGCTGATGCCGGTGTTGAGGACACTCACTTGACCGGCCTGCTTGCCCGGGTCGATGGATGAATTGGCAGGGCGAAGAGCTGGTCGAATGATCAACCGGCCTGTTGCGACATAAATTTCCCTGTACAGCTCACTCCTCAGCGAGAATTCTTTCCAGGGATTCACCAAATAGATCGAGCTGCTGGTGGGTGTTGACCGTCGATAGAAATCCGGCCAACTTCGGCGCCAGTATGAACCCGGTTGTTAATAGTTTCAGGTGAATCCTCTTGATCGCTGCCGCCTCGTCTTCTTTTGGAAAGAATGTCCGATAATCTGAGACTGGCCTGTCGTGAAGATGCAGGTGGAACATGCTACCGATACCGGTCACCTGGCCCTTGAACCCGCTTCGTGCAAAGGCATCGACGCATACCTGTCTGGCGTATGCGCCGAGTTGTTCAAGATCCTGATACGCTTTGTGGTCCAGTAATTCCAGGGTGCGTAGTCCGGCAGCCACCGACACGGGATTTGCCGTAAACGTGCCGCTCGACGCATTCAGTGGTTTGCCGTGGGCGTGGCTGAAAACCGACATGGCGTCTTCGGTGCCGCCCACAGCGCCTACTGGGAAACCGCCGCCGATGATCTTGGCGAAAGTGGTGAGATCGGCCTGAATTCCAAAACGTGACTGCGCCCCGTGATAGTCGAGCCGGTAGGCAATAACCTCGTCAAGAATCAGCAGTGCACCAAGTTTCCTGGTCACACGATGCAGCATCGCAGTGTATTCGTCGTTCAGCGGCACGAGACCGCAGGAAAGCGGGGCCGGGTCAATCAGTACGGCGGCAAGTCTGTCGCCACACTCCGTGAGGAGTCTTTCGGCGACCGTGACATCGTTGAACGGTATGACGGTGGTCTCGTCCAGAACTCCAGCTGGAGTACCAAAGGTATAAGGTCTTGCACTTGGGACGTCACCCCAATCGTCGGGAGAGGAGTCCAGGCTGACCTCTGCATAGTCGTACATGCCGTGATAGGCCCCTTCGATTTTGGCGATACACGGGCGCCCGGTTCGGGCACGGGCCGCCTTAATAGCCAGCATCACGGCCTCGGTGCCGCTATTGCAGAACCGGATCTTTTCGACGCGGGTGATCCGGCCTGTGATCAACTCTGCCATCTGGATCTCGCGCTCTGTCGGCATGGAAAAACAGCTGCCGTTATCAACGGCCGCATGCACCGCCGACAGAACTTCCGGATGTGCGTGACCGTGGATCAGCGAGGCGAAGTTGTTCATGAAGTCGATTCGCTCCACACCATCGACATCGACCAGTGTCGAGCCGCGACCTGTACCGGCATAGATGGGGAAAGGCTCGACCAGCGTCTGCAGCCGGGAAATTCCCCCGGGTAGAACACGTTGTGCGCGCTCAAACAGTCGGTTGGAATTCGACGAACGATCGGGCCAAGCCATCGCGGTTATAGCGCTCTTCCAGTACGGGCGCCGTCAGCCATGGCGTGGCGCAGATGTCGTGGTGCGAAAGCATCCCCAATCAGGTGGAGATGATCCTGGCCTCGTTCACGCAACGCGTGAAAGAGCGAATCTTGGCCTATACCCCCTGACGACAGAATGACCGTGTCGGCTCTGATATCCCGGATCTCGTCGGTCAGAACGTGGCGCAGAAGGACAGTGGATTGCGTGATTTCGATTGGGGTGTGCAGCGCCGTGATGACTACACCGGCCCGCAGCAGGCGCTCATGGATCACGGCTCTCACAGTGGTGCCGATGTCGTCGCCAAGCGCATATTGGCGTGTCACGATCTCAATCTCGTGACCCTGCTGGGCCAGGGTATCTGCGGTCTTGGGTCCTGGTGTATAGCCGGTCTCGTCCAAAACGACACATCGGCCCGTGAGTCTGGCCTGACCGCTGAGAGTTTCGACCACGGTGAAGACGTGTTCCAGGTCAACACCCGGTAGATCCGGTCTGCGCTGTCTGGCACCGGTAGCGACCACGATTGCATCGGGCTCGAGGCTCAAGACATCGTCGACTGTGGCATCGGTCTCTAGTCGAATATCCACCTTCAGGTCCCGAATCTGATTCTCCAGCCAGGTCACCGACTGTAAATAATTCTCCCAGCCGGCAGCCCGGGCCGCGATTCTGATGGCGCCTCCCAAGGTGTTGCCGCGCTCCAGTAGCGTCACCCGGTGTCCGCGGGCCGCGGCCACCCGGGCGGTTTCCAGGCCGGCCGGTCCGCCACCGATCACGACTATATACCGCGGTGTCGTTGCCAACTCCAGGTTGAGCCACTGCTGTTCGCGCCCGACCACCGGATTCTGTACACAGCTTACGGGCAGTCCGAAGTAGAGTCTGTCAATACAGCCCTCGTTTGACCCCATGCACACCCGGATGTCGCCGCTGCGGCCATTGCTGGCTTTGGCAGGAAGATCAGGGTCTGCGATCAATGCCCGGGTCATACCGATCAGGTCCGCCGCGCCGCGCTCGAGAATCTCTTCGGCGTGTTCCGGGGTGACAATACGGCCGGTGACGATGATCGGGGTCTTGACTACTGCCTTGATGCGCCCCGCTAGATCGACAAAAGTACCTGGTTCGTAATAGGCCGACGGTATGTTCCAGGCCCGCGATCTATAGGTCGAAATGGTGCCACCGGTGACCGTGAAATAGTCCAGCCAGCTCGTTTGATCGAGGTGGCGGATGATCTCCAGCAGGTCTCCATGCGACAGGGCACCGCCCGGCCGGTCGTCTCCCGAGACTCGTGCACCGACTATGAAATCCCGCCCGACCAAGGATCGTATGTTCTCCAGAACCTCCATCGAGAAGCGAAGCCGATTCTCAAAGCTGCCGCCATAGCGGTCGTTTCTCCGGTT
The DNA here is from genome assembly GCA_002718155.1 of Pseudomonadota bacterium. GTDB lineage: Bacteria > Pseudomonadota > Gammaproteobacteria > Arenicellales > UBA868 > UBA9619. The sequence goes on from PBDS01000044.1 coordinate 12,630, forward strand.
AGTCTCAGGGCTCCAGAATTGATCCGGGAGCTGGTCGTCGTAGAACGCGAGGTCAGCGCCATCAAAACCGCAGGCCTTGAGTCGCATACAGGCCTTCGCATAATCGCTGATGATCTGTTCGATCTCTGCAAGCGACAGAACGTGAGGAATCGATGGCGAGAGTTCACAGGATGTGGCCGACGGACCGCGGCCAATAATGTCCGCATGTAGGTTAGTCCGGCGGCCCATCGAGGTAACCTGACTGATGGCCACTGCGCCGTGACGCTTAACAGCCGTAGCTGCAGCCTCTAGCCCCGGAACAGCATTGTCATCCCAGAGATTGACGTGATTGAGCATGATAGGCGTCAGTGACGATGCCGCGGCACTACCGAACATCATGACCGTTCCGCAACCCCCCGCTGCCTTCGATGCGTGGTAGGCGATCAGTTGTTCCGAGGGCAGTCCACCGGAGGCCATGTTGGTACCATGGCTGGTCGAGACGATGCGGTTGGGCACCTCTCTGCGGCCGAGTCGAAATGGAGAAAAGAGCAATGGGAAAGCGGCGGGCATGGGGTCGGTTATCGAGTTCTGGTCTCTAGTGGCGGCTTCTGTTCCTAAGTCAGTTGCAGTCCTGATCGCGATAATCGAGCAGGTGGTTGTACGCCGGTGGTAATCATTATGCCACGGACTGTTACTGGAGCCGCTTACGGTAGTAGCATCCGACGGTTAAACTAGGAGACCCTTGAATATGTCAGCAGCAAGTCTCGAACCCGTAGAAGTGTAGTCATTCGTGTCACCGCTGATCAGCTGAGCAACGCCTCGAACAAATGAATGACCGCCTGTCGAATCAACGTCAGCTGTTTGACATACCCGAAGATGTCGTCTACCTCAACTGCGCATCGCAAGGGCCGCTGTTGAGGCACGCCTGTGACGCCGGGCGCGAAGGCGTGTTGAGAAAGGCCAGGCCATGGGATCCCGAGATGAGAGCGCGTACGCTCGATGAAATCGAGTACTGCCGGGCAATCTATGGGGGTCTGATTGGTGCCGGGGCAGACAATATTGCCCTGGTTCACTCGACCAGTTACGGGATCGAGGTGGCAGCCTCCAACCTGAGCCTCAATGGGAATCAGAACATAGTCGTCATTGAAGACCAGTTTCCGTCAAACTTTCACGCCTGGCGCATCAAGGCACTCCAGGCTGGAGCCCAGCTGACCATCGTACCAGCACCCGGTGACTGGGACTGGACCCGGGCGATCCTCGAGCGTATCGATCAGAACACTGCAATTGTGGCAACCGCGCCGTGTCGGTGGACGGATGGCAGCGTGGTGGATCTGGTCGCGATCGGAAAACGTTGCCGCGCAGTCGGTGCAGCACTGGTCGTTGATGCAACCCAGGCGGCGGGTGCCATGGCCCTGGATGTTGCGGCCATCGATCCCGACTTCATGGTCGCGTCGGGTTACAAGTGGCTGCTCTGCCCTTATGCGTTCACGTTCCTGTACGTCGCTACACGTCACCACGGCGGACAGCCCATAGAGCACTACACCTGGACTCTGACTGATCCGCCAGCGATCGGCATGATGCGCGGTGATGACATGGATGGGGCAGCGGGGGCCAGGCGCTTTGATATGGGCGAGCGAAACAACCCGATCCATCCTGGCATGGCCCTGGCGGCGCTCGAACAGGTGAAGGCATGGCGGCCGGAACGAATTGCTCGATCGATCGAACCCCTGACCGACTGTGTCGAGGCAATGGCCCTGGCGCGGGGCCTCACGGTACCTCCAAAGGAGTGCCGTGTTCCGCACATGCTCGGCCTGCGGCGTGATCAGGGCTGGCCGGAAGATCTGCAGGAGCGATTCGGATCCCTTGGTATTTATGTCAGCAAGCGCGGTAACTCCATGCGGGTGAGTCCTTATCTCTATAACGATCAGGGTGACGTAGAGCGGCTGTTTGAGGCGATTGATCAGCTGGAATCATCGTGAATCACAACCTGCATGCTCCTGAAGGGGAGAGTCGGTTGCGGCTCTCGATCGTATTCTCGAACACGGGTCATGTTTTTACCCACCTGCTGACTATTCTCTATGCCACGGCGGTCCTCTACCTGCCCGCTGAATTCGGTCTGCCCTACGGCGAAATGCTCGGTTACTCCAGCCTTGGGCTGATTCTGTTCGGAGTGGGCTCACTGCCCGCGGGTTGGTTCGGAGATCGGTGGAGCCAAATCGGCATGCTGGTCATATTCTTCGCAGGAATCGGCATAGCGACGGTGATCACCGGACTGGCGAATAGCGTGACGACCTTGATTGTGGGTCTGTCGCTGATCGGGCTTTTCGCTTCGATCTACCACCCTGTGGGGATCGCCTGGCTGGTGGCCTGTGCCCGCAAGCAGGGGTTGAGTCTCGGGATCAACGGTGCCTTTGGTCATCTCGGCAGCGCAGCTGCGCCGGTGTTCGTTGGGCTGATGATTGACTACGTGTCCTGGCGAGCAGCCTTTGTGCTTCCAGGGCTGGCCGCCATCGTTACCGGGCTGGGGCTGTGGATCGCCTGGCGGCTGGGCTGGATCGCGGACCGCAGCGCCGACACGGTACCGGCACTGCCCCCCGAGCCTGGGGTCTACAAGCGCGTGTTTCTAGTTCTGCTGGTGACCATGGCTTGTAATGGCTTCGTGTATGCCGGAATGATGTACACCGTGCCAAAAGTATTCGAGATCGGTCTTGCCCAGGCCCGCCCCGACTCCTACACGGGGATCGGGATCCTCACCGGTGCAGTGATCGGCCTGTCTTCAGTGTGCAGTTATGCAGGAGGGTGGTTGGTGGATCGTTATTCGCCCCGCTTGGTCTATCTGGTTTTTTGGGCACTGCTGGCACCCGCCCTGGTCGTTGTTACTGTGGCCTCGGGATTCAGTCTTATTTTTTCTGTGCTGATCGCAATGTCCTTCCTCGTGACGTTCGCCGCTGCAGAGAATATGCTGGTTGCCCGCTACACGCCGTTTCAATGGCGTTCGGTCGCTTATGGAGCACGCTTTGTTCTGGCCCTCGGTATCGGGGGGCTGACCGTGTATCTTGCAGGTGATCTTTACGATCAAACCGGAGATTTTGACCTGCTGTTCCTGATGTTCGCAGGTTCTGCAGTCATCGCTGTCGTCGGCGCACTGCTGTTGCCGGCTACCAGGCGATCGAGTCAAGCCGAGGTCACCGCACGCTAGGGCAGGGCCGGCAAGGGGCCCTTGGGGCAAAGAACAGTTCTTGGATGCCGCTGCCCGAAAATTCGGGTCGAGCCGCGAAAATCAGACAACCAAACGATGACCGATCTGCTGATCTTTGAAGAATCCCTGGCCAGCATAGCCGGGGTACTGAAAGATTTCCCACAACTGCGGGTGGTCTGCTGGCAGGCGGGTGGCCGTCTGACCATCGACGGTCAGCCTGTGGCAGCCAATGACGTGACGCCGGAGATTGGCTGGATCAGCTTTAACCTGTTGGCATCTGGTCAGATGAAGTCTTATGTCGACACTCTGCTTCGGTTTCATAGCTTGCGCTGGGTGCAGAGTACTCATGCTGGCCTGGACAACCCGGCTTATCGTCAGCTGGCACAGAAAGGAGTGCGATTGAGCAAAAGTTATGCCCAGTCGATCCCGATTGCCGAGTACGTCTTGGCTCATGCGCTTTATCATTTCCAGGGTATCGAGTTTCGGCTGGAAGCCCAGCGGGCGGCCGACTGGAAAGGTTTCCGCTTCCGGGAACTGTACGGTACTCGCTGGTTGATTGTCGGGTTCGGTCACATTGGCCGCAGAGTCGCAGAGCGGGCCCGGGCCTTCAACTGCCACATCACGACCCTGCGCCGGTCCGGTACTTCGGACGCTGCGGCCGACGAAATCGTGTCTCGTGAGGGCCTGCTCCACGTTTTGGGCCAAAGTGACGTGGTCGTGCTGGCCTGCCCGGAGAACCAGGAAACCAGGGGGATCGTCGACACGAAGTTCGTCAGGGCTATGAAGGTGGGGTCATTGCTGGTCAATGTCGCCCGCGGCGGGTTGATTGATGATCAGGCGCTGCTTGAAGGACTCGCCGCGGGACGACCGGGCTCCGCTGTATTGGACACGTTCAACGACGAACCACTGCCCGGTGATCACCCCTACTGGTCACACCCGGGCGTCGTCGTCACAGCGCACACTTCAAATGCCGGTGAAGGTACCGCCGGCCGTAGCTGCCAGCAGTTTATCGGTAATCTCGAAAGATACCTTACCGGTGAGCCACTTGGTGATGAGGTTGACCCGGCGTCGCTGCTGAAAACGTCGTAATCCGAGCGAGACAGATGACCCGGGGTCGGGATCTTCATTCGACCTGGCCTCGTAAGGCCTCCAGAATGTCTGCTGGCTGAACCTGGTAGGTAACGGGTCACCCCGAGGTAGCACCCCGTACCCGGTCGATCAGGGACACAGGGTCATCCGGCGGCCGGTCCCCCCGCCAGGCGACATGCTGATCGGGCCGGCACAGGACCAGGTCATGGTCATAGTCCACGGTGTGGGATCCGGGTACGATATCCAGGACCTGCAGCGGCACGTCGTGCAGGTCAGCAGCCGCCAGAATAGGAGAGACATCGATCATGCTATTCAGTCTCAACAGGGTGAACTCCGGACCCAGGGCGTCGTAGAGAGACCGGCCATCTTCGAAAAAGAAGTGGGGCAATCTGCAGCCGGGCAGCGTGGACGGTGTGAAGGTTGCCATGGAATAGGCTGGAGGGGTCTGCGCTTCGTGGCTGATGATTGGAGAGTCTTCGTAGAAATAACCGAAGTTGAGTCCGGCCGCGCAGTATTGCTGAACGTTGAGATCATAGGCGTGTCGCCCCATTTCCTTACGGACCGCGTCGCCCTCGGGACCCGGCAATTCGATGTTATCGGGTACTGCCTGCCGCTGGCGGACCATGGCATGGGTGTGATTCATGACAAAACGGGAAACCTGATCGGTTATCGGTAGGCGCTCACACTCATAGGCATCGAGAACAGCGTCCGCTGCCCAACCGTTCAGGTGTGCAGCCAGCAGCCAGGACAGATTGGTCGCGTCGGCAATACCAGCGTTCATTCCGTAACCTGCGTAGGGGACCCAGATATGGGCAGCATCACCACAGAGGAACACCCGTCGATCACGGAAGCGGTCAGCGACCAGACGGCGCCCGATCCAGTCCTCATGCGCCAGGGTATCGTAGTGAAATTGATCGTCGACACCGAGGATCATCCGGATCGAGTGATCACGATCCACCGAGTCGAAGTCGGTCTCCTCCTCGCGCAGGTAGTTGTGGATGATCCAGAGTTCTCTGCCGTCAATTGCGTAGACATTGCCCGACCGCCTGGGATTGAGCGAAATCGTACTCCAGGCCGCAGCTTCGCTCTGCATCTGGATGAGATCCACAGCCCGGACAAAACTCGACTGACAGCGTTGTAGAACGGCGTCGCCGGTCAGGTGGCCGCCGATGCTCCGGCGCACCGCAGATGAACCCCCGTCGCAACCGACGAGATAGTCGCAGGAGGCGTGTATCGTCTCCCCACTGCCGATATTTTCAAGTGTCGCGGTTACGCCTGTTTCATTTTGCAGCAGGCCTTTGAATTCCGTGTGCCAATAAAGCGAGATCCTCGCGGTCGCGGCTGCGCGTTCAGAAAGGATCGGTTCAAGGTAGATCTGGTTGATTCGGTGTGGTGGCTCCGGTGTCGGCCAGCCTGTGTCCGGTCCTCCGCTTGCGGTGTAGCGATGGTTTCTGCATGGAATAGGGATGCGAGCCAGTTCCATACCGGTGAAGGTCGTTCGAAAAGAGATGTCGTTCGGGTAGTCTCCCGGCAGACCGGTATTGCGAATCTCGCTAGCGATACCCAGTCGCCGGTAGACCTCCATGGTCCGCGCAGCGACGTGGTTGCACTTGGCTGGTGGAGGTTCGCCGCACGGCCGGGTTTCGACCACGGTGACGTCGATCCCGCGCCAGGCAAGGTCAAGCGCAAGTGTCAGACCGACCGGTCCGGCCCCGACCACCAGTACAGGCGCATGAAGGGTACGCGACATCTCTGGAGTGGCCTGGGCTCAGTCTCCAGTGGGGTTGGCAGGTAACGTCTCCATTGGCAGAGTCGCGTCGGGGGCCCATTCACTCAGGGAAGCGTCGTATAGCCCGACATTCTGATAGCCCAGCATGGTGAGGAGCATTGCCGTAGTACTGGCCGCAATACCTCCACCGCAGTAGGTCAAAATCCGGTCAGCCTCGCTCACATCAGCGCGGGAGAAGACAGCCGATATATGCCGAGCGGGAAGGAAGGCCGTTGTTTGTTCGTCAATGAGTTCAGCGGTAGGTACGTTGATCGAACCCGTGATATGCCCGGGCCGTCCATAGTTGCCGAACTGACTGTTATCCTGGCCGGCATGCTGGACTTTTCGCAACGCGTTGATAGTGCAGGTTCCAGGGCCATCGATGGCTCGCAGTATCTCTTCCTTATCCACCATCAGGCCGGATCTTGGTACCGTGTGCATTACCCCGGACGGATACACGTTTGGAGGCGTCTCGAGTGTACGCCCCTCCAGTTTCCACTTGCTGAGGCCGCCGTCGAGCACACAGGCATTGTCAAAACCGATGTGTCGGAGCATCCACCAGATTCGGGTCGCCCACTGGGGCGTGGTCTGGCTGTAAAGAACAGTTGTGCAATCATCTGTCACGCCCAGCGCTGCAAAAGCTGCAATCAGGGTGTCGTTGTCGGGGCAGGTAAAACGCAGCGGGCTGGTCTGATCTGAAAGATCCTTCTGCAGGTCGATGAATGCGGCACCGGGGATATGCTCCTGGTCGTAGTCAGCGCGTCCGGATTCCACGCGGTACGGTACGCCCGCCTCCGGGTCTGAGATGTGGATCAGGTGCGTCGTGCAGTCATAGAGGCGAATCTTTGGGTCGGATAGATTGGCCGCAAGCCAGTCTGTGCTGACCAGCAGATCTGGGTAGACGTATGTGCCAGGATGCTCTGTATTCATGGGAATTCCCGTTTTGATCTAAGCAATTCAACGTTACCACAGAAACGGCCTGTTAGACTTCCAGGCGCACGGTTGTTAATAATCGTAACGACAAAGGGATGAAGATCGACTACGCGACAAAGCTTATACGGATCTCAGGTGAAACAATCGAGATGACGTTTTTCAAAGGCAAGGTCCTGCTGATCGTCAATACGGCGAGTCGTTGTGGTTACACGCCCCAGTATGCTGGTCTACAACGACTGTATGAAAGATACTGTTCACGCGGTTTCGAGGTGCTCGGATTTCCCTGTAACCAATTCGGCAGGCAGGAACCCGGGAGCGAGGCCAAGATTTCGACCTTCTGTGAATCCGAATACCAAGTCGGTTTTCCATTGTTCGCCAAGATCAGGGTCAATGGGCCCGAAACTCATCCGCTCTACAGGCAGCTTAAGAAAGCCCGACCCGGGTTTCTGGGGCTGACAAACGTCAAGTGGAATTTCACCAAGTTTCTGATCGCTCGGGACGGAGAAGTTCTGGCTCGCTACGGTTCCCGGCAGGCGCCGCGTTCGCTTTACGAACCCGTTGAAACTGCGCTTTCAGACCCTATTGGCGATTGACGCCTGGTTGTCTTTGGACGCGTGATGCCGGCTCTGGGTCGTCAATCTGGAGCGTCGACCAGGGTGATCCTATTGTCTGCGACCACGACAGGTAGGACAAGGCGACCTGGCCGGTGGGGTGGTTTTAAATTGTGTGATTGGTCGGAACTGGCCGATGTGAATACAATGGCCGGTCCAGTGGGCATTAACGGCCCTGGACTGTATGTCCCGCGCCATCAGAATTAGTCTTTTTTTGAAAATACCGATAGGACCAAGACGATCATTACGCGACTGACGATGCGTAGGGGTTGGACTGGTCGGATACGGGGTAGATTGCTCTCGCTGAGCAATTCGCCAATGGATCACCGTCGGTTTCGAAGAAACAAACTGGTAGTCTGCCACGATGACTTTGATTGAACAGGTTAGGAACAATGATTGATTTACTCCACATCGCGCGTACCGAAGCCGCCGGGGGAGACCTCCTCGGTGTTCTTACGGATCTTTTCCAGCCCAGTGAGATGCGACCGGTCGGTTATCCGGATGCTGTGATTTGGCAAGGGGGCAACCATGACGGCAGGGTCAACCCAGTGGCTCATTCGCTGACAGATGCCTACGCCATGCTGGGTACCATCGCGGCGATCGACGTTCTGGGACTGCCCTTTTACGCCGTACCCATGTGGTCCCAGTATCGTCATGACCTCCAGCTCGAACCGCTCAGTTGGTTCGGCAACATGCCCTGCACATCGATCAAGTGGTCGACCGCCGGGGATGCCTATGTTAACGATGGCCAGGGTGGAAAAGTCGTCGTGATGGGCAAGTCGGGCAACGCGCCGCTGCGAACCCAGGCTGGGGTGTACTGTAACGTGCGTCCCTACGGCTGCGTGACGGTTGTCCGAAGTATGCCCTGTCTGCCTTATTCCCAGGACCGGACCGTTTTTGATGTCGACGAGGTCACCGGCATCGTTCACTCGGAGATGAACACCCCGGGTATCCAGATGGCTTATGCTTGCCGGCGATTCCTCCGGATGGTCCACGAAACCGGCCGGCTCGGCAGGGTCGCCATGAAGCCCACGCAGGCCATGGAAGACGGTGTCAATGCGGGGCTTTTGTCCTGGCTGCTGCAGGAAACGGGATTCAGGGTCGGTCGCAAGTACGCAGTTGACGGATATGTTGAGCACCGCGAACGGGTCGATCGTATCATTGCGCTACTGCCCGGCGACTTCAAGGCAGGAATGGACTCGTGGGAAGGGCAGGTCGAATTACACATTGCGGATACCAATTACGGGCTGCTGTTATGGGATCTGATTGAACAGCGCGATGTGATCGTGCTGGCAACCGATCTGGATGGAGACCGCTTAACGGACCTGCTTGCCGATGTCTCTGACCCGCTGCGTCGTTTCGGTCAGATCGTGATCGACAAGGTCGGTGCGGATGCGAGTATGAACGAGCTGTGGCAGGAGCTGGGCTACACCACCGGCAATGGCCGCGACATGACTTCTGTCATGTACCGGATGGACGGTCCACCGATTCACGAGCAGACGCTGGGGTCGGCTGACGCGATGTTACTGCGACTCCTAGATGGCGATGAGTCTATGGGTGGCACCAAGAAGCCTTATGATCCGCGAATTCATTTTGTGCTGATTCGGGATGCCTATCGCGATGCTAATCCGGACAACACAGAGCTCAATGCCTGGCTCGACCAGGCACTGACGCGCTTTGATAAGGTCTACAAAGGTGAGCGCCCGGGGTTTATCGAAGGGTACAAGGAGCTGAAAAATATGATCAAGCCCTGGGGTGCCTGACCAAGATCGCTGGCCATATCGGCCTTCTTGACCATGCAGAACCTTGGCCCTGCGTACTATACCGACCCCAAGGTCTATGAGCAGGAGCGGCGGGCTGTTTTCTGGAACAGCTGGCAACTACTCGGTCCTGCTTCACTGGTCGATTCCCCCGGTGATTATCTGGCCACAGAGATTGCCGGAGCAAAGGTGTTCGCGATCCGGGATCACTTGGGTGCGTTACGGGCGTTCCGGAACGTATGCCGGCATCGCGGCGCCCGGTTGTTACCGGAAGGCACAGGTCGCTGTAAAAAGATTCGTTGTCCGTACCACGGCTGGGTTTACGACCTGGCTGGTGTACTGCAGCGTACTCCCTGGTTTGGTAATGATCCTGACTTTGACCGGCACAACTGGCCGCTTGGAGAGATCGGTCTAGAGGTCTGGCGTGGTCTGTTGTTTGTGAGTGTTCACGAAAGCCAAACCTTGGATGTACAACTGGGTGATGTAATCGGGGAACTTGCCGCGGAACCGATAGAGACCTATACACTCACTGATCAGCGGCACTTGGTCTTCGATGCCAACTGGAAGATATACACTGACAACTTTGTCGAGGGCTATCATATTCCTGGAATCCATCCGGAGTTTTTTGCCGCTGTCGATTACCAGTATTTTGAGACAACTGTACACAACAACATGGTTCGTATGACAGCACCACTGCGCAAGGATCTGTTCTACAGAGGGAAATGGCTCTGGATGTGGCCCAACTGGACATTGTCTTTCTTTGATGGCGGCATGAACACCTCGCGTATCAATCCGCTCGGGCATGGGCGAACCGAGTTGCTTTATCATTTCTACTTCGCTGATGCCTCAGATGCAGGAGCGGCTCTGAGGGAGGAGGTTATTACTCGTAATATGGCGGTCATTGAGGAGGACTTTGAGGTCTGCTGTGAAACACAGAAGAACTACGCCTCCGGTGGATATACACCAGGAGTCTTGAGCGCCCACCACGAGCGTGGTGTGTACTGGTTTCAGGAGAAGCTCAAAGAGGTGATAGACCGTGTCTGAGATGCACTGTTTTCCCGGTCGTAACCTGGCACCAGTTCAGGAGGTAACCTTCGGTAAAATCCAGCTATTCTTCGCCAGATGTTCATGCTCGAAAGCGCTTATCTTGACCTCGTGCTCCAAGGTCAGACTGATGTCGTCCAGGCCGTGAAGCAGGCGCTGCTTGTCGAGAGATTCGATTTCAAATTCGTAACGCTCACCGTCGGGCCCCGTGATGGACTGGGTCTCGAGGTCTATGCTGATCACCGCCCCCGGCGATTGATGGAGTTGTAGGCGGAGTTTCTCGCAAGTCTCGGCTTTGAGACGCACGGGAAGGACGCCGTTCTTGACGCAGTTGCCGTAGTGAATGTCGCCAAACGCGGCTGCGATTACTGAGCGGATCTTGTTGGCCGTCAAAGCGTTCACAGCGGCCTCGCGTGAAGATCCGCAGCCCCAGTTGACATCGGTCACCAGAATCCGGCCATCGCGGTAGGGTGTCTGGTTGTAAATAAAATCTGTTTCGCTCCCGTCTGAAGCAAAGCGCAGGTCATGGAGCAGAAATTTCGGGTAGTCGGGATCGTCCTTCGGTCGTCGCAGAAACCGGGCAGGGATGATCTGGTCGGTGTCGCAGTTGGCGATGTCAATCGGTACTGCAACCGCGGAAAATCGGTTAAATGGCTCCATCGCCGGCACTAGCCCAGGCTCCGGATGTCGCTGAATCGACCTCGGACAGCCGCCGCCGCGGCCATCGCGGGGCTGACCAGGTGGGTGCGGCTGGCTTTTCCCTGACGCCCCCTGAAGTTGCGGTTGGAAGTAGATGCACAGCGTTCGCCCGGCGCCAGTGTATCGCCGTTGATCGCCACGCACATGGAACAGCCCGGCTCGCGCCACTGCATACCGGCTTGGGTGAATATCCTATCTAGCCCCTCACTTTCGGCTTGTTTTTTGATCAGGCCCGATCCCGGTACGACAAGGGTCGGGACCACGACCCGACGACCCTTTGCAATTTCGGCCGCCGCTCTGAGGTCCTCAATTCGACTGTTCGTGCAGGAACCGATGAAGACCCTGTCAACTGTAATGCCGCTGACGGGAGTACCGGGCGTCAGTGCCATGTACTCGAGTGCAGATACCATGTCGGCCCGCTTCAGTGGGTCGGGTTCGGCATCTGGATCGGGAATCACACCATTGATGCCGACGGCATACTGCGGGCTGTTGCCCCAGGTGACTGTCGGCTCTATGGCCGCGCCGTCTATCGAGATTTCCTTGTCGTAGACCGCACCATCATCGGAAGGCAGGGTCTTCCAGTAACGGACGGCCTCTTCCCACTTCGGCCCTTTGGGTGCGTAGGGGCGTCCGTATAGATAATCGATTGTCCGGTCATCCGGCGCGATGATCCCCGAGCGGGCACCGGCCTCGATCGTCATGTTGCTTATAGTCATGCGGGCTTCAATCGACAATGCCCGAATGGTGGAGCCCGCGTATTCAATTGCATAACCGGTGCCACCAGATACGCCGATGTGGCTGATGATCGCGAGTATCACATCTTTTCCACTGATCCCTGAACCGAGTTTTCCATCCACATTGATGCGCATGGTCTTTGGCCTGCGCTGCCAAAGAGTCTGGGTAGCCAGCACGTGTTTGACTTCGGTCGAGCCGATCCCGAAGGACACGCAGCCCATGGCGCCGTGTGTAGATGTGTGTGAATCACCGCAGACCAGCATCAACCCCGGCAGGGTGATGCCTTGCTCTGGGCCAACGACATGAACAATACCGTGACGATCGTCGGTCATGTCGAAATGAGTAAAGCCTAACTCTTCGGCTGATTGCTGCAAAGTCTCGACAGTCTCGCGCATTTCTCCTGGCGGTATGTCGGACAGCGTCCGGGCAGTGGTTGGTACGCTGTGATCCGGTGTGGCAAACAGCAGGTCGGGTTGACGAATCCTGTGACCGGCGGCTTTTAGTTCAGCGAATGCCCGGAAGTGCAGGTCATGAATAAGGTGTCTGTCGATAAACAGCAGTGCATCACCGGATGCACGTTCTACCACCACGTGCCGGTCAAAGATCTTCTCAAACAGCGTCTTCTCTTTTCGCACGGTCGTTTCCGATGACTGGTCGGCTAGGGCCTGAGCATCGCTACTTGGTTGTCGATTCGGTTTTTCTATCGACATAAACGTAGACCGCTTCCGCTGTGGCTACCAGGGTGGATGAGTCGTCAGTGACGCGGGCGGAAGCAAAATAAAGGCGCCGACCGGCGCGGTCGAGTTCGGCCTCTGCTATCAGTTTCCGGCTCTTCGGGCGTCCGACAAAATTGATGTTCAGCGACACTGTAGCATTACTGCGGCGCCTGGCCGGGTCAGGTTCGAAGATGCCGCAGTAGCCCGTTGCCGCGTCAATCAGCGCTGCTGTCACGCCGCCGTGAAGACCGCCCTGGCGGTTCTTGTGCCGATCATCGAGCTCGACCTCGAGTCGCGCATAGCCTGGTCGCCACTCGGCCAGGTGGAAGCCAAGCAGATCATTCAGACCGGCTGTGAGATTTTCGTGTTGTTTATGGTCCATAGAGATGACTGTGGCATTCTAGCATCGGCACTGAATTGTTCCTGGCAGTCTGGCCTTACAGGTGTCGCAATTCAGGACGGCCCAGCTGACTTTCTGTCGATGTGCCCCGCCGTCTCAGGTCGATCAAGCAGATTCTCAGTATCGTGCTTGACAAATCTATGAATTGATTTGGCGGAAAATCCGAGCAGGTAAAGACCGCTGGCCGCAGTAGCAACCTCCCGGTACCTGGTAATTCGGTCTTCTTGCAGATGACAGATGGCCACTCCTTCGAATATGCCCCGGCGGCCGCGGGCCTGTGGCAGCCGGGAGTCATAACTGAAAACATAACGCGCATAACCGATGTCACCCTGTCGCACCGGCTGATGTATGTCCCAGACAAAGTTTTCACCATCGCGATGGAAATAGTTCTCGATCAGATCGGCGATCTCCTGGCCGCGGAACGAACCATAGAAAACATCGTGATAAACGCCGTCATCAGTGAAGCAGCTGGCAACAGCGTTGCCGTCACCCCGCGATGCTGCCTGCGTCATTTGTCGTATGAGTGTTTCAAAGGCCATCGGTTAAGGCTCCAGTGTGGTGTCTGCGCCAGCTGTCGGGTAGGACGAGCCTGCGGATTTGACAGTGCGAGTACTGTACCGGGAGGGGAAAGAATAAGGTGATCAACCGGAGGAGTCTAACGTCAATGCAGGGCAGGAGATTCGTTTACTCCTGCCGGCAGGCATCGGGCCGGGATAGCGGCGGGCCAGGCAAACGAGCTGCTAAAGTCGTCGCAGCGCCGGTGTTGCCAGGAAGGCCAGTATGATGACCGTGATAACGCCGATGCCGTTGGCCTGAAGTGCGATTCCCACACCCATAGCGGCGGTGAGAAAACCGACTTCCAGGTGACCTAGAGGGGATGAACCGATCGCGAGCATCCAGCCGCCCATCGCACGGCCTCGCAGGCGATCCGGCACACAGCGCTGCATCATGCTCTGGGTGAGAATGTCCCACGCTGAAATCATTGCAGAGATGAGAGCCAGGATCAGCAACACGGCGGGAAGGACACTCGCGTCTGCCAGCATCAACAGACCGGCTCCAAGGGTCAGGACGCAGGCGGCGTAGATGCCGGCATTCCGCTTCCGTTGGGGCAGAATGAACAGTACCAGTCCGACGATCAGCCCCCCTACCGCCTGTGCGCCATGCATCCAGCCAAGGCCCTGGGCGCCCAGGCCCAGTCGAGACCGGGTCAGTTCTGGAAGCACGGTGGAATAGGAAGTGCCGAACACTTCTATGCACGGTGTCACTAAAACCAGTACCAGCAGTACACGATTGACCTTGAGTTCGGCCAGGTAGTCGCGGAGATTGTGGACGATCGATGTACGCTCCTGCCGGTTGGTGTGCGCCTGCGCCATCATGCCAGCCAAACAAGGAGCGGCAACAAGGTGCATCAGGGCCATCGCCAGCAGTGCCGGGGAGATCCCGAACCGTTCGGCCAGGGTGCCTACCAGAACGGCGCCGATCAGCCAGCCCACCCGGCTTGCTACATTGATGCCTGCCAGTGCCGGGGTGGCCTGTCTTGCTCCGGACAGATCGTAGGCATAGGCCAGCCGGACAGGCCCGTGCACGGCTCTTAGGCTGCCGAGCGCCAGGGTGAGGAGGAGAACGTGGCCGATGGACACCGTGGTGTAAGCAAATACTGTTGCAAACAGGGCGATGACGGCGGCGGCGACCAGTTCCAGAGCCTGAATCAACCGGCGCCGTGAAAAGTGGTCGGCGAGGCTGCCTGCCAGTACTCCCAGCACCAGCATGGGCAGGTAATAAAGGGCAAATGCGCGGCCTACCCAACTCGAGGTACCCGTGACCTCCAGGGCCAGCCAGCCAATGAGTACGTGGTCCGCGCTGGCACTAACGCCGTTGAATGCGGTGTTTAGCCACAGTCGTCGGTAGGCTGCAGACTTGAAAACCGGATTCAAATCACGAGAAGCCGGCCGAAATTCGAATCAGGGTGTTGCCGTGATATCGAGGTGGACCGCCGTTACGGATACCTCGATCAGCGTCTCGCCATGCAGATCGACCCCAACACAGGCCCTTTGCGGCCAGTGCTGTGGGTCATCNCCNATCCAGTCTCGCCAGATCCCGTCCATGACCGGTTTGTCNGCNATGTNNGCAAGATACACCTGTGCCGAGACGATCCGTGTTCTCTCAGATCCCAACTCANGCAGGTTTTTCTCCAGGACCGCGAGTGTCTCTCGGGTCTGCCCTTCGATGTCCAGAGTCGTGTCCATAGCTGTGGCGACGGTCCACACCAGGTCTTTGTATGCAGACGCGGCGTTTCGACCGATATACCTCCCTCTGACACGGGTGATCATAATGTTCCTGTTCATGCTGGTCGTGAATCCGAGAACACGGTCGATATGTCCCGAAACGGTTGATCGGGCCGCAGGCGTCAACGGGTCCCATCGCGGCGCCTCGAGAGACTGTCAGGTATCTTACCATCGCGTNGGCACGCAGTTGTCCTTCGGTGTCGCCGGTGTGTCAGCAAACCTCCCACGACCATTTGTGATGCGCCCGGTGACAGTTTGAAGGACAATAGAGACAAGTCTCCGGGGGTCTCCTTGGTGACGCCGACAGTACGTGTTGCTGCCAGTGAATGGCTCCACCTGCGCTACCCGTCTATGGGCGAGTCGTCATTCAGGCGCCGGCTTCCCGCCGCGGTCAGGTGCTGCTGACCACTGGCGCCTTAATTGAAAGGATATTTTATTTGGCCAACGAGGATAACCCCCGTCATCGTCCTTTGAACCCGCCTCTTGTCGGTGACCTGGCGGCAATCATCGGTTGTGTCTGTCTTTTCGGCATGACCTTCAGTTTGTACACGCCACTGCTGTCACTGATTCTTGAGGCTCGTGGAGCCAGCAGTACCCTGATCGGCAGCCTGGCGATGGCCCCGGCGCTGGGAGTCATCCTGGGATCTTTCTTTGTGCCGCTTTGTCTTCAAAAGGTCGGGGGCCGTGGCCTGCTCCTCGCTGGAGTGATAATTGAGATCGTGCTGATCTTGTTCCTGATGTCCAGTGACAGTTTTGGCTGGTGGTTTGCTATCCGTTTCCTAGGCGGGTTTTCGGGTACCATCGTCTTTGTCGTCTCCGAGACCTGGCTCAACGAGATCACGCCCGACGCCATCCGTGGCCGCGTCATCGGGTTGTACAACACGATGCTGGCATTGAGTTTTGCGATTGGGCCATTGATTCTGTCGCTGACCGGTATCCGCGGACTGCTGCCGTTTATCGTTGGTGTCGGCTTGATGTTGGTGGCGGCGGTACCGCTGTTCGTGGTGCGACGTTATGAGCCCGGTCCACGGGAGAATTCGTCNTTCGGCATTATCGGCTTCACTCGTGTCGCCCCTCTTCTGGTGATGGCTTGCTTTGTTGTTGCTTTCAAAGAGATGGCGAGTGTAGGACTGTTGCCTGTCTATGGAGTACGCAGTGGACTCAGCGAATCAATGTCGGCCCTGATGTTGTTTTATGCTGCTGTTGGGGGTGCGGTTCTTCAGTTTCCCATTGGCTGGTTGTCTGATCACTTCAACCGGGTTGCCGTTATGGCGGTCTGCGGCGTTGCCGGGATCGCCGGTGCCGTGGTTCTGCCATTTGTCGTTGGGGTGCCGTGGTTGCTGTGGCTGACGTTGTTTCTCTGGATGGGCCTGTTTGCCGGGGTCTACACCATCGCACTGACCCTGGCGGGCCAGTGGTTTCGTGGTATGGACCTGGCGACCGCTATGGCCTCGTTCGGAGTTTTCTGGGGGCTCGGTGGGTTGGCTGGACCGATGTTGTCTGGGTACTGCATGGACCTTTGGAATCCCCACGGCCTACCCCTGGCTCTGGGTCTGGCCGGCCTGTGTTTTGTGATCATGACGGTGGTTCCCAGCTTGCGAGCACCTCCTCGAACCCTAACAGCATCGAGGGTTGCTCCGTGAGTCCGACGGCAGCCATGGCGATCAGGGTGGGCTGGGTCCTGCTGTTAGGTGGTTCCGTCGGTGCTGCGACCTCCCTGGGTACGGTCGCATTTATGTGGGCCCTCGATTCTCTCAACGATCTCCTGCTGTGGCTGCCACGAATCGCCAATCAGGCACAGACTGGTACCTGGTGGCTGTTAGTGTTGTTTGCGGTCCCGGTTGTCGGTGGGCTGCTGGTCGGATTGATCTGTCGGACGCTGCCGAACAGCAGGGCCTGTGGTCCTGCCGACGTTGTCGAGTCGGTACAGACTTTCCGTGGCCGCATGCCGATGGCTGAAGGCGGACGGTCAATAGTGGCCAGCCTGCTCGGTCTGGGTGTGGGCGCCTCGGCCGGGCAGTACGGACCGTTGGTACACCTGGGTGCGACGGTCGGTTCTGCCATCTCACGAGTGACCGGTCGTAGTGCATGGGTTGGCAGTACAGCGATCGCCTGCGGCGTGGCTGCGGCGATCGCGACGGCGTTTACCGCCCCCATCGCCGGTGTGCTGTTTGCTCACGAAGTGGTCCTGCGGCATTTTTCTCTGCGCGCTTTTGCGCCGGTCACTGTGGCAGCAATCGTCGGATACATTGTTGCTGCACCTGTGCTCAGTCATCGGCCGATACTGGATTTTTCTGATGTGTCGGTGGTGAATATTGGCGATTACCTGCTGTTTGTGCTGCTGGGTGTGATGAGTGCACTTGTGGCTGTGGTTTTCATGAGAGCTATGCACTGGACGGGGCGATACGCTGAGAGGCTCTCCGTCCAGGCATGGGTGCGACCAGCCCTGGCAGGTGTTCCGGTAGGACTCTGTCTGATATGGCTNCCCGAGGTGACGGGTATCGGTCTTGAGACCATGCGGCTGGTACTGTCCGGTGATCATTTCGGGGGTACCGAACTGCTGATCATGTTTCCGCTGAAAATCGCTTTGACGGTGTTGTGTGTAGGTTTCGGCCTGGCGACCGGGGTCTTTACACCGGCGCTCGTGATTGGATTGATTTTTGGTGCGCTGGNTGGGCAGGGTTTAGATTCACTGCTGGGATCCGGGCACTCGGAAATCGGCATATTCGCGATCTGTGGGGCAGTTGCCGTCGCGAGTCCGGTGATCGGTGCGCCACTTTCTGCGATCCTGATTGTGTTNGAGTTGACCCGTAACTACGAACTGACGACAGCAGCGATGGTCAGCATAGTTTTTGCCAACATGGTTTCCTATCGGCTTTTTGGCCATTCCTGGTTCGATCATCAGTTGAACGAACGGGGAATGGATATCAGTCAGGGCCGAGACCGGCTGGTGCTCGAGCAACATCGGATTGACGAGCTNCCTATCACAATGCCATTGACGGTGCAGGTGCTTGAATCGGTTGCCGCTGTTGCGGGTCATATCGAAGGGCAGGAACAGGACACCGCCTGGGTTGTTGATGATGCAGGACTGCTGTGCGGCCGGGTACAGCTCAATTCGCTGCGCCAGCTGTTGTCCGAAGGGCTCGATGATCGCNCAGTGGGGGATGTGGCGGAAGATATCCAGGTTCTCCTGACACCGGATACGAGTTTTGCCCGGGCGATAGATCAGGCTGTAGATTCGACCTGGGAATGGGTGCCGGTCGTAGAAAGCGATGNCCACAGGTTCTTCCTGGGTGTCCTCTCCAAATTGTCGATCATCCGGAGCTATCAGGCGATCCTCAGCCAGATCCGAGAAGAGGAACAGGCTGCAGCTTGAATCTGGCACAGGTTTTGGCACGTAAATCATCAGGTCAGTCGCGGTGACAGGGAGGGTCACCATGGTCCGCAAGTGCTGGTCGGAGCTGGCCGGATTGTTTTCCCTCGGACTACCGATCATTTTCACCCAGCTGCTGCAGGTCAGCCTGGGGACCATGGCAGTGATCATGATGGGCCGGGTTGGATCCCGGGAACTGGCCGCGGTCGGGCTGGGAGCCACTTTATGGGTCTTCGTCTGGCTCGGCTGTATGGGGTTGCTGATGGGGTTGTCGCCGACTATTGCGCAGCATCATGGTGCCGGGCGAAAGCAGGAGATCCGCGAAGTCTTTCAGCAGGGACTTTGGCTGGCGCTGATCGTTGGTATCCTGGCTTTTGTAGTGATGCGGGTTATCGGTCAGGTGATGCGTGTCATGAGAGTCGATCCTGAAGTGATACCGCTGGTTGACGGGTATCTGGTGATCACTTCATGGAGTATGCCAGCGGTCTGTGTCTACCTGGCGTTACGGTTCTTCTGTGAAGCTACAGGAAATTCCCGACCGATGATGATCATCCAGTTGCTTCTGCTACCGCTCGGATTTTTCGGCAACTACCTGCTGATCTATGGCAAGTTAGGATTTCCAGCTATGGGGGTTGACGGGGCGGCCCTGACTTTTGCGGTGGGGTTGGTTCTGGCGGCCGTCCTCATGANTGTCTACGTNTTCANGGCCCGGCGTTACAGACAGTTCGGCCTGTTTCAAAGGTTTCGCTCACCGAATCTCATTGAGATTCGGAACCTGTTGCGGCTCGGTGTGCCGATTTCCGTGAACCTGGTGCTTGATTCTGGTTTTTACGGCGGAATTTCCCTGCTGATGGGTCAGATGGGTCATGCAGCACTCGCCGCGCATCAGTTGGTGATTAACTACGCGACCCTGATTTTCATGATCCCAGTTGGTCTTTCGAGTGCGATTATGGTCCGTGTTGGGCAGTCGCTGGGTCGCAGTGATTTCGCCGAGGTGCGGTTTCGCGGTTGGTTGGGCATCACCGCGTCCACAGTACTGATTGTGCCGTCAGTAGTGTTTGTGATTTTCTTTCCGGAGATCATTATCAGTGTCTACACCAGTGATCCCGAAGTTGTTACGGTTGCTACAGCANTGCTGATGGTTGCTGCGTTTTTCCAGATCTTTGATGGTCTCTATATGACCGGGGCTGGTGCGCTCAGAGGTATGAAGGACACCAAGGGCCCGATGTGGATCTCGATATTGGCTTACTGGTTGATTGGCTTTCCGATTGCCTGGTTTCTGGGCTCCCACTTAGGCCCGGAAGGGCTGTGGTACGGTATGGTGGCTGGAATAGGACTGACTGCCATATTGCTTGGCTGGCGGTTCGAGTTAAAGTCCGTGAGCTTGCGTGATTCCCATGNCAGATGAAACAGACCAGCGTTGGACGGTCGTTGAGGTGCTTCGCAAAGGAGGTAGCAGCCGTCCTCGGGTTGAACAGGTCCGGTTGGGTGACCGGCAGGCGGTCCTGAAGGACCACGCGGGTTGTGATCCACTTTTTGCCCTGATGCTGGGGCCGACGCTCACACGACGCGAGTGCAAGGCGCTTAGAAAGCTGGCGTCCGTTAAAGGCGTGCCAGGTCTGATCGAGCGTTGTGGATCACGGGCACTGCTGATGGAGTGGATGCCGGCANTCCCGTTCAAGTACGTTCAACNCGATCGNANGTTCTGGGAGGNGTTCTTTGCAGAGCTTGAGCNTCGTCTCGATACCATGCATCAACACGGTGTGGCACATTGTGACCTGCGCAGTTTGAACAATGTGCTGCTGGATGAAACAGGCCAGCCCTGCATCGTTGACTTTGTCGCCTGTTTCTTTGCCGGCCCAAGCTGGAATCCCCTCTGGCGCGGCCTGTTCCGGCGATTCTGCCGGGTCGATATGGATGCNTTGAACAAACTCAAGTATCAAGTTGCACCAGAACTGTTGTCTGAGAAAGAAATGATGGAAATCGGGCATTCCGGCTGGTTGGATCGTGGTGCCCGGCAGCTTGGAATATTGTTTCGTCGTTTGAGCCGCTTGCTGTTCACCCGTTAGCGGTATGACTGATCGCCCCACCACCGACCAAGATCTGGTCCTGGTATAGAACGAGTGACTGGCCGGGTGTGACTGCCCGCTGAGGGTCATCGAATTCAACCACGATCCGGTCCGAGTCAATGCGCGAGACGGTGCAGGGCTGGTCTGTCTGACGGTAGCGTGTTTTAGCTGAACAGCGAAGCGGTGCNTCCGGCGATACTTCTGCTATCCAGTGCAGATCAACCGCTTCGGCGGTCGTGCACATCAGTGCCGGGTGTTCATGTCCCTGGACGACGCGNAGTACATTGTTCTCCATCTCCTTGGCCGCCACGTACCAGGCTTCCCCTGGACCGCCAATGTCGAGTCCATGACGCTGTCCCAGCGTGAAATACCACAAACCATCGTGCTCTCCCACCACCTGGCCATCGAGTGTTTTGATCTGACCGGGACAAGCTGGCAGGTATCGAGCCAAAAAATCCTTGAATCGTCTCTCACCGATGAAACAGATCCCTGTGCT
Organism: Pseudomonadota bacterium; assembly: GCA_002718155.1. GTDB lineage: Bacteria > Pseudomonadota > Gammaproteobacteria > Arenicellales > UBA868 > UBA9619. The sequence goes on from PBDS01000044.1 coordinate 33,786, forward strand.
GTCCTTGCGGGCCGCATTTGGCAATCCAAGCACTTGGGCCTGGCGTCGCACTTGCGTCTTTGTCATTTCACCCAGTGGAAACAAGGTCCTGCCCAGTTCGTACTGGCCGAGTGTGTGGAGAAAGTAGGACTGATCTTTGGCCGGGTCGTGGCCTTTGAGCAGGGTCAGGCTGGTCGGGTTCGATCCAATGCGAGCATAGTGGCCAGTGGCGATCCTGGCTCCACCCAGACGGTCTGCGTGGTGGAGAAACTCCCTGAATTTGATCTCTCGGTTACAGAGTACATCCGGGTTGGGTGTGCGGCCGGCGCGGTATTCCCCAAGGAAAATCGTGAAGACTTTTTCCCAATACTCGTGGGCGAAGTTGACGGTACGAAGCGGAATATCGAGTAGCTGACAGGCCTTCTCGGCATAATCGAGATCAACGGCTGCTGCGCAGTATGACTCGTCATCGTCCTCTTCCCAGTTCTTCATGAAAAGGCCCGTCACCTCATGGCCTTTTTCGAGCAAGCACCAGGCTGCCACGGACGAGTCTACCCCGCCCGAGATGCCGACAACGACGCTGTCAGGTGCCCCGGTCATCAGNCGAGCCGGCGGGTGAGAGCCTTGTGGAGGGTTGCGCTGATCAGTCTCGATATGGGCTGACCAGCGCTGTCCAGCGGAGATCTTTCCATACGTTGCTCTCTCTGATGTACGGAAGCATCCCGTTATCTTGAAACCAGCTGTCGACGACGAAAGCGGTGCTGGTTTTCAGCTCCTGAATCTGGCCCGCCCAGTGTGCGTCAAACATGCTGCGACGGTAAGCAGGGTCGAGAACGCGGTGCCATCGAAGATGTCCTTGTTGTTCGAAGAGCGCAAGGTAGGTCGTCGTATTCTTNGATTCGTCAATGCAATCCATCTGGCCGATCTTCTCCTGGGGTTTTTTTTCCAGGTTGAGACCTTTGTCCAGGTAAGTCGGTGTGTGGTTGCCAACAATGACTTCCATCCAGCCGATCGCTTTGCGGATCTGCTGTCGCTCGNCCGCTGCAGAGGATGCCGAAGGGCTGAACCAGCCAACCACGCTTTGCCATTCAGCCGGTGTTACGCTGATTACGACCCGGGTCTTGCAGGAAAAGCCATAACAGATCGGTACGTTCAGGTCTTCGGCCTGTGAAATTCCAGGAAGGATGGCCATACCGATAGCCCAGAACACAAGGATTGATACAAATTTGAAAGCGGCTGTCCGGTGCCCGACCAATGGTCGAGGCTCGGTGGCCAGACGATAGGAAGTCTTAACCTTCATTTGATGGGCTCTATTGCAGTGATCACAGGAATAATCCTGCGCAGCATATTCGTGGTCCCGTGAGACGGACGGGATGGACAGCCAGGCGCGATTATAGTCAACTGGGCACAGAATGAGTCTGTTTGGGGGTCACCATTGCGCCGGCGAGGCTGTCTGAAAAGCCGGGCGCCATAATATCAAGGAACCGGCGAACCGGTGCCGACAGGTATTTTCGGTTCCGGATCACCACTCCGTAGCTGCGGTCTGGAAAGAAACGCTGCAAAGATGTCTTGCTCAGATTTTCGCTCCCAGTCAGACAGATATCCGTCACTATTGAGATCCCAAGTCCTAATTCCACGTATTTCTTGATGACTTCCCAGCCACCGGCTTCCAACGTAACAGTGTAGTTGACGTTCTGCTGACGGAAGGCCATATCCACGATACGCCATGTCGCGAGGTGGCGCGGTGGCAGAATCAGCCCGTGAGGTCCAATATCTTCGAGCCTGATACGGCTGGCTCTTTTGCGTGCCAATGGATGATCTTCAGGGGTTATCAGGACAGTCTTGAAATGAAAGATCGGCCTGTAGATCACATCGTCGGGGACCTCTAGCATCGAGCCGACCGCAAAATCGGCTTCGTCTGCACGGAGCATAGCCATGCCGTCGCGACCGGTCACATTGTGGAGTTTTATTCTGACGCCGGGGAACGCCTCGGCAAATGCCTTGATCGGCTTGGGTAACAGATAAAGAATGGTGGATTCCCCTGCCGCAATATTGATCTCGCCTGANTTGAGATTACCCAANTCATTGGCGAGATCCTCACCAATTGAATCGATCCCCTCAACAAGGGGTAGTGCGATTTCCAAAAGGGCTTGGCCCTGGGGGGTGATCCGGATTCTTGGCCCCAGTCGTTCGAACAACACGCTGCCAAGTTCCCGTTCCAGTGCCTGGATCTGCAGTGATACGGATGGCTGGCTGATGAAGAGGCGCTTGGCCGCTTTCGAAATGCTACCGGTGCGGGCCGTGTGACAGAAAGCCCGCAGTTGTTTGAGACGGCTCTGCTTGTAGTAGGGTGGGGAAACCATCGCTGAAGGTCCATCCGCTGCCGAAATAAAGATTGAATTATTCAATAGTATATATTGAATTAATTGTTTGTTTAAATAAATAGATTCAGCACAGAATCGGTCTCTCAGTTTGAGTTGGCAGAAATCGCCGCTCCTCCACCGCCTTGAGCATCGGCTGTGAGGAAGGGTGCCGTTCAGCCGAGAACAGTAACACCACGTTAACGGGGGTGATGAGATGATCAGAGCAAAGGAAACGCCAGAGGAGTTAGAGCGTGATTGGTCCGAGAACCCACGCTGGAGGGAGGTCCGTCGCGACTATAGTGGTGCTGATGTGCTCCGCCTTCGCGGCTCAGTTCAGATCGAATATACCCTTGCTCGTCTGGGGGCAGAGAAACTCTGGCGGAGGGTCAATACCGAGGACTTCGTTCCCACACTTGGGGCATTGACCGGCGGCCAGGCCGTGCAACAGGTCAAAGCTGGCGTAAAGGCGATCTACCTGTCCGGGTGGCAGGTTGCAGCTGATGCGAACCTGGCTGATGCTATGTACCCCGACCAGTCGCTCTACCCTGTCAATTCAGTNCCGTCTGTGGTTCGTCGAATCAANAATTCATTCAGGCGTGCNGATGAGATCCAGACAGCAACTGGTAAAGGCAGCATAGATTATTTCGTTCCCATCGTGGCAGATGCAGAAGCGGGATTCGGTGGTGTTCTGAACGCATTCGAACTGATGAGAGCCATGATCGATGCCGGTGCCGGTGGCGTTCATTTCGAGGACCAGCTCGCTTCAGTCAAAAAGTGTGGACACATGGGTGGCAANGTGCTGGTGCCGACCCAGGAAGCAGTGCACAAACTCACCGCCGCCCGCTTGGCAGCTGATGTCTGTGCTGTACCTACGGTGCTCCTGGCACGTACCGATGCCAATGCTGCTGCTTTGTTGACCTCCGATGTGGACGAGCGGGACCGGGCTTTCTTAACCGGTGAACGCACACCCGAGGGCTTTCACGTGAGTCGAGCGGGCCTGGACCAGGCGATTGCCCGTGGCCTGGCTTATGCGCCGTATGCTGACCTGATCTGGTGCGAGACGGCGGTGCCGGATCTCGAAGAGGCCCGCCGATACGCGGAGGCGATCAAGCAGCATTTTCCGGATCAGCTGCTCGCCTACAACTGTTCGCCGTCTTTCAACTGGAAGAAGAAGTTGGACGACGCCACCATCGCGAAGTTCCAGCGGGAACTGGGAGCGATGGGCTACAAATACCAGTTCATTACACTCGCGGGGATACACAGCATGTGGTACAACATGTTCGACCTAGCTGAGCACTACGTACGCGACGGGATGACTGCTTATGTGGACATGGTACAGGAAAAGGAGTTTGCTGCGGCAGACCGGGGTTACACCTTTGCCAGCCACCAGGCTGAAGTCGGTGCAGGCTATTTTGATGACGTGACCAATGTCATACAGGGCGGTCAGTCTTCAGTGACTGCGATGAGTGGATCGACTGAGGAGTCGCAATTCGCCACCGCTTGAAATTTTTCTGATCTGCGCCTGAGATATCGATTAAACATCAGGCGCTGCAGCCAGCCTCCAGCCGGCGACGGGTTCGTCCCGTCGCCGGCTTTTGTTTGTCCGGACAGCAGGTAACCTGCCAGTGCAAAACTTGAGATAGACTAGGGTAAACTTCTATCATCCGGGTTTTAGAGCACAAGACCGGCGGGTTACGGTAACAGATCAGCGATCAGTCATGAGTGATAGCAAGGAAATTCAGCGAACCGGTGGTCTGGTTGTTGAGGAGGCCAAGCCCAAGCTGAAACGGCCGCANCTGTTTCGCGTTCTTCTGATCAACGACGACTACACACCGATGGAGTTCGTGGTGATTGTGCTGCAGCGATTTTTCAGACTTTCCCATGATGACGCGGTTCAGGTCATGCTCAATGTGCATACCCGCGGAACGGGAGTCTGTGGCGTGTATCCATTTGAGATTGCTCAGACCAAGGTTCGTGAAGTGATGAATTTCGCAAAAGACAACGAGCACCCGTTACAGTGCACTCTGGAGCCTGAATAATGCTTTCAAGGGAACTTGAACAGTCCCTCAATCTGGCTATCCAGAAGGCCCGGGATGCGCGTCATGAGTACATAACCGTGGAGCACTTGCTCTACGCTCTGCTCGATAATCCCCCGGCCATTCGTGCGATTCAGGCCTGTGGCGGCAACGTCGAGGCGCNGCGCGAGGAACTCGAAGGGTTCCTGCAACAGTATATTCCGCTGTTACCCGAAGACAGCGAAGCTGACTCCCAGCCCGGCCTGGGGTTTCAGAGAGTGATCCAACGGGCGATTCTGCACGTGCAGGGTACCGGCAAGAAGGAGGTCACGGGAACCAATGTGCTGATCGCCATGTTTGCCGAAAAGGATTCTCACGCCGTCTATTTCATGTCCTGTGAAGGCATGACCCGTTTTGACCTGGTCAACTATGTCTCCCACGGCATCACTCGGGTTGGTAGTGACAATACCCCACTGCCACCACCAGAAGGCGTCGAACAGGATGAAGGTTTCGAAGAAGGTGAACACCAGAGCCCGCTGGCAGCTTTCGCCATAAACCTCAATGAACAGGCCATGGCCGGGCGGATCGATCCGTTGATCGGTCGACGTGCCGAAATCGAGCGGACCATACAGATTCTGTGCCGACGCCGCAAGAACAACCCCCTGTTTACAGGGGAAGCCGGGGTCGGCAAAACCGCTATTGCTGAGGGCCTGGCGCGAAAGATCGTCGAAGGAGAAGTGCCNGAAGTACTCATCGACAGCACCATATATGCTCTTGACCTCGGCTCGCTGTTAGCCGGAACAAAGTACCGCGGTGATTTTGAGCAACGACTGAAAGCAGTTCTGGCCGAATTGGAGGAAACGCCTGGGGCGATACTCTTTATCGACGAGATTCATACCGTCATCGGTGCCGGTGCTGCATCGGGGGGTGCCATGGATGCGTCCAATCTCTTGAAACCCATGTTGGCGTCAGGGCGGATGAAGTGTATTGGATCGACCACCTACCAGGAGTATCGTGGCATTTTCGAGAAAGACCGGGCGTTGTCGCGGCGCTTCCAGAAGGTGGAGATCATAGAACCTACTGTTGATGAGACCATCGAGATCCTCCGTGGGCTCAAAGCTCCTTTCGAGGAACATCACGAGGTCCGATATACCGCACCGTCACTGCGCACTGCGGCAGAGCTCTCAGCTCGCTACATCATGGACCGCCAGCTGCCGGACAAAGCCATCGACGTTATTGACGAGGCCGGTGCCCGGACCCGCCTTCAACCTGCCGGTAAGCGGCGCAAGACAGTGGGGGTGCAGGACATTGAAACCGTGGTCTCCAAAATGGCCCGCATACCGCCAAAAACCGTCACTGCTTCAGACAAGGATGTACTACTGAATCTGGACGCTGATCTCAAACGTGTGGTCTTTGGCCAGGACGATGCCATCGCGGCGCTTGTCAGTGCGATCAAGCTGGCCCGTTCCGGCCTGGGTAGCCCGGACCGGCCAATTTCCTCGTTCCTGTTCTCCGGGCCTACNGGNGTCGGCAAAACNGAAGTCACCCGCCAACTGGCNATGACTCTGGGCATTGAACTGGTGCGCTTCGACATGTCTGAATATATGGAGCGACATACGGTATCCCGTCTGATTGGCGCGCCACCGGGTTATGTGGGTTTCGACCAGGGCGGATTGATGACAGAGGCGATCACCAAGAATCCTCATGCTGTCCTGCTTCTTGACGAGATTGAGAAGGCACACCCGGATGTCTTCAATCTGCTGTTACAGGTGATGGATTACGGAACGCTCACCGACAACAATGGTCGGAAGGCGGATTTTCGCAATGTAATCATCGTTATGACGACGAATGCTGGCGCAGAAAAGGTCGCCAGGGGTTCGATTGGTTTTGTTGACCAGGATCACAGCGGCGATGACATGGAGGTCATCAAACGTATGTTCAACCCGGAATTCCGCAATCGACTCGATTCCGTGATCCGTTTCCGGGCCCTGGACGAGGACACGATTCTGCACGTTGTGGACAAGTTTATCCTTCAGCTTGAAGGGCAGTTGGCCGACAAGCAGGTTACCCTGGACGTGGAGGCATCAGCGAGAAGCTGGCTGGCCCAGCACGGTCACGATCCGGCCATGGGTGCAAGACCGATGAGCCGGCTGATTCGAGAGAAGATCAATCAGGCGCTGGCTGACGAATTGCTGTTCGGCAAGCTGGCCAGCGGTGGTAATGTCCGGGTCTTTGTTGAGAGCGACGATCTCGAATTTGAGATTCAACCGCCGGTCCGACACTGACTGCTGAGCACTTGAAGACGCCAGGATCGGGTCAAGGCCCACCGTTGGGTACCCACCTTCCTTCCCAGAGCAGCNCACCGCGGGACCTTTCGCCTTAGAGCCTGATGGGTACACCATCCAGGCAGGCGCAGTTGTNCTGCAACGTGAGGCGCCCCTGAGCAAACCACCGGATCGCCTGTGGATAGATCTGGTACTCGACTTCGTGGACCCGCTGGGCCAGCGCANCCGGTGTGTCGCTGGGGTGAACCTGAACACGTCCCTGAACGACGATCGGTCCGGCATCGAGTTGCGGAATAACAAAATGTACCGTGGCACCGTGTTCTGCGATGCGGTCAGCGACAGCCCGCTCATGCGTGTTCAGACCAGGGTAGTCCGGCAACAGGGAGGGGTGGATATTAAGCATCCGGCCCCGATAGCGTCGCACCAGGTTGTTGCCGAGGATGCGCATGAATCCGGCCAGGATGACTAGATCGGGTTTGTAGCTGTCAATCTGCCGGCCCAGAGCGACCTCAAAGTCGTTTCTTGTTTTGTGATCGCGGTGGTCAATGACGACTCCCGGAATGCCAGCATGAGCGGATCGTTCCAGCCCTCGAACAGAAGGCTCATTGCTGATGACCCCGACCACCCGGCCGGGAATTTCCCCATCTGCACACTGATCGATGATGACCTGCAGATTCGTGCCGCTGCCGCTAATCAGAACCACCAGGCGGCAGGCATTATTCTTATCCCTCAACGACTGCCCCGCGCGTGCCGGGTTGTATCTCGCCGATATCGAAGACCGTTTCTCCACCGGCTTCCAGCAGCGCACGGGCCCTGGATTCATCNGTGGGGTGAACAACCACGATCATGCCGATACCACAATTAAATGTACGGAGCATTTCAGCGGGTTCGATCTGACCATTCTCACGAATCCACTCAAAGATACCGGGCTGTGGCCAGCGGTTCTGATTCATTACAGCTTCCAGCCNGGGAGGAATTACACGCTTGACGTTACCGGCAAGCCCACCACCGGTAATGTGGGCCATCGCGCAGACGTCCACTTCCTCGATCAGCCCACGAATCGAGTTGACGTAGATCCGGGTCGGTGTCAACAGGGCATCCCCGAGTGTTGTATTTTCAAACGGTTGTTTCAGGGATGCCTGGCAACAGTCCCGGGCCGCATGCACCAAGGAATAACCATTGGAATGAATGCCGGAACTTGCCAGACCCAGAATTCTGTCTCCGTCGCGAATCTTGCGACCATCGATGATTCTGGATTTGTCGACGATACCAACACAGAACCCGGCGAGGTCGTACTCACCGTTACGATACATTCCTGGCATTTCGGCAGTTTCCCCACCGATCAGTGCCAGCCGGGCAAGCCGGCAGCCGCGGGCAATACCGGAGATGACGGCTTCAGCCTGGTCCTGTGACAGTCTGCCGGTGGCGAAATAGTCGAGAAAGTATAGGGGCTCAGCACCGCAGACCAGGACGTCATTGGCGCACATCGCCACCAGATCGANACCGATGGTGTCGTGACATCCGATTTCAAAAGCGAGTTTCAGTTTTGTACCGACACCATCGGTACCCGATACCATCACCGGCTCCTGGTAACGGGCGATAGGCAGTTCAAAGAGCCCGCCAAACCCGCCAATCGTGTCAATGCAGCCCTCTCGGTTGGTCGATGCCACCAACGGTTTGAGTCTTTGNACCAGGCTCTCACCGGCGTCTATATCAACACCGGCGGTCCGGTAATCAAGCGACGATGAAGATTTGCCTGTCATCTGCGGGGAAGATCCGAGTTTCCTGATTGTGCGAGACCTTATGGTATCGTATGTCTGGCCCGAATCGGGACTTGTTCGATGACTCGACGATAGTCGGCCTGTACAATCTACCGCTTCGNGGGTGTTGTTGACCAGGACCCATATTATTTCATTTTGTCCGGTAGGCCCGTTTGCTCTCAAAAATCCCCAACCTGCTGACACTGCTTAGGATTGGGGCAGTGCCGGTTCTGATTCTGTTTCTCAAAGACGGTGAGTATGTGGTCGCGCTGGTAGTGTTTCTGGCTGCTGGAGTCACCGATGGGCTTGACGGTTGGATCGCCAAGAGATTCGATTGTGTTTCTCACCTGGGGTCGATCCTTGATCCGCTGGCCGACAAGATGCTCATCGTCAGCACTTACGTGGTACTGGTGCTCCTTGGTGACCTGCCGTTCTGGCTGTTGCTGCTGATAGGCTTTCGTGACATTTGCATTATCGGAGGTTTCCTCATATTGCACACGCCGCGTGGGCCTGTGCCGATTCAACCAAGCTCGTTGAGTAAAGCCAACACGGTGCTGCAGATCATCCTGGTGATTGANGTTATGGTCAACCGTATTGGCTGGCTCGATATCAAGATCCTGACCGATGGCCTGATCGGACTAGTCGCGTTGACAACACTTTTGAGCGGCTTTCATTACGTTTACCTTTTGTTTATCCGCTCGAGCGAGACAAACGGTGCAAACACCGGGTCCGATACGACCCTATGACGAGACAACTGAACCTACCGCTTCGCCTGTCGGACAGCGCTTCGTTCGACAACTTTCTTGCCGCAGGTAATGAAGAGGTCCTTGCTGCGGTCCGATCGGTTCCTGGACAGGAGCGCCCGAGCCCGGCTTTGTTTATCCATGGGCCCCCTGGAAGCGGAAAATCACATCTGTTACAGGCCCTCAGCCGCCTGACCATCGATTACCAGCGACTCACAGTCTATGTGCCCGCCGGTGCACCCGGGGTCGGTCCCGAGCTGGTGGCCCAACTCAATGCCGACACGGTGGTGTGTATGGACGACCTTGACCAGATCGTCGGGGATCAGGCATGGGAAGAAAGCCTCCTGGAGCTCTACGAACGCCTGGCTGGCGGTCATGGTGTGCTGGTTGCTGCTGCGCTGCAGCCACCTGCAGGACTGGAACTGAAACTTGCGGATCTGTCCACCAGGCTGGCGGCTGGTGGTGCATATCGTTTGCGACCCCTGGCCGACGAAATGCTGCCCGCAGCGATGCGCCTGCGCGCCTCTATGCGGGGGTTTGAACTGCCTGACAGTGTCAGNCGGTATCTTGTTCGCAGGGCGCCGCGGGACAGCGCTGTACTGTTTGGAATCCTGGATCGAATCGATCAGGCGGCGTTCAGCCGCCAGCGGCGGATCACGGTACCGTTCATCAAAGAACTGGAGAAAGAAGTCACTTCTTCTGACAGGTGACGCGCCTCAGAGTTGCACAGAGAAACCCGTTAGCAACTGTGCTGTTGGGATCAATCGACAGCGAACACGCATGCTTCTATTGCGCTGAGTGGGGACACCGACCTGACTCTCGCTGTCGATGGTTGCCAGGTCCGCTAAGATTCGAGACTTTCCCGTCGTGAATGATTAGATGATCGAAAGCACATTTTCCGGTGGGCGACCAATCACCGCGCGCTTATCTGTGGCCACGATGGGTCTCTGCAGGAGGATCGGGTTCTCACAGATGGCGCAAGTCAGCGTGCTCTCGTCGGCACTGGCAAGGCCGAGGGCCTGGTACGGTGTTTCAGTTTTCCGGATCATATCCGCCACGGGCACGCCAAGCTTGCGGGCCAGTTCCAAAATGGTGCTGTTCTCCAGTGGTTCTTTCAGGTACTCGATGACCTGCGGTGTGTGGCCCTTTTCCTGAAGCAGTGCCAGAGTGGCTCGGGACTTAGAGCACCGGGGGTTGTGATAGATCACCAACGACATTTGGCACCTCGGAATTTCTTGACAGAGATAGAGCTCGATGTTAGTTTGCGAATGTGCTGAACACAACCGTGACATCGTGCTGAAGGCACTGATTTTGTGNACAAAACCCCACTCGTGAGTGATGCTATGACTAAATTTTCTAGCGCTGTGCGGATTCTCTTTGCTCTGTCTGCAGTTGCCCTCGTGGCGACTGGCTGTGTTACCGCCAAGCCTACGGAACTGGAAGCCGGTACGGCGACTGCGGCAGCGGCTGCCCCTTCATCCGACAGCACCTCAACTTCGGATTCGACAACGACAGCGGCGGCCGATGACTCAAGTCGCGCTACCTTGGCTGCGGCCATCGATGCACTCATGTCAGACAGTGATGGTCAACCGTCACTGATCAACCGGTATATCGTTCAGGCCGGTGACCACCTGTGGGGTATCTCGTCTCAGCAACAGGTTTATGGAGATCCCTATCAGTGGCCGCTGCTTTTCAAGCGAAACCGCGGTGAGATCGAAGACGCCGATCTGATCTATCCTGGACAGGTTCTGCATATTGATCGCGATGCGAATGAGCATCAGATTCAGCAGGCGATCGATCATGCCAAGACCCGTGGGGCCTGGTCGCTGGGGGTGACCGAAACTTCGGATCTCGAATACCTTGCAAAGGCTCAAAGCTCGCAAGTGATCCATCAGGAAGTGGAGCAGGTGGTCGCGCGGGCGGGTGATGACCTGGGCAGAGCCAGGCTCGCCGGAGCCGTCTGGCGAATGGTCGACCTCTCGACCGGTGGCAGCGCAGTTAGCTTGGATGAGCTGCTGCGCGTGGCTGGTCAGAAGCTTCAGACCGGTGACCTGGATGAGGCCATGCGAATCGCACTGCGGGTCTCCGAAGCCTCAATCCTCGGGATCGAGCAGGCACAGTCGCAGTCCCGGGCCCGTCCTTCATACAACTGAACAATCGCTGGAAGATTGACCGTTGTGTGAGTCGTCTTCGTTCTGATCGAAAAGGCCCCGTCAGGGGCCTTTTTTGTTGTCAGGGATCCTGACGTGCCAGCTGATCTTGCCCGTTCATCGCTGTTGGCCCAGGGGGTATGGTGCCGTATACAAAGTGGGCGCGCTATTCGGANTGCGGCTTCGCTCGCATTTACTTCCTTGTTGGCGTTGGTGCCACTTTTGACGGTGACTTTCTACGTTCTTGCTCTGTTCCCCGCTTTTTCGGATTGGACGAGCGTGCTGGAGGGTTTTGTCTACAGCAACCTTATGCCGGCGGCGGGGGACCAGGTGAGTGCCTACCTGTACGACTTTGCCGACCAGGCACACTCGTTACCGACGCTTGGTTTGACCGGACTTCTGGTGAGTGTCCTTTTNCTTCTGTCCACTATCGAAGACGCCTTCAACGACATCTGGCGTGTCAGAAAAGGCCGAAGTCTGGGTCGGCGCCTGGCGGTGTATCTGACGATGATNGGGGTGGGCCCGGTCATTGCGGTAATTGTGTTCTGGGCCGCCTACCATCTGCTCTATCTTCCACAAGGNCAGGCGATTCCTGCAGCATCGTACGCNTATGGGCAGTTGTTCACGGGGTTTTCAGGGCTGATCGAATTCGGTGGCTTTGCAGTTCTATATCGGGTGTTACCTAACTGTTCCATACCGTACAGACCGGTAATAATCGGCGCTTTAATCTCGACAGTACTCCTTGAAGTCATTAAAAGGGTCTTTGCCTGGTATGTCTCCAGTTTTGAACTCTACCAGGTGATCTATGGCGCACTCTGGACCATTCCGGTATTTTTTATCTGGGTTCTGTTTTTCTGGTATGTGACGTTATTCGGTGCCTGTGTAACAGCCCAGTTATCTGTCGGGAAACAGGCGGAGGAGGCTGGGGTTGATAAACCTAACGGGCGATAATAGAGCCATTCGAGATTCCAACAACCGGCGGACCAGGCAAGACGACAGGATGCTCGATGAGGGTCTGTAGTAAATTTACTGTCCGTTCGGCTATCAACCGGCACTGATAGCCGAGCACCGTGGTCCAACGGAACAAAGGCAAAGAAAATCGAATGTTCCAGAGTGTGAATCTTGTCCTGGTCACTCTTCTGATGAGCATGGGAATCACTCTTGCTGAAACGGGTGAGGTCCGGGATCCCATGGTGTTTTTCTTTCAGGACAGCTTTAACGATCTGCAAGAAGAAGGTGAAGCGGCTCGGGACCAGGGTCTGGTCGGGGTGTTGGTGATGTTTGAGACCGATTTCTGTCCCTTTTGTACGCGAATGAAGGAAACGGTGCTGAACCAGAAACAGGTGCAAGACTACTACCGTGCCCATTTCCGGATCCTGAACCTGAAGGCTGAGGGCGACGGTATGGTCGTGGGATTTGATGGTGCAGCACATACCGAGACCGANTTTGCACTGAAACACAACCGAATTCGAGCCACTCCGACATTTCTGTTCTTCAGTTATGACGGTACTGTGATAACTCGCTACACCGGCTCGACACGTAATCTGCAGGAGTTCATCTGGCTCGGTGAATACGTTGTCGAAGGTCATTATGCTGAGGAAACGTTTTCACGATACAAGCGGCGACGTCGACAATATTCTTCGTCATGATTCCGGGAACTGATGGCGCCGGGATGTGGATGTAGGGCGAGAATTCTGCACATGCGACCCAAAGCCATGGTTCTGCTGCTGGTGTTTGGCCTGACAATTCAGGCGATCTCACTCGGGGCCTATGCCGCTGAGGAGGTAGTGCCAGGACGGTTGCCCGAACCATTGTCACTGCAGGACGTGCTGAGTTTTTTCGATGCTGACCACCCCTCACTGGTCTCTGCACGAACCCGCGTCGATCTAGCAGTCAACCGTCTGGAGCGGGCTCGGTCAAGTTATGGCTGGACTGCTTATGCCGATCTGCAGCCTCGTCTGGCAAGCAAAGCTGCTAGACCGGGCCATGACTTCGATGACGACAGTCGTTATGGCATTGTCGTCAGGAAGCGCCTGACAGATTTCGGTCGCAGCGACAGCAGGCAGACATCCGCAGTCGCTGCGCTGGATAGTGAACGGCAGGAATACGCACTGGAGCGCCACCTCCATCAAGTAGAACTGATGCGGCGTTTTTTTGCCGTGATCCTGGCTGATCGGCATTTCCAGGTAGCGGATGAGAAACTGGCCATGGACTTCATTCGGTTCAAACGGGCGCGGGATCGNTACCAGCGGTTTGCCGAGCACACGGAAGTCAAAGTCAAGGAACTGGAGACGATCTACACTGAAACTCTGACCACCCGTACTCGGCGGGATCTGGTTCGAAAACAGACCCGCCATGCGCTGGCACTGGCTATGGGTCGCCCGGGCGAGTTGTCACGACAGCTATTGATGCCCGATNTATCCGCATATGACAGCCGTGTACTGCCGAGCTATGAAGAGCTTCTTGAGGCAGGGCTTGATTCCGCCCCGTCCATCAAGGCTGCCCGGCAGCGGATCGAAGCCGCGCGNGCTGCGGTGCGTGCTGCACAGCGACTGACCACTCCCGTTCTTACAGCAGAGCTGGAAGCAAGGACCTATGCCCAGGAACTGTCGAGTGGACGCGACGATTATCGCGCGACGCTGAAGTTCAAGGTGCCGATCATCGATGGCCGACGTCTTAATCAAGGTGAGGTCAGCGATGCGCAGGTTCGCCTGGAGCGCGCTGAAGCAGAGCTTACCAGTCGCGAGTATGCACTTCGTCTAAATCTGCTGGAACTGCTCCACGGACTTGAGATCAACAAGCTGGAGCACAATGCTGCCACCGTCCGGGAAGACTATCGCTCAATCTACCAGGATAAAAGCCGGACGCTTTACGAGCTGGAAATGAAATCAGACCTTGGTGATGCGCAGGCTAAAGTCGCTGAGGCGATATGGATGTCGATCAAAGTCGGTTTCGAAAAGGTTGTGCTGTGGGCGGAGCTCGATGCGATACTCGGTCGGCCGCTATTGCTTGNAGAACGGAGAGAAGGCCAGTGAAAAATATTCTTTACTCCGTCGTCACGTTTGTACTGGTTGGTCTCAGCCCGGTCGTGATGGCCGATATTGTCAACGGGCAAGTTCAATGGAATCAACGGGTAGAGCTGGGTTCTGGAATTACTGGACGGGTGACCGCTGTGCACGTGAAAGCAGGTGATCTCGTCGCCTCGGGAGATCTGCTTGCGGAGATAGACCGTCAATTGCTTGAGATTCGTTTCAGTAAAGCTGCAAGTACTGAAAGGCGTTACGCCGCGGAGCTGTTTGATCGACAGGCTGAGTTCGACCGTAACGAGATCCTGTTTGAAGAAGGATCGATTGCAGCGATGGAATTTCAGAGGAGTCAACTCGAACTCACCCGTATTGAAACTGCCCACGCAATCGCCAGCGCTGACCTGCGGAAGGCGAAATACCAGCTGACCCTGGCAACAATTTTGGCGCCTTTTCACGCCTGGGTCGTCGAGACGCCAGTCGATCCTGGGGAATTCGTCGTAGCCGATGAGCCCGACCGGCCTCTCGTGGTGCTTGCACAAAGCGGCATCTATGTTGCCCGGATTGTCGTACCCCTGGTGCTGGCAGAACGACTGAGACCAGCAACGGATGTCACCGTTCTTGTTGGCGATACACCCTACCCGGGTCAGGTATCAACGATCGCGCTGGAACCCGTCGACTCTGCAGCTGCCATGCCGGAATATCCGGTGCGAGTCACCTTCCAGACGGACCGCTTGATTCGTAGCGGAACCCATTGCCGGGTACAGCTGCCCTGATTGAGCTATTTCAGATTTGTCTCATCTCGCTTAAGACCTGAACCAATTCTTCNACCGGGTGGTCACTGGTGTCCCCGCTNCGTCTGTTGCGGTACTCGACGGTGCCTGCCTTAAGACCCCGTTCTCCGACGACAAGCCGATGGGGTATACCGATCAGATCCATCTCTGAAAACATGACCCCGGGGCGTTCATTACGGTCATCGACCAGTACCTCGAAGCCGGTTTCAGACAACTCCCGGGCCAAACGCTCGACGGTTTCGGCAACCAGGCTAGATTTGTGCATACTGATCGGTACGATGCAGACATCAAAAGGTGCAATCGGATCAGGCCAGATAATCCCGTGTTCATCGTGGTTCTGTTCGATGGCTGCTGCGACGATGCGTGTTACACCGATACCATAGCAGCCCATGTANATGGCTCGGGCCTGACCTTCACTGTCGAGATAGTTGGCGCCCAACGCTTCGCTGTACTTGGTTCCCAACTGGAACACGTGTCCCACCTCGATACCACGCCGTACCTGGATCGGGCGTGTAGGATCGACCGGGCAAGGATCGCCATCTACGGCCTGGCGCAGGTCGGAGCTCCGCGGTTCCGGCAGGTCGCGACCCCAGTTGACGTTGCTCAGATGTCGCTCATCCCGGTTGGCACCGCAAACAAAATCTGCCAGCCCGATGGCACTATGATCAGCAATCACCGTGATCTTTATCCCGACTGGNCCGATAGACCCAGGATCGGCTCCAGTCGCCTGCCGGATATCCGAGGCACTCGCAAGGCGAATGGGCTTGGCGACTTCAGGAAGCGCTTCTGCTTTGACACTGTTGAGTTCGTGGTCACCACGAAGAACCAGTGCGACCAGGCCTTCGTCCTGCCCTTTGACGATCAGTGTCTTGACAGTCCTCTGGGGTGAAAGCGACAGAAACCGGCATAGGTCTTCGATGGTGTGTTGGCCTGGGGTCTCAATCTCGACCATCTCCGGGCCAGGTTCCGGCCGGGCCTGGGCGGGCTTCGACAGCGTGACCTTTTCTACGTTTGCAGAATAGCCCGCTTCAGGGCACAGCGCGATTGCGTCTTCTCCCGTGTCCGCCAGGACATGGAATTCATGGGAGAAACTGCCACCGATGGTGCCACTGTCCGCTTCGACAGCTCTTGCTTCCAATCCGAGTCGCTGGAAGATGCGTTCATAGGCCTGGTACATCACCTCGTANCTGTTCCCCATGCCATGTTCGTCGATGTCAAAGGTATAGGCATCCTTCATGATGAATTCCCGCGCACGCATCACGCCGAAACGAGGACGGATCTCATCGCGGAACTTGGTCTGAATCTGGTACAGATTGATCGGCAGCTGCCGGTAACTCCGTATTTCAGAGCGTGCCAGAGTAGTGACGACTTCCTCGTGGGTCGGTCCAAAGCAGAATTCACGGTGATGACGGTCGGTCAAGCGCAGCAATTCGGGGCCATAGTCGTCCCAGCGCCCGGATTCACGCCACAATTCTGCAGGTTGTACCGCGGGTAACAGAACTTCCTGGCCACCACTGCGGTTCATTTCCTCCCGGACGACAGTTTCGATCTTGCGCAGTACTCTGTGGCCTAGTGGTAGCCAGTTGTAAATACCTGCAGCGACCTGTCGGATCAGACCGGCGCGCAGCATCAGCTGGTGACTGATGATCTCGGCGTCGGCCGGGGTTTCCCGGAGAGTGGCGATGAGAAACTGGGACGTTCGCATCAGTGCTGTCTCGCAAACGAGCTGGATTCAGCTTCGTAGTCTATTCGCTTTACAGTGAGCGCTCCAGGCGGGGTGGAATCGCACTTGCCAGAGAAGTGGACTGAAAGCGGTTCTGGCCCGCCCTTACGCCCCAGTGTCTCCCTGCAGCACTTTGGCTTCGCTGACAGCAACAGACAACATGGCAAAATCGGGTTTACCAGCCAGACGAAGATCCGAGATGATCTGATCAAAACGATCGCAGGCTGCTTTTTGTCTCGTTACCCACTGCCTTACCGCGGTCTTTCCCTTACTGGTTGAGCCGTTGAGTACACTGCCCGCCAGTGCCCGCTGGCTGCGGCTGAGATCAGTACGCAGGGCAAACTTGGACATAGAGTGCCAGTGACTCTCGACTGCCAGTTCACTGATGCGATCCCTCAGCCAGTGCAACCCGAGCCGGTCACCGAGATCATAGTAGACAGTTGCTGTGTCGCTCACATCGTGTCGGTCCATGCGAGCAATTTCAACGATATCCAATCCCGCAGACATCGCCAGCAGTCCGGCCGCCTGATTAGCGAGCTCTGGTGGAATCTCGGCAGCCAGGAAACGTCGAACCCGCCGTTTTTGTGTCAAGCGGTTCGATGCAGCGAGCACCCTGGGGAAACTGTCCCACAACTGGGCGACGTCATCGCGAAAAAAAGCCACTGTTTCGGCGATATCAATGGTTTGAGGACGGTTTCGCAACAGCCAGGTGGTGCCCCGCTCGATGAGNCTGCCAGCGTCGTGCAGGATGGCCCGCTGCACTGCGGCATCGACTGTGTTATCCAGGCTTTCAACAGCTTGCCAGAGGTCACGGATGGCGAATATTTCACAGGTGGCTGAATAGGCGCGCGCGGTGTCTGGTGGTAGCCGACCCGTTAGTTCGTTCATTCTCAGCGTGAANCCTGGGCCGACCCGGTTAACCATGCTGTTGGTGACCTGGGTCGCGATGATTTCCCGTCGAAGCCGGTGTGTGGTGATCGCCTCCGGGTACTGTTCGCTCAGCACAGTTGGAAAATAGCGGGGTAGTTCACCTGATAGGAAAGGGTCTTCGGGGACGTCGGATTCGAGTAACAGTTCATAGGTCGACAATTTGCTGTACGAAAGCAGCACAGCCATTTCTGGCCTGCACAGACCTTCGCCGGCTGCGATGCGCTCGGCAAAAACTTCTTCGTCGGGGAGAAACTCCAGGCGCGGATCAAGGACCCCCGTTCTTTCCAGCTGCCGGGTCGCGCGGGCGTGCTGGTGAACCAGTTCTCCGGCTCGGTCCACGGCAAGGCTCAGAGCCTGGGTCTGATTGTAATTGTCGCGCAGCACGAGTTCTGCGACTTCTTCTGTCATCCCGGAAAGCAGGGTATTTCTTTGTTTGAGGGTCAGTTCCTGTCTTTTCACGAGATGATTGAGGGCAATCTTGATGTTGACTTCATGATCCGATGTATCGACACCGGCTGAGTTGTCGATCGCATCGGTGTGGCACAGGCCACCGGCACGGCTGAATTCAATCCTCCCAAGCTGCGTTGCACCGAGGTTGCCACCTTCACCCAGCACTTTGCAGCGTAGTTCCTGACCGTTTACTCGGATTGTGTCATTGGCCCGATCGCGGACGTCTTCGTGGCTCTCAGTGGAGGCCTTGATGTAGGTTCCGATGCCACCGTTCCAGAGCAGGTCCACGGGGGCTTTCAGAATTGCGTTAATCAGTTCATTCGGGCCCAGATTTTCAGAGNTGATTCCCAGAGCTGATCGGACTTCGCTCGAGATCTCGATTGATTTACTTGTCCGTGGCCAGACACCGCCACCCACGGAAATGATGTCGCGATCGTAATCATGCCAACTGGAACGAGGCAACTCAAAAAGGCGTTGTCGCTCATGGAAACTGCGCTCAGGATCAGGATCAGGATCAAGAAATATGTGCAGATGATTAAATGCGGCGATCAGCCTGATCTGCCGTGACAGCAGCATTCCGTTGCCGAAGACGTCACCCGACATATCGCCAATGCCGACCACCGTGAAAGGTTCCGTCTGGATATCACTATCACGCTCTCGGAACAGGCGCTTGACTGACTCCCAGGCGCCACGGGCCGTGATTCCCATGCCTTTGTGGTCGTAGCCGCTGGAGCCCCCGGAGGCGAATGCGTCATCGAGCCAGAAACCGTATTCGGCGGCGATGGCGTTTGCGATATCCGAGAAGGTCGCGGTGCCTTTGTCTGCGGCCACAACCAGATAGGGATCATCGTCATCGTGCCGGACGACTCGTGCCGGCGGGATCACGGTGTCGCCTTCGAGGTTATCGGTGATGTCAAGCATTCCGCGCATAAATGTCTGGTAGCACGCAACGGCCTCGGCCAGACGAGTCTCACGGTCGCCAGCAGGCATCTGTTTGACGATAAACCCTCCTTTGGAACCGACCGGTACGATGACTGCGTTCTTGACCATCTGTGCCTTGACCAGCCCCAGTACTTCCGTCCGAAAGTCCTCNGGTCGGTCTGACCAGCGAATACCCCCGCGGGCGACTCTGCCGCCGCGCAGATGAATGGCCTCGACCCTGGGGGAGCAGACAAAGACTTCAAACATCGGCCTGGGTTCGGGCATTCTCAGTATTGCGGCTGAATCGATTTTCAGCGACAGATAGGGGGCCGGTGTGGCATCTTCCCCCACCTGGTAATAGTTGGTTCGCAAAGTGGAATTCACGGCATTGATGAACCCCTGCAGGATCCTGTCTTCGTCAAGATTCAGGATCCGTTCAAGGCCAGCGTTGATCTTTGNCATCACGTCGTTCATGGCAGTCGTTCGGTCGCCCTCAAGGTCAGGATCGAAACGGGCGTGGAACAACTGAACGACCCGACTGGTCATGTTTGGGTTGCTGCTCAGGGTATCGATGACGTAGTCCTGGCTGTAGCGAAACCGGATCTGGCGAAGGAAGCGAAAGTAGCTGCGCAGCAGCGTTGTTTCCCGCCAGTTGAGTCCGCCAGTCAAGATAAGCCGGTTAAAGCCGTCGTTTTCTGCCCGGCCGGTCCAGGTCATAAGCAGGGACTGCTCGAATTCATGGCTTCTGCTTTCGAGGTCACCAGGTAGATCGGTGCTGGCCAGCAGGCTGAAAACGTGGATCCAGAACGGTGGCAGGTCCTGTCGTTGAACCGGGTAGGGTCTTTCCGAGTTGATCTTGAATCCCATGTTCTCGATGACCGGCAGGATATCGGACAGTGGAATCGGCTCTGCTCTGGAGTACAGCCTAAGCTCTGCGGTGGACACTTCGGCACCGGCGGGTCTGGTCAGCAGAATTCCGAGTTGCTCTGATTCCTCAGCCTGATCCATTCGCCTGACATCATGGGCCCCCTGCCTCGGGGACCAGTCCTGCTGATAAGACACAGGAAAACCTGGCTGGCAGGTGGTGAATAGTCGATTACCTGATTCTTCACCAACCTGGCTCACCAGCTCCCTGTGCAGGTCATCGGTCCATGAACGCGCCAGCTGCGCGATCTGTTGTTCCAGAAGGTGGTGGTCTTGTACCGGTGTGCCGAGCGGGTCTACACGGATGATGTAGTGGATCCGCGCGAGTACTGAGTCCGAGAAATAAACGTCGAATTCGATCGCCTGGCCGCGGTAAGCCTCCAANAGCAGTTCCCCAATCCGGGCTCTCAGGTCGCTGTTGAACTGGTCCCTGGGAACATAGACCAGGCTTGAATAGAATCGGCCATAGCGATCATGGCGGGAAAACAATCGTNCCCGCTGGCGTTCCTGAAGATCCAGAATACCCATACAGGTCACAAACAGGTCCTCATCTGACATCTGGAAGAGATCGTTTCGGGGATAGTTCTCTATAATGTTCTGGAGTGTCTTGCTACCGTGGCCATCGAGCGGTAATGAGCTGCGCTCGAGAACCCGCTGCAGCTTCGAACGCAGGATTGGCACCTCCCTAACCGAGCTGTTGTAGGCGGCTGCTGAGAAAAGTCCAACCACACAGGACTCCGCCACGATGTTGCCCTGTGAGTCAAANCGGCGCACCACGATCATGTCCATGTATGCGGGGCGATGAACAGTCGACCTTNTGNTGGTTTCCGTGATCAACAGAGGTTCTGCGCCGGCGAGATAACTCGCTTGACTGATAGGTAGCAACGTCAGTAGATCGGCGTTTTGCGATTCAGGACCGGGCCGAAGAATACCGAGTTCGGTCCCAGGCACAGGGACCAGTTGCCGGGCTTTGGCAGCAGTGTCGGTCTTCAAGTCGATGCAACCTAGAAATGTGAAGTGGTCGGCTGCCACCCACTGGCAAAGCGCGGTGATTTCATCGACCATTTCACTACTCTTGGTTGATTCCAGTGCCGCGGCCGCCTCGAGCAACCGGTCTCGCATTTCCTTCCAGTCGTTACCGACCCGAGCGACGTCATGGATGACCTCAAAGAGTTCAGCGCGCAGCTGCTGCAAGACTGTGTCGTCGGTTTGCCGGTCGATCTGGAACTGCATGAACGATTCGGCAATGCTTTGATCATCCGACTCACCGCTGCGTAACACCTTGTGTAACCTGCCATCGGCGGCTCGGACCGTGCGGATCACAGGGTGGATCGTGAGATGAATGGTCAGGTTGTGCCGATTCAGCACCATGGCTATGGAGTCAACCAGGAATGCCCGGTCATCTGTGATGAGCTCTACGACAGTATGGGTTGATTCCCAGCCATGTGATTCATGCGACGGGTTGTATACCTTTATGAGGGAAGAATCGATTTCNCGCTGACGGCCCAGGTCCCAGTGAGCGATGGCGGCGCCGTAGAGATCTGATAAATCCGACTCATCCAGGACCTCCGAGGGAACCCGGTGGTAGTACTGGGTCAGAAAGGCCTGGGCCAATTCTGCTTGACCCCTAGGCAACAACTCCTGCGCCCGGCTACNNAGTTGGGCCACTAAATCTTGGAATTGTCGTACTGGAGTCATCGATCNGACTCAGN
This sequence comes from Pseudomonadota bacterium, assembly GCA_002718155.1. Lineage (GTDB taxonomy): Bacteria > Pseudomonadota > Gammaproteobacteria > Arenicellales > UBA868 > UBA9619. The sequence goes on from PBDS01000044.1 coordinate 55,558, forward strand.
GCTTAGGATTCCTGGTTCGGGTGTATCGGCGTCGTCGTTCAGCCCTGTGCAACGGGCCACAGAATTTAACACGGCCCGGGAGGTGATTCCCGGTGAATCTTACAGCTTGCTAGAATAGCCAGCCCCCCAGGCGNGGTATTCTGCTCGCTGGTTCCTATTGTGGGCCCCCGGGTGTCTCGTGAAGCAGGGAGTGAACTGACGTGCCAGAGCCGCTGTGGAAACCGACCCCTGAGAGAATTGCCCGGGCTGGAATCACCGCGTTCGCTTTGGAAGCGGAGTCAAGAACCGGCCGAAAATTTTCCGATTACCAGTCTCTTCATGCCTGGTCGGTGGCCGAATCAGAAGCGTTCTGGTCGATNCTGTGGGACTTCTGCGAACTNCCTGAACGCATNGCCGGTGAGCAAGTCGTCCAAAATCGGGAAAAGATGCCCGGGGCCCGCTGGTTCCCCCAAGCNCGTATCAACTTTGCCCGGCAGTTACTGCGTCGACGGGATGATTCACCAGCTATGGTGTTCAGGGCAGAGGACAAGGCCCGCCGCATTGTCAGCTACGCCGAAATGTACCAGGAGGTCGCCTCCCTTGCCGCCGCCCTGCGTGATGCCGGTGTCGGGCCGGGTGACCGGGTTGCTGCGTTCATGCCGAATATGCCGGAGACGGTGACAGCGATGCTGGCCACCGCCTCTATTGGGGCGATCTGGTCCTCTTGTTCTCCAGATTTCGGGGTTCGCGGTGTCCTAGATCGTTTTGGCCAGATCGAACCGAAGGTAATGTTCAGTGCGGACGGCTACTACTACAACGGTAAGGCCAACGATTCCCTGGCAAAACTGGCCGCTATTCGTGAAGGGTTGCACTCCCTGGAAAAGGTCGTGGTTGTGCCTCTTCTGGACACCGAGCGGGATGTCAGTGGGATTCAGGATGCCATTGTGCTGGCGGATTTCAGGGTTCCGGTCGGCGAAATCGAGTTTGCTGAACTACCGTTCAATCACCCACTGTACATTATGTATTCATCGGGCACCACGGGTGTACCCAAGGCAATCGTGCATGGGGCTGGTGGGACCTTGCTACAACACCTCAAGGAACACCGCTTGCACGCCGACGTTCGCCCGGGGGATCGGCTTTTCTATTTCACCACCTGTGGCTGGATGATGTGGAATTGGCTAGTGTCTGGGCTGGCGAGCGGAGCAACACTGCTGCTCTACGACGGCTCGCCGTTTTATCCCGATGGCAATGCACTCTTTGATTTTGCATCCGAAGAGAAGATCGATATTTTCGGAACCTCGGCCAAGTTCATCGATGCCGTCAGCAAGGCGGCGATCCAGCCGGGTCAGACCCATGATCTGGCGAGCCTGCGGAGCATCCTGTCGACCGGTTCACCGTTGATGCCCGAAGGGTTCGACTATGTATACCAGTCGGTCAAGGAGGATGTCTGTCTATCCTCGATCTCCGGCGGTACCGATATTGTTTCGTGCTTTGCCCTGGGCAACCCGGCTCTACCGGTCTGGCGGGGTGAGTTGCAATGCAAGGGGCTGGGTATGAAGGTAGAGGTGCGTGGGGATGATGGTGCGTTACTCGGGCCTGGTGAGAAAGGGGAACTGACCTGTAGTAACTCGTTTCCGTGTATGCCGATCGGATTCTGGAACGACCCAGACGACTCAAAATATCGGAAGGCCTATTTCGAGAAGTTTCCGGGTATTTGGTGTCATGGGGACTATGTCGCCGAGACAGAACACGGCGGGATGGTGATTTATGGCCGCTCCGATGCGGTATTGAACCCTGGCGGCGTACGTATCGGTACCGCAGAGATCTATCGCCAGGCTGAACAGATCGACGAGGTGGTTGAGAGCCTGGTGGTCGGCCAGCAGTGGCAGGGGGATGTTCGAATCGTACTGTTTGTTCGACTCCGCGATGGCGTGTCTCTGGACAAGGGGCTTGATGAGCGAATTCGTGGCAGGATCCGCGACAACACAACGCCACGCCATGTTCCGGCCAGGATCGTGCAGGTCTCAGATATCCCACGGACCAAGAGTGGGAAGATCGTCGAGCTCGCCGTTGCAAAAGTCGTTCACGGTGAGGAAGTGAAGAACCGGGAAGCACTGGCCAATCCGGAGGCGCTTGATTTGTTCGCTGATCTACCAGAGCTCCAGGTTTAGCGGGCCGTCGGGGAACTGCCTACAGGCCGAGGCGGGGAAGTGCTGCTCTTGTGTATCCGCTAGGAAGTTTCAGCCCTAGCACNACGTCGATCTGGTCGACGGCCTGGACAGAGACTGATAGGTTTCGTTTATGGTCCCTGAATATCATCGGCAGGCCTTTGATCCTACTCGTTTCTACTGCCGGTATTGACACACCGAGTTTGCTGAGTAAGGGCCCCGCAGTCTGCCTGAGGGTCTGGGTAAAGATCAGGAGTTGCCGCAGGGCGGCATAATCTGACTCAGGCAGGTTGATGGCACTCTGTTCGGCGAGACAAAGTTCGGCCGTAGCCGATTTGCCGTGCATGATTCTGACCCATTCACAGGCAATACCGGCGCTGGCTGCGTGTTGGCCGGTCATGACGATTCTGCCGGGAACCATTGGCGGTTCGGCCAGGTCAGCCAGGCCCAGGCTGTCCAGCATTGCAATCACTTGGGTGCGTTTCTCCGCTGTCAAGCCTTCCAACTGTGCCTGCAGTTGATCGGTCAGGCCTGTGATCTGCTCGCCGATCTGTTCAACCTCCGCCTGGCCCAACTGCACGAATTCCCTGCGACTATGGTCTATTAATATGAGTTGTTGCTGCTTGGCCAGAAACAGAAACTCTCGTCCCGAGCGGGTCAAGTCGTTCAGCCGAATTCGATGGTTGCTGATCACCACCAGCAGCCTGGAGGTCAGTCCGTTGTCATCAGCACTGAGATAGATTCGGGTCATCGCCACCGCGGGTGTCGATATGAATATGCCGACAAGCACTGCGGCAGCGACAAGACATTTTTTCATGTATAGAACCATTGTGTCAGCGGCATCCGTACACGGTGGTTACGGGCGATTTCAATACTACGAGTGTCGGCTCATAATTCCAAATTCAGTGGAAAGTATCAGGCCAGCTTTCCGGGCCGGGCACCACAGTCAAGAGCACTCGCTGTTCTAGAATCTCAAGTTGCCGAGCAAATCAGCCGACGTGTTGATCTGCAACAGTACAATAGGCCGCCGGCGTGTTCTTGCCGCTATACTGCACGCTTGAGTGGCGCCGCTCGTTGTGCGTACAGGCCGGTTCTTAAACGGTATGTTGAATTACCCGCAGATTGACCCCGTCGTTTTCTCGCTTGGCCCGGTGACTGTCTACTGGTACGGGGTGATGTACCTGGCCGGTTTTCTCCTGGGCGGTCTGCTGGGTCTTGTGCGAGCCGGCAGACCGAATTCGGACTGGACACCGCAGCAGGTCTGGGATCTTCTTTTTTACGTTGCACTGGGTGTGGTTCTCGGTGGCCGGTTCGGTTATGCGCTGTTCTACAACTCGGCTCATTACCTACAGCACCCAGTTTCGCTGCTGTTCATCTGGAAAGGTGGTATGTCTTTCCATGGCGGATTACTCGGGGTGTGTGTTGCATTGTATCTCTACGCCAGGCGTCACCAGCGGGCCTTTTTGTCTGTGGCCGATTTTCTAGCACCTTTGTGTGCACTGGGACTCGGCGCAGGACGTCTGGGTAATTTCATCAATCAGGAGCTCTGGGGGCGGGTGAGCGACGTGCCCTGGGCCATGGTGTTTCCTGCTGTGGGCCCACCCGCCCGTCATCCCTCGCAACTTTACGAGGCGGGACTCGAAGGCCTGGTTCTGTTTGCCATGGTCTGGATTTACTCTTCGAAGCCCCGGTTACCAGGCAGAGTATCGGGTCTTTTCCTCATCGGTTATGCAGCTTTCCGCTTTCTGATCGAGTTTTTTCGGGAGCCAGATGCTCATCTGGGGTTCCTGCTGATTGATCACTTCTCGATGGGCCAGTTGCTTTGTGGACCCATGCTGCTGATCGGTCTATGGCTGCTGTACCGTGGCAGGCCGAATTCCGGCTAATAGCCTACCCGGCCGTTGCCAGGCAGGCAAAAATAAACACCTTTTATCGAAGCCACTGAAAATACTGATTAGTCTCGAACCCCCGAAGGCCTTAAAGTTCCACCACCGGTTTTACCCAAGGCCAGTACGCTGATTCCCGGAAAGCGCTTGGCTACCGTTCGTTGCATCCCTTATGTTAGGGGAACGATTCGATGCCGGTTAACGATGCTCTCAAGGAGGGAATGAAATGCTGGCTCAAGTACGTAGCGATCAATGCTATGCCTGCCTTGGTCAGGACAAACGGCTCGCCTGTGTATCTGCTCACATGATTCGCGGTCGTCATCGATACAGTCGCCGTGTTGGGAACCAGAGGTAATGTAATGTTCACTATCAATCCGTTTGCCGAACTTTCGATGTCTATACCACCGGCCTTCATGCAGACGTACATCGTCATTATGGTGCTCCTGGTCGCGGGTGGCACACTCTTCGACACAATTCACAAAAAGAGCGCCAAGTACTTTTTCGGTAACTGGGACAAAGCGAGGAACAAAAGTACGCAGCAAGTCAGTCGCGGGGAGATTGTGTCTCTGGTGGTCCAGACTGCTGTTGTAGACGGTCTGATGTCCGGGGAATTCTGCAATGCGCGACGTAGAATTGCCCACCTCCTGACAATGTATGGCTTCCTGGCATACGTGATCAGTACCGTCATCATGGTGTTCTGTTACTCTACGCCCACGACGCCCGCGCCCGCCATATGGCCATTACTGTGGTATGTCGGTGGCTTGCTGGTCTGTGTCGGTGGTTACTGGTTCTGGTTCTTCATTCGGGTTGATGTCGCGGCGGAAGGCCATTCACCGTTCCGCATTGTGCGGGCTGATCTTTTCATACTTTCACTCTTGGTGAGCGTGACACTGGGCCTGATCTGGTCGTGCGTACAAGTGGCGGAGGGCTCGTGGTCAACCCTGTTGTTCGGTTTGTACCTGATCTCCACGACAGTGCTCTTCGGATCTATTCCGTGGTCGAAGTTCTCACACATGTTCTATAAACCAGCAGCGGCCCTCCAGAAACGAATCTCAGAAGCAGACGGTTCCAGGAGCAACTTGCCGGCCCCTGCCGATAAGCCCGAAGTTTTCGGTAGCACCAACCGGACCGCGCGACATTATTGATNACTCTTTCGCTGGACTTTTTTTACAGGAGATAACGGAACATCATGCCAACCTTTGTTTATATGACCCGCTGCGACGGCTGTGGACATTGCGTGGATATCTGCCCATCCGACATCATGCACATCGATGAGACTTATCGTCGTGCCTACAACATCGAGCCCAATATGTGCTGGGAGTGCTACTCCTGCGTGAAGGCCTGCCCGCAAAATGCAATTGATGCTCGCGGATATGCTGATTTTGCGCCGCTCGGTCACAGTGTACGAGTGCTCCGGGAAGAAGCGAAGGCTACGATTTCGTGGAAGATCAGGTTTCGTGACGGCCGCGAGAAGAATTTTGTCTCACCTATCCGGACCACCGAATGGGGCTCCATCCCGTCACCGGCTGAGCTTGAGATACCTGATGCCGAAGCCTTGCAATCCCAGGAACTCGCCCACGAGCCGGATGCGCTCAACGTCCCAGGTGGATTGCCGGCTTTGACGCCTGATCAACTCGTGCAGGGGGTGGCCTGATGGGACTATTTGGTGGACGCAAGACGGTTT
>PBDS01000045.1 GCA_002718155.1 Pseudomonadota bacterium
CGCTGCTCGGCGACGGCATCACCGACGACACGCTGCTCCACATCGCCTGCTTCCTCGGCGCCCGGGACCTCAGCCTGCCAGCGAACGCAACGCTGGCCAGGACCCTGAAAGGGGCCGCTGCTGATGCACTGGGTGAGCAACGGGCACCGGTACCGTTCGATTCCGGACAGCTGGCACGGCCGGTTGTTGGTGATCGCCAACGCATATGCGGTCTTTTCTCGGGCGGCAGCCTGTCAGCGGAAGCGCAGGTCGTGCTGATAGATCGGGGTCACGCAGTGACCTCCAACGCGCCTGTCCCGGGTGCGGGCGCCGTGTCTAAGGGTTCGGCGGTCCACGAACTGATCGATCTGGGCGATGACGCATACACCCGTGGGCGCCCTCACCCGATGATCGATCCGGCAGTGCGTGACGAGCCGCTCATAGCGGCGCTGGCCGACCCCGGGGTCGGCGTGATTCTGCTCGACGTGGTGATCGGTTACGGTGCGCACGCAGACCCGGCGGGGCATCTGGCTGGCCTGCTGGAAGCGCACTGGCGGTCCGGGCCGCTGGTTGTCGCGTCGGTTACCGGGACCGATGCAGACCCGCAGGGCTGGAGTCGGCAGACGTCTTCACTGACCAGGGCCGGCGTGCTGGTCGCACCGAGCAACGCTGATGCGGCCGCCTTGGCGCTGGCTTGCCTGGATGCTCGCTGATGGGGTCTGGCTCAGTCGTCGCGATAGCAGCAGAATCTGATCTACCGCCAGTGCACTCCCGGAACATTTGGCACGACGGCCCCCTTTGTGGACACCGACAGCAGATCATTCACGCAGCTACTATTGGGTCGCTGGCTGCAAGAGTATTTCAGTGTGCCGCCGACGGGCGGGTAGCAGCGGTTTTCAGGCAGAGTTTTTACGTCGATATTGCCGGCAGCTGGATCTGTATCGTGCGGTACGGGGTCGGTAACGGGCCGATCAACGTAGTGCTAAAAAACACCCCAGGCCATGTTTGGCCGCTTGAGATTAAGGTTGGAAACGACGTCCAGGTGTCGAGATCCGAGTTACTTGTCGGGGAAGGCTTCACGGTACACACCGGTCTTGCGCGGCGCTGGTCCCCACCGCCCGTGCCAGCGAGCAGTCTGGCTGATCTTGCGCGAGGTCTCAACGCGCTGGCTACCGCCGTTCAAGGCAGGATCCCGCGGCGGGGACTGGGGAGTTTCCTGACAGGTTCCTGGCCCAGCAGCGGTGCACCGCTCGAAGCGCTGAAGGCCAGGGCTTCTGTTCGCGCACTTTGTGGGTGGCTTTGGTCAGGGTCTGGCAGTGACCTCGAGGTTCCGATGGCCGTCTCAACGCTGGTCGGCCTGGGCCCGGGCCTGACGCCCTCGGGTGACGATTTTCTGGGCGGCGCATTAATTGCTCTGGCGCGGCTGCGGCGCGAAGATCTTGCCTGCCGGCTCTACTGGCAGATTCAACCAGACCTGCCGTCCCGTACCGGCGCAATCAGTCGTGCTCACCTCAGTGCGGCAGCGGCCGGTGAGGGTCTGGAAGCACTGCACGCTGCGCTGGACGCGGTACTGACCGGTGCTTCGGGGTCGATCGGTCAAAGACTCTCTGAAATCGACCGGATCGGGCACTGCTCCGGCTGGGATGCCCTGGCCGGTGCGGTAACCGTGTTGCGCAGTGCACCCCGGATCTGGTCAAGGTCGGAAGCGACCGTAGCGTAACGCTCGCGGAGGAGAAAAATGCCACCACCTTTCTCACAGGCGGAATACGAAAATCGCCTGCAGCTCGTTCAGACGGTGATGGCCGGACGCGAGCTGGATGCACTGGTTATCGGCGATCCGGCCAACATGAACTGGCTGACCGGCTTCGACGCCTGGTCTTTCTATGTGCCGCAGGTCATGGTCGTTGAGGTAGATCGTCTGCCGGTCTGGATCGGACGGGCCATGGATGCCGGCGCGGTCGGCCTTACCACGCATCTTGGCTCCGACTGTGTCGTCCCTTACCCGGAGGATCTGGTGCAGCGCGACGACACCCATCCGTCGACTTTCATGGCACGCTGGTTGTCAGACCGGGGCCTTGGCGGCAAACGGCTCGGCTACGAGAGCGACAGTTTTTTCTTCTCGCCACGGGCCCTGGCCGGCCTGCAGGCGGGTCTGCCGGACGCCCGCTGGGTAGATGCCGACCGTCTGGTCAACTGGGTTCGGGCGGTCAAAAGTCCGGCAGAGATCGAGCTTCTGCGCCAGGCTGCGCTGTTGGCGGGTAGCGCTATGCAGGTCGCCTGGGACGCGGTTCAGCCTGGGGTCCGGCAATGTGATCTTGTCGCCAAGATCATGGCCGCCCAGGTCCGCGGGACCGAAGCGTTCGGCGGCGACCAGACCGCGATCTGCCCGTTGATTCTGGCCGGTGAAGGGGCGGGCACGGCCCACCCCTTGTGGACCGACGAACGGTTCGAGAAAAACCAGACGGTGGCGTTTGAAATCGGCGGCACCCGCCGGCGCTACAATGCGGGTCTGGCGAGGACTGCACATCTGGGTAAGCCTCCGGAAAAGCTGACCCGTACACTGGCTGCGGTCAACGAGGGGCTCGATGCCGTGCTGGCAGTACTGAAGGCGGGGGTAAACGCCGGCGATGTACACCAGGCCTGGCAGAGTGTGCTCGATGTTTACGGTCTGGAAAAACCCAGCCGCATCGGATATTCAATCGGTGTCGGCTATCCGCCGGACTGGGGTGAACGAACGATCAGCCTGCGCGCTGAAGAGACCACTGTGATCCCTGAAAATGCTGTCCTTCACGTCATGCTGGGTATGTGGTTGGACGGCTGGGGAATGGAGATGAGCGAGACAGTACATGTTACCGCCAGCGGCTGTGAGTGCCTGACCCAATTCCCGCGTGAACTTCATATCGGTGGATAACGAGGCACGAAGAACATGCGCAAGGTTCTGACCTTGGCCGATCACATTTGAGCGAATCGTTAAACATGACGAATGCTGACATCAAGACCATGAAGCTCTACCACCACGTCGAGCGGGTGTACAACGAGCTTCGTGAACTTGGTAAGTTCGACAAAGATGCGCTGCAGGTCGAGGAGCTCGCGGCATTTGACCAGATGCATTATCACGGTACGGCAGCAGTCGATGAGACCGTCCGTCTGGCCAGCATCGGTCCGGCGACGTCGGTCCTGGAGATCGGCTCGGGACTCGGTGGGCCGGCTCGTCACATCGCCCATACGGTGGGTGCAACGGTCACAGCACTAGAACTGCAGGGCGACCACGACCGGTTGGCGGCGGAACTGACCGAACGNTGCGGGTTGTCAAGCAGAGTCGATCACATTTGTGGCGATATTCTCAGTTACGACTGGTCCGGCCGGACCTTNGACGTNGTCGTCAGCTGGNTGGCGCTCTACCACATTCCACATCGCCGACAGCTNCTGGAGAAATGCCTCGACCTTCTCAACCCGGGCGGTGTGTTCTTTGCCGAGGACCTGTTCTGCAGGNNGNCATTCAGCGANGATGAATGGNNTGAAGTCTCGACCGANCTCTACGCTCAGTACCTGCCGGATTTTGAGGGTTATCGACTGGATCTTGAAAACGCGGGCTTTGTTTCGATCAACTGTAAGGATATGTCGGACGACTGGGGTGAATTTACCCGGGGACGNATGACGACATACCGTGAACAAAAAGTGCGGCATCTTAGGGTACACGGCGAGTCCATCTTTGCCGGCCTGGATGCCTTCTACGATATCGTGGTNGGTTATTTCTCCAGTGGTCAGCTGGGTGGGATCCGGGTCATCGCCAACAAAGTCTGAGCCTGCGGATCATCAATGTTGCGACTCAAANGGGGGTATAGATGAAAATTTCGTTGAAGAACCTCATTTTTTCGATGGTTGTTCTATCGCCGCTGGCCGCATCGGCGTTGCTGCCTGGCGATGCTGAGAATGGCCTACCGCTGCACGAGTTCAAGTGTGCCGGCTGTCATGTCGCCCAATCCGGCGGTGATGGTTCAGGGATCTACACGCGGTCCGAGGGTCGCGTCAAAACAGTCGAGGGCCTGATGGGNATGGTCGAATTCTGCAATGAACAGACCCGGGCGGGCTTCAATGAACACGAACTCGAGGACATTGTCGCCTACCTGAACGAGGCCTTCTACCAGTTCGAGATTGACTGAGCATCAGCGAGTGAATCCAGAGCCCGCTAGCGAGCATACCTGTGCCTGAACCGATCGGCACGTCTGGCCGTCTTGATCCGGGTTATGCCAATGGTCCTGTAAGCCGCAAAGCGTGGTTCCGGCCAAAGGTCCAGNCTCAGCAGACGCTGTGAGTCGGGCCGCCCGGTGCAAAAGAACGCGTGCTGTGTACCGCACGACGCCAGTCTTCAAGCACTCTCCGGCGCTCGGCCGTACTCATTCCGGGTTCGAAGTTTCTATCCTGTTGCCATTGTCCGGCCAACTCATCCAGGGAGTCGAACAGGCCTGCCTGCAGCGACGCCAGGCCGGCTGCTCCGAGTGCGGTAGTCTCCGTCAGTGTCGGGCGCTGAACCCGAAGGTCTGTAACGTCGCTCAGAAACTGCATCAGCCAGTCGTTATTTGCCATACCACCATCGACCCGTAACGACGAANTCGCTGGTATCCCATCACTCNCCATAGCATCCAGCAGGTCAACGGTCTGGTAACAGACCGATTCAAGNGCTGCCCTGGCAAGATCAGCCGGGCGGGTATCGCGGGTGAGGCCNAANATCGCTCCCCTGGCATATGGGTCCCAGTGCGGTGCACCCAGTCCCGTGAATGCCGGCACCATATACACCCCCCGATTGGANCTCACGTCAGCAGCCAGCCGACCGCTGTCACTTGCCGACNCGATCAANCCGAGACCCTCCTGAAGCCACTGTACAGCGGCGCCGGCAACAAAAATCGANCCNTCCAGTGCATAGGTTGTTACTCCTAAGACGCGGTAGGCGACCGTGGTCAACAGACGTTGGTGTGATGCCAGCGCTTCTTGCCCGGTATTGACGATGGCAAAACAACCCGTGCCATAAGTGCTCTTGATCATCCCGGGCTCAATACAGGCCTGGCCGACCAGGGCGGCCTGCTGGTCACCGGCAATGCCACAGATGGGAATGGCACTGCCCAGCAACGCCGGATCAGTCCGACCGTAATCAGCAGCACAGTCCCGGACTACCGGTAACAGGGGTGCGGGTATGTTGAACAGCTTCAGAAGGTCGTCATCCCACTGCTGGGTGTGGATGTTGAACAACAGGGTGCGAGAAGCGTTGGTTGCGTCGGTGGCGTGAACCTTGCCACCGGTCAGGCGCCAGAGGAGAAACGAGTCAATTGTTCCGGCGGCGAGTTCGCCCCGCTCGGCCCTGTCACGTGCACCTTCGATGTGGTCCAACAGCCAGGAGATCTTGGTGGCCGAGAAATAGGGATCCAGTAGCAGGCCGGTTCTGGCCGTCGCATCAGGTTCGTGGCCGTTGTTGCGAAGTTGCTCGCACAGTTTTGCTGTGCGCCGGTCCTGCCAGACAATGGCATTGTGCAATGGTCTGCCCGTGACACGGTCCCACAACAGCACCGTTTCGCGCTGGTTGGTAATGCCGATTGCTGCGGGTATGCGCCCTGATTCTGAGAGGCTCTGACGGCACACGGCAAGGGTGGTCTGCCAGATCTCTTCCGGGTCGTGTTCCACCCAACCGTCCGCCGGGAAGACCTGCTGGAACGGCTGCTGAGCTCGCGCACAGACCCGGCCGTTGATGTCGAACAGGATTGCCCGTGAGCTGGTGGTGCCCTGGTCAATGGCGAGTATGCAAGGTGTGGCGTTCATGGTTCAGTGGCAATGGCCAAGTCTTTGTCAGCCAGTATGGCTCAGAACAATCTCCGGGTGTTACTCTGTTCGAGTTGTTGACCGCCTGCGATCTGGGGATGAACCAGGACCCCTGTACACAACATCAGGATAGCGCTTTTGAGTTTGCGTGAGCAAAACAAGCACCAGCTGATCGACCAGGATTTCGACACCCTGGTCATCGGCGGTGGTATCAATGGTGCGGCTGCTGCTGCCGCTCTTGCGGCGCGTGGCATCCGAACGGCACTGGTTGATGCCCGGGATTTTGCCGGATTGACCAGCCAGAGCTCCTCCAACCTGATCTGGGGTGGTATCAAGTATCTCGAATCCCTGGAAGGTGGNTTGGTCCGGGGTCTTTGCCGGGGCCGCAACGAGCTGATCCGAGCCTACCCTGCTGCGGTTCGCGAAACTCGGTTTCTGGCAACACTGCCCAGAGGTCTGCGCAGGCCAAGAACAGCCGTGTGGCTGGGCAGCTGGCTTTACTGGTTCCTGGGGGATCGCTTCACACGACCTCCGACTCTGCTCTCTGCCAACGATATTCGTCGCCGNGAGCCGGCTGTCAATNTTTCCGGAGCGGCCGGCGGTGTCGAGTATTCGGATGCTGTTCTGGTCGCGGGCGATGCACGGTTCGTGTTCAATCTTGTGCACGATGCAATGGCCCATGGCTGCGTTGCAGTGAACTATCTCCAGGTAACCGATCTTGCTTGGGACAAAGAAGGTCACTGGGAAGTCGNCCTACGTGATCAGGTTACCGGAGATATCGGTCAGGTTCGCGCCAGGGTAGTGGTTAACGCAGCAGGCCCGTTCGCCGATGACGTGGCCAGGTTAGCGGGCGTCCGGCACCGCCANCGGCATGTGCTTTCCAAAGGTATCCACCTGGTGGTCGACCGGGTGACATCGTCGGGACGAGTTCTGGCATTCATTTCCGATGACAACCGGCCGTTTTTCGTCGTTCCTCTGGGGAGCCGGTCGTGCATTGGAACCACCGACACCCCGACCGATCACCCGGACGGTGGCGTCACTGAAGAGGATCGGCGTTTTGTTCTCGACAATGCGAATCGGTGTCTGCGACTGGCAGCACCTCTGACCGAGGCGGATGTGATTGCCGAACGCTGTGGTGTACGGCCGCTTGCCGTCGTGCCCGGCGAGTACAGTCCCGCGGATTATCTGCAACTCTCGCGCAGACACGCGATAGAAGCAGCCGCTGGAAAAAACTTTGTCACGGTATTCGGCGGTAAACTGAGCGACTGCATTAAGGTCGGCAATGGGGTTGTCAAAGCGGTGTTGGACGCGGGGGTCGCTGATCCTGGNCTGGCCCGACGATGGTACGGCGAACCGGACGATCTGGTCCGGCAGCAGTACCGTTCTCAGGCCAAAGTATTGAACGGCGCTTTGAGTCAGGTGCAACTGGAGCGATTCTGGTGCTGGTACGGGCTGAGGGCCCTGGAACTTTTGGAAACCCTGCAAAAAGATCCGGGCGCCGCCTGCCCGATGCTGCCCGGTTCGGACATCGTGCGAGCGGAAGTGGAGCTGATTAGAACAACCGAGATGGTCGTGACCATCGATGACTTTCTGCGGCGGCGAACGTTGCTGGCGCTGACAGTCAATGCAGATCATCTGGCCTCGAGCGTTGCGGAGTCCGATCTGGACCAGATTCTGTTTGACTAGTCTGCAAATCACTGCTCGCCAAGGTACCGTGCCACAATGACCGATCTACAGTCCCGGCGAAGNAAGCACGCTTGGCCAATCCGTGCTGCTCAGCCACTGGAGCGCTCCGGCGTCTTGTTTTAGACTTGCCGCCCGCTCTTCAATTGCAGGCAACACCTGATCAGTGGAGAGCTTTCAGCGTTTTCAACCTACGATCCAGCCTCGGGATACCGTGACAGCTTGACATTTGATAGGACGATTAGCGAATGATGCAATCCTCTTCTCGACGCGGCCTGGCCTGCAATTTTGTGTTTGTCGCGAGTCTGGTGATAGGGTTGCTCGGGACGGGCCAGCAGATCGCCCTCGGCGTAGGCGATGGTATCGACGACAAGGTTGGTGAACCATCCAGTTCAGATAGTGGTACGAGCGAGAAGGCATCGGCCATCAGCGTGGCGGCTCCCAAGCCGCANCCATCGACACCTTTCATCGGTGTTGCAGTGCTGGACACAGGCGTCAGCCTGCGGCTACCGGTGTCGCCGCTCAATGTCATGCCGAGTGCTGTCAGCCTGGTCGGCGGCAATCCACTTGCGGACGCCTCAAGCCAGCCCCACGGGACTGCCGTGGCTCAAACTATTCTGACCTTGTCGCCCGGGTCGAAGATCCTGTCCGTACAGACGTCAACCGGGGGCCGTTCTGTCTCCAGCAGTGCAGTAGCACAGGGTATGACGCACGCAGTTGCAGATCCCTCAGTGCGGGTCATCAACCATTCGAATGCCGCACTTGCAGCGATTCCGGGCACGACCATCATGAGCGCTGCCCTGGCAGGCAAAGTCCTTGTAATGAGTGCCGGAAACGACCGGAGCCCGAATCCGGTCGGAGATGCTGTGCACGCACCCAATCTTGCCGGTCGTGCCCTGATCGTTGGTGGGTTGGGCCCGGATGGCCAGATGCTGGGGTTCAGTAATCGTGCCGGNTCGTTTGCATCGCACTACGTTGTAGCGGTTGGTGCTTCAGAATTTGCCGGGTACTGGGGCACGTCGTTTGCCACACCCCGGGTTTCCGCCCTGGCGGCCCGTATTCTGCAGACCTGGCCAAAACTAAAAGCGGAACAGGTCGTGGAGATCATCAAACGCTCAGCCACCGACATGGGCGAGCCGGGGGTTGATTCAAAATTCGGCTGGGGACAGATCAATTTTGCCCGAGCATTCCAGCCACTGGGTCCTGTCAAGACGCCTCTTGAGGAGAGCAACANCAAGGCAGGCGATAAAAACGGGCAGACCGAAGACTCCAGCACCACCGCTGATACCACCAATTCCGGCGGCGGATTTGATACGCGCCGACTAAAAGTCGGCGGTGCCGTTGATCACCTGATCCGGACCAATCCATACTTCTCGAAAATACAGGTCGTTGATCAGTACGGCAGGAATTTTCGAATGGATCTTGCTGCTCGTTCGGTCCGGCGCGATTCAGTGACCTCGGTTGATTCGCTGTTCAGTCGGTTGGCGGGTCACGCCACTGAATCGATAACCGATGATGCCGGGGGCTTTCAACTGACGACGCGTTATCGCCTGCCGGATGGGTTCACGTTGTGGAAAGATCACGCCGAGGATGCCGATGGGTCTGATCCAGACGAGGTGGGCCTGTCGGTTCACGGTATCAGCCGGGGTGGGCAACTATTCGCTTTTGGCCTCAACAGCAGGCCGGAAGATCATTGGCTGCCAGTCACGTGGGAAAGCAGGGATCAATTTGCACAGTTCTTTGGCAGCGAAGCCTTCAGGGCACCATGGATGGGCTATACGGAGCAGGGGTTGCACAGCAAACTCGGATATGTGTCCAGCGAAGGCTGGCATACGGGGCTGGCATTCTCGTCTGTTGATGATGGTANAAGGCATGGCTCAAGAAGCGACAGCGGTGCCCTTTATTTCGGGCAGCAGGGCTCCAATTGGGCTGTCAAGGGCAGAGTCGGGCTGTTGCTGGAAGACGGTAACTTACAGGGTGGATCGGCTGACGGCGCCCTGAGCGTGGAATCTTCGGAAACGGTGTCCGGAAATCTAGCCGCCTGGCTGGCGCTCAACACNGACTGGACACTGCTCGGGAGCTATACGGAAGGCGCGACCAGCGTAGCTGACCGGGGAAACAGCTTGCTGGCTAACTTCAGCACACTGCACAGCAACACCTGGGCTGTGGGTCTGATACGGCGTAATATTATGCGTCAGCAGGACACCGTTGGGTTCTCCGTTGCGCAACCGATGCGCACCAGATCAGGATCGGTGAGCGTCAATCTNCCATACAGCGATGACTATGATGGTGTCCTTCGGTATTACCGGAAACGTGTCAGTCTGGTCCCGTCTGGCCGCGAGAACGCCCTCGAGTTCTTTTATCGGACCAGCGTTGGGAGANGTAGCGTCTTGACCGGCTATCTGGCCCATCGACTGCAGCCTGATCACATGGCCNGCTCAACCAGCCAGAGCAGTCTGGTACTGGCACTGCAGGGCTCATTTTAGCTTGCCAGCATTTTTCACTCCCGGCAGTGGGTCTGTGTCGATCTGATGTCGGATCGTCGAATGCCTTGTTCAGGAGGCGATCCGTCCAACCGACCGCTGCCATCGAGACCCAGCGAATCTGATATTCTCGCGCATCGCGAAGGAAAAGACGGCCGATGCGCTCTGAGAAGCGTCAATAAATGACACAGGGGGAATTGATGCAAGTCGCTTATCGTGAGGTTGAGCTCANCAAACGCTATCCGCTTCGGATCAGCCGCGGCGAGTTTTCCGGTTCGATTAATCTGTTTGTGTCGATCTCTGACGGCACAGTCACCGGCCTGGGGGAAGCTGCACCCGGCAACCTGACCGGTGCCGACACCGCACAACTGTGCCAGACACAGATTGAAGCGTTTCTCGATGCCTGCCCCGAAGCCCTCGACAGCCCGCACGACGGCTGGCTGCTGGCACGGGAGCAGGGGCTTGCGTCNTGCGCCTGGGCTGCCGTGGACATTGCTCTGTGGGATCTGCTGGCAAAACGTGCTCGCCAGCCGCTTTTCCGCCTGCTGGGTCTGCCGAGAAGGGCGGTTGCGACATCTGTGACGGTTGGTATCCTGCCGCCAGATGTGGTGCGCGANAGAGTACCCGAGATCCTGTCACGTACTGGTGCCCGCTACCTCAAGGTCAAGTTGGGGAGTCCCGAAGGCCTGGACGCCGATCGGGCCATGTATGCTGCCGTTGTCGAGGCAGCGGCAGACTTNGAGGTCGTCGTCCGGGTAGATGCCAACGGTGGNTGGGACCTGGACGCTGCCCGGCAGATGATCGACTGGCTCAAGGACCGGGGTTGCGATTACGTCGAGCAACCCCTGCACTTCAATGCTGACGATCAGCTTCCCGAGCTTTTCTCGCGGCGATCCCTGCCGATTTTCGTCGACGAATCATGCCATGTTGCAACCGACGTCCCGCGTCTTGCCGGGGCTGTCGATGGCGTCAATCTCAAGTTGATGAAGTGTGGTGGAATCACCGAGGCGCTGCGAATCGTTGCGGCCGCCCGGGCACACGGCCTGCAGACAATGATCGGTTGCATGGGAGAATCTTCAGTCGCGATCGGTGCCGGCGCATCGATTGGGGCGCTGTTTGATCATATAGACCTTGATTCGCATCTCAATCTACTGCCGGATCCCGCTCAAGGATTGTCGATGCACTCCGGCGTTGTCACAGTGTCTGAAAACAGCCATGGTCACGGGGCGGCGCTCACATGCTGAACCGGGAGCGTAAGCTCGTCATTCATTTCTACGAGCAGATCGACAAGCTCAATGGCAAGATGGGGCATGGCATTCTGCGCTATTCCCAAAACCCAGTGGTCTGTGTGATCGATTTCAACCACGGTGGCATGACCACTCGTGAACTGCTGGATTTCGGACCGGATGTGCCGGTGGTTTCCAGCGTAGAAGAAGCTCTGGCCCACGGTCCGGAGGTACTGGTGTTGGGTATGGCGCCCTCGGGTGGNCGGTTGCCGGCGGAGATGGTCAAGGAGGTCGACCATGCTGTCGGGGCGGGTCTGTGCGTGGTCAACGGGCTGCACGAATTTCTCGGCGGGCGCTATCCGGAGTTGCCTTCCTTGCAGTGGATCTGGGACATTCGCCGGGAGCCGGACGGACTCGGTATCGCCTGGGGCCGAGCGTCGGAGCTGGCCAACCGGCGGGTGCTGCTGGTGGGTACCGATATGGCCATCGGTAAGATGACGACAGGCCTGGAGATCTGGAAGGCCGCATTGCAGCGCAACATTCAAGCCGAATTCCTGGCCACCGGTCAGATCGGTATCCTGATTACCGGCAGGGGCATCCCGCTGGATGCTATCCGGGTGGATTACGCCTGTGGNGCAGTCGAGAAGATGGTACTGGAAGCCGCTGATGCAGAACTCGCTATCATCGAAGGACAGGGGTCGCTGCTCCACCCAGGGAGCAGTTCGACACTGCCACTGATCCGCGGNGCCTGCCCGACCCACCTCATTCTGTGTCACCGGGCGGGNATGACAGAACTGGACACCGTNGGCCTGACTGTGANTGTGCCACCGCTGAACGAGGTGATCGATCTGTACGAATCGATTGCATCGGCCTGCGGCACCTACTCGCGGCCGCAAACCGTCGCGATTGCCCTGAACACGGCCCACCTTGACGACCAGGAAGCTGCCGCAGTCCTGTCCGAGACTGCCGATGCAACCGGGCGCCTGGTTGTCGATCCGGTGCGCCAGGGTGCTTCGGTCCTGGTCGATGTGCTGATGGCCTGACTAACGGTTGAAACCTGCCAGCAGCAGGCCATCGATGAACGGCTGTATGTCTTCTGGATTCTGATAAGGCTGNTGGTTAAAGCTGTCGCTCACCCTGTANTCGGGCACCTCGGTCATCACAATGTCGCGCTGGATCTTGGCGTTTTCGAGATCTCCGATTCGTGCGTAAGCGCCAGCCAGCCAGCGCCGTTGAAACCGGTTAGGCTGACTGATCTTGAGCAGTGTCTGAACTGCCGGGGCGTAACGCCCGGTGTTGTACTGGGCGATAGCCAGNGACCACAGATACCATGAGGGTGGGAAGGGGTTGCGTTCCAGAGCTTCGCTGAGCTGTCGGATCCCAGCTTCGGGATCGCCGATGAAATTCAGGGCCAGGCCCTTTCCAGCCAGCGCGTCAGCGTGATTGGGGTTCAGTTCGATCGCCTGATCGAGGTGCGTAATGGCTTCCACGTACTGTCGGCGCCACAGGCTGGTGATACCGAATACAGCGTGTGCGAGGCTGTCGCTCTGATCGAGTTCCAGTGCTTTCTGGGCGTGCTGGGCTGCACGCGGCACGGCTGTTGCGGGGTCATCAGTCCAGAACATCAGAAAATCGGTGAGATGTGTTAGCGCCAGNCCGGACAGTGCGGGTACGAAGGCTGCGTCTGATGCAAGTACTTTCTCGAATAATTCTCGTGCTTTTTCCGTGTCCGCCGGCTCGCGCATACGATAGACCAGCTGATTTGCCCGGGCTACATCCGCGTAGTCAGCATGGTGTTGCTGAGTGGGGGCACTGCGAATCGCGCTCTGTTCGATGGTGCTGACCAGAGTGGTGACAATGCGTCGAGTGATCGTATCCTGGATCGCGAACAGGCCATCCGTGTTGCCATCGTAGTTTTCCGACCAAAGATATCCGCCGCTCCTGGTCTCGATCAGTTGAACCACAACGCGAAATGAACGACCGCGCTTGCGGATCGAGCCGTCAACAAGATAACGGGCGCCCAGGCGACGACCCGTGGACACTTTGTCCTGTGTCGCACCAGTGTGGGCCAGCGCGGTGTGCTGGGCCAGTACGAACAGCTGCCGGAAGCGGGACAATGCAGTAATCAGGTCGATGGTCAATCCATCACCGAGGCTGTCCGATGATGAATCGCTGTCCAGGTTATTGAACGGAAGTACAGCAATGGATAGTCTGGGATCTTCAGCGTGGGCGATATTTCTCTCGATCGGCTGGTCACCGGCCAGGACCAGGTAGGCCATGACCGGTGTCTCGATGTTGTGCAGTATTTGCTCACCTATGGGCTGAAAGTGGATCTCCAGGCTGTCGCCGANNACCGATCGGGCTGATCCGGAGACGCAGATACCACCAGCCGGTGCCAAAGTCTGCAGTCTGGCCGCTACGTTGACACCGTCACCGAATACAGAATTACCGTCGTCGATGATGTCGCCCAGGTTGATGCCGATCCGGGTCTTNATGTGCCGGTCCTCTGGCAAGCAAGCATTTTCGCCGGTCAGGTAGCTCTGGATGTCAATGGCAGCCTGGATCGAATCCGCTGCAACTGGGAAAACGGCCAGCGTACTGTCACCGGCCGTGTCCACGACCCGGCCGCCGTGTTGAGCAACGATTTTTTTCTGAGTTGACTGGTAGCGGCGTATTGCCTGGTACGTGGCGTTTTCGTCCTCATGGGTGAGCCGGCTGAAACCCACGACATCTGTATACAGTACTGCAGCGAGTCGACGTGGTGGAGGCTGGATGGTCTGGCTCATGGTTACCCTGCAATGACGGGTCGATGGTCCTGATGCCCCGATTGATGTCAATGCGCAGTGAGTCGATTCGCTCGGACTTGGCCGAGTGTCAGGGAATACAGACTAGGTTGGTCTGAATTGTGCAGCGCCAAGAGTACGGCGCATCGTCCGTCACTGCAGGAGATCGTGCTTTCCTCGCGCACCGCCAAGCTGTCGAGAAACCAGCCTGGCGTACAGGTCACCACTGCGGAGCAGTTCTTCGTGGCGACCTGTTTCGATCACCCGGCCGTTGTCCAGAACAACGATCAGGTCGGCGTCGCGGATCGTTGAGAGACGATGGGCAATGATCACCGTCGTCCGGTCGGTCTTCAACTGGTCCAGCGCGGCCCGCACACTCTGCTCGCTGATGGCATCCAAATGCGAGGTTGCCTCATCAAGAATCAGCACCGGGGCATCCTTCAGAAACGCTCGGGCGATTGCGACCCGCTGGCGCTGCCCGCCGGAAAGGCTTGTGCCCCGCTCGCCAACTGGTGTCTCTAGCCCCTGGGGAAGAGAGTCCGCCAGTTCGGAGAGCGCGGCCATATCGACGGCCTGGGCAAGCTCGACAGGCGTCGCCCGGGGTTTTGCGATCAGGATGTTCTCTTTGAGAGTGTTGTTGAACAGATAAGTATCCTGGGCGACCAGCGCAATGCGAGCACGAAGTTCGTCCAGCCGGTATTCCTTCAGATCTATCCCACTCAGCGATATCACACCTTTCTCGGGGTCCCAGAATCTCATCATCAGTTGGGCCAGTGTTGTTTTGCCGGCTCCGGATGGGCCGACCAGGGCAACGGTCTCACCTGCCGGAATCGTGAATCTGATGTTTTCCAATACTTTTCTTGACCTGCCGGGGTAATTGAAGTCGACGCCCGAGAACAAGATCGCAGGGGCCTGTTCGCACTTTGACAGGCCCGGTCCGTCGACCACCGGTACCGGTTCGTTCTCCAGAGCGTAGACGCGCCGGGTCGCGCCCAGGGTGTCGGCCAGCTGGCGGCCGACCTGCGCAATCTCTGAAACCGGCAGAAACGCTGCCATCGCCAGTATGGTCAACAATGGCAGTACACCCGGGTCCATCGAGCCACTGCTGGTCAGGATGGCACCTGCCGTTACAACGGCCAGGCCGCCAAGTCCTGTAAACACCTCCAACAACGTATGCTGCAGGGTCAGTTGCCCGAAGAACGGCAGGCGCAGCGAGATATGCCGCTCGGCAAGCTGGTCAAAATCATCACCCCGTCCTTTCTCTTGCTGGTAGGAAACGATCTCTGCCACACCCTGGACGCTGTCAATGGCATGGGCGGCCAGTTCTCCAGCCGCTTCCCGTGACCGGGAGCCCAGGTCGTCGACCAGGCCCCGCATCAGAAACGGGCTGAATCCCACCGCGAGTAGAAACGGTGCCAGTGCAGCAGCGATCCACAGGTTCGCCGAGGCCAGTACGACCAGAACGACCACTGGAACCACCACCGAAACAAAAGCCGGGGCGACGGTATGGGCGAAGAAATACTCAACCAGTTCAACATCCTGAGTGGCAATGCCCATCAGGTCACCTGTCCGCCTGCGTACCAGATAGGCCGGCGCGAGCTGGTCCAGCTTACGGAAAACGTTGACCCGCATCTGGGCCAGCAGTCGAAAAGCCATGTCGTGAGCTATCCATGACTCGAGCCAGTGCAGGACACCGGACAGTGGCGCAACAATCGCCAGGCCGACAAGATAAGTGCCAAAACCCACGCCATTCTTGAGTGCGAGGACGATCAGCGCGCTGAAAACGCCCACGCCGATGAATGCGACCACCCGCAGCACACCAAAAACAAACGTCAGCGTGAGCCTACCTTTCCAGGGCATGATGTGGCTCATCAGGATCTGTACGACCTGTTGCCAGTTCAGCCCTTCGGCTTTCACGATGCCTTCGGTAGGTTGGTCTGATTGGACAGATACGTCCTCCGGCGGTGTGTGTGAGGTGCTGTTGAGCGTTTCAGCAAATGTGGACTTATGCTGTTCGCGATCGGCCTCATGGACCTGTTCGGACATCAGGCTTGCGTATATGCCCTGCTGTCTCATCAGTGAAATGTGATCCCCGGACTCTGCGATCCTCCCCCGGTCCAGTACCAGGATGCGATCGCAGTTGATCACGCTTGAGAGCCGGTGTGCCAGAACCAGCGTGGTGCGGTCCTTCATCAGTGTTTCAAGTGCCTGCTGAATGACAGCTTCATTCTCGGCATCGACAGCGGACAGGGCTTCATCGAGGACCAGGATAGGTGAATCCCGCAACAAGGCCCTGGCAATGGCGACCCGCTGTCGCTGGCCGCCGGACAGCTTGATGCCTTTCTCGCCAATCAGGCTGTCGTACTGTAGTGGCAGCGTCGCCACGAACGCGTGAATGTTGGCGTTCTTGGCAGCTTCGATGATTTGCTCACGGGTGGCGTCGGGCCGACCGAGCATTATGTTTTCTGCGATGCTGCCGTGGAATAGAAAGGTGTCCTGATTGACTACTGAGATCTGTCTTCGAATCTCGGCAAGTGGCAGTTCTTTAAGATCGTATCCACCCAGACTGACTGTGCCTGAATCCGGGTCGTAGAAGCGCAGCAGAAGCCGGACAATCGATGATTTGCCGCACCCGCTGGGCCCGACGATTCCCACCCGTTCACCGGGGCGGATGTTCAGCTCGAGGTTGTCATGCACGGTGTTCAGATGACCCGGGTAGCTGAAGCTCACGGAATCAAAATTAATCATGGGGTCAAGAGCGGTTGGTACAGTGGCTGCACTTTGTTCCTGTACAGGTGGCTCAGCATCGAGGATACGGTAGACACCCTGTGCAGCCGAAAGGCCCACCATCCCCTCGTGGAGCACGGTTCGTAAGTCACGCATCGGGCGAAAGATCTCCACCCCGAGCATCAGGATGACGATCAGGATCGCCAGCTCCATCTGCCCGGACACCACTCGGTGCGCACCAACACCCAGCGCTGTGGCGGCACCGATTGCAATCGACGTGTCCGTGATGCCCCGTGACAGAGAATTCGTCGCCAGTACCCACATGGTGCTACGAAACAGAACCTCGGCTTTTTCGGCCAGCAAGTCAGCCCGTGGGCGACTCTGGCCAAACGCTTTAAGCGTTGCCAGCCCTTGAATCGCATCCAGGAATTCGGCGGCGAAAACGGCATAGGCGTCCTGGCGTTCCTGCGATTTCTGGGTATCGAAACGGTGCCACAGCGATGGTGCCGCCAGTGCGATCAGCGACGCAGAAAGTAGGGTAATCGCCACTGGCAGATCGAGGAATGCGACGAAGACGAAAATGAGTACCGGGGTAATTGCACAGACCAGCAACTGGGGCAGGTACTTCCCAAAATACGTCTCGAGCTGTTCGACACCATCAACCAGTGAGAGAACCAGCTCGCCCGACCGCTGCCGTCCGGTATAGCCGGGCCCCAGGGTCACGACCTGGTCGTAGAGTTGACGTCGTAGTTCTTTTTGAACGATGGCAGCTGTCTGGTGAGCAATCATGGTACGCCAGTGTTCGAACACACCGCGCAGAATCATGACGAAACCGGTCGCAATAAAGAACAGCGAAAGCTCACTGGCGCTGCGCCCGGCAAACACCAGAGCGATGAGCCATCCCAGCATGGCCAGACGGGCCACCCCAAGCCCTGTGGCAAGCAGGCCGATCAGTACGGCAAAATAAATCCGACCCCGTACGTTCCGGGTGAAACCCCAGAGCCGATGATCAAAATGCATTGTGTGCTACCGCGCATGCCCTGCGAACCAGACCAGCCAACAGATGTTCAGACAATACTGGCAAGGGGCGTTCGTGTTTCCGGCAGCATCTATCTTAAATGCGAATACCGAATTCATCCACATGCAACGTCGGCGGTAACGATCGACCGCCTGCCACGCGAACACGCTGAACGCAAATAACCCTGCTTGGGGTGGGTGTATAGATTTCGGTTCGCTAAACCGCCGGTGACCGCAGATGCCGCAGGTCTTCGGTACAGTTCATGCCGGTTAACAGGCCAGGCCAAATGCCGTCAGCAGCGCAATCATGCGAGTGCTGACTTGGCTTGCCGGCACACACCATTAACAATGTGACTGATCAATCCCTGTTCGATGACAAAGGAGGTGGTTATAGTGGAGAAGCGCAGTCAGGCCCTGATCACCAATACCAGTGCTCGGAAATATTTCCATCAAGCCGTCACCCGCGCTGTTGCCCAGCGAGAGGCTCGTGCACGTGATGACACGATTGCTTACCTGGTTAACCTGCTCACCTTCTATGTCCGTGCAGACCGGTTCTACGAGCACACCTCCGACGGACCGGATATCCGGCCGCTGGCCCTGATCTTCGGCGAAGCGATAAATGCCAGGACACAGCAGGAGCGTTTCTGGGCATTGCGACGCCTGGGGGACTTATCGCTGTTCGTCGCTGGGGTCTTTGCCGGCAGTCTCGCTCGAAAGCCAGTGGATGTGGAATACTACATCTCCTTCGGCGGCACGGCCTACGCCAGTCTATGCAACTCCTGTCCATCGTCAGCTCGTGGTCCCGGACCAGGGGTCTATTCCGAACTGGCGGAGAAATTCAGCCTGTTTGTTGACGTGCTTGGTGAGGCCAGCGAGCGCACACCTCACAATGACGCGGACCTGCTGCGACTCTACCGGCACTGGCTGGACACGGGCAGCGCACAATCCGCTAAACAGCTGCAAGCTGCTGGGATCAGCCTCGCTGCCAGCCATGCAAGCAGCGTGAGGCACTGAGCCTTGGATCTGACCGATTTACAGAAGCAACTCGAGCACATCTACGAGATCCGTGTCGATCACGACGTGGCCGATTTTCTGATCACTGACAGCGAGATCGCCAGTAACCTGGAGGGTGGTACAGGCCGGCGGGTGGCGCCGGAGAAACTTCTGTTATTTGAACACCAGGGGCAGATGAACCTATCGCTGTACCTTGCACCGGAAGTAGTCGAGCACCTGGCGGGTGAGCCCACGACCATGTGGGGGGCATCCGGTGCGGCTTTCTGCCTGGCTGTCGAGGGCGTCAGTCATTTTCTCTACGTCGCCTGGCGGGCCGGCTATGACCGCTCATTGACCCAGATGGAACTCGAGCTACAGGCCGAGGTCGACAAGTTTATCGGCCTGCTTTCGCTGCCAGGTATGAGCAACTCGGGAGCGGATTCAGTGGAGCAAGTTCGCCACTGGCTGTTCAGCAGAGCCAGGTTTGCGGCGGATCTCAGCCCCTGCGAGCAGGTCCGCTACTGGAAAGCAAATTATTATGCTGCTATTTACTGCCAGCAGCTGGAGCACCGCTATTTCAAGAGCCACGATGGCGCTGGCCTGACCCGGGAACTGCGACGT
This sequence comes from Pseudomonadota bacterium, assembly GCA_002718155.1. Classification (GTDB taxonomy): domain Bacteria; phylum Pseudomonadota; class Gammaproteobacteria; order Arenicellales; family UBA868; genus UBA9619. Next base: position 19,324 of record PBDS01000045.1, read on the forward strand.
TTCTACCGGCTGGATCAGAAAGGTAAGATCGCAATGATTGGCCGGGGATGCGAAGGTCTTCCCGGCTAACAGGCTGAGGGCTCCAGGCCAGCCAGGCCACGGGGCTGATCAGGAATGATTTGCGCTGATTCCCAAGATTTGGCTTTAGAATACGCAGCCTTTCGTCTGGCCAAAGGTCAAACCCATGGCTGAACTGCGCCACATAGTCTTGATGGACACAACCCTTCGGGATGGGGAGCAGACCCAGGGTGTGTCATTTTCACCTGAAGAGAAAGTCGGTATTGCCAGGGCCCTTCTGCACACCCTGAAAGTAGACAGGATCGAGGTCGCATCCGCCGGAGTGTCGCATGGCGAGAAAGAAGCCGTCACCCGGATCCACAACTGGGCAAAGGATCACGGTTTTCTTGATCGGGTGGAAGTGCTCGGTTTCACCGATCACCATCGCAGTGTTGACTGGGTAGTTGGGGCCGGCGGCCGGGTAATGAACCTGTTGACCAAAGGGAGCGAGAAGCATTGCCGTGAGCAGTTGAGAAAATCTCTATCTCAGCACCTGACAGACATTGAGCAGACCGTTGGCTATGCGCAGGAGAACGATCTGTTGGTCAACGTTTACCTGGAAGACTGGTCCAACGGTTATCTTGACAGCCGTGATTATGTCTATGGCATTTCAGAGGCCCTTGCTGAACTGAGCGTGGCGCGTGTGATGCTGCCGGACACGCTGGGTGTCATGAGCCCCCAGGAGGTCTTCGACAGTGTGAGTGACATGTGTGAACGGTTCCCTGGTATGGCATTTGATTTTCACCCGCACAATGACTACGGGTTGGCGACGGCTAATGCGATGATGGCAGTCCTGGCGGGCGCGTCGGGCATACATGCCACGGTCAACTGCCTGGGAGAGCGGGCCGGTAACGTTTCACTCGCCGAGGTTGCAGTCGTTTTACGGGACAAGCTCGGGGTGCGCTTGAGTCTGGATGAATCCAAGATTCATGGTCTGAGCCAGATGGTCGAGAGTTTCTCAGGTAAGCGGGTGGCGGCAAATTCTCCGGTCATCGGGACGGACGTCTTTACCCAGACCAGTGGCATACACGCGGACGGGGATAAGAAGGGTGGTTTATACCAGACTGAGCTCAGCCCCAGCCGGTTCGGCCGCAGGCACAGTTATGCACTTGGTAAGATGAGCGGCCGCGCCTCGCTGGTCAACAATCTCGAGACGCTCGGGTTGGAACTGTCCGAGGAGAACCAGCAAAAGGTCCTGGATCGCATCGTGGAGATCGCTGACACCAAGGCGACCATCACACCGGAGGATTTGCCTTTTATCATCGCGGATATTCTTGAAAGCAGAGAATTCCAGCAGGTTGAACTTCTGAACTGTTCCATTACCAGCGGCCTGGAAATCGAATCGACGGCCAGTATTCGAGTTCGTGTCGGAAGTGAAATTCACAAGGCCACCGGCTCAGGCAACGGTGGGTTCGACGCGTTTACGACCGCCATGCGATCGGTGCTCGAGCCCGGCGACTTCCACTATCCTGACCTGACGGATTTCGAAGTACACATTCCTAAGGGTGGCAGTTCCAACGCTTTGACGGAATGTTTTATTACCTGGCAGGTTGGTCAGGGCCAGCTCAAAACCCGCGGCGTACATGCCAACCAGGTCTTTGCCGGGATCAACGCCAGCCTGCGAATGCTGAACATGATCATGCAGCAGCAGGCCGAGGGGGCTGTGGAATCAAAACCACTGGCACAACCCGAATAAGGCCAGTCTGACAAAGATCAGTCGGCAGGTATTTTTTCCAGTTCGGTCACCACTCGGTCACCAAACTCGGCGGTGCTGATCTTTTTCTCAGAGTCACCACGCCGAGCGAGGTCTGGCGTGGTGAAGCCTGCTGCAAAGACACTTTGCATCGCCTGCCACAGATTGCGCGCCTCCTGGTCCATACCGAAACTCATCTCCAGCATCATCGCTACGGAACCGATCATCGAGTAGGGGTTGGCGATACCCTGACCGGCAATATCAGGCGCTGAGCCGTGCGAGGGTTCATAGTAAGACTTCTCCGGGCCCACACAAGCTGAAGGCATCAATCCCAGAGAACCCAGAATGCCCCCACCCTGGTCGCTGAGTATGTCTCCAAACATGTTCTCCATCACCATCACGTCGAAGCTCGCAGGATCCAGGCACAGATAAGTTGCAGCGGCATCGACCAGGACATGCTTGACCTCGATATCGGGGTGATCCTGCCGTACTTCCTCGACCACGTCGTTCCACAAGACACTTGATTTCAATACGTTGCTCTTGTGCACGTTGTGCAGGACTTTCTTGCGTTTACTCGCCAGCTCGAATGCCACTTCCAGTACCCGTCGAATCTGATCTTCATCGTATTCGAGCATTTCGTGGACATAGCGGCGACCAGCTTCATTGATACCGCTTTCCTTTTTGCCGAAGTAAAGGCCGCCAACGAGTTCACGAATGATGACGAGATCTATACCCTCGCCGATGACTTCGGGCTTGAGTGGGGAGAAATGGGCCAGGCTGCGAGGCAGGTACACCGGGCGAAAGTTGGCATAAGTGTCATAACGCCTGCGCATGGGAAGTAATGCACCACGCTCAGGCTGCTCATCCACCGGAATCTTCTTCGACTCTTCATGGTTGAGGCCAATGGTGCCCTTCAGTATGGCGTCAGCTTGGTCGCAGATCGCCATCGTTTCATCGGGAAAGGATTTTCCGGTCTCAAAGTATGCAGATGCACCAAAGGGCGCGGGTTTCAAATCAAATGCCACGTTGTTGCGGCTTTCGACCAAACGCAGAATCTTGATCGCCTGGTCCATGATCTCCGGTCCGATACCATCTCCGGCCAGAATTGCAATGCTGTGTGTCGACATGTCCTACCTCATGCGGCTCGAGTTCAATACAGGGCCAGGATCAGCGCCCGGCCGGCGATTGTAACGTCGCCGCCAGAAGAGGGTCATGTCTGGTTTCCGGTCCGTCATCTGGCATCTGTGGGCGGGATCAGGTTCGATGGCTGGGGTTGAAGGCTGATTCCATCTGCCTGCGGGCTGTGACTGCACTGTCTGATGCGTCAATTACGACATCATCATAGGTCAGGATAGCGCCGGCATCGACATCATGACGCATGGTCACGTCTGCTGCCAGACCCAGCGGCAGGGCGCCCAGAGCCAGGGAATCGGCTGCCGACATCTGTCGACCCCACACGCAGTGACCGCCTTCACCATCGAGTGTCTCGCCGGCCTTCAGCTGACGCTTGGCTGTTGCGGCCACATCAGCGTGGAATCCCGTAGGGCAGCCAGTGGGTTCGCCGCGAATCGCCGCCGAGGCGATCGAAACGCCGAGTTCCATGCCGATCATGTGTGTCGGTCTGTAAAGAGACGCGTAGCGTCCGGAACGATCCTGCAGCATGTGGTACTCACGGAAACACTGCCTGGCGTAGTCTCCGGCAGCCTCGATGACCACGTAGGTGCCCATGGCCAGATGATGGGGTACCGAGGCACCGTCCCGGGTAAGAGAAGACACGACCTCCGTGGTGCCGCGGGCAGTCAGACAGCCACCGTCCTCGGCCGGCTTGCACACATCGGCGAGCTCAAAGCGGGAGCACGGAGGAAAGTTCAGCCCGTCGGACTGAGGAGCCAGCCCGGTGGCGTTACAGACAGCGCTCATTTCGATGCCGGACTTGCTGCCATCGAGGAAGGAATTGAACATTTTCAGGTTTATGCTGCCCGGGTCATCGATCTCGAGGTACTCGCGCAGGACGTCCCAGACATTGTCAGGCGTGAGTGCGTGATAGTCGGGATGATAGCGAGTGCCCTTGCCCGCACAGACCACGTTAAAACCACAGGTCCGGGCCCAGTCCACATGTTCGCAGATCAAAGCCGGTTGATCTCCCCAGGCGAGGCTGTAGACCACACCGGCGGCCCGGGCCTCTTTCGCAAGCAGTGGGCCGGCGACCACATCGGCCTCGACACTGACCATCACGACGTGGTGACCGGCGGCGATCGCTTGTCGGCAGTGGCTGATACCAGCAGCCGGGATGCCGGTCGCCTCGACCACCACGTCCAGTTCGTCAATAGCGATCAGGCCGGCAGCGTCATCGGTCAGCCAGGTGGTGCCGTTCACCAGAGCCTCGGCGGCATCGCGAGCCTGGTATCGCTCCGCTTCCCAGCCAGCGGTGGCGAGTTGTCGCATGGCACGCCCTGGATCAAGATCAGCTATCCCGACGATCTGTATACCGCGGGTATTCAGCGCTTGAGTCAGGTACATAGTAGCGAACTTGCCGCAGCCGATCAGCGCGATGCGGACCGGATGACCGCGCTCCGCCCGTTCATGTAGCATAGATGACAGGTTCATCGGGCCTCCTTCAGTCGCTGGGGTGAATCGTTCAGTTGAGCAGGTGGGGTTCAGGCCCCAGCAGCCCGATGGTCACGTACGTGTTCCCAGGCGGAGCGGATTTCCTGGGTCTTTTCGGTTGCCAGCTTGATCATCTCCTCGGGCATACCCTTGGCGACCAGCTTGTCAGGATGATGTTGGTTCATCAGGCGCCGGTATGATTTCTTGATCTCGCTGTCGGGGGTCTTCTCAGACACACCTAAAATGGCATAAGACTGTTCGATGGTTCGTCCCGGCCGCTGCCCCGGGCCGCTCGCAGTGCCGGATATCAGGCCGATCAGGTGCTCGACTTCTTGCGAGCTGAAACCCAGCACCTCGGCGCTGTGCAGGAGAATTCTGTTCTCGGCTGCATCGAGTCGTCCATCGGCCATCGCGCCCTGGATCTGGATTTCAAGAAACATCCGCAGCAAAGTGGTGCGCCGCTGGCACTCGCTGCGAAACTGATGGAGCACATCATCGAGTGGAAAGTCCGCTTCTTTACCCTGTTCGAACAGATCAATGGCGGCTTCGCGCTGCTGCGTGTTGAGACGCATTTGGTTCATGAGATTCTTCGCCATCTGAATCTCATGCCGCGAAACCTGGCCGTCGGCCTTGGCGATATGACCCATCACGGAAAAGGTGGCGGTAAAGAAGGCGAGTTGAACGCGTTCCTGGCCCCCCGGTAGCGCCCGCATGCCACCCGAGCCCCGCAGACCGGAATCGAACTGGTGGCCAAATGAAGCACCCAGAAGTGCGCCCAGCGGGCCGCCCAGCATGAAGCCCAGTGTCCCGCCGATCAGTTTTCCCCACCAAGCCATCTGTGATTACCCTCAGGTTCGTTCAGTTCATGGTCGAGTTTAAAGAAACCAGGCCGGGCAGCGTCAATTCTCTTATGGAAGCTCGAGTGACAGCAGGCACGGCTTGAAAAAACCCTGCCCCGTCAACGGTGCGGCCGGTTAAAGTCTCCAGAAAAGCGACAGCATACCGGGAGTAGTTGTGGAGCCCGGGTCGAGCAAGTACGGAACAGATCACCTGAGCGTCACCAGTTCTTCGGCAGCCGTTGGATGTATAGCGACGGTGTTGTCGAAGTCGGCCTTGGTGGCGCCCATCTTGAGCGCTACGGCGAAGCCCTGGATAATCTCGTCTGCGGCATCACCGATCATGTGGCAACCGACAATTTTTTCTTCATGACCGGTAACAATCAGCTTCACGACTGTAGGTGATTTCTCCCGGGTAACGGCGTAATACATGTTGGTAAATCGACTCTGGTACACCTTGATGTTGTCCTCGCCGTACAGTTCGATCGCCTGTTGCTCAGAAAGACCGACGGTGCCAATCGGTGGGTGGGAGAAAATGACGCTGGGAACATCCGTGTAGTCCAGGCAGGCACCAGGCTGTCCACCGAACAGGCGATCGGCAAGACGGCGCCCCGCTGCAATTGCGACCGGCGTCAGCGCCTGTCTGCCGGTAACGTCGCCGACGGCATAGACCCCCTTGAGGTTGGTGCACTGGAGGTGATCGGTGGGAATAAATCCAGACGTATCGACCTTAACACCCCACGTTTCGACCCCTAGGCCCGCGGTTTCCGGCTCACGGCCAATCGCCCAGAGGATTGAATCAAGATCACCGAGTGTTTTCTTCGTGTCGTAGTCAACTGCAAGCTGGCCGTTGTCCTTTCGGCAGACCCGTTGCAGTCGGGCACGGGTCAAAATCCGGATACCCGATTCGCGCATCCGGTCGATCAGCGTCTCACCCAGGGTGGCATCGAACTCCCGCAGCAGCCGATCTTTGCGCAGCAGCATCGTGACCCGGGTGCCGAGACTGTGAAGGACCCCAGCGAGTTCGGTCGCGATGTAGCCCGCACCGACGACAAGCGCGGATTCGGGCTGCCGTTCAAGCTCGAAGAAACCATCGCTGGTGAGCCCCAGGTCAGCACCGGGAATTTCAGGCACGCTGGGTCTGCCACCGGTCGCGATGAGTACCTGATCGGCTTGAAGTTGCTGGTCACCCACCGTGACCGTTCGTGCCTTGCCCAGAATCGCCCAGCCTTGAAACAGCGTGACGCCGGAGTGGTCCAGGTTACGCTGATAAATGTCGTTGAGCCGCTGTACATAGGTATCCCGTGCACTCTTGAGAGCCGGCCAGTCAAAACCGCTACGCTCTACGCTGAACCCGTAATCGCCTGCATGTTTGAGTACCTCGGCCACGTGGGCGGTGTTCCACATGATTTTTTTGGGCACACAGCCCACGTTGACACAAGTACCGCCGAGTCGCCCGCCTTCGATGATTGCTGTACGGGCACCGTATTCGGCAGCCCGCCGTGCAGCAGCAATCCCGCCGCTGCCGCCGCCGATGACGAGAAAATCGTAACGTTCTGTCATTGTTGTCTCCTTGGCGGTGGTTGCACCCGGTTCGGGAGTGACCAACTGTGGGTGGCGAATAATAGAGTAAAGTCCACTCGAACAGTAAAGGGGGTTCCACTCTGGCGAATTACCCCGGCCGGCAGTCGATATTCAAGTTACCCATAAAGACCACCATGAGTGCAAGAAATCCTTTACTCCAACAAAAAGGTCTGCCTCGTTTCAGGGAGATCTGTGCGCACCACGTGGAACCCGCGCTGGACGAGGTTCTGGCCTCCAGCCAGCACGAAATCGACCGCCTGGAAAAAAAGGCCGATGTTGCGGACTGGGCGGGGTTTGCCGCGCCGCTTCAGGAGGTCGATGAACGACTTCAACGGTTCTGGTCGCCGGTTTCACATCTGAACGCGGTTCGGGATGCTCCGGACCTGCGCCGGGTCTATCAGGACGGTCTTGAGAAGCTCACGGCATATCACGCATCGCTCGGTCAGAACCGGGCGCTCTACGAAGGTTACCAGCGAATCGGGCAGAGCGAAGCCTTCGCATCGCTGGACACCGCAAAACAGCGAGTGATCAGTAACGCACTGCGCGACTTCCGACTTTCTGGCGTTGCGCTGGAAGGCCCCGCCCGGGATAGATTCCGGGCAATCACGACGGAACTCGCGGCATTGTCGAATACGTTTGAGCAGAACGTGCTGGATGCGACCGACGGCTGGGCCCTGGATCTTGTCGATGAGAAAGATCTGAGCGGGCTTCCGCCGACTGTCATCGAACTCGCGAAGCAGACCGCGGACTCGGTGGGTACACCGGGCTGGCGCTTTACGCTTCATGCACCGTCCTATCTCCCTTTTATGAAATATTCCGATTGCCGGGAGCTTCGCGCACAGATGTACCGGGCCTACGTTTGCCGGGCGAGTGATTGCGGCCCGGACGCCGGACACTGGGACAACACCGGCCTCATCAAGCAGCTGGTGTCTTTGCGGCAGGAGTCGGCTGCGCTGCTGGGTTATGCTGATTACGCCGGCTATGCTCTGGTCGACCGGATGGCGGTCAGTGTTGCCGAAGTAGAGTCGTTTCTAACAGACCTATCGGAGCGGGCCCGACCGTTTGCCGAGCAGGAACTTGGCCAGCTTGAGCAATTTGCCAAGAGCGAGTTCGGAGTCGGCCAACTGGCGCCCTGGGATCTGCCCTACTATTCCGAGAAACTCCGCACAACGACCTGTGGCTTCGACCCGGAAGCAGTCCGCCCATTCTTTCCGCTACCACGCGTACTGGAAGGTCTGTTCGAAGTAGTGAAACGATTGTTCGGCATTACGGTGAGCCAAGCCACGAGCTCCGATCTTTGGCATGACGACGTGACGCTGTACGAGATCCTGGATGTGTCTGGAGAACCGCGCGGAAAGTTTTTCCTCGATCCCTATGCACGGGAACACAAGCGTGGCGGCGCATGGATGGCGGACTGCGTGGGCAGGCGGCGCATCGCCGATGGTGCAATACAGACGCCGGTGGCTTTTCTGACCTGTAACTTCACGCCGCCGGTTGGCGACAGACCGTCATTGTTGACCCATGAGGAAGTGCTTACCCTGTTTCACGAGTTCGGCCACGGTTTGCACCATATGCTGACCAAAGTGGAAGAAAGTGCGGTGGCCGGCATCTGTGGTGTGCCCTGGGATGCTGTCGAACTGCCAAGCCAGCTGCTGGAGAACTGGTGCTGGGAGCCCGAGGTGCTGGCTATGGTGGCCAGACACGTCGACACCGGTGAGCAACTTCCCAGTGACCTGGTGAGCCGGCTGCGCAGTGCCCGCAACTTTCAATCCGGCCTGCGGATGGTTCGGCAGCTGGAATTTGCGCTGTTTGATCTCCGGTTGCATGCAACCCCGGCATTGACTGGGGAGGTCGCTGTACAGAGCCTGCTGGACCAGGTTCGCCGAGAAGTTGCGGTGGTCGTTGCACCGCCCTACGACCGATTCCAGAACTCGTTTTCCCACATTTTTGCCGGTGGCTACGCAGCCGGGTATTACAGTTACCTGTGGGCCGAGGTTTTGTCGGCCGACGCCTACGGCCGTTTTGAGGAGGAAGGCATATTCGACCCGCCCGCCGGCAAGGCGTTCTTGCAGGAGGTGCTCGAGAAGGGTGGTGTGGAAGATCCGCTGGAACTGTTTGTCGCGTTTCGCGGACGTCGCCCGGGTATTGAATCGTTTCTGCGGCACCAGGGTCTGGTCGGGTGAGGGCGGCGCGCCTGCCACTGTTTGTGGTATTTCTCCTGCTTCCCGGGCTCGCTCTGGGTGCTCCCTTGCTGTCCAACCAGTTAGTAGGGCACCCGTCCCCGTATCTTGCTCTGCACGGTGAGGACCCGGTCGCCTGGCAGTCCTGGAACGAGGATGCGCTGGCAGTGGCTAGAAAGGAAAACCGACTGCTGTTCCTGTCAGTGGGTTATTTCTCTTGCCACTGGTGCCATGTCATGCAACGTGAGAGTTATCGGGATCAGGACATTGCCAGCCTGGTCAACCGGAATTATGTCCCAGTCAAGGTGGATCGAGAACTCGAACCGGCCCTGGATAAAGAGTTAATGGACTTTGCCTACAAAACGGTAGGTCGGGGTGGCTGGCCACTTAACGTGTTTGTAACGCCGGAGGGTTATCCACTTTATGCCGTGCTGTACCTGCCACCGGAGCAGTTCAGAAACTTACTTGAGCAACTGAGCCAGTTGTGGNAACAAGACGGCGAACGCCTGTCCGAGATTGCNCGGCAATCAGGTCCAGCGAGGTTTCCGGATCCGGTTGGTGATATCGACGAGACGCTGGTCGCAACGCTTAACTCTCGCTTTGTTGATGCGGCGTTATCGGTTGTTGATGACCTTGACGGAGGATTCGGCGTTCAGGCCAAGTTTCCCCATACTCCGCAGCTCGATTACCTGCTTGCGGCTTATGATCGCCAACCTCGGCAGGATCTCAAAGATCTGTTGACACTGACCCTAGACAACATGGCGTACAGAGGTCTCGTTGACCATCTATCCGGAGGCTTCTTTCGCTACACGGTCGACCCCGGCTGGGAGGTGCCACATTTCGAGAAAATGCTCTACACCAATGCCCTGCTGGCCCGCACTTACCTTCGTTCGGCTGTCATCCTCGGCCGACCCGAGTACTCGGAAGTGGCGCGCCGGACGCTGGACTTCATGGCGNNGNGCATGCGGACGCCTGGTGGTGGGCTGATCGCTGCTTTTTCAGCAGTGGATGACCAGGGTGCAGAGGGGGCCTACTATCTGTGGACGGAAAGTGAGCGGGCAGATTTGTTATCGGTGGAAGAACACGAGGTGTTAACTGCAGCATGGTCACTTGACCGGCCGCCGGAGTTCCAGACAGGCCACCACCTGAATCATCGCCGATCTGTGCAGGATGTCGCAGCAGATCTGGCAATACCGGTAGAGCGCGTGAAACGATTGCTGGCCCAGGCGATGGGGAGGTTACTTGAAGCGCGAGGCCGGAGAACACTTCCAGCAGACACCAAGATCCTGGCAGGCTGGAACGGACTCGCCCTGTCGGCATTTACCGACGCTGCCCGCGCACTGGGCGACCCGAGGTACCTGGAGACAGCCCGGGGCATCCGGAACTATCTGGCTCGGGTCTGCTGGGATGGTAAACGCCTTCACCGTTCAATAGCNNGGAGCCGGGCACTCGGCACAGCATCACTACAGGACTACGCCTACGTCGCTGCCGGCCTGCTCGCCTGGGCCGAGTTGACGGGTGAGGCGGAGGATTTCCGGTTGGTACGTACCATCACCACGGCTGCCTGGCAGCGCTTCTTCATCGGCAACGGCTGGCGCCTGACGGACCAGACGCTGCTGGCAACAGACGGGTTGCAGGAGACGATTCCGGATGGGGCTCTACCTTCGCCTGCGGCCGTGCTCTCCCTGACGACTCTGCAGCTTGGTGATTTGGAGTTGCAACGATTGGCTGCCCGCGCATTGAACCGCGCATATGACCAGGTTTCGGCGCGGGCCTTCTACTTTCCGACCCGGATACTGGCGCTGGAGCGACTTGTGGGTCTGGCCAGAGACTGAACTTGCGGGCCTGGTAGGGAGCGTATTTGCTATAATCCGACGCCTTTCTAACTCGCGCCCAAGCCCTAAGTCGATGGATCTTTCCAGTCTGTCGGGTTGAATCTGGTTTTCTACGAGGTGTTTATGGCTGAAGATACTGACAACGATCGCCGCCGCATGCTGACGACTGTGACCACCGGTGTCGGTCTGGCAGGCGCTGGCGCCCTGGCCGTGCCGTTTGTGGCGAGTATGATGCCCAGTGCCCGTGCCAAAGCGGCCGGTGCGCCGGTTGAAGCCGACATCAGCAAATTACCAGAAGGACAGATGCTCACAGTGGAGTGGCGTGGCAAACCTGTCTTTATCATCCGCCGGACGGCGCAGATGATCAAAGACCTGCCTGGTATTCGAGAAAAGCTCGCCGACCCGGACTCCGAAGTCAAGACTCAGCAGCCTGTCTATGCCAAGAATGAGTATCGTTCGATCAAACCGGACATTCTGGTTGTACTGGGTGTCTGCACTCACCTGGGCTGTGCGCCAACAAAGAAATTCGAGCAGGGTAAAGCCTCCGGCGTGAGCGATGACTGGGTTGGGGGTTTCTTTTGCCCGTGTCATGGCTCTGCCTTTGATCTTGCTGGTCGTGTTTACCGCAGCGTGCCTGCGCCGACCAACCTGGAGGTGCCACCGTATTCTTTTCTGTCAGACAATCGTATTCTGATCGGTGTTGGGCCAGAGGACACAGCTTGATGGCCAAGCTGATGGACTGGATCGACGACAGGTTTCCGGCCACTAAGGTCTGGCAGGAGCACATGGCGCAGTACTATGCGCCGAAAAACTTTAATTTCTGGTACTACTTCGGTTCCCTGGCCCTGCTGGTGCTGGTGATGCAGATCGCGACCGGGATCGTTCTGACCATGCATTACAAGCCGGATGTCTCACTGGCATTTGCGTCGGTTGAATACACCATGCGAGATGTGCCGGCGGGGTGGTTCATGCGCTACCTGCACTCTGTGGGCGCCTCGATGTTTTTTATCACCGTTTATCTGCACATGTTTCGGGCAATGCTGTACGGCTCGTACAAAGGTCCGCGGGAACTGATCTGGCTCCTCGGCATGGTCATCTACATCGCGCTGATGGCCGAGGCGTTTTTTGGCTACCTCCTGCCCTGGGGGAACATGAGTTACTGGGGCGCGCAGGTCATTATTTCCCTGTTTGGTGCCATCCCCTGGATCGGCGAGGGGCTAGCGGAGTGGATTCGCGGTGATTTCGTGGTCTCAGACGCGACGCTCAACCGGTTTTTTGCTTTCCATGTGATCCTCTTACCACTGCTGCTGGCGATGCTGGTTTACCTGCATATTGTCGCGTTGCACAAGGTGGGATCCAACAATCCAGACGGGATCGAAATCAAGAAGCAAAAAGATGCTGAAGGCAGGCCCCTGGATGGAATTCCCTTTCACCCCTATTACACGGTCAAAGATCTTTTCGGCGTGAGTGTCTTTATGGCCCTTTTCCTGGCCATCGTCTTTTTTGCCCCGGAACTGGACGGGTGGTTTCTGGAAAAAGACAACTTCCAACCGGCCGATATTCTCCAGACACCTCCGGAGATCGTTCCCCTGTGGTACCTGACACCGTACTACTCGATCTTGCGGGCTGTGACTTTTGAGTGGCTGCCCGGTGGGGCCAAGCTATGGGGCGTCATGGCCATGGGGCTTGCGATCGTCCTGTTCTTCTTCCTGCCCTGGCTCGACCGGTCCAGGGTCCGGTCGATCCGCTACCGTGGCTGGATGTACAAGACCATGCTGATGCTGTTCGCCGTGAATTTCGTAATGCTCGGTTACCTGGGGACCAAGAACCCGGGTCACGTTGATCTGATCTGGTTCAAGAACCTAGTTTGGGCCCAGATCGGCCTGGTCTTCTACTTTGCCTTTTTCCTGTTGATGCCGATCTATACGAAACTCGATCGCACAAAACCGGAGCCGGACAGGGTAACCGGTTAATGAAAAAAACTCTGATCACTCTTGTGCTTGTTCTGGCGCCTGTACTAGCAACGGCGTCAGGAGGCTCCAACGAAGCGCTTGATGCCGTGCATATTGATCTTTCGGACAAGTCGTCTCTGCAGCGTGGGGCCCGGACTTTTGTGAACTACTGTCTGTCCTGTCACAGCGCTGCCTACATGCGCTACGAGAGGATGGCTGCGGATTTAGATATAAATGAACAGTTGTTGCGGGACAACCTGATGTTCGCCGCCAGCAAGCCAGGCGAACTGATGACCGTAACTATGTCCGAGGAGGGCGCCAAGAAATGGTTTGGCGTCGTGCCACCGGACCTTAGCCTGACCGCCCGTTCCCGCGGCCCAGACTGGATCTATACCTACCTCCGGAGTTTCTACCGGGACGAGTCGAGTGCAACGGGATGGAACAACCTGCTGTTTCCNAATGTCGCCATGCCGCACGTTCTCTACCGGTGGCAGGGGTCTCGCGAAGCACACTTTGAAGACCATGACGGTGCTCACCAGTTTGCGGGATTCGAAGAAGGAGCACCAGGGGAACTGAGCNCTGGTGAATATGATGCCGCTGTNCGGGATCTGACCAATTTCATGGTTTATCTCGCCGAACCGGCTAAAATGGTGCGCTACAAGATCGGCTTCTGGGTCATGGTCTTCATGGGTATTNTCACGCTGNTGGCCTANGCCCTCAAAAGGGAATACTGGCGCGACGTCCACTGATCGAGAACAGCACCACCACCCGGTTTTCTAAGCTGTCGCTCCGGCCAGACCGACAGCACAGGAAATCCGGTCCGAAAACAGCAGTGTCAATATGAAACTCTATTCAGGGCCTCTTTGTATTTTCGGTCATGCCTGCCGCATCGTTCTGCAGGAGAAGACCATCGACTATGAAGCGTTATATGTGCAGCCGGGTGAACTGGAAGTAGAACTGGCTGAGCTGAACCCGTACGGTGAAACGCCGACTCTTGTAGACCGGGACCTGGTTCTGTTTAACCCGATATTGATCAACGAGTACCTGGATGAAAGACTCCCCCATCCGCCTCTCATGCCGATTGATCCGGTCGGGCGTAGCCGGGCCCGGTTGCTGATATACCGCCTGCGACGCGACTGGCTGGACCCGCTGCAGATTTGTATCGATGAGCGGAAAAAGCTCGACAGGAAATCGACCGCGCTGATCCGCGATGGATTGTCGGCCATGGCCAGCGTATTTGAAAACCAGAGATTTGTCTTGGGTGACGAATTCTCCCTGGCGGACTGTTACCTGGGACCTCTGTTGTGGCGCCTGCCGATGTTCAATCTCAAGTTGCCCAAGCAGGCCAGGGGGTTGGAGGAATACGGTAACCGNATNTTTGCCCGTACGTCTTTCGCTGCGAGTCTGAGTGAGGCGGAAAAGGAAATCAGAGGGGTCTGACGGTACAGAGGCTCTGCGACGGTCCAGAANTGTCGAGCCCCGGACGATGCCCAGCGTCAAGATGGAACACAACACCTACGATCTGATATCCACTCGGCCATACCTTGTCCGCGCAATACGCGACTGGGCCATCGACAATGGTCTGACACCACAGTTACTTGTCGACGCGGCGGTAGAAGGCGTGAAGGTGCCCCTCGAGCATGTGCGCGATGGGCGGATTGTTTTGAACGTTGACCCCGGGGCTGTTGTTGATCTTCACCTGGGTAACGACCAGATCGTATTTATGACCCGTTTCCAGGGGAAGTCTATGCAGGTACTGTTGCCCCTGTCGTCTGTGATGGCGATCTTCGCCCGGGAGAACAACCAGGGGTTCTTCTTCCAGGATGAGCATACCCAGGTATCGCAATCAAACAGCAACGAGGCAAAGATCGATAGCGAGCATGAACCTGGTAAGACATCGAATCGGCCACACTTGAAGTTGGTTGAATAACGTCGCCTGCCGGCGATCCGCGAATTTGAAAACCGGACTCATAACATGAATGGTCAAATGCACGGCACGACGATCCTTTCAGTTCGCCGGGCTGATCATGTTGTCATTGGTGGTGACGGTCAGGTCACCCTGGGTGAGACCGTGATGAAGGGCAACGCACGAAAAGTACGCCGACTGCATGATGGTGATGTCATCGCAGGATTTGCCGGAGGTACGGCAGATGCCTTTACCCTGTTCGAGCGCTTTGAGGGCAAGCTACAGAAACATCAGGGCAACCTGCTACGCTCAGCTGTAGAGCTCGCCAAGGACTGGCGTACCGATCGCCTGCTCAGACGCCTGGAAGCGCTGCTGGCGGTGGCTGACCGGTCAGTTTCGCTCATCATTTCAGGGACCGGCGACGTGATTGAGCCGGAGCAGGGCATCATGGCAATTGGGTCCGGGGGGGCATACGCCAAGGCATCCGCCAGGGTCTTGCTTGAGGAGACCGAACTGGACGCCAGGTCCATCGTAGAAAAATCGTTGAAGATCACTGCTGATATCTGTATCTACACCAATCATGAGTTGACAATCGAGGAACTTGGAAATTGAGGACGCCTCCGTTGATCACCGGTCAGGTGCTGTGCTGTCTGAAGGCTGGAGCCGATGCAGGTGGGGTTGAATCTTTGCGCTGTGTCGTAGGTCATGTAAAACCCCTGTCGAGGAACGGCTGATGTCCCAGATGACACCCCGTGAGATTGTGCAGGAACTGGACAAACACATCATCGGACAGTCCGACGCCAAGCGTTCGGTCGCCATTGCACTGCGAAATCGGTGGCGGCGGTCACAGGTGGCGGACGAATTTCTACGCAACGAGATCACGCCCAAGAACATTCTCATGATCGGCCCGACCGGAGTTGGTAAGACGGAGATCGCCCGCCGGCTGGCACGACTGGCTCATGCACCCTTCATCAAGGTCGAGGCAACCAAATTCACCGAAGTGGGCTATGTCGGCCGAGAGGTGGATTCGATCATTCGGGACCTGGTCGATATGGCTGTCAAAATGACACGGGAAGAGGCTTTTGAACGGGTAAAACCCCGTGCCGAGGACGCCGCCGAAGAACGGATTCTCGATGTGCTGCTGCCGCCAGCGCGGGAAATCGATAGTGAAGACTCCAGCAGTGGCGGTGAGGCGCTTGAAAACGAAGGAGCGGCCCGCCAGCGTTTCCGAAAACTTTTCCGCGAGGGTAAGCTGGACGAAAAGGAGATCGAGATCGAAGTCAAAGGCCCGACGGTCGGCGTTGAAATCATGGGCCCGCCCGGAATGGAGGAGATGACCAGCCAGTTGCAGGGGATGTTCCAGAACATCGGTGGACAGCAAAAACACAGTCGCAAAGTCAAGATCAGCGAAGCCAAGAAACTGCTGACTGAAGAGGAAGCTGGCAAGCTGGTCAATGACGATGACCTGAAACATGAGGCACAGGAGCGGGTCGAACAGGATGGGATCGTTTTTCTGGACGAGATGGACAAGATCGTCGGCCGGACGGACTATCAGGGCGCAGACGTGTCCCGCGAAGGGGTCCAGCGTGATCTGTTGCCGCTGGTCGAAGGGTGTACGGTCAGCACCCGCTATGGAATGGTGCGGACAGACCACATACTTTTTATCGCATCGGGGGCCTTCCAGCTGACTAAACCATCCGATCTGATTCCCGAGCTGCAGGGTCGTCTGCCGATACGGGTGGAATTGGATGCGCTGACAACCGAAGATTTCGTCCGTATTCTGACCGAACCGGATGCTTCGCTGACGGAGCAGTACACCGCGCTCATGGCGACTGAAGGGGTTCAGCTGGAGTTTTCGGCCGACGGGGTGCAGCGGGTTGCTGAGGTCGCCTGGCAGGTCAACGAGTCTACCGAGAACATCGGTGCCCGCCGCCTGCACACGGTTATGGAGCGTCTTTTGGAAACCGTGTCATTCGACTCGGCTGATAGTTCTGGCCAGGTTCTGACCGTCGATCGAGAATACGTCGACCTGCACCTGGACAAGCTGGCGGCTGACGATGATCTGTCGCGCTACATCCTCTGATTTGTGGTGCGGTCTTTAGCACGACCAGTCCATATCCCCAAGCGCTTAATAAACCGAACCTTCCAGCCCTGACAGGGGCTACTGCCAGGCGTATACTGAGTCGTCCACCCCAGGCGGGAGGACGGCACGGTGCATGTGCTGCTGGTTGACGGGCTAAATCTGATTCGACGGGTGTACGCTGGCGTACCACTGACCGGTACGCCGGAAACCAGGTCTGAGTCGGTCGTCAATGCGTGCTTGTTCTCGTTGCAGCGTGCCTTGCGCTCCCACCCCGCGTCCCATGCTGTCTGTGCCCTGGACAGCGATCAACCGGGTTGGCGAAGAGAACTCTACCCCGATTACAAGAAGAACCGTTCACCGATGCCGGAAGAGTTGCGCGATATTCTGCCTGATGTTCTAAAGGCTTACTTAACTGTCGGTGTCAGATCAGTAACGATCCCCGGGCTGGAGGCAGATGATGTGATTGCGACCATCGCGAAACGAGTCGCTGATGCGAATGGTCACGTCACGGTTGTGTCCACAGACAAGAGTTTCTGTCAGTTGATCGGGTTCGGAGTCCGGGTCTACGATCATTTTGCTGATCTTGAGCATGATCGAGACTGGACCAGGGAACGGTTTGGTGTGGAACCGGAGGTCCTGGCTGACCTGTTCGCCCTGGCTGGAGACAGTTCGCTCGGAATATCCGGAGTCCGATCAGTTGGAGTGCACACAGCAGTCAAGTTGCTGAATGATCATGCCACCCTCGAGGGAGTGCTGGCGGCCGCAGGTGATATTGCCGGCAAGCTCGGAAGCAAGTTGCGTGATGGCCGCGAAGATGCACGGCTGGCAAAGAAACTGGTCTCTCTAGTGATCGATGCGAAACTTGGGATAAATCTCAGGGATTTTCGTTTCGAACAGTAGTCCCAGGGGTGCATTTAGCAGTGTCCACTGCCTTCAGTGGATCTCTACGGATTCCGTGCTGTTAAGGGTCAGTCTGCACTGCGGGTCAGTGTCCCTTTCACCTCAAATTCCTCACCAGGCCGACCTTCACTGCCCTCCTTGATCCGATGGTAGTGAAGGTCCATTGTGTTGCCTTGGTCCAAGAGTGTCCGATGGTAACTGAACAGTTCAAAATCTCCGGTATCGTGGATCAGCAAACCGAAGATCGCCAGCTGATTGTCCCGGATACGTGCCCACAGGTAGGGATCCCCTTTGAGAGGATCCAGGGGCTTTCGGCCACCGAAAACGTTGACTTTCTGCCCCGCCGCGTAAATGCCCTTGCGGTCGGTCGGTAAGAAATCGATCGAATACTCTTTCTTTTTCTTCTTTCCGGAGGTGCTGGTCTTAGTCGTCGCCCAGCTGATCGTGAAGCCCTTCTTGTGTTTTTCAATCTCGACCGTGACATCGCGCGGCGGCGTGTTCTGATCCTCTCCAACGATCCGGGCTTGGCCTTCAAAGCTGCCAAGAAAAGGGGAGAAATCCGCACTTTGTGCAGGTAAACTGACACCGAGTAACATCACGACGAATAGAACTGTGGTAACCGGTCTGGTGTTCATCCGATAGCCTCCTGGAGATGGCCCGATACGCTGCGACCTTGAGGTCTGGTTTTCATCCCGTGATGTTAACAGGTTCGGCTGCGGGCCGAGCATGCCCGCTCAAGGCAGCTGATCCTGATCAAGTATCGCGATGCGGTCGTCGGCACCGAGAGTGACCGCAATACCATCAAGGGTCGTGAAGCGACGTCCATCGATGGATTTCTTGTAGGCTTGGTAGGTTATCAACTGCCCCTGGCTGTCGGTGACCTGGATATTCATTATTCGATGCTGCTCGTTCCAGTGCAGCACGAACACCAGAGCCGATGTCGCGATGACCAGTCCGAGCAAGGTGTAAGCCACGAACCGGGCGGAAACACCGCCCACCGGCTGATCGACGTCGGGCTGATCGGCCTGCCTGGCAGGCTGGGATTTCACCCTGAAGATCAGCGCAACAGCAATGATGACGGCCAGCGTAAACAGGATCTTGGTCAGCATGGCTGAGGCCCGTTCTGGGTTTGCACCTCTGGCTAGAAGGTAATGTCAGATTCTACCGGCGGTAACTGAAGGTAGAACCCAGCGTCCAGGAGTTGCTGTCGGACGGTCACTGGGTCTGCGCCTGCCAGTGTCCGACCGTGAAGAAGCTCTAGGGACATCACTTTCTCGAGGGTGCCGAGGGCATCCAGAAGTGTCGCAGGTACCCTGGAGAAGTCCGATTCGCGTTCGATGAAAAGATACGTGTCTGCTCTGCGAGAGCCTTTGTAGATCACACACTCCATCGCGAACGTGCGGCTTTCTCTACCAGTTACTTACCGTTGCGTTGTCCACCCCAAAGCCAGGACCAGCTGATCTTTCGCTCTGTGTGTTCGCGCTGTGCGACCGCCGTGAAGTCTCGCTGTTCGTTGCCGACATAGAGTTGACGCGGGCGGCCGATCTTGCTTTCGGAAGATTCAAGCATCTCTTTCCAGTGGGCTATCCAGCCAACGGTCCGGCCAATTGCAAAGAGGACCGTAAACATATTGGTTGGGAAACCAAGTGCTCGCAGGATGATGCCGGAATAAAAGTCAACGTTCGGGTAGAGTTTTTTCTCGAGGAAGTAATCGTCTTCCAGTGCGATCCGCTCCATTTCCATCGCGAGTTCAAGTGTTGGGTCCTGGATACCTAGTTCGTTTAGGACCTCGTGGCAGGTGTTGCGCATCACCTTTGCCCGTGGATCATGGTTCTTGTACACCCTGTGGCCGAATCCCATCAGACGGAATTTGTCTTCAGGGTCCTGTGCCTTTCCGATGTACTTGGAGATGCGATCCCGGGTTCCGATCTCGTCCAGCATCTTCAGAACCGCTTCGTTGGCACCACCATGTGCCGGACCCCACAAGCTCGCGATCCCGGCCGCTACGCAGGCGAACGGGTTGGCTTGTGATGATCCTGCAAGTCGTACGGTCGAGGTGGAGGCGTTCTGTTCGTGGTCTGAGTGAAGGATCAATATTCGGTCCAGGGCGCGGGCCAGTACCGGGTTGATCTCGTAGTCCACGGTAGGGACACAAAACATCAGACGCAGGAGGTTTTCCGAATACGTCAAGTCGTTGTTGGGATACTGAAACGGTTGACCCAGCGAGTACTTGAACGCATAGGCACCGATGGTGGGCATTTTTGCAATCAGTCTATGGGCCGCAATCATCCTCTGCAGCGGGTCGTTGATGTCCGTGCTGTCGTGATAAAAAGCCGACAGTGCACCGACCACCCCCACCATGATCGCCATCGGGTGGGCACTGCGGACAAAGCCGCTGTAAAACCTGACCAGCTGCTCGTGCAGCATGGTGTGCTGAGTGATGTTCGAATCAAACTCGGTTTTTTCCTCTGGCGACGGCAGTTCACCGTGCAGTAACAGATAACAGACATCCATGAAGTCGGTTTTCTCAGCCAACTGATCGATCGGGTAACCACGGTGCAGCAGAATGCCCTGCTCACCGTCGATATAGGTGATCTCAGAGGAGCACGAAGCGGTCGATGTGAATCCCGGGTCATAAGTGAAGACACCGCTCTGCCCGTAGAGCTTGCGGATGTCAATGACTTTAGGACCGATTGAACCGTGCAGCGTAGGAAGTTCCCAGCTGTCGCCGGTCTCATTGTCAGTCAGCGTGAATGAATGACGCACGGCCTGCGCCGGCTCGATGATTTTCCGCTGGGTTGCGTCTGCCATGATTTGTCTACCTCTCGTTCGAGCCTGGACTAGATCGCGAAAAGCCCTGATGCTCCTGATCTACAGTTGTATACGCTCGGGGCCTCAAAAGATAGACTTGACAAGTAAGATCGTTGTTAAGAGCGCTAAATCCGATTCGCTAGTGCCAAACGTTCTTTAAGAAAAACATAAAAAATCAATTAGTTATACAAATAACAGCGAAAGATTATCGAAGGAAGGTGTAAATTGTAGCCACTAGGCCGAGGCCCAGAAATCCAGACCAAGGACAGCTTGGATTCTGTTGAAGGGCTCTCTGCCAACCCAGTAGCGTGGTATCCCAGGTCCTTGTGGTTGACCCAGGCCAGATGCAGAAACGGTTTTTATTTCTGTTGGTACAGCCAGCGAATCAGGTGTTCCTGGATCTCCAGTTTGGAAGCGCCCTCGGCGGAGCTGTGGTTGTGCAGTAGCACCACGACCCAGGTTTTCCCGGGCGCTGTCTGGACGTAGCCTGCGATGGCTCGGACGTTTCTGAGCACACCAGTCTTCAGCCGTAATTGCCCTTTTTCGCCCACTCCCCGAAAGCGTCGGCGAACGGAACCATCCGTACCGGCTATCGGAAGCGAGGCTTTGAACTCGGCTGCCAGGGGGCTGAAGTGCATGTGCTCCAGCAGTTGGCCCAGGCCCCGTGCGGTAAGCCGGGCATCGCGGGAGAGTCCGGCGCCATTGATGATTACAAACCCCGAATCTTCCAGGCCGGCTTTTTGCAGCCAGTCCCGTATCACCCTAATTCCTCTGGCAGGTTGGGCGGGTATCCCCGCATGTTCCGCGGCTAGGGTCAGCAGAAGGTTTCGGCTCATCACGTTGTTGCTGAACTTATTGATGTTCTTGATCACCTCAGCTAATGGAACTGACTTGAAGTTGACCAACAGCCGGGCATTTTTGGGTACAGGCCCAGGGCGCCAGCTACCGGTCAGAGTTCCACCCATCTCTTGCCACAGGTTGCGGAACACCCCATAGACATACTGGTGGTGCGGCAGCACTCTTCGCAGTCGTTTGTGGTCACCGCAGGCCGGAGGGTAGGTGCCGCTAAATCGTACAGTAGTTTGATTTCGATTCTGGCTCACCACATCCATAGAAATATCTCTGGTCCTTCCGCCACACTTGCCGGAGAGGGGTTTCAGTCGGTTTTCAATTTGCAAAGTGGCGGCAGGCGGCTCAACGTCAACTGCAAGCTGGTGGTCAATCCGACGAATTCGAAAAAGAGTGGCGGCAAAATTGAGCAGCACCGCGCTGGGCCGCGTGTTGTAGGGCCGGTAGATTCTTCCGTCAACCGTTTGGTTGGCAATAGCAGTATCGTCGTACAGACTGGCATCGATTAGCAGGTCTCCATCGACTCGTTGTAAGCCTCGTTGCTGTAATTCGCGTAATAGAAGCCAGAATCTTTGCATCACCAGCCACGGGTCACCACCACCCTTCAAAATCAAGTCTCCTTTGAGGGTTCCGTTCTTTAGTTTGCCGTCCACAAAGAGACCGGTAGTCCAGCGATAATCGGGTCCGAGCAACTCTAAAGCCGCTGCTGTTGTCACCAGCTTCATGGTGGAGGCGGGGTTCCTCGGGACCTCGGCTAGGTGTTCTACCAGGGGTGACGAATGCCCCACTTGCTTGATGTACACGCTGAGCGATTCCGGTGGCACAGACCGCTGCGCAAGCAGGGTGGCCAGTNCGGCGGGCAGACCGGCCCGGGATTCTGAAGTCATAGCCAGAAAGAGCAGCACAGCTGACAAAGACAGGCTTTTGATTGTTGAAGGGGCTTGAATCACGTGTCAGGCTGCTGTTCGACCGGTAGAGTACTGTTTAACTGATCACTTGGAGTCGATGTCAGAGGGCCTTATAATTTGAGATACACGGGTCATCAAGGCCTGCTACTCATACGAACGCGGGACCATGGCCAAAAAGAAAAGTATCTTCCGGGTTGTTTTTCACAACCAGGGCAATGTCTACGAATTGTACGCTCACGAGGTTACCCAGGGTGCGATGTATGCCTTCGTAGAAGTCAGTGACATTCTCTTCGGCGAGAGATCAAAGCTGGTCGTCGATCCTTCAGAAGAAAAACTGAAAGCGGAGTTCAGCGGTGTGAAGGTTACGTACATCCCACTCCACGCGGTAATNCGCATAGATGAAGTCGATAAGGAGGGAAAATCTAAAGTCACCCCGGCCGAAGGCGAGAAGATGGGCAACGTCTCAACTTTCCCCATGCCAATAAAGCCGCCGGCCTCAGACTGAATCAGCTCTCATAGAGTGGTCTGCTACAGACCTAACGGGCCGGTACGGGGCAGTTGATCCCGGTCCCTCCCAGACCACAGTAGCCGGCGGGGTTCCTGGCCAGGTACTGCTGGTGGTATTCCTCGGCATAATAGAAACGTGGCGCATCAATGATTTCAGTGGTGATTTCACCAAGGCCATGTTCGTCCAGTACGCTCTGGTAGGACGCCTTGAAGTCTATGGCAGTACTTCGCTGGTCCTCGTCGAAAGTGTAAATTCCTGAGCGGTACTGCGTGCCCACGTCGTTTCCCTGCCGCATACCCTGGGTGGGATCATGAGACTCGAAGAACACGCCGAGCAGCGACGAATAGGTCGTCACCGACGGGTCGTAGACCACCAGCACCACTTCGTTGTGCCCGGTCAGGCCTGTGCAGACTTCCTGATAGGTGGGGTTGGGAGTTGCCCCTGCCACGTACCCAACGGCACTCGTGGAGACACCCTCCAGCTCCCAGAAGCATTTTTCCGCGCCCCAGAAACAGCCGAGCCCGAATACGGCCGTCCGGCTGCCGACAGGAAAGGGTGGTTTGATGGGACGACCATGTACGAAATGCCTGTTAGGCAGGGCCATCGGCTGGTCACGGCCGGGCAGTGCCTCATTGCCGGCGGGTAGTTCCAGTTTTCTCTGGGCAGATCCGAACATGATCCGTTGTCCTCTCTAGCTGTGCAAAAGTGACACGCGGCAGGCCAGCACCATCTGCACAGGTGANTATAGAACTGAAACCGGCTGCCGACAACAAAGCTCGCAGTGACGGGGCCTGGTCGTGACCATGTTCCAGCACCAGGGCACCTGCAGATTCGAGGTGAGCAGCAGCGCCACAGCCAATGATTCTCAGCGCATGCAAACCATCGTTCCCTGCCAACAGCGCAGCGCGGGGCTCATGGTTCGTGCTGGATTGCAGCAGCGGATCTTGGTTACGGACGTAAGGTGGATTACTGACAATCAGCCGGAAGCGGGATCTGTGGACGGGGGTCAACCAGTCACCACACAGGAACGCTACATTCTGGATCCCAAGCCTGCGGGCGTTGGATGATGCCACCTGCAGCGCCGCTTGTGAGATGTCGGTGGCAGTGACATGGACCAGCGGTCTTTCCGACGCAATCGCCAGCGCCACCGCACCACTTCCGGTGCCGAGTTCCGCAATGCGGCACGGAGTGTTGGGCGGAATCAGTGCGAGCACTTGCTCTACCAGCTGTTCGGTCTCGGGTCGAGGAATCAGCGTCGCTGGGTTGACAGCGAGATCCAGCGACCAGAACTCCTTGTGGCCGAGCAGGTAGGCGACAGGCTCACCCGCAGCGCGGCGTTCGATAAGGTCTGAAAGGTTCTCTGACTGCTTTGCCGTCAGTTCCACTGACCGCCGAGTCGCGAGATCGGTCCGGTTCAGGCCACAGACGGCGCACAACAGTAACTCTGCGTCCAGTGCCGGGGTCGGGGTTACCGCGGACAGTTCCCGAGCCGCTCTTAAGAGCAGCGCAGTAACACTGCTGGGCATCATTCCACAGCCAGAGCGGCGAGCAGGTCCGCCTGATGTTCGGCACCCAGGGGTTCCACCAGCTGGTCCAGATCACCTGTGAGAATCTCCTCGAGTTTGTAGAGTGTGAGGTTGATCCGGTGGTCGGTGACGCGGCCTTGAGGGAAATTGTAGGTCCGNATCCGTTCCGATCGGTCGCCACTGCCAACCAGGTTTCGCCGGTTTTCTGCCACTTCTTGCTGCTGCTTACGCTGCTCTGCTTCGAGCAGGCGCGAGCGCAAGATAGACATGGCGCGGGCTTTGTTCTTGTGCTGGGATCGTTCGTCCTGGCATTCGACAACCATGCCGGTCGGTAGGTGCGTAAGGCGCACCGCCGAGTCGGTGCGATTGACGTGTTGGCCACCCGCGCCGGATGCCCGATAGGTGTCTACCCTGAGGTCGCTGGTCTCGAGCTGAACATCACTGATTTCATCGGCCTCCGGCAGGATGGCGACGGTGCATGCAGAGGTGTGTATGCGGCCCTGCGCCTCAGTTTCTGGGACCCGCTGTACCCGGTGTACACCTGACTCGAACTTCAGCGACGAGTAAGCGCCCCGGCCAGTGATGCGACTGATGATTTCCTTGAAACCACCGTGGTCACCGGTGTTCCGGCTCAGCGCTTCAATCTTCCAGCGCTGTTTTTCGGCGAAGCTGCTGTACATACGAAATAGGTCGCCGGCAAAAAGAGCTGCCTCGTCTCCACCCGTGCCGGCCCGGATTTCAAGAAAGATGTTCCGGTCGTCATTTGGGTCCTTGGGTATCAGGAGTTTCTGCAGTTCGATTTGCAGGTTTTCCAGCTGTGCTTCAAGGCCAGGCAGTTCCTCCTGTGCCAGCTTGCGGATTGAAGTGTCGTTATCTCCCAGCATATTCCGCGCCTGCTCCAGCTCCAACTCCAGCTGGCAGTAGTTCTGGAACTGTGCGACCACAGGCGAGATGTTGGACAGTTCGATCGAAAGGCCGCGGAAGGTCTGTTGCTGCGCAATCACATCTGGATCGGATAACAGTGCGTTGATTTCCTCCTGTCGCTCGACCAGTTGTTCGAGCTTGCTCCGACCCGGGAGATCCATTGGTCAGATGGAAAGCTTGAACAGCCTTCGCGTCGCCTCGGCCAGGGCGGTGTTGCCGTCGTCGTTAGCCTGTTTGAGCGCCTGACTGGGAGCATGGGCAAACTTCCTTGACAGGTTGCGTGCCAGTTCTTGCAGGACCTGGTCGGGATCTGCGCCATTGGCAATCCGGCGGCGGGCCTGAGTCAGTTCGGTACGCTGGATGGTGTCGATCTGGTCTCTGAAGGCACAGATTGTCGGTACCGAGTCGAGTGACTGGAGCCAGCGCATGAATCGAATAACCTGCAGATCGATTATTTTCCCTGCTTCTTCGGCGGCCTCCCGGCGTGATGCGATGTTCTTCTCCACTATTTCCTGAAGATCATCAACGGTATACAGAAAAACGTCCCGCAGTGCCGCAATCTCGGGCTCGATGTCTCTGGGTACTGCAAGATCGATCATGAACATAGGCTTGTGGCGACGCGCCTTGATGGCGCGTTCCACCGTTCCCTTGCCGAGTATTGGCAGCGTGCTGGCCGTCGAAGCGACNACGATGTCAGCCTGGTGCAGACGGCTGGGAATNTCGGCCAGGGAAACCGCTTCGCTGGTGACCTGGTCTGCCAGAANGCGGGCCCTTTCGATCGATCTGTTGGCNACGATAATGTGTTTAACGCCATTTTCTTTCAGNTACCGGGCAACCAGCTCGATCGTTTCGCCCGCACCGATGAGCAGTACTGTCTGGTCCGAAAGACTCGNAAANATTCTGCGTGCCAGGTCGACTGCAGCAAAAGCAACCGATACCGCATTCACTCCGACGGCGGTTTCGCTGCGAACCTGCTTGGCCACCGAAAAAGTGTGCTGAAAGAGGCGATTGAGGATCTTACCCGTCGTGCCGGCCTGGTGGGCCGTCGTAAAAGCCGATTTCATCTGCCCCAGGATCTGGGGCTCACCCAGCACCATCGAATCCAGGCCGGAAGCGACCCGAAAGGCATGCTCTACAGCCTGCGCTCCNGGCAGAGAATAGGTCGACGAGCCCAGGTCGTCAGCGGCAAGTTGACCGTAGTCGCACNGCCAGTCGAACACCTGGTTCGGCTCTGAGCCATTCTGGCGACAGTAGATCTCAGTCCGGTTGCATGTCGAGAGAATCGCGGCCTCCGATACGTCGCTGCCACTGACCAGGGAGCGCACGGCTTCGGGCAGCTGGTCGGGTGTGAATGCAGCTTTTTCNCGCAAGGCAACTGGGGCCGTGCGGTGATTGAGGCCTAACGTGAGAAGATTCATCGAATCCGCAGGATACCCGGTGTTACGGGTATTTTCATTGCTGTTGCTTCTGTGTCAAGAACAGGCCCTAAACAGCCAACTGTGCACTTTATCGTGCCGGGCCGGAAGAATGACAACCGAGTTGCCAGGTTCTGTTATTCTCGGCCAAGCGGTGGCTGATAACCAGCTGTTTTGCCCGGTTTCTTGATCTTATGCCGAAGACACGCCATAAAACTTTAGTCGTTCTCTTTCTTGCCGGAACGGTGGTTGGTTGTGCCGCAGTACCGGAAGNTCCGAAGGCCCAGACCGTCACACAGGCNCTGGCTGCAGGCACNCCGGCTTCCGGTGAACAGGTGGAGCCGGGGTTTGACCGCAGGTCTGAGTTGATTTTCCAGTATCTTCTNGCAGATATTGCCGCCCNGCGCGGNGATNGTCAGGCGGCAGCGGAAGCCATGCTGCGAGCGGCCGAGATCAGCCAGGACCCCGATGTGGTCGTCAGGGCCTATGGGTTGTCGATGCAGGCCGGTCACCATGCACCGGCACTTGAGATGGCTCGTCTTCTCGTGCAGCTGATGCCGGATTCAGACCGCCCGCGGGTTCTTGAGCTCCAGGCNCTCATGGCTTTGGNGCGCNCGGATGAGTTTTTCAATACGTTGGTCGAGTACAACAATGAACCTGGATCGAAACCTGGCCGGAATCTCCGCCGGGCGAGTGAGATCCTCGGACGCAGTGCCGACCCCAGCGCCTGGCTGTCGGTCATGGAGCGACTGGCCGAGCACTATGCCGATGAGCCCGAGGTGCACCTGGCTCACGCCTGGCTGGCCTACAAGGCCNNCCGTCCCGATCTCGCTGAAGGGGCGTTGAATCGCGCTCTTTCGCTGCATCCTGGCTGGCAACAGGTTGCACTGATGAAGCTTGGGCAGCTCAAAAAGGCCGATGACCGGGNAGCCCTGTCGGCTTTCACAACAAAATTNCTGGTCGAGTTNCCAGACAGCAACGACCTCAGGCTCGCCTGGGCCAGGCTGCTGACTGAGTGGGGTGAGCTTGAAAGCGCGCTTGAGCAGTTCAATGAGTTGGCCCNCAGGNNGCCTGGCAACAATGATGCGATCTATGCGTCCGGTGTACTGAGCCTCGAGATTGGCGATATTCAGAACGCAGCGCGCTGGCTTGGGCGGTACCTGGAACTGGATCCGGATCACGACCAGTCACGGCTCTATCTGGCTCAGATCGCCGTTCAGGAAGAGCGATACGACGACGCACTGGCCTGGCTGAGAGCGGTCACGGAGAGTGAGCTCTACTTTGACGCACAGCTGCGAATCGGTGCTGCTCTGGCCGCTGCCGGCAGGGTCGAGGAGGCTGTTGATCACCTCGTTGGGATCGTGCCGGACTCGGTAGCGGAGCAGGTGCGAATCTACCTCGCCCACGAGCAGATCCTGCGCGGTACCCGTGGGTTGGACGCGGCACTTTCGCTGCTGGATGCGGCGTTGGCCGATATTCCCGACAATGCTGAGCTGCTTTATGCGCGNGGCCTGGTGAGCGCCCAACTCAAGTTCATTGAAAAACACGAGCTCGATATGCGTCGACTGATTGAGCTCGAGCCCGATAATGCCCATGCGTACAACGCGCTTGGTTACACGCTGGCCGATCAGACAGATCGTCTGGATGAAGCCCTGACACTGATAGAACAGGCGATTGAATTGTTGCCCGGTGATCCGTTTATCCTGGACAGTCTAGGCTGGGTGCACTATCGCCTGGGCCACACTGATCTGGCACGCGAGTTTCTGCAGAAAGCGATCGGCATTCGAATGGACGCCGAGATCGCCGCGCACCTGGGGGAGGTTCTGTGGATGGATGGTCACCAAGATCAGGCTCGTGAGGTCTGGCAACGCGGTCGCCAAAGCGACCCTGCCAACCCGGTGCTGCAGGAGACTCTGCGGAAATTTGATCTGTGATCGCCCGCCGGTCTCTGGCTCTTGGCATGTGCGTATTGCTCGGTGCTTGCGTGCAGTTGCCGGTCACCCGACAGGACACGACGCCCACGCAGCGAGAGTCTTTGTGGCAGGAACGCCAGGCAGCGCTCGCGNGTTATCTGAAATGGGACCTCGCCGGTCGCCTGGCAGTCCGGGCTGGAGACCAGGCAGCCAGTGTCACGATAATCTGGCGGCGTCGCGACCGGTCCAGCCGGATCGATCTGATCGGGGCTTTCGGTGGCGGGCGGGTGACAATCACTGAGGAAAGTCATGGCGCCTCACTGCAGAGTTCCAGCGATCGGCCTGTAACCGGCCCAACGGCTGAAGCCGTGCTTTACCGGGCTTTGGGCTGGCAGATGCCGTTCACCCAGTTGGGTTACTGGCTGCGTGGGTTGCCTGGCCCNCAGACCGTAGAAGCGACCGAGCTGGACGACTCCGGCCGCCTCCTGAAACTGGTCCAGTCCGGCTGGGAAGTGAACTACCTGGATTACCAGAGCTACGATTCGGTCGAGTTGCCGCGTAAGATCTACGCTCGGGCGCTTTCCGAGGCGCTTCCGACAGACATCCNGACCAGTGCAGGNCTGGACCCGCAGTTCACAGTCAAGATCGTGATCAACCGCTGGCAGAAGGGTTCTACCAGCGAGGACGAGTCGGCATGAATGTGTGGCCGGCACCGGCCAAGTTGAACCTTTTCCTGCATGTCGTCGGAAGACGGTCTGACGGCTACCATGAGTTACAGACGTTGTTCCAGCTGCTCGACTATTCGGATTCACTGCGTTTCTCTCTGAGGACCGATGGTGTCATCACCCGGCGAGGTGGGGTGGGGCTGCCGGCAGACGATCTGACAGTACGTGCCGCCCGCACGCTTCAGGTGTTTGCCGGTGTCAGTGCCGGTGTCGACATTGAACTGGAAAAGCGTATTCCTGTCGGGGCAGGGCTTGGGGGTGGCAGCTCCGATGCCGCGACGGTGCTTTTGGCGCTGAATGAACTCTGGGGTGTCAATGTCGATACCTCGGTACTGGCTGGTCTTGGCCTTGAGCTCGGGGCCGATGTTCCGGTCTTTCTTCACGGCTGTTCTGCCTGGGCCGAAGGAGTCGGTGACAAGCTCACCAGAGTCTCTGTTCCACCGGCTCTGTACTGCGTGCTGTTGCCGCCGGTATCCGTCTCCACAGCCGCGGTGTTCGCTGACCCGGAATTGACACGAACTACCCCCCGAATCAGAATACCCACCCTTTTTACAGGCGATCTTCGCAACGANCTGGAAACTGTGACCTGCAGACTTTACCCCCAGGTTGCCCNGTCTCTGGCGTGGCTCGGTCGATTTGGAGATGCCCGGATGACAGGCAGCGGGTCAGGGCTGTTCGTGGCGGTGCCGGATCGGGCCAGTGGAGAAGCGATATTGGCGCAGGCGCCGCCCGGTAACAGGGGTTTTTTGTCGTGGGGCGTCGACCTGCACCCATTGAGACAAGTCGAGCCGGATGGGGTGTAGCCAAGTGGTAAGGCACCAGATTTTGATTCTGGCATTCCCAGGTTCGAATCCTGGCACCCCAGCCACATTGATGTAGAACCAGTGGAGAATCGATAGTGGCGTTCGAAGACCTCGCAATCTTTACTGGTAATGCCAATCCCGAGCTGGCGAAAGAAGTAGCCGGGCACCTGGGGACCGGGCTCGGGCGGGCGCTCGTNGGCACTTTCAGTGACGGTGAGGTAAACGTTGAGATCATGGAGCACGTTCGCGACCGCGACGTTTTTGTGATCCAGCCGACCAGTGCCCCGGCCAGCAGAAATTTAATGGAACTGCTGGTGATGATCGATGCCTTGAAGCGCTCCTCGGCCGAGCGTGTAACAGCGGTGATGCCGTATTACGGGTACGCTCGCCAGGATCGTAGACCCCGCACAGCGCGTGTCGCGATCACGGCCAAGCTGGTAGCTGACATGATTGGTGTCGCCGGTGCCGACAGGGTNGTCACAATGGATCTNCACGCCGACCAGATTCANGGGTTTTTTGATGTGCCGGTGGACAATATCTATGCCGCGCCAGTTCTCAACAGTGAACTGTGGCGACAGCAGCCTGAAAACCTGCTNGTTGTCTCACCCGACGTGGGCGGGGTGCTCCGGGCCAGGGCCATGGCCAAACAGCTCGGGGCCGATCTTGCGATCATCGATAAACGACGACCCAAGGCCAATGAGGCCAAGGTCATGCACATCATCGGGGCAGTCGACAATCATACCTGTGTACTGATGGACGACATGGTGGACACAGCGAACACTTTGTGTGAAGCCGCTTCGGCCCTTAAAGACGCCGGTGCGAGACAGGTCTCGGCCTGCTGTACACACCCTGTACTTTCGGGTAGTGCCGTCGAACGAATCATGGCGTCGGAACTTGACGAGATCGTGGTGACCAATTCGATTCCGCTCAATGACGAGGCAAGGAACTGTGGAAAGATCCGGCAGATCAGTATCGCTGAATTGCTGGCCGAGGCTATTCGCCGAATCGCTGAGGGCGATTCGGTGAGTTCGCTGTTCATGGAGTGACTGGTGATACAACAGGCTAAACCTGGATGTCGGTCGTGAGATGCGTGAACTGTTCGCGCTAATCCAAGGAGAGTAGAGAAATGAGTACAGCTTTTGAATTGAACACGCAACCACGGGACGTTTTCGGCACCAATGCAAGCCGACGTCTGCGCCGGTCTGAACGGGTGCCCGCCATGGTCTACGGTGCCGGCAAGGACAACGAAGCGCTGTTGCTGGATCACAACGAGATCATGCACAACCTGGATATCGAGGCATTTCATTCAGCGATCATCTCGCTGAACACGACATCGGGTCCACAGCAGGTAATCCTGCGCGAGGTCCAGCGGCACCGCTACAGGCCACGTGTCACCCATGTCGATTTTCAGCGAATCAAGGCGACTGAGAAACTGCACATCAAAGTGCCACTTCACTTTGAAGGTGCTGATGAGGCGCCCGGTGTAAAGGTCGACGAAGGTATCTTCTCGAACCTGATCACAGAACTGGACATCACGTGCTTGCCCAAGGATCTTCCCGAGTACATCGCTGTGGATGTCTCAGCTCTGGGTATCAACGAGACGATTCACCTTTCAGCCGTCCAGTTGCCCGAAGGTGTGGAGATCACGAGTACCGCGGCACTCGAAGGAGAGGATCCGACCATCGCAACGATNGCCCCGCCNCGGGTGATTGAAGAAGATGAAGTTGCTGATGCCGAAGAAGACCTCGAAGGTCTTGAGGGTGAGGGCGCAGAAGCAGGTGCTGCGCCGGAGGGTGAACAACAGGCCGGTGATGCAGATTCGGCGAAAAAGTCCGAAGATTAAAAGCCTGTTCGTCGTTTACCCTCGGGTAGTAGAGTGCCCAGCGGCTGTTTCGGGTGATCCTGCCTGATGGACGGGATCTCCCTTATNGCCGGGTTGGGTAACCCGGGTCCTGGTTATGCGCACACCCGGCACAACGCAGGCTGCTGGTTTCTGGACTGTCTGCAGCGGAGGCAGACCCTTGCTTTCAGATCGGAGAGCCGGTTTCGCGGGGATCTCGCCGAGATCCTGATTGGCGGTCGCAAGCTGCGATTGCTCCGGCCCGCCACCTGGATGAACCTGAGCGGTGGTTCTGTTTCAGCAGTGACCCGGTATTTCGACATCGATCCCGGTCAGGTTCTGGTTGTGCATGATGACCTGGANCTACNGCCGGGGNCNGCCCGAATAAAGCGCGCTGGGGGCCACGGTGGGCACAATGGCCTGCGCAGCATATTCAGCGAACTCGGTTCACAAGACTTCGTGCGCCTGCGTCTGGGAATCGGCCACCCTGGCAATCCGGATGACGTCACTGATTACGTTTTGCGCACACCTTCGTCGAGCGACCGGGACGCGATCGTCGAGGCGATCGAGCGGGCTGTGGACCTCTTTGACAGTATTGCTGCCGGCGATTGGGAGAAGGTCATGAATCAGCTTCACAGCAGTCCCAGTGAGACTGAGGACTGAATGGGGTTTCGCTGCGGTATCGTTGGATTGCCCAACGTCGGTAAGTCGACCCTGTTCAATGCGCTGACGCGGGCCTCTGTCCAGGCTGAGAANTATCCATTCTGCACGATAAAGCCCAATACGGGTATGGTGGAGGTGCCGGACCCACGCCTGCATACCATTGCCGGGCTAGTAAAGCCCGCGAGAGTTGTACCCGCGGTAATCGAGTTCGTAGACATTGCCGGTCTGGTGGCTGGTGCGTCCCGAGGCGAAGGCCTCGGCAACCGCTTTCTCGCCCANATCCGTGAGGTCGATGCAATTGCTCATGTTGTGAGGTGCTTCGAAGACACCGATGTGACTCATGTCGCGGACCGGGTCGACCCACTGGCTGATATCCAGACCGTAGAGATCGAACTCGCGCTGGCCGATCTCGCCACTATCGAGGGCGCGCTCTATCGAACCGAAAAGGCTGCCAAGAATGGCGATAAAGAGCAGCGTCGCCTGATGGAGCTGTTCCAACGGGTCCACGAGTGGCTGGATACTGGAAGCGCCGTTCGCAACATGGCACTGGATCAGGCGGACAGATTCGAGGTCAAGGCGTTGTGTCTGCTGACGAACAAACCGGTGGTCTACATTGCAAACGTCGGTGAAGAAGATTCNAGCGATAACACCCGGATCGAAACCTTGCGGTCACATGCCGAGCCAGGCGGTGCCGAGATCGTGCTGGTCAGCGCCAGAATCGAGCAGGAAATCGCCGCGCTGGATGACCTAGATCGAACGGCATTTCTTNAGGATCTCGGTCTGGAAGAGCCTGGTCTGAACCGCGTGATTCGGGCGGGATACCGGCTATTGGGACTGCAGACGTTTTTCACAGCAGCGGAGAAGGAAGCAAAGGCCTGGACGGTCAGAAGCGGCATAAGTGCCGCACAGGCAGCCGGGGTNATACANACTGACTTCGAGCGGGGTTTCATCCGTGCGGAGACCATTGCCTACGATGATTTTGTTCGCCTCGGTGGTGAGCAGGGTGCGCGGGAGGCGGGCAGGCTTCGACTGGAGGGTAAAGAGTACGTACTAACCGACGGTGATATAATGAATTTTCGCTTCAATGTCTNAAGCTGCAGGGNGTCGATACCANCCGCANATCCTGTGGNTACCCTGTACGGAGCGCCCAATCTCGGCTATGTAGCTCAGCTGGTTAGAGCACGGCACTCATAATGCCGGGGTCGGTGGTTCGATCCCACCCATAGCCACCATACACATATCCAATAGCGTCCAATATCGTCCAAATAACACTTTAAATATAGACATTATTGGAAAATCACCGTCCAGACCAGTCCAGCCCAATTTAGTAGAATCTGACGGTAGAATTGACGGTAACTCAGGGCCCATTTGCCCAGTTACCGTCATGCCTCTGACCAATCTAAAGGTCGACAAAGCCAAACCTAAAGAAAAGCAGTACAAACTCGCTGATGAGCGGGGCATGTACCTGTTAATACGCCCCAAAGGTGGGGAGTGGTGGCGGCTTGATT
>PBDS01000046.1 GCA_002718155.1 Pseudomonadota bacterium
TTTTCCGAGATCGCCGCCCTTGCAGCACGGGCAGTTGAAGCTTGTGCCGCCAGATCCGCCGTCAGCTTTTGATCCGCAGCCGCCAGCGCCTGGTCCTGTGCCGCTAACGCCAGGATCTCAGACTCAAGCAACGCGACTTTTTCCGAGATCGCCGCCCTTGCAGCACGGGCAGTTGAAACCTGGGTCGCCAGATCCGCCGTCAGCTTTTGGTCCGCAGCCGCCAGCGCCTGGTCCTGTGCCGCTAACGCTAGGGTCTCAGACTCAAGCGACGTCATCTTTTCCGAGATCACCGCCCTTGCCGCACGGGCAGTTGAAGTCTGGGTCGCGAAATCCGCCGTCAGCTTTTGGTCCGCAGCCGCCAGCGCCTGGTCCTGTGCCGCCAATGCCTGGGCCTCAGACTCAAGCGACGTCATCTTTTCCGAGATCACCGCCCTTGCAGCACGGGCAGTTGAAGCCCCCGCAACCAAGTCTGCTCTTAGCTGTGAGCGCTCGGTTTGGCCAGTCGCCAGCCCGGCTTGTAACCGAATAGCGTCTTGACGCCATCGCTCGAGATCACTTGAGAGGGTCTCAATCACAGTTCGAGCTTCACCGGTGCTTGCAATCATTACTTCGCGCTCGGCCTTTGCACTCGCAAGGACCTGCCCTAACTGCGTCAAGTCATTTGTCGACTGGGCAAATTCCTCCGACAAAGTCGCGATGGCTTTCAGCGCGTTACTCGACTGAGATTCCTGCAACTTCAGGTCGACTCCCAGTTGCTCGCTCACCGTTGTAAATTCCTGAGTCTTTATCGACAGGCTCGAAGTCGTGCTCTCTAAGGATGCCAGGCGTTCCAACATGGCTGACTGGGCGAGATCAGTACCGGCCGCTTGTGCAGTGAATTGTTCTCTGAGAGCCACATCCTCGGTCTGTAAAGCGGCCAGACTCTGCCCCAGTTGTGCAAAGTCTCGCTGCCACAGTTCGAGTTTGCTGGAGGCCGTTTCCACCGTGGCCAGCCTACCGGAGATCGCAGTTTGCTCGGCCTGGATAGCGGCAGTCTGGGCGGACAGTTCCGTCCTTAGTTGTTTGTCTTCAGCCTGCAGACCCGCCAGGGCTTGTCCCAGTTGCAAAAAGTCATTTCGCCACATTTCCAGATCGGCAGACAACGTCTTGAGGGTTTCAAGACTGTTGGCCATAGCTCCCCGCGCAGCGACTGTCTGATCAGCCATTTGATCACGCTCGGCCCGGATGCTCGCCAAGGTTTGCCCCAATTGGGTAAAGTCGCTTCGCCATTGCTCTATATCACCGGACAGTTTTTCCAGAGCCGTCAGGCGTTCAGCCATGATTACCTCGGCGGCACTTGCCCGGGCAGTCTGTGCCGCCAGGTCGGTTCTCAGTTGCCCACTCTCGCCCCGTAACTTCTCGTCCTGTGCCGACAGGTCGGACGATTGGGATTCGAGCGACGCCACCCGTTCCGTTATTACCGCCTGGCCAGCGCTGGCCTGGGCCACCTGCCCTTCGAGGTCTTTTCTCAGTTGCTTGTTTTCGGCCCGATGAAGATCAGCATCATTTTGGAAGTACAAACCACCGACTATGCCGGCCACAGCTAATAGAACGATCGCAACCCACAAACCAGCAGGCCCTGCCAACGTTTTCAGTTGCAGTTTCTCCCACATAAACAACCTCTCAGCAGTCAGCCCCGTCATAGGCCAGTAACTCGGGTTTCATGATAGTTCCTCATCGCCCAACGGGAACGCCCATGAGAGCGTATTATCAGGAAATTGACCCAGACTATCTACCATGGCCGCGCTGGTTTCGGCCGTAAAATCAGCAACTTCGTCAAAAAAGCCATTTTTTGACGAAGTCACCCTATTAATCCAACCAAAAAGGAGATATCGCATCACCTGTGCTTCTCCGGCAATAGGCAGTGGGAGTAGCCAGTTATGGCCGACGGCGATGAACAACAAGTGCTGGGTGATCAAACCCAGGAGGAATCACGCCAACAGCGCTTTAAGGCGTGGAAAGATGTCGGAAGGGACTTTTTCGAGGTATGCCTGCGGGCCCGGGTCCGGTGTAGGTGGGTTGGGTATGGGTTGAAGCACCACATATTCAAAATCAATCCCTTCATCGGAGGCGGAACGAAGTAGCTCGGCCAGTTGATCCGCTATGGCTGATGCCGAACCCTGCAGGCAGAACGCGCCTGCGTGGTCCTCTGTCAGGAAATCAACATACCGCCCACTGGAGACCAGATCCGGTGCATGGTGGAAATCCGGCCACACCCGCGCATCTGATTTGAACAGTTCTGGATGGGGGCCTGGCCAGCCGAGTTCCAGATTGTCGATAAGCATGGGTGAGTATTCGTAAAACCCGGCAGCCATTGATTTACCCATAAGCAAGGCCTGTTCCTCGTCCTCGGTAAACACTGTGTGAAACACTGCGCCCAGACCGACACGATCAGAATCCCTCCCGGCCTTGTCAGCACCCGCGCGTACTCTGCCCACCGAGTCGCGAATGTTTTCAATGTGGGTACCGACCCTTATGAAAACTCCATCCGCACACGACCCCGCCATCTCCAGTGTCCGCGGCCCGCCGGCAGCGAGCCAGACTGGAACATCGATGGCGAAAGGGAGTCTCGCAGGGCGAACAGCGCCGACCTCCACCTTGTTACCCTGGAGGAGAGATTTCATCAATTGAACACTATCCTGGAGCGCCCGGATCCGGGCGGGCTTAAGGCCGGCCAGCCTCACAGCAGTATCTCCAATTCCGCTGCACAGAAGGGTCCTGTTGGGAGCAAGCTCTGCAACGGTCGCAATACTCGATGCCGTCACCGTTGGATGGCGGGTCACTGGATTAGTGATCAGAGGGCCGATCTCTATAGCGTGGGTCGCCTGAGCTGCAGCTGCCAGCAATACGTAAGTATCCCTGCGTCGAAGCTGGGAGTCCGGAAGGAAAGCAGCATCCCAGCCGAATGCTTCGGCGCGCGCCACATCCGCAGCATAGGCACCTACCGAAGACGTGTCATGCCGATTAAGGCCAAACTTTGGTATCGNAACAGCCACCTGATTGTCCTGTTAGGTTAGACAGCTAACTTGAAATCATTCCAGCCCAAAAGAATAGACGCCCTGGCGTCGAGACGCAATTGGATGAATTGCGCAGTTGGCTGACCTTGGCCGCTCGCAAGTCACTCAATCATTCCAGAGACCCAGANCCCCATTGTTTGGCCGGCGCACAGAAATACTANACGATGAGACTTGCTGAAATGGAGCCGGCTACCACTAGCGTCAGCGGGTCGTCGGAATATAGCCTGCTGTTAATCACGTATTTCTCGTAACAGCCGAATCCACGGAATTACGGCGCACCTCACAAGGCCTTCCGGTTAGTAGCGCAGGATCATCTGGATGANCGATTCACCGCTGTGTCGAGCGAGCCGTCGCCGGTGCCAGGCACTGGCAAAAATCAGTGCCCCGACCATAATCAGTAGCACCGATACGATCAGCGACAAAAACGGGGGGTGCAATGCGATCAGCACACCCGCGATGATGATGATGAATCCGGCCAACATGGTCTTTCTCCATGATTCAAGATGGGGGCGGAATGGGTCAGATACAAGCACCAAGCGAGATTCTGGCCTATACCCTTTATTTCACTCCTCCAAGATACACATAAACAATCGCTGGTAGATCCTAGCGGAGCACGTAGATAGAGTCCGACCTCATCTCCGAAATCACAACTGACACGGACGTGCACCCTGCCCTGCCGGTCGAGAGGCCGCTGCGCATCAGCAACCGGGAAGATCCCCTCGTGCCAGACATTTGGGCGGGTATAGAGACCGCGACTGCCGTCACACCACAGTACAATCACCCGGGGCGGATTAAGGTCGTCCCCCGGCTCGGTAACGGGGACCTGTTATTGTCGTTGGCAAGCTTATTAATAGAGAGAACCTGATGCCAACGCACTTCAGCCTCGAAGAGATGCAGGCCCGCCGTGGAGCCATCGCCAAACGNCTGAATGAGCTCNAACTCGANGGCCTGCTGATCTTCAAGCAGGAATCCATGTACTACCTGACCGGCTACGATTCCTTCGGCTTCAGTATGTTNCAGTGCCTGGTCATCGANANCGATGGCAACACCGCGCTACTGACCCGATTGCCTGATCTGCGCCAGGCTCGGTATACCTCAGACATCAAGGATATCCGCATCTGGCACGATGTCGAGGGCGTGAATCCCGCCTTGGAGTTACGCAGTATGCTTGAAGATCTGGGGTTCAAGAACAGAGCCCTCGGGATTGAATATGATTCTTACGGGCTCAAGGCACACAACTGGCGGTTGCTCGAGCCCGCCCTGATCGATTTCTGCACGCTGGCCGATGCTTCCACCCTGGTTGATCTGTTCCGCGCCGTCAAGAGTCCCAAGGAGATCGAGTACATTCGCAAAGCCGCAGCGCTGTCAGACGATGGCTGGGACGAAGCTGTCCGGCTCGGCCGGCCCGGGGCCTTCGAAGGCGATATCCTGGCCGCAATGCAGGGCGCTGTCTTTCGCGGCGATGGCGATTACGCAGGCAACGAATTTATTATCGGTTCGGGGCCGAGCGCATTGCTGGTTCGATACCACAGCGGCAAACGACACCTGGACGCTGAGGATCAGTTGACTCTGGAGTGGTCTGGGGCCTACCGGCGCTACCACGCCGCTATGATCCGAACATTACTTGTAGGCACGGCCCATGCCGATCACCTGGCTATGCACCAGGCGTGTGCGGATGCGTTAGTGGCNTGTGAAGAAGCCGTCCAGCCCGGAAAGNCGATGGGCGACGTGTACCAGGCTCACGCGAANGTCATGGATTCAGNNGGTTTCAAGGANCACCGAATGCGCGCTTGCGGGTATGGGATGGGTGCAGTCTTCAACCCGCTNTGGGTGGACCCGCCCATGTTCTACCAGGNNAACCCNCGGGTCATGNTGCCNGGCAACGTCTTTTTCCTTCATATGATCCTGGCGAACTCCGACACCGGCCGCGCGATGACGCTCGGGCACAGCGTGCTGGTCACCGACAACGGTTGCGAACGCCTGAGTCGCTCGTCTCTGGAACTCGTCGTCAACTGAAATGTCCCTACGGCGGTATCATTCTTGTGCCGACACATGGATTCGGACTTAGGCTANCCCAGACAGGGGCTTTGTCAGGGTTGGCCAGGCCGGTCAGATCCCATCATCTGCCGGTACGAAACCCGCCGATCTCGAAACTGCTGCCAGTAGCATGGGCGAGATCGCTCGACCAACCCTGGGTGAACCGCGGGGGCGACTGGGGATTGATGTCTTCATAGCGGCGAGGATCCAGATCGGCNTCCCGGACACCNGGNTGATCCNCCTCGTACCGATATGCACGAAAGACCATGTTGTTCGTTCCAAACAGACCATGTGGATAGTAAAACGGTGAGTGGTATTCCCAAACGATAGCGCCCTCCCGTGTAACCTCGAACAGGCGACCCTTGAGTGCTTCGCAGATCAACGTCGTACCACCGGCCAGACGCTGGGCACCGGAACAGATAAAACTGTTGAAATCAAACGGCGGATCGTCTTTGTATTCCCACTCTATTCTCAAAGACTCGGGGTTCACTTCGATGACCCGGGAGAAATCCATGGTGGTGTAGGCCCTATGAGCCCCGTTGTCGAACATCAGGATATTGCCGTTCTCGAGTTGCGTGGGATCGTGCTGCCCCGCAATCTCACCTGGCCCCCAACGCCAGATGATATCGCCACGNGTCCGATCGATGATCGCGATGGTATTGATACAACGGAAACTCACCAGGAGATTCCCGTCGGCCAGCACGGTTATCGCGTTGAGGTTGGTCCAGCGATCCCGGGGATGNAGCGGACCAATGATGTCGATATCGGGATCTAGATGATCGAAAGTCCGCCACTCCCAGATCACTTCTCTCGAGCGACGGTCGATTTCCTGGATCGCCTCACCCCACATCACACCTTCTCTTTCCGTACCGGGCTGACCGCCTTGTACAACCCTGGCGATGTCTTCCGGCACCGCTCGCCACTGGGCGATGAGCAAGTTACCGTTNTCTGCTTNGGCAAAACAATGGCTGTGCAAAGGATCTCGGTANTCCCANACAGTATTCCNCGCCCAGTCAACCNCTATCAACTGACCNCCGTTGCCACCAAATTCGGGNAATGGNGACGGCATCAGCTTNCCCGCATAAAGNAGATTACCGTTCTTCAGGAGCTTGCCGTA
The DNA here is from genome assembly GCA_002718155.1 of Pseudomonadota bacterium. Taxonomy (GTDB): domain Bacteria; phylum Pseudomonadota; class Gammaproteobacteria; order Arenicellales; family UBA868; genus UBA9619. The sequence goes on from PBDS01000046.1 coordinate 6,211, forward strand.
ATTACCCGGCACGTTTTCCATNTGCCAGCGATGCACNACCTNNCCCGCCATGTTGATCAGCCAGACATTGCGCCCGAACATGGGTGCAAAAAGCGTGTANCCGNAGTNNGCTTGNTCCGGGTCATGATATGCCACACCATGAATGTTTCGGCGGACGATACTCATTCAGCAGTGNTTNGTCCTGTGAGTCGACCTATTCTTGTATTATTCGATGTTGTTCACAGCGTNACAAGGCATTCGANCTATTCAGATGTNGAAGNCCAGGNGAGANATTTCCNATTCCANGAGGACACNATANATGACANTTGAGCAAGGGAAAAAAGCACCATCGTTTTCTTTGAATGATCAAGATGGCGATAAGATCAAATTGAATGACCTCGCAGGCCAGTGGGTCGTCTTGTATTTCTACCCCCGGGATGACACTCCGGGTTGCACAATCGAGGCCCGTGACTTCACTGCTAACTTCAGAGCTTTTCAGAAGCTTGGTGCGATCGTCTACGGGTGCAGCCCGGATTCCGTCGAAAGCCACCAGAAGTTCATCCGCAAGTACAAACTCAAGATTGGACTTCTCTCTGACCCGAATCACAAGACCATGCAGAAGTACGGCGCCTGGGGTGAGAAAAACATGTACGGGAAAATCACCGTGGGCGTTATCAGGTCCACCGTGCTGATCGACCCCAACGGCAAGGTCGCTCGCCACTGGAAACGGGTCAAAACCAAAGGTCATGCCGACTCTGTGCAAAAGACACTGGAAGAACTGAATACGCTCTGATCTGGCCACCTACAGCAGCGCTACTGGCTACAACGCTGAGGGCGCTGAGTCCAGTGGGTCAGTTCTGGTTACACGCCTAGCGCAGCATCAGCGAACGAGGCTAAGTCAGCAAATATGGCGTCGACCTCCGGCCATTGCTCGACTGCGGCCGTCGCGCCCCAATGGCCTCCCGACGACAGGTTCTGCCGGTCTATCCAGACGCAGGTCATACCAGCAGCTTTTGCCGGCACGTGGTCGTGATAGAGGCTCTGTGCCACGTGCAGCGTCCGGCAGCGGTCGATGCCAAGATCCTTGCTCAGGTGGTTGAAGAGATAGTCAAAATTGGCAGGATCCGGCTTGTAGGAGCCAATCTGTTCTGCGGTGTAGATCGCATCAAATTCCACATCCAGGTGACGGTTCGATGCAGCAAATCCTGCGTCGTGAACGTTCGACAGAATGACCAGTCGGTAGCGGTTCTTGAGCCGCTGCAGGGTCTCGGCACTGTCAGAAAATGCCGGCCAGCGGGCGACGGAATCTCCAAATTCCTGGTTCAGTAATGCGCTGGCGACAAGGCCATTGGCATCGGCGAATCGACCGTGGACATGGCGTAAGACATCCGAGTACAACATGTCGGGGGTGGCTGCCTGCTGAGCGTTCTCCAACTCCGCGAATCTGCGTAATGTCACCTCCCGAACCAGGTCGGAGTCGTCATTGGCCTTGATCAGAGGCCGGAAGGCATCCCAGATACCGCGTTCCCAGTCGATCAGTGTGCCATAACAGTCAAAACTCAATGCGTCAAATGCGTTGTAATCCAGACTCATGTTGTACATTTCATTGCCGGTGGAAGAATCACGTTGAGATTTCATCCACGCGTCTTTGGACTGAACATCACGAACTCTTCTATCGGCAGTCAGTTCTGCACAGCCTGTTTAGTCCCCGGTTTTCTTCTCGAACTCAAAGGTCTGTCCACCGACTGAGGCCTCCCACATCAGCCCGCCTTTGGCAAGCGTGAACACCGCGACACCGTCTTCATATGCCGCGTCGGCCGACGCTCCCGCGGTCACAGCTACCGCAGAGACCTGTGCGCTGAATTCCATTTTAGTCGAGGTGAACCGTTCGAAAGCATCTGCATCGCCCAGAAAAACGACTTCGGAGTACGCCTGTCCGCCCAGCTGAAACCCCGCCGTCAGCTGATAAAGTTTTGAATCGCCAACATACTCTCCCCGGCGGTAGACCCGGCCCTTTCCATAAGCACCACCGACACCGATCCCTCCCTTGTAGACATTGGGGAAAACCGCGTAACCGTACGCCTCGTCAAAGAACGCCTTGAGACTCCTGTCCTCGGCAAGAAACTGTGCGATCGCAGTATCGACCTCCTCGGCATCGGTTGCAGTGTCCCCCTGGCCCTTCTTGAAAGGGTCCCAGCCCGCCTGAATCGAGGCGCTCCCAAGGGCTAGACCAGCAGCAACAACAATTCCGAGTAACCTGTGTTTTCTCATCGTCATACTCCTCAATAGTAATTTTTCAGCTAAAGAGCCTGGCTACTCGCCTTGCTGAGTGACTCGGCCGCGCGCTCCACTGCGCCGCCGCCATGCGCCAGACCCAACGCTTTGAATGCCGTGTCTATGGTGGCCAGTGCACCGAGCAGCATGGGAGGATTCATGTGCCCCATGTGGCCAATTCGAAACACAGATTTTCCACCCATGTATTCAGGCAGGTCAAATCCCAGGCCCAGACCCAGCGTCAAGCCAGCCTGATCCTCGCACCAGCGGCGCATCCGGGCCATGTCATGTCCATCGGCTCGTATGGTGGTAACTGCGTGGGAACGACACGCGGTGTCATCGATATTGCACCGCATCGGCCCGTCTGCTCCCCAGGCCGTCACCGCAGCCCAGACGGCACGGGCGAGTGCCGCATGTCGTGACCAGACCACCTCGCGACCTTCTTCGACGATCATATCCAGCGCTGCTCGCTGTGCAAACAAAAGGTGGGTCGGCGCGGTACCATAGAAACGCTGGTAGAACACCTCTGGCTCGATCCGTGACCGCCAGTCCCAGTAAGGTGACGGGAAAGGAACCTGGTTAGCAGCTTCCTGTGCTCTGTCGTTTAATAACAGATAGCCTAATCCCGGGGGCGTCATCAGACCTTTCTGGCAGGCTGTCACCGTCACATCTACACCCCAGGCATCCATCTCGTACCGGTCACAGGCAAAAGACGCTATCGAATCAACCACCAGCAACGCCGGATGGCCGGCCTCATCGAGGGCCCTACGAAGATCGGCGATGTCATTACGTACCGAACTCGCCGTATCTGTGTGAACCGTCATGACTGCCTTGATACGATGCCCCTTGTCGGCCCGAAGCCGGGCCTCGACGCGCTGAGAGTCAATCGGGCCACACCGACCAAAATCGATTTCTTCGACATCGATACCCATTGTTCGGCCAATGCCCGCCCAGCTTGTGCCAAAGGCACCACTATTCAAGAACAATGCTGAGTCACCAGGCTCAAGTAGGTTGCTGATCGCCGCCTCCCAAACACCATGACCGTTACAGATATAAAGCGCTACTTTTCCTTTGGTTCCCGCAAGTTCTGCCAAATCTGCCAGGATGCTGTCAGTCATCCCGATCATCTCGCCTTCGTAAATATTCGGCGCCGGCTGATGCATCGCGTTCAACACGCGATCAGGCATGATCGACGGTCCCGGTGTCATGAAAAGATCACGTCCGGAAGACAAAGACACTAATGACATTGCTGAAACTCCTGGAGAAGACCTGTCGTTCTCGGCTTCCGCGTATGGGACCCCAACACCGCTCGAACCTTCGATTGAAAAGCGACCCGTGATAATAACACCCAGCTGTCAGGGGCAGATCATCCCAGATCGGTTTTGGGACAACAATGGCACAGTGGCTTAGCTGATCTCGCCGAAACGCTCCTTACGCGTTTGCTGTATTGATCGTCGTCAGCGACGACCGGCGCCACCATAAACCACAGGACCCGTTTTTACGCCTCTGGGTCCGGCCGGGTCGGGCGGAGTTGGCCTGTAATTCGGGGGCATGGCCTGCCCTTGTTCCTTTCGTGTAAGCGCATCGGAAGCCGTTTCCAGGTGGGGTGCAGCAGCGAGTGCGGCTTTCCTGTCGGTCGGCTGGGCATTCAGATCGTTCGGGACCGGCATCATGTTCGCCAGATAATAGGCGATCTTCTGTCTGGCGGGATCCACATGGTGACCCGGTTCGAGTTCGCGCTTGTTTGCTCCCTTGACAGGATCAACACAGACACCGTCAATCACTTCGAGATCAAACCACCATTTTTTCACTGGGTTACGAGTGCCATTACCCAGCCAGTCGTCAATCCGGACCGCCAACGGCACCAACACGGATTTGAGTATCCCTGCGTTGATCCCACACCAACTAGCGACCCGCTCGAGAACTGAACCGTCGGCCGTCACCACCTTGTTCAGCGGGCAGGTTTTCATACAACGTCCACAGGCCGAGCCCCTGGCGTTGGTGAGACGGTAACGTGCACAACGCTCTACGTCGGGTTTCCAGATCTCATAGCCGTTGAACATTACTTTGTCACCCCAGGAAATCGCGTCACAGGGGCATTCACGGGCGCATTTCCAGCAGTGGCTACAGAAATACTGCAGTCCGAAGTCAACTGGTTTGTCGGGCATCAGTGGCATATCGGTGGTCATGACGACTGTTTTCAGTCGTGGCCCGACGAAAGGATTCAGAACCAGTTCCCCGATTCGTGAAAGCTCTCCAAGTCCCGCAAGCAACACGAGCGGGATGTGTAGTACATCGCTGTCAACGTTGGTCTGTGAGCGAGCCGCAAACCCGAGCCTGCGCAGTGTCTCGGCCATGACGCCTGCGATCTCTGCTCCGCGCAGGTAGGCTCGCATCGACTGGGTACCGGAGATCCAGTCATCACCAGATGCTCCTTCCATCGTGTCAAATTCCTGATCGATCAGCATAACGACGGCATATCTATGTTTCATCTCGATCGGTTCCCCGTCCGCACCGTGCGAATACCAGGCGTAAGCGGGGATTTCACAGATCCCCGTCACATCGGCACCCAGAAGGTAGGACAGCGATTTAACAGCCCGGGCATTTGCCCCAGGATCAGACAGTGTTTCCCGACAGTCGGTAGATCCCGGGTCCCCGCCCTGGACCGGCACCATAGACCGCATGGATGCCATCATACCGGCTGTATGTGGTTGCTTGAAAGCAAACCGATGGCGTTCTTTCTGCGCCTTGGAGCCCAAATCACCGCGCAGTGCCCGGTCAAAAAATGCAGCTCTTTTCGAGACCCTGGGCACCTCATCCTCCAGGATCAACGTCGTAGGATGATCTACCCGTTTAACAGTTTCCATCGGATACGCGCCCAGATGCGTCGCCCGCCGATTACGGCGGTTACGCTCCCGTCCCGATGTCGCACCGTTGCGCCCCAGCCAGTAGCCGGGTCCTTTCGCCCGTAACGCCTTATCAGCCAGTGGCTGATCGACTTCCAAAGCATAATCAGTGGTCACGACCGCCAGTGAGAACCCGCGCGCAATGAATGGGTTGTGCAACTCGTCTTCAATCCGGACATTTAAGCCGGCCAGCACCGACAACCGACCCGCATCTACCGAACCGGCACCCCTGACATGAGCCGTAGCCGACCAGCCAAGCTGCGCGATATGTCCCGCCAGGCAGACGGCGATGCCACCTATCCTGCAATCAGCAGCTTCCTCGACAGCCGGTTCGATCCATGCCCTGGCCGGGTTTTCGGGTTCAGGGATACGTCCGTGCTCGAGTAACAAAGCAATTGCAAATTCATGAGCCAGTGGTTCGGCACCTCTGCACCACGCGTTGGGTTCCATGCGGCAGATACCCACCTGCGAGGCATTCATGAAGTAACTGTATCCCTTGATATCGACCATCCGTCGGTATGGATCGTCCGGAACAGGTCCTTTTGCCGGGGCCGGTTCTGTCACCGCATTCTGCACAAAGATATCAAGATAGTCCCGCAAGGCACCTGCCAGTGGCCCTCGAGGCGCACTGGGAAAACCAGGGGGATCTACTGAAGGGCGCTGCTGTTCACGGGTACCGGCGGCCGAATCAGTGGGCAGAGCCTCCATGGGATAGGACCCCAGATGATAGGGTCGATTCCGCGAGGGCAGCCTCAGCAACATTCAGCAGGTCACTGAGCCGTCGATTTCGGGGTGGGCAACAACCTGATCACCTTAATCGCCGACCTGTCCAGAAGAGTATCGACCCGGGGGCTCACATCGTTGATCCAATAATCGCTCTCATAGACCGCTTCGTAAAGCTGTGCCCGCTGTGTTTCATCTTCAAAACGACGAGTCCAGACATAAATACTGTCGTCCTCCTCACCTCTGTACAGACCAGTGATGACCATGCCCTTGGAGACCTGGAATGGGACGATCTCCTTCTCCATAAAATCGACCCATTCGTCCATCTTCCCCGGCCGGACCTTGTACTGTCGTAATTCGTAGAAAGCCATGGCTGTTCTCCCATGTGTAGCCAACAAACCACCCGAGACCAGGAGGTTCTCTTACTTCAACGGGTAAATCAAGAGAGCAGCCCATGGGGGAAACCGTGGGCTGGGCAAGTCAAGGAAAGAACAAGGTGCTGAGGAGGAACCGACTCAGCGCTTGGAGTATTGTGGCCGCTTCCTGGCTTTATGTAGGCCGACTTTTTTGCGCTCGACTTCGCGTGAATCACGGGTCACGAATCCTGCTTTGCGCAACGCGGGTCGAAGGCTTTCATCGTATTGAAGAAGAGCTCGGGTGATCCCGTGGCGAATCGCACCGGCCTGTCCCGTGTTACCGCCGCCTCTGACGCTGGCTCTGATATCGACCTTGTCGACCATTTCGGCCACAGTCAGCGGTTGACGGATCACCATGCGTGCGGTCTGCCGGCCGAAATAGCGATCCAGCGGACGCCGATTGATGATGATCTCTCCGGTACCGCGGGTCAGAAATACCCTCGCGGTGGATGATTTTCTCCGCCCTGTACCGTAGAAAACCTGTTCGCTTGCTGCCATTATTGTTTTGCCTCGATCTGCCGGGTCTGGTCTCAGATGTCCAATGTTCTTGGTTGTTGGGCCTGGTGTACGTGCTCCGAACCAGCATAGACACGCAGTTTCAGAAACATTGACCGCCCCAGCGAGTTCTTAGGGAGCATACCTTTAACAGCTCTTTCGATGACTCGCTCGGGATGAATTTGCAGCTCATCTGACAAACTGGTTTCACGGATCCCACCTGGATACCCAGTATGTCGATAGTATTTCTTTTTCTCGACCTTATTGCCTGTCACACGAATCTTTGCCGCGTTGACCACAATAATGTGGTCACCCGTATCGACATGTGGCGTGTACTCGGGTTTGTGTTTGCCGCGCAGGCGCGTGGCAACTTCGCTGGCCAATCTACCAAGCACCTTGTCGGTCGCATCGATCAGATACCAGTCGCGACGTACGGTTTCGGGTTTTGCCGAGTAAGTACCCATTGGGTGAAAGCAAGCCAGAGGAAAATCGAGGCGCGGATGTTACAAGATGGAACAACGACTTACAACCGCCCGGCTTAACCACAGGCTCTTACCTAGAACCAGGCACCGCCCACCAGGCGAAAAAAAAGCACAGCGCTTCAACTTGCTGTGCTTAAACCACCAAAGGAGGATGGAGGAGTCTTTCGTTTGCGATCTGCTTCTTCGTTCCTTGCCCTACCGGCTATTGTGCTTAATATATTGCTTTAACGTTAAGTTACTAATTTGTATTATTATTATCCACTAATACACTAAATTATGCAACCCCTATTTCAACCGATCGGAATATTTAGCACAAACATCGAATTATCAATTACTTAACGAACATGTATGGTGCTTTTAAGGAAATTAATTGCCCCTAGCGATGTGTTTTTCGAACCGTGCCGGGATTATCCATCAGCTCAATCCAGTGCAATACTGGCACTTCAGAGCGACTCTCAAGATGGACCTGACAACCGATATTGGCTGTCACGATGACATCCGGGTTCGCCCTCTGCAGAGACCTCAATCGATTTCCCAACAATTTCCCGGAAATATCGGGCTGCAACATCGAATACGTGCCTGCCGCCCCACAGCAAAGGTGACTGTCTGCGACCTCGACAAGCGGGAAGCCTGCCCGCTCCAGGGTACTCTCGACCTTGCCGCGTATTTGTTGGCCATGTTGTAGCGTACAGGGCGAATGGAACGCGACCTGTATTGCTTCGGCACCCTCGACCACCCCGGGATGTGATTGATCAACAATCTCTGAAAGATCCCGGGTCGCCGCGGAGATCTTCTGTGCTTTGTCTGCGTATTCTGGATCATCCGCCAATAATTGACCGTACTCACGGACAGTGACACCACAGCCGCTGGCCGTCATGACGATTCCTTCAACACCCGACTCGAAAAGCGGCCACCATGCGTCAATGTTTCGTCGTATCGATTGCCTCGCCTCACCGACAGCTGTCATGTGCAAACTCAGTGCGCCGCAGCACGCTGCGTTCGGGCTGGAGACGAGAGATATACCGGCCCGGTCCAGTACCCGTGCAGCTGCAGCATTGATGTTTGGGCCTATGGCAGGCTGAACGCAACCCTCTAGCACCAGCATGCGGCGAGCGTGTCTGGCTACCGGTCTTTCACCGGCTGAGCGTCTTCGCGGGACCTGCCTGGCCAGTCGAGCTGGCAGTGCCGGGCGAACCAGGTGACCTATGGCGAGAAATGGAGCAAACAGTGGACCGCCGAGAAACCTTCTGATGACCCAGCGGATGATTTTTTCACCCCTTTTGCGCGGCGCGGCTTGTTCGACAAGATCTCTGCCGATCTCGAGCAACCGGCCATATCGCACACCCGACGGACACGTGGATTCACAGGAACGACACGTCAAACACCTGTCCAGGTGAAACCGAGTTCGTTCGGAGCACTCATTCTTTTCCAGGACCCACTTGATCAGGTAAATCCGCCCGCGGGGGCCATCCAGTTCATCGCCTAGCAGCTGGTAGGTCGGGCAAGTCGCTGTACAGAACCCGCAATGGACACATTTACCAAGGATTTCGCTGGCTTCCTTGCCGGTTCGCGTATCTCGTAGAGACTCTGCCAGTTCAATCTGCATTGGCTACAACTCCGGATACAAGCGCCCGGGATTCAGAATCCGGTGTGGATCAAATGCCTGTTTAAGTCGCAAATGCAGACGGTGGAGCACGGGATCGTGTGGTTGAAAGGTCTGGCCGCTACGATCACCACCACGAAATAGCGTGGCATGTCCGCCGGCGGCACGCACTGCTTCTCTGATATGTTCAGCAGGCAACTCAGAACATAGCCAGCGTTGGCACCCTCCCCATTCAATCAGCGAATCACCCGGCAAGTCGAGCGGCCCGGCAGCTGCCGGGACCGACAGTCGCCACAGGGGCAGCGGCGAACCATAGTACGGGTGCTGGTGTTCGGCAAGCTCTTCCCAGAGCCGGTTATTCAACGAATCCACTACGCCCCCAAGATTCGCGGTTGCCGCTGAGACGCCCACCGCCGAACCAGACAAACGCAGCTTCAGAATGCCGTCGTAATAGCACGATCCCGTTATCGGCAAGGGCAAAGCAGCAGCTTCATTCATGCGTCGCAAAGCTTCCCGCTCACCGCTCTCAAATGACAGCGTGCACTCGGCTTCGGGAATCGGCAGCACCTTGAAAGACACGTCCAAAATCACACCCAGAGTCCCCATAGCGCCAGCCATCAGTCGGGACGCATCGTACCCGGCGACGTTCTTAATCACCCTCCCACCGAACTGCAGGTGCTCTCCTCGTCCGTTCACCACCGAGACGCCGAGAACATAATCGCGCAGCGACCCCCGATACGGTCGAGCAGGCCCAGAGAACCCACAGGCAACCGTACCCCCCACGGTTGCCTGGTCGCCAAACCCCGGCGGCTCGAAGGGCAGCATCTGTCGCTCATTGGCCAGCGCCGTACAAAGCTCAGACAATTGAGTCCCCGCCCGGGCGCTCACCACGAGTTCGGTCGGGTCGTAATGTGTCAGGCCGCGATGTTCACCTACCGACAGCAAGGCACCTTCAGGCTGCCGGCCGTAGAACGACTTTGTATCGCCACCGACAATCTGCAAGGCCGTTTCTCTTTCAGCAGCTTCAGTAACAGCTGCAACGATTGAGTCACATCGGTCTAGGGCACTCACCTTAGGTCAGAACCGTTCAAGTTCCGGGAACGGCAACTCGCCACCATGGACATGCCTGGCGTTAAACTCGATACAACGTGCAAGAGTTGGTACAGCCTTACCGGGATTGAGCAAGCCATTGGGATCAAATGCTGACTTGATCTGGTGAAATTGCTCCAGAGCGCAACTTTCGAACTGCACACACATCTGGTCGATCTTCTCCAGACCCACACCGTGCTCACCGGTGATCGTGCCGCCAGCTTCGACACATAACGAAAGAATGCTGCCACCGAGTTCTTCAGTCCGTTCGAACTCCCCGGTCTTACTACTGTCATATAAGATAAGCGGGTGAAGGTTACCGTCACCGGCATGAAAGACGTTGGCGACCCGCAAGTCGTAATCCTTTGACAACTCAGCAATTCTGCGCAGAACCCGGCCGATCTGGCGCCGGGGAATCGTCCCATCTATACAGTAATAATCTGGTGAGATACGCCCAACGGCGGGAAACGCGTTCTTGCGACCCGACCAGAACTTCAGTCGTTCAGTCTCATCACTCGACACTCGAACCGCGGTCGCACCCTGCTCCCGGAGCACGGATGACACCAGCTCAACCTGTCGGTCGACCTCGGCTTGGGTCCCGTCCAGTTCACAGATCAAAATCGCTGCAGCATCTCGAGGATAACCGGCCTGCACGAAGTCTTCTGCCGCCCGAATAGCCAGGTTATCCATCATCTCAAGTCCAGCAGGAATCACACCGGCACCGATCACCCGGGCCACTGCATCGGCAGCAACTTCCACGTCGTTAAACGATGCCAGCAAAGCCCTGGCCGTTGATGGAACGGGCAGCAGACGGACTGTGATTTCGGTGACGACGCCCAGCATGCCTTCCGAGCCCGTAAGCAAGGCCAGCAGATCGTAACCGGGGGTATCCAGGGCTTCACTGCCGATGATCACCCGCTCGCCACCCATCAGAACCACCTCAAGCCGCAGAACATTGTGCACAGTCAGACCATATTTGAGGCAGTGCACACCACCTGCATTCTCCGCGACGTTCCCTCCTATCGAGCAGGCAATCTGAGACGATGGATCCGGGGCGTAATAGAGACCGTAACGCCCGGCAGTTTCGGAGATCAAAAGATTTCGGACCCCAGGCTGAACCCTGGCTGTACGGCCAACCGGGTCAATGTCGATGATCCGATCGAATCGAGTCATACAAAGTAAAAGGCCTTCACGGTGCGGCGTTGCGCCGCCTGAAAGCCCTGTACCGGCACCCCGTGCAACCACAGGGACTTCGTACTCTGCACAGATACTGAGTATTTTCTGGACCTGCTCGACCTGGTCAGGCAATGCAACGGCTAGCGGCAGTTCCCGGTAACCACTGAGGCCATCACATTCGTAAGGGCGTCGCTCCTCCTCGGTGGTAAGCAATCCCTGCCGTGGCAGGACGCGGCCTATAGCTTTGAAGAAGCCAGATGTTTGACTTCGGTTCAAGGTTGTTCCCCGCGTTTCAGCAGGTCCAGGTTAAGGTCAAAACGCAGTATGCCACAGCCCGAAGATTGTCAGCGTTAGCGGGATAATTTGGTCAGACCCGGCAACCACCGAATATTCCTCGACCGCTACCGAATTTTCGATAGGTCGGTCTGAAGTCAAGCAATTTTCTCGACAAAATTCCTGAACAGTATCTCGGATACCTTACGAAATTCAGGGAACAGTGGCGAGGCCTGCCCCTGCATGCGAGCCAAGGAATCGGGGCCAAGCGTATTATCCAGCGCCTCAGCATATGCCGGCACCTGCCCCCAGTCCGAGATCGTCGATTCCTGCAACTCGACATGGAATTGAATGCCATAAGCATTCTGGCCTACGCGCATGGCCTGGCACTGACAGACCTCCGAACTGGCCAGCACTACGGCCCCGGTCGGTGGCGATTTAACCTGCACCGAGTGCCATTGAAGACATTTGATCGTCGGATCGATACCCTCGAACAGCGGGTCCGTCAGGCCGGCAGAGGTCAATCCGACATCTAGGATTCCGATCTCAGGTTGATCCTGGCGCGCACAGTGGCCGTCCAGTGCATCTGCCAATAGCTGATGGCCCAGGCAAAACCCCAGGTAGGGCTTATTCAATTCCAGCACCCAGCGTCTGATCGCGGCTTTCTCCATCACTAACCACGGGCAGTCCTGTTCGTCCCAGACATCCATGGGGCCTCCCATCACCCAAAGAGCATCGTACCCTTCCAGCGCTGGCACACTGTCACCTGCATCAAGCGATACGACATCCCACTGAACGCCTGCCTTATTCAGCATAGAGCGAAAAACCCCAGGATGCTCACAGTCGATGTGCTGGAAGACCAGCAGGTTCCGTAGTTGCACCGTATGCCCCCCAGTGAGACTTGCTTGGCTCAACAGTCCAAGGTGTTGTCACGCTCCCACTGGCTGATTGCCGATGAATAACTGCGCCAATCCTGAATTTTCAGCTTCGCGTAACTGTCGACCAGCTCATCACCGAATCCGGCACGCAGTACCTTGCTTTTCTGGAAGACACGAACGGCATCCAGCAGGTTGGTCGGTAAGCGGCGAGCGCCACGGACTTTGTGGCCTTCGGTGTACATATTGACGTCCTGTCGCTTGCCGGGATCCCGCTTATTCTCGACCCCGTCAAGGCCGGCAGCGAGTACGCCAGCCTGGAGCAGGTACGGATTGGCAGCACCATCCATCAGACGAAGTTCAAATCGACCCTTGTCCGGTATGCGAACCATATGGGTGCGATTATTTCCACCATATGTCACAGCATTGGGGGACCAGGTGGCCCCCGACAGAGTCACCTGAGCATCGATCCGTTTGTAACTGTTAACAGTGGGGTTAAATACAGCGGTAAGCGCCTCGGCATTGTGCAGGATACCGCCGAGAAACTGGTAGGCCAGCTTGGACAGGCCCATCTCGTCACGACCATGATGAAACAGATTCTTGTTACCAGTACTGTCCCAGACAGAAACATGCGCGTGACAGCCATTCCCGGTCAGGCTGGTAAACGGCTTGGGCATGAAAGTCGCCCGCAGGCCGTGTTTCTCAGCGATCGCCTTAACCATATATTTGAAAAAAACATGCCGATCTGCGGTGAGCAGTGCATCGTCGTAGTCCCAGTTCATTTCGAACTGGCCGTTGGCATCTTCGTGATCATTCTGATACGGGCCCCAGCCCAACTCGATCATACAGTCGCAGATCTCACTGATAACATCATAGCGGCGCATCAGGGCCGACTGGTCGTAACACGGCTTACTCTGGGTGTCGTTCGCATCCGAGATGGACATCCCGTCTGCACTCACCAGAAAGTACTCACACTCCACTCCCGTCTTCATGCGATAGCCTTTTTTGGCTGCCCGTTCGAGCTGGCGTTTCAGTGCGACCCGCGGTGAGGCTTGAACCGCCTTACCGTCCATGACCAGATCACCAGCCAACCAGGCAACCTCAGGTTTCCAAGGCAACTGGATGAGACTGTCCG
>PBDS01000047.1 GCA_002718155.1 Pseudomonadota bacterium
TCTGAGCTGTCGATAGGACCCAATATCGGCACCGGTGACGTTGATCAGTTTGACAGCCACCGGTCCAGTCCACTGTATCAGGGCGAAGCCCATCACAAAGACAGCAAGCATCGCCATCATGAACCACAGATTCTCCAGTGACAAGATGCCTATGTCCTGAAGGTCATCCCCAGCTCTGAGACGGAACAATGAATGAAGGCACAGCCAGATTGAGGCGATAAGAATCCCGACGGTGATCACTGTCGGCGCCATCGCGTCGCCGATCTCTACCCGCCGCCGCAACGTTTCAGTGACGCCGGTTTCGATATCCAGCGGGATCCAGACCAACAGGGTGACCAGCGCGAAAACAATAAAGAGCAGACCGAGCACCAACGAGCAGTGGTGCTGGTTCATTTTGCCCGGACCAACATCCTGTTACCGCTCAATCAGGAATGAGGGAGGGGAACAAACACCCCCCTCCCTGGGTGTATTCAACCGCCTGATGCTGCCTCTAGGAGGCTTCTGGACGCTTCGATACCGTTACTGATGAAGGCATCGAGCTCGGCACCGGAGATCAGAACAGGGCCGCTGTATGATTTATTGATGAACTGGTTCGCCTTGGTGGCCGGGTCACGTACGATTTCCTGGATCGCATTTGTCAGCGCACTGCGGGCAGCATCGGAAATACCAGCCGGCGCGACCAACACGAACTTTGCGCCAAAGTCGTAGGCCAGCCCAAGCTCGGTCAGCGTAGGCGCATCGGGTGATATGTCCAGTCTCTTCGTTTCACCGGAGGCCAGATTGACGAACTGTCCAGAACGCACGCCCTTGGACTGGATTACGGCACCCCAGCCGATATCGATATCGTCAGCCACCAGAGCATTCATGATCCCCTTGCCGCCCTTAAGACCAGTGACAATGTTGAACTTGACCCCAAGCTTCTCACCCAGAAGGAAAGCTCCGTCAGCCAGTTTCGGGCTCATGGTACCGAACGCGATCTCTTCCCCACCATTCATTGCGGCCACGACATCGGCTATGGTTTTCCAGCCGCGTTCAGTCTTGGCGTAGATTCCCATTTGTGAGCCGGTTGTAGTCGTCAGGAAAGTGAAGTCGTCCTTGGTATAACCACTCTTCTTCGAGGCGATCATGTTGTAACCGTAAGACTCGGTAACAGCCATACCGATCGACAAGCCATCAGCAGGTTGATCTTTGAGTTGACCCGACATTACGACACCGCCCTTGCCAGCGACGTTTTCCGGAATGATTTTCCAGCCCTTGCGTTTCTCCAACTCTTCGGCGATCAGCCGCGACTGGGTGTCGGTTCCGCCACCGGCGCGGAAGCCGATCAACAGCTTGATCGGACCAGCTGGTGTCCATTCCTCCGCCTGAACTGTACTGACAGGGCCTGCAATGAGTACGAGGCTGCCAAATACGACTGCCAGTGACCATTTACCTATAGCCTTCAAATTCATCGTCTCTCTCCTCTTGTCGTTTTCTATGTAACGTTAGGATAACCGTCCGGCGGTGTTCAGACCAGCGACTTTTCCACCCAGATAAGCTCTAGGCAACCGCACCTTCTTGTCGTTCAGCAGTTCTTTAACCAGTCACCCGACACAGGGTGGATAAACAGTCAACCTTTCTGGTGGTAAGCAAAAATCGGGCTGCTCCACGCCTGGAAACCGTCTTCGGTGTACACCGACACCCAGATCGGGTTGTCACCCAGCGATCCGAGAGGCACCGACACGGTCTCGTTCATCTCCCGATGCGGGTTGTCCTCGGGCAGGCGGAACAGCCGGATACGGCGTTCCAGTCCGCCGGCTTCCATCACCAAGTCATCGATGCCGATGTCATTCAGTGCTGTGTTCAGGTCACCATGATTGGTCGTCAGTTCGACCTGGCTACCCAGGCTACTGTCCAGCCAGGCATCGAAGCCCGCGTAATTTCCCGTCGTGATTGTGTCGAACTGCACCGTATCTGATCCTTGCTGATCGGCCAGTTTTTCGTGGTTCCAGATGTTGATCTTGTTCATGCGTCGTATCGTAGCGCCCTGAAAACGTAGCCGACCCTTCCAGCAGGTCGTCCGCCCCCGCCCTCGATATTCCGCACCACTCCACAGAACCCGGATGCGATTGCCCAACTCAGCCGATGTATAGGGACGCAAGGTCTGTAACACCTGCTTGCCGTTGCGGACCTCGACTCGTTCAATGGGCGCCTGCGTAATGACCTCAATCTTCAGTTTGACTGTCTCGTCATTGGTCTGGACGATATCGCCCATCATGACCTCGTTGACGACAGAGGAGGCTGTGTCGGGAAAGGCCTTCGGATCACGGTCGAACAATCGACCACCGTTCGGCAACTCTGCGTGCACGTCCAGATGCAGCCGGGTCCCGGTGGTACCGTAGTGATGGCGGCGACGCAGACACGCAAACAATCCATCGCGACTCAGTTCCTCGGCATAGAAACAGGTCAGCCCACCGTAAGCACCAAACATCGCGGCCCCTGGATAGCTGGCACCGGGACGACCCTTGTGGCCATCGCTGTTGCAGACCACTCCACAGCGGTGGCCAAGTGCAAACCCATCGGTCAACAGCCACTCAAAAGTACCCCAGGCCGAATGGATCTCCATTGCACTCTCGACCCTCGGATCATGGGCGTAGGCCGTATCCGCGTAGCGGCCGCCGACGTGCGCATAGACCACACAATCTTCGTCGGTCAAAGCCTCAAACAGGCGATTGGCGTCGGGGGCGTCAGTGTCAAGGTCAGCGCGATCGGTCAACAGGGCATGCGATGAACGTCGAATCTGGCGGCCCTCGCTGCGGAAGTAAACGTTGCGATCACCGCCCACAGCCGTGTTGCCGGACCACTCGTAGCCCGGCAGAGTCACAAAGACTCCTTCCTCGTTGTATTCGGCACTGAGTTCGTTCAGGTAGGCCCAGAATGCGTTGTTGATCTGGAAATCGTTCGCCTGGTGACCGGTTGCATCGAGAAACGCCTTGTTGCGGGCGAAGTCGAAGTACTGTCTGGAGGTCGTGATCCCGACCGACTCACCGCTTTGCCCATGCATGTCGCCCCAGTAGCCACCACAGCGCCCTTCGCGGATGACCAGCGGATGAGATTCTGCCGCAACAGCGCCTGATTGATCACGCACAGTGACGCGCAGTACGCCCGGGTCGGAAACGCTCAACCCGTCAAAAGAGATGGCTTTCTCCCCCGGGGGATAGTCAAAAGCGTCCGGCAGCCCGTCGACCGGAAGGTTGGTCTCGAAAACGAAGTGGCCGGTCGCCCGATCGGTCGGATTACCCCATCTATCTTCTGCTTTCAGTCCAAACCGGAATCTCTCGCCAGGTCGCCGCAGAGTCGGCAGGACGGCTTTCCAGACCACCGGCGGGCCCGGAACGATGGCTACAGTCGGTGTGTCGGGAATCGGTACAAAATGCCCCACAGCACAGACGTCAGCCAGGACCTTGAACTCGAATCCGCCATCAGCCATGGTCTGTACCCGCATGCCAGGTGAACCACCGGATGTGTCGCCGAAGACGATAGTGATGACATCTCCTTCACAGAGGTAGCCTCCGTTTACGGTCACAGTCAAGGATTTCCAGCGAGGTCGGGCTGACACGCCGCGACTACGGTACTCGACCGCAAGAGGTATACCAGTACTCGTGCTGGCCGTGACATAGTTCGCTGCGGCAGGGTCTGATACCTGCAGCGGCTGTCCATCGCCCATGGCCCGGAACACCACCCGGATAGCGCCCGTGTCGTCGAGCCCATAGCGTCCGACCGTGTAGGCCAGCTTAAACGTCTGCAGACTGCGGACCTCAACGGGATCACAGGGTTCCAGCACAGCATGGCCGTAGAGCACCGGGTCCTCGCCAGGCTCGGCACTGGGCCACACTTCGCCGACCAGGTCCTCTGCGACCGGGCCGTCAATTTGATTAACTGATCTTCCGGGCTTTGACATGTCTTCTCCCTAGAAACAAACGTTTAAACAAAAGCCTGTTGCTACATTGGGCGGCGCGTTCGGACAAGCACTATCTCATCGATCGAACTATTTTCTTTTTGACCCACATCATTATCCGGCATTGAATACCAGAGCCAAGTTGCACGAATCTCAAGATGATATTACAGTGCCAGCCAGGCCGCACAGATATGCGGAACACTGCGGAGATTGGACTGCTGGCAACGCCCCCAGGGGCGGTATTCATTGCATACTGGCCCGTCTCTTACCACCACAGAAAACTGCCCGAACCAGGGTGGATGTAAAGGAGAATGGAGGATTGGATATGAAATTTCGAATGGTATTCCTGTCAATGGTCGCTGCTCTGGTAGCGACACCCGCAGTTTCTGCCGATGCTGTCAGGATCGGTTTCGTCACGACGTTGACGACCCCGGCCGGCGCCATGGGGCGGGACATGGTGGAAGCCGCCAATATCGCACTCGATCACATCGGTCACAAGATGGGTGGAAAGGATGTCGAGTTCATAGTCGAAGACGATGGCTTCAAACCGGAGATCGGCAAGCAGAAAACCGACAAGCTGGTCAAACAGGACGACGTACATTTCGTCACGGGCTACATCTGGTCACACGTACTGCTGGCCTCACGCAAGTCTGCGCTTGACGGCGGCAAGTTTCTGATCAGCGCCAATGCCGGCCCCTCACCGCTGGCGGGTAAGCTGTGCCACAAGAACTTCTTCTCCTCTTCCTGGCAGAACGACCAGAACCCGATGGCGACCGGCGAAGTTCTGAACGCCAAAGGCGTCAAGAAACTCTATGTTATGTCTCCCAACTACGCTGCCGGCAAGAACATGGTGGCTGGAGTCGAGCGCACCTTCAAAGGTGAGATCGTCGGCAAGGACATGACCAAGTGGGGCAAGGACATGCAACTCGACTTCTCTGCCGAACTGGCGAAGGCCAAGGCATCCGGTGCCGACGCTATTTTTGTGTTCTACCCGGGTCCTGCCGGACCGGCCTTCATCAAGCAGTACGAACAGGCAGGCCTTCGTGGCGTGATNCCGCTTTACACNGTATTCACNGTCGACGCCCTGTCGCTGGGCCGCCTGCAAAAAGCCAAACTCGGCGGNGTTCTCGGCTCATGGAANACGATGTTCTGGGCNCCTGACCTTGACAANGCAACCAACAAGAAGTTCGTNGCTGATTTCAAGGCCAAGACCGGGCGTTACCCGACCCACTACGCAGCNCAGTCCTANGANGCGATCATGCTGATCAAGAGCGGTGTTGACGCNGTCAACGGCGACATGGATGATCAGGANGGCATTCGTGCNGGNATGNTGAAAGCAGATTTTCCAAGTGTNCGNGGCACATACCGCTATGGGCCNAANCACTTCCCGATCCAGAACTTCTACCTGCGCACAGTNAANGAAGANGCCAACGGNGACTGGTTCGTTTCGCACGTGTCGACNGTTCTGACCGATCANCAGGACAGCTATCACGAANAGTGCAAGCTGTAGACTCAATCTCTCAACGTTAAGCCCACCCGGCAGGCCCTCCCAAGGGTCTGCCGGGCATGTTTTCCTGCCCTAGATTTTTCACTGCCAGCTGAATTAGAACAATCATGGACTGGACGCTGCTGACCGTACAACTACTGAACGGTCTGCAGTTGGGCATCCTGCTGTTTCTCCTTGCTTCCGGATTGACGCTGATCTTCGGCATCATGGATTTCGTCAATCTGGCGCACGGTTCGCTGTACATGGTCGGGGCGTTCTTTTGCGCCACCTTCACCCAGTGGCTTGACTCTTTTCTTCTGGGGCTTTTACTAGCGCTGCCGGCCACGGCCGTCATCGGACTACTGGTGGAACAGGTGGTGGTACGCCGCCTCTACCAGCGGGACCATCTGGATCATGTCCTGGCCACGTTCGGCCTGATCCTGGCCTTTGACACCCTCACCCAGATGATCTGGGGGCCGGATGGCCAGGTCATTCCACTGCCCGCCTGGCTCGACGGCCAGATCACTCTGACGGATGGAATCGTT
Source organism: Pseudomonadota bacterium (assembly GCA_002718155.1). Lineage (GTDB taxonomy): Bacteria > Pseudomonadota > Gammaproteobacteria > Arenicellales > UBA868 > UBA9619. The sequence goes on from PBDS01000047.1 coordinate 5,969, forward strand.
CTACCAACCTACCGGATCGCGATCATCATGACCGGCCTCGCTGTGGCGTTCGGCCTGTTCGTCCTCGTCACCCGCACCCGGTTGGGAATGCGCATCCGTGCGGGTGCCTCGAACCGGACCATGATCAGTGCTCTTGGAATTAATATCGGCTTGCTGTTCTCGATTGTGTTCGTCATGGGCGCGGTACTGGCCGGTCTTGCCGGAATGATGATCGCCCCTATCACCGAAGCGTCAATCGGCATGGGCAACCAGATCATCATCGTGGCGTTTGTGGTCATCGTGATCGGTGGCATAGGCTCGATAAAAGGTGCATTCATTGCCGCCATCATTGTTGGATTGATAGACACGATGGGAAGGTCCTATCTTGATGCACTGTTCAAGCTCTTCATGTCGGCCCAGAACGCCGAGACCTCGGCACCAGCCGTGTCGGCCATGCTGATCTACATCCTGATGGCCGTGATCCTGGCTGTCCGGCCGGCTGGCCTGTTCGGACCGCGCGGGCGCTGAGGCGGGCGAGTTGGCGAGCTTGAGTGCAATGACACTACGGGGCTGGGTCAGCTGCGCAGTCATCGTAGTACTGGCACTGGTACCACCCATTGTGAGCCTGGCTGACAACGCTTTCATTCTCGACCTGGCAACGCGTTTCGTCATCCTGGCTATTGCCGCCGTCAGCCTCAACCTGATTCTCGGCTACGGTCGGATGATCAGCTTCGGCCACGCTGCCTACCTCGGTATTGGGGCCTACGCCGTTGGAATCCCGGCTTACTACGAGATCTACAATGGGTACCTTCACATCCTAATCGCCATGAGTGTCTCGGCTGTCTTTGCATTAGTGACCGGTATTGTGTGCCTCAGGACACGCGGCGTGAACTTCATCATGATCACGATGGCTTTTGCTCAAATGGTTTTCTTCGCCTTCGTCTCCATCGAGGAGTACGGTGGTGACGATGGTCTCGTTATCGAAATGCGAAGTGAGTTCGGCAGCCTGATCGATCTGGAAAATGCATCCGTTCTTTACTACGTCTGTTTTGTTTCACTGCTGCTCGTCCTGTATCTGATTCGGCGGATCGTCCGCTCGCGATTCGGCATGGTGATCCAGGGTGCGCGCGGTAACGAACCGCGCATGCAGTCGCTGGGGTTCGACACCTTCCGCTACAAGCTGGCCTGCTATGTCATTGCAGGCACGATCTGCGGTTATGCCGGTGCCTTGCTGGGTAACTTCACCAATTTCATCAGCCCCGAAATGATGGACTGGACCCGTTCAGGTGAACTCATCTTCATGGTGGTCCTGGGCGGCACCGGTAGTGTCTTCGGCCCGGTGCTCGGCACCAGTGTCTTCCTGCTGCTCGAGGAGATCTTGTCTGGGCTGTGGTTGTACTGGCAGCTGGTGTTCGGCGTATTCCTCATCCTGGTGGTGCTGTTCGCCAAGGGCGGCATTGACAGCTGGCTGTCAGGCCGCCGGACGCACTAGTATGAACACCGACGTGCTGCTCAGTATCTCGGACCTGTACAAGGCATTCGGCGGCGTCGCCGCGACCAACCAGGTGACTCTGGATATCCTGGATCGAGAAGTACACGCAATCATCGGTCCCAATGGCGCAGGCAAAACAACGCTGGTCTCACAACTGACCGGCGTGTTGATGCCGGATTCAGGTCAGATCACTTTCAAGGGCAATGACATTACCTACATGCCGGCNCACCGGCGCCCACACCTGGGCATGGCTCGATCTTTNCAGATCACCAGCATCATNCACGANATGACCGTGCTGGAGAACGTGGTCCTCGCNGTACAGGCNAAAGCTGGTCATTCCTACCGGTTCTGGCGCAGCGCAGACAGTGACCAGAATCTGACNGGTCCCGCCATGGACGCATTGCGNGGGGTNGGCCTCGAAGGNCAGGCNATGCAGATCGCAGGACCCCTNTCTCANGGTGAACATCGCCANCTCGAGATGGCNATGGTNCTGGCNACCGACCCGGTGCTGGTNCTGCTGGACGAACCCACGGCAGGCATGGGGCAGGAGGATTCNACCCGNATGATCGCANCACTTCAGGCGCTTAAAGGGTCCTGTACGATCATCCTGGTGGAACACGACATGGACGCGGTATTTGCACTTGCCGACAGAATCACCGTACTCGTCGAGGGCCGGGTGATCGCCACGGGAAAACCGGATGCCATTCGATCCGACGAGACTGTACGTCAGGCCTACCTCGGTGAGGAACTGGACGCGGCCACCGATCTGCCAGAATCCGGAACAGTGCGACACGTATGCTGAGCGTTGAAGATATTCAAGCCCACTATGGCGCGAGCCAGGCGCTGTTTGGAGTTCGTCTAGCGGTCAANCCCGGTGAGGTCGTCACCCTGATGGGCCGAAATGGCATGGGGAAAACCACTTCGGTTCACTGCATCATGGGAATCGTTGCGACCAGTGCCGGCCGCATCCTGTGGGAAGACCAGGTCATCACCAACCTATCCAGCTATCGCATTGCACAGGCCGGGATCGGCCTGGTACCCGAAGGCCGGCAGGTGTTCCCNAACCTCTCCGTGATCGAAAATCTGGTAGCANCAGCCAGATCCGGCGGTGACGATGTGCAAGGCTGGGANGTCGAGCGGGTTTTTCAGATGTTCCCGGCTCTGGCGGCGCGCCGCAATGGACTTGGAAATCTCCTCTCAGGAGGTGAACAACAGATGCTTGCNATCGGCCGAGCACTGATGACCAACCCCCGANTGCTGATTCTGGACGAAGCCACCGAAGGCTTGGCACCGCTGGTACGACGCGAGATCTGGTCCTGTCTGCTGCGCCTCAAGNAAGACGGCATGTCGATTCTGGTGATCGACAAAAACGTGGCAGACCTTGCCCGGATCGCCGATCGACACTTTATCATCGAGAAGGGTCAGACTGTCTGGTCCGGCAACTCCCAGGAGCTGCTTGCCAGTGACGACATCAAACACCGTTACCTTGGAATCTGATTGTCCGGAANGACGGNTGGAAACTCGGGTCAGAACACGGAGAAATANTCCTTCTGCTCCCANTCGGTGACCTCTGAAAGAAAACGGGCAACTTCAGCCTCTTTCAACGCCAGCAGGTAATCGCAGAAACTATCACCCAGCGCCTTGCGAAAGACCGTGTCGCTACGGAATGCAGCGATGGCTTCCATCAGACTGGCCGGCAACCTCTCCGCCGAGGTCTCATAGGGCGTCTCCGTGGGTGGACCAGGGTCCAATGCCTGGTCGATGCCGTCGAGCCCGGCGATGATCTGAGCACACAGATAGAGGTAGGGATTGGCGGCGGGGTCACCGACCCGATTCTCGATCCGGGTACCGGGGTCGGCATGACCACCAATCACGCGCAGCATTGCCCCGCGGTTCCCCCACCCCCAGCCGGCCCGGTCGGGTGCGAGCGTGTGGGGCCGGTAACGCTTGTAGCCATTGATGGTCGGCGTAGTCAGCAGACAGGCAGCGCGGGCATGCGCCAGAATNCCCGCCAGGAAATTATGGCCGATGGACGAGAGNCGCTCNTCCTCATGTTCGGGCACAAAGGCATTGCTTCCATCGGTGTCCCTGACCAGTGACTGATGAAGGTGCCAACCGCTTGAGAACAGGTTGGGTAGCGCTGGGCGGCACATGAACGTCGCGTGGTAACCGTGGCGGCGACAGACCTGCTTGACGGCACTGCGAAAAAGAACAGCAGTGTCGGCAGTACCCAGACTGTCCTGGGGGTGGAACGTGAACTCGATCTGGCTGGGGCCGAACTCGGACTCCATGGACCGTAGCGGCAACCCAAGCCCAACGGTTTGGGCCCGCAACAGTTCTACCACCGGCTCTATTTCGTCCAGCCGGGTCTCGGTCAGATATTGAAACCCCTGGGCAAGAAGTGAGGTCTCAGGCGGTGTGCCGGGCTGAGTAGCATCGGCCGGCGCGAGCCTGGCATCGTCCAGTTTCAGGACGTGAAATTCGATCTCAAGNCCNCTGCGATAGGTGTAGCCCCGNGATTCCAGCTNNNNAAGGACATCCTGGCANANNCGNCGCGTNGAAAACGGCACGGNNGAGCCGTCAGGAAAATAAAGATCACAGAGCATCCAACCAGTCCGTGAAAGCCACGGCAGAACCCGGAAGGTGGTCGGGTCCGGCACCATGATGACATCCCGGGCACCGGCCATTTCCGCCAGGCCAAAACCGCCACCCTCCGACCAGACCGGGTAGACCGTCCGGTGCGAGGTATCTTTGGCAAGAAGCGTAGAGGTGATCGCGCAGCCGTTGCGCAGGGCAGCACCTGTGCCATCTGCCGCCAGGCTTTTACCTCTTAGAACACCATGCTGATCCGCAAATGACAGCCGGAGGGTATCGAGATTTTTTTCTGCGCTTTGTGCGATGCCGACCGCAGCGGAACGCTGCGCTTCTGACCACAGCCCGAAGCGTTCTACAAAATCCGGCACACCAGTCGAGTCAGTTTCTGCCATGGTCTGTACCAGTCTTCTCGATTGCTGCCGATGCCGCGAGGCTGGCGTTCCAGGGGCTTCTCGTACGACGCTCACGGTCAAGTTCGCGCCACTGCTCCTGCCAGTTAGCCCCTTGCGAGATGGCATCAACCGCCTCGGGCCCAAACCTCTGCGTTGTGTGGCCGACACCGGCAGACGACCTGCCCGCTTCCAGATCGGCGATCGTCTCTAACAGGAGTCTGCGGTATTCACGGATAGCGGCATCTGTTCGACCGAGATGTTCACGGGTACGGTCCTGAATCGCACCCATAGACTCGACCGCCCACTGGTCGTGCACATTGATGTCGTCACCCATGCCCGTGTAGGTCCGGGTGCGTTGCTCCTCCGGGTCATAACCATAGTCATTTTGCTTGTTCTGCCTTGCCAGGTAATGTGGCAGTTCGTAGAGCTCCAGCCGCTGACTNCGCATCGTGNCNTTNTCNGTNGGNNTCTTAAAACTGGTGAACAACGCGTACCAGTAACAGTGTGTGTCATCGACCGGCACGTGCCACTGGGTGATGGTCATCTCGCTGCTCATCGGGATGCAGATGGCCTGCGGAAACAGCTGGTTGGTCACCCTGACATGCCTGCGACCGTCGGCCAGATCGCGTATCGCTCTGATGCGAAGGCCGTAACCGGTCCGGTCCACATTGATCTCGGGTCGCGGATATTCACGCAACAGGGTCGTCATCGGAACCGATTCTTCTCCCACCGTATCCCTGAACTGCTGACCGTAAGTCCGGCCAGGATCACCCGCTTCNAAATAACGGTGCAGAAACGACGCGTGGGCCGGGTCGATACCGACCTCCAGCGCCTGGAGCCAATTGCACTCCAGATAGCCTTTGAAGGCGAACGTGTATTCCTCCGGCGCCTCGAAACAGTCCATTCGGTCCAGCCCAGGTGCCTGGCCTTCACCCATGAAAGCAAAAACAATCCCGTTGCGTTCGACACAGGGATAAGCCTTNGCGTGGACGTGATCAGAGTACGTGCTGCCCTCGGGTTCACCCGGTTGTTCCAGACAGTCGCCGGCGACGTCGAACAGCCAGCCGTGAAATGGGCAGCGGACCCCGCCGTCTTCGAGCCGGCCGTAGCACAGATCGGCACCACGGTGCGCGCAGTGCCGATCAATCAGNCCCAAACGACCTTGCTCGTCACGAAAAAGAACCAATCGTTCTCCAAGTACCGAGACACCTGTCAGGGGCCGCTCAACCACCAGCTCTTCGGACAGGGCAACCGGCTGCCAGTAGCGGCGCAACAACCGCCCAGCTGGTGTGCCCGGACCGGTCTGGGTGACAAGATCATTCTGTTCTCGGCTCAGCATCGCTTTCCATCCTGTCCAATGGTGGTTTTAGTTGGAGACTTTACCGCAATGTTCCCCATCGGAACTAGATTGACCCGGAGATCCATCATTTGCGATACGCTTTCTGGTAACGTTGTTCCTGTAAAGAGCAAAATGATGTGCTCTGAAACACCGGTCCGGAANAGAATCGGAAGCCTGTTACATGCAATGTTTGCACCGGGCTGGTGGCAGTTTCCTGAACCTGTGAGTCTGGAGGTGTGGAACCATGTTTGAACGAGAACTCTTTTCAACCGGGCACGAGATCTTTCGAGAAACGGTGCGCCGTTTTATCGCGGACGAAATCACTCCCTTCCACACACAATGGGAGAAGGATGGCCAGGTCAGCCGTGAGGTCTGGAGAAAAGCCGGTGAGCAGGGGCTGCTGTGCGCAACCGTGCCAGAGGAATACGGTGGGTCGGGTGCCGATTTTCTCTACAGCGTGGTGGTGCTGGAAGAACTGTCGCGGGCAGGCGCGATGGGGCCTGGCTTTTCTCTGCACTCGGACATCGTCGCACCGTACCTGCTGCTGTATGGCAGTGACGAGCTGAAGAGGACCTGGCTACCTAAGATGATCACCGGAGAGGTGATCGGCGCCATCGCTATGACCGAGCCCTCAGCAGGCTCAGACCTGCAGAACATCCAGACCACCGCTATCCGCGATGGTGATGAATACCGGATCTCCGGTCAGAAAGTCTTTATCACCAACGGCCAGCTGTCCAACATCGTCATCACGGCCTGCAAGACAGATCCACAGACTGGAGGTAAAGGCGTCAGCCTGGTACTGGTAGAAACCNACCGAGCAGGATTTCAACGCGGCCGCAATCTGGAGAAGGTCGGCTGGAAAGCGCAGGATACCTCGGAGCTTTTCTTCGATGAAGTTCGGGTTCCGGCCTCNAACCTGCTNGGGCAGGAGGGCCGTGGTTTCNTGCAACTCATGGAACAGCTNCCCCAGGAACGACTGTTGCAGGCNATCCGTGCGGCAACCACAATCGAGGCCGCGCTGGAATGGACCGTGGACTACACGACGACCCGCCGGGCGTTCGACCGGCCGATCGCCGCATTCCAAAACACACGCTTCAAGCTGGCAGACGTCAAGTCGCAAGCCCTGATGCTGCGGGTCTTTGTAGATCGCTGCATTGCAATGCACCTTGAGGGCAGGCTCGACGCAGTGGATGCGGCTGTGGTCAAACTGCTCTCATCAGAGATGCTGGGTAAACTGCTGGATGAGTGCCTGCAGCTGTTCGGTGGTTACGGTTACATGTGGGAGTATCCGATCGCCCGCGCCTGGGCCGATGCACGAATGAGCCGGATCGCCGGTGGCACCTGTGAGATCATGCGCGAGATCATCGGCCGAAGCATTGTAGGCAGAGGCTGATGCTGCGTATCGCAGACCACATTACCCGCCAGGCCCACCGCCACCCGGACCGGCCCGCAGTAACCTTTGGCCGGGAGATATTCACCTGGGCGGTATTTGAGAAACGCTGCTGGGGCGTCGCCGCCATGCTGCATGACCTGGGTATCCTGCCAGGCGACCGGGTCGCCTACCTGGGCCTGAATTCCCATCGTTATTTCGAGTGTTACTACGCACCCTCGCGCATCGGTGCGATCCTCGTGCCGCTCAACATCCGTCTGTCTGTCGCTGAACTGGTCGAGTGTGTCACCGACTGCACACCGAAAGCACTGATNGTCGATCCGGATCTTGTTAACGAGGGCCGATCGATTGCCAGTGCCTGCCCTTCAATTGAAGTACTGATCTGCGGTACTTCTGATCAGGGACCGGATGACATGTGCAGCTATGACCAGATNGTTGGGCAACATCAATCCGTCGATCCCCGCTGCTTCAACGAACTGGCGAGCCAGGACAGTGACACGATCATCATCTTCTACACCAGCGGTACCACTGGCCGGGCCAAAGGCGTGATGCTTTCGCACACCGGCCTTTTCACCAATGCCATCGGGGTTCCACCACTTTTCGGGCTCCGAGAAGGGGAGACACACCTGCTGGCCGGGCCGATGTTCCATCTGGGTGCGGGATCCCGCGTCTACTCGGCATTGATGCTGGGTGCGCACACCGTGCTCCTGCCGAAGTTCGACGTCGCCCAGGCCCTGATGGCCATCGAACAGCACCGAATCAATGTGATTGTGCTCGTACCGACTATGCTGGCGATGCTCCTGGAACATCCGCAATTTGGCGAATTCGACCTTTCGTCGCTGCGGCTCATCACCTACGGCGCGGCACCGATGCCGATAGCGCTCCTCGAACGGGCGATGGTGACGCTGCCAGACATCCAGTTCGGNCAGGCCTACGGCATGACCGAGGTCTCACCGGTACTGACCGTCCTGACCCCGGANGAACACGACCCGATAGGCAGGGCCGCCAACAGGTTAACCTCCGTCGGTCGCCCGCTTTCCTATGTTGACCTGCGAGTGGTCGACAGCACCGACCGGCCCCTTGAACACGGCGAAACGGGCGAGATCATCGTGCGCGGCCCGAACGTGATGAACGGCTACTGGAAACAGCCCGAACTCACTGCCGAGGCTCTACGGGGCGGATTTTTCCATACTGGCGACGCGGGCTACCTGGACGAGGACGGGTTTGTCTACCTGGTCGGCCGGCTCAAGGAGATGATCATTACCGGAGCCGAAAACGTCTACCCGATCGAGATTGAAAATGTACTGTCACAGNATCCAGCGGTGGCTGCTTGCGCTGTTTTCGGCTTGCCGGACGACTTCTGGGGTGAGACAGTGCACGCGGTCGTTAGATCAAAGGCTGGTACAGCAACGGATGAAGCCACACTGATTGAACACTGCCGGTCTCATCTTGCACATTACAAATGCCCGCGGACGGTGAGCTTCCGATCCGAGGCAATGCCACTGTCGTCCTCCAACAAGATCGACAAATCGGCGTTGCGGCAATCGCTGCTGAACTCAAGGGAGTTCAGCACTATCACGGATACATGAACCTGGACGGATTAGCCCGACTCTCTCACTGCATCAACTCGGTGATAGCGACACGGACAACTACCGGCCGTTTCCCAAACCTCTACAATGCCGCCCACAACCCAACGCCAGTCGCTGATCCACAATTTAGGGTAAGACCCTGCGGTGACGCCCGGCGCAGGGTGCAGGCATAATTGACCAACAGGACTGATGACTATGGATCTTGGCATTCTCAGCTTCGGTGGTTACCTGCCGAAGGCGCGCCTGCAGCGCGCTGAAATCGCCCGTACCCACGCCTGGTTCAACCCCGCGCTCATGGCCCTCGCCAAGGGTGAGCGAACCATGGCCAACTGGGACGAAGACAGCGTGACCATGGCCGTGGAAGCCGGGCGCGACTGCCTGACCGGCATCGACCGCAGCATCGTGGCCGGTGCCTACATGGCTTCGACCAGCTTTCCGTTTCAGGACCGGCAGAACGCCGGTATCGTTGCCGATGCATTGAACCTCAATTCCGGCATCCAGACCATTGATCTGTCGTCCTCCCAGCGCGCTGGAAGCTCCAGCCTGATGGTTGCCCTGCAGGNCACNCGCNGTAATGGGCCGGTACTCGTTACCGCCAGTGAGAAACGGCGCACCAAAGCGGCGAGTTCTCTGGAACTCACGACCGGTGACGGTTCCGCGGCACTGCTGGTTGGTGAAGGTGAAGTGGTTGCCCGGTTGCTCGGTGGGCACACCGAGTCGGTGGATTTTGTCGACCACTACCGGGGCCAGGGTGAGTCTTACGACTATACCTGGGAGGAGCGCTGGATCCGGGACGAAGGGTATATGAAGATCGTCCCAGCGGCAGTCGGCACACTGCTGAAGAAGGTCGGTGTACAGGCCGCCGACATCACGACATTCTGCTTTCCAACAGCCATGCGTCGCGTGGCCGGTGGGTTGGCGACGAGACTTGGACTGGCCGACGATGTCGTGGCCGACAACCTGCAGGACCGCTGTGGGGAGACCGGCACGGCGCATCCGCTGGTACTGCTGGTGCATGCGCTCGAAACTGCCCGACCTGGGGAGAGAATTCTGGTTGCCGGTTTCGGTCAGGGGTGCGATGCGCTGCTGTTCGAGGTGACCGATGCCATCGACCAGGTCGCTGGTCGAATCGGCATCTCCGGCCACCTGGCCCGGGGGCGGGAGGAGAGTCGTTACAGCCGTTTTCTGGCGTTCAACGATCTCATGTCCATGGAACGCGGCATTCGCGCCGAGGTCGACAAGCAGACCGGGCTCAGCACACTTTACCGGAACAAGGAAATGACCCAGGAACTGATGGGTGGGCACTGTACGGCCTGTGGNACCAAACAGTTCCCGAAATCCAGGATCTGCGTCAACCCGGAGTGCGGGNAAACCGGTACCCAGGAAGNCGAACCATTTGCCGACAAACCGGCACAGCTCAATTCTTTTACTGCGGACCGCTTGATCTACTCACCGGATCCGCCAATGTATTTCGGCATGGTACAGTTCGAGGGCGGCGGAAGGCTGATGAGNGATTTCACCGATATCGACCCGGATGGCAGGCTCGAAGTAGGTATGCCCATGAAGATGGTCTTCCGGGTCAAAGACTATGATACTCAACGCGGTTTCAGGCGCTATTTTTGGAAGGCGACGCCGACAGACGGCGATCATTAAGGAGATACGACTATGGCAACCGGCATCAAGGATAAAGTCGCTATTCTGGGCATGGGCTGTTCTAAGTTCGGCGAACGGTGGAACGACAACGCCGAGGACCTGATAGTCGAAGCCTATACCGAGGCGCTGGAAGACAGCGGCATCGAAACCAGCCAGATCGAAGCGGCCTGGCTGGGCACTGCGATCGAAGAACAGCACGTCGGCAAATCNGGAATCCCGCTGGCCATGGCACTGCGGTTGCCCTATATCCCGGTCACCCGGGTCGAGAACTTCTGCGCCAGCGGGACCGAGGCGTTTCGCGGCGCTGTCTATGCTGTCGCATCAGGGGCCTGCGACATCGCACTTGCGGTTGGTGTTGAGAAACTCAAAGATACCGGTTACGGCGGCCTGCCACAGCGCGGAAGAGGATCAGTCAATGACCTTTTCTGGGCCAATGCCTCTGCGCCNGGGTCNTTTGCCCAGCTGGCCACTGCTTACGCGGCCAAACATCACGTGCCGGCNGAAGATCTGAAACGGGCAATGGCACACGTTTCGGTCAAAAGTCATGACAACGGTTCACGCAACCCCAAAGCCCACCTGCGTAACAAGATCGATGAAGACCGGGTGATGAATGCACCGATGATTGCTGAACCGCTGGGCCTGTTTGACTGCTGTGGAGTGAGCGACGGTGCGGCCTGTGCGATCGTGACCAAACCGGATATCGCCCGAGGCCTGGGTAAGAAAGATCTCGTGACTGTCAAAGCCTTGCAGCTGGCCGTCTCGAATGGCACCGAAGCCCAGCACAATTCCTGGGACGGCAGTTACTTCGCGACCACCCGCAAGGCAGCCGAGCGCTCTTACAAGGAGGCAGGAATCGAGAAACCACGTGATCAGATCAGCATGTTCGAGGTGCATGACTGCTTCTCCATCACTGAACTGATCACGATGGAGGACCTCTACATCTCACCGGAAGGCGGCGCGGTCAAAGACATCATGGACGGCTTCTATGACGCCGACGGCAAGGTGCCCTGCCAGATCGATGGTGGCCTGAAGTGCTTTGGCCATCCCATCGGGGCCTCGGGCCTGCGCATGATCTATGAGATGTACCTGCAGATGAACGGCCGTGCTGATCAGCGGCAGCGGCAACAGGACCCAGTGTTCGGCATGACCCACAACCTGGGTGGCTTCCCGCATCAGAACGTATCCTCAGTGACGATCGTCGGTAAGGAAGGCGCCTGACTGGCACCTGGTGGTAAAGGATCTGTCAATACCAGATCCGGCGCAGACAACGGAGCACACCATAGATGAAAATAAAGGCAGCAGTACTTTATGAGCCAAACCAGCCGATGGCAGTGGAAACCATCGATCTCGATGAACCCCGCGAAGGTGAGGTCCTGGTGCGCATCGCCGCAGCCGGTGTCTGCTACTCCGACTATCACATCATGATTGGAGAGTGGACCCACCCCTTGCCAGTGGTACTCGGTCACGAAGGGGCCGGAGTGGTCGAGCGAGTGGGGCCGGGTGTTACTCGCCTGGTGCCCGGGCAGACCGTGATCCTCAATTTCCGGGCGAACTGCGGAACCTGTCATTACTGCATCATCGGCCGCCCGGTCCTGTGTGATGGCGTGGACGCACCGCGCAACACCATGTTCGATGGCAGCAGTCGCCTGAGCAAGGATGGTCAGACGATCCATCACATGGCCCGGACCTCCTGTTTTGCCGAATACGCCGTGGTACCGGAATCNGGTGCCGTACCAGTGCGTGCAGACATGCCGCTGGACAAAGGCTGCCTGGTCGGCTGCGCGGTAATGACCGGCGTCGGCTCAGTGGTCAACACAGCTCGCATCGAAGCAGGATCGTCGGTAGCGGTCATCGGCTGTGGCGGTGTTGGCCTCAATGCCGTACAGGGCGCGGTACTCGCCGGTGCCGGGCAGATCATCGCGGTCGACCTGCTCGACAACAAGCTGGAATACGCTCGGGAATTCGGTGCGACTGACCTCGTCAACGGCAGCAGTGGTGATGCGGTCAAGCAAGTCCTGAAACTGACTGGCCGGGGCGTGGATTATGCGTTTGAGGCCATTGGGAATGCCCAGACCATCCATCAGGCTTATCACATGCTTGCTCCGGGNGGCACTGCCGTCGTGGTCGGTATGGCACCCGAGAACGACGAGGTGTCGATCAACGCCCTGTCCTTTCCGAGGACTGAAAAGGCCATCGTCGGCTCGTGGTACGGCGGTGCACGGCCCTGGGTCGACCTGCCGAAAATTACCGATCTTTATCTCAGTGGAAAACTGAAAATCGACCCCCTGATCAGCCGGACCTATTCCCTCGACGACATCAACATCGCCTACGACGCGCTGGCAGCCGGGGAGGTTGCACGCAGTATTATCTCGTTCGAATAACTCGCGCAGGTTTCGCTGACTGCCAGATCATTGGCCCGGGTCACGCTTGATCCTGGTCATGCAATCTGTCATCAGAACTTGAATACCAAAAGATTGATTCGGGATAATCTACTCGTTGAAAACTCCACTGGGTATTAACAAGATCCTGAATCCAGCCGGCCTGAGTCGGTCGGCCCACTCCAGCGTTCATGACATCACGGTCAGATAATTCCCGCTCGCGGTCCAGCCACTTCGATGTTCTTGTCATCGGTGCCGGCTTCGCCGGCCTTTACCTGCTCCACCGTTTGCGTGGCGCTGGTTTCAGCGCCCGTATCCTGGATAAAGCCGCGGACGTGGGAGGCACCTGGTACTGGAACCGATACCCCGGTGCCCGCTGCGATGTGGAAAGCATGCAGTACGCTTACAGCTTCTGCCCTGAACTTGAGCAGGAGTGGGTCTGGACCGAGAAATATGCCACCCAGCCTGAAATCCTGCGTTACGCCAACCACGTAGCTGAGCGCTTCGACCTGCGCCGGGACATCCAGTTCAACACTACGGTGTCGTCCGCAGTTTATGACGGGGATCGTCAACTCTGGGTCATCGGGACCGACAATGGTGAGCAAATATCGGCGAATTTCTGCGTGATGGCGACAGGCTGTCTGTCGACCACGAACACACCGGATTTCAAAGGGCTCGATTCCTTTGCCGGACCGGTATACCACACCGGTGAATGGCCGCAGGATGAGATTGACTTCATCGGTCAGACAGTAGGAGTCATCGGTACCGGGGCTTCAGCGATCCAGTCCATACCGATCATTGCCGAGCAGGCCAAACACCTATATGTTTTTCAACGCACGCCCCACTACAGTGTGCCGGCCTGGAACCGACCGCTCGCAAGTGAGCCAGGGACGCAGCATTCTGGCAGAAAAGCCTACGGTTACGATGCTGACCTGACGATTGAGGAGATCAAAGCGGATTACGCCGGGCTGCGGCAACGCGCCAGCAAAATGTTGAATGCATTGGCGTTCATTCCGAACCGGCAAGCAGCACTTGAAGTGAGCGACGATGAGCGGCAGGCAGAGTATGAAGCCTGGTGGGAGCGCGGTGGTGTGCCTTTTCTCGGCGCCTATACCGATCTTCTTAAAAGCCAGGAATCAAATGAGACGGCGGCCGAGTTCGTNCGCCAGAAGATTCGCCAAACAGTCAAGGATCCGGTGGTTGCCGAAGCGCTGGTACCCACCTACACCATCGGCTGCAAACGGCTGGCCGTGGATTCCGGCTACTACGAGACCTACAACCGCTCCAACGTAACCCTGGTCGATATCAGCGAATCACCGATCGAGCGGATCATCCCGACCGGAGTCTGTGCGCTGGGCCAGGAATACACTCTAGACGCATTGGTCATGGCGACCGGATTCGATGCAATGACCGGCACCCTGATGAAAATCCATATCAAGGGTCGGGGGGGGTGTTCACTGAGTGACAAGTGGGCCGACGGGCCGCGCACCTATCTCGGCCTGGGTATGGCCGACTTTCCCAACCTTTTTACCATCACAGGTCCCGGCAGCCCCTCCGTACTGACCAACATGCTCCAATCAATTGAGCAACACGTCGACTGGGTCGTAGACTGCCTGAATTATCTACGGGCCAATGAGATAACCGAGATAGAAGCCACCCAGTCGGCCGAAGATGCATGGGTCGTCCATAACGATGAGGTGGCCGATGACCACATCCGAAATTCCTGCAGTTCCTGGTATATCGGTGCCAACATTGACGACAAACCCAGGGTGTTCATGCCCTACGTCGGTGGATTTCCACGCTATGTCGATAAATGCAACGAGATCGCAGCCAATGGTTACAGCGGATTCACACTGAGCTCGAGCTCCTCCTGAAATTCGGGCACCAGAGTCGCCGAAAGCGAATGAGTTGCTAAAGACCCATCTGGGCGAGTATCGCCCGGGTCAACGGGTCCCGGGCTTTACCGAGACGGCTGGTGATCGAGAAGTGATGATCGCCCGGTGTTGAGAGGTACTCTGCCTGAATGCGATGCCTCCTGAGGTGTGCCGCATACGCCAGCGACTGCCAGTGAAAGAGGTCGGGCTCGACGGACCCGACGGCAATGATCGACGGCGACCGGACGACCGGGGTCAGATACATCGGGCTCATCGCTTTCGCTTCTCTGGCCGTGAGGCGTATATCGCTTTGAAGCTGGGAGTGGCGGTGTGGCTCGATGTCAAACAAGCCGCTCAGGGGTGCAGTTCCACGAATCAGATCTCTGGGAAAACGTCCTTCCTTTGTCCAGTCGGTGGCAATCATCATCCCGGTCAGGTGTCCCCCTGCTGAATGCCCGGAAAGGTAAATGTTTTTTCGATCCCCGTTGTACTGCCCGATGTTTCTGTAAATCCAGACGACTGCGGCACGAATCTGAGCGACGATGTCCGTGATCCTGACCTCGGGGCACAGGTCATAATCCGGCACAACCACGGTCGCGCCCGCCGACACCATGGGAGCTGCGACATAGCTGTAGTGCGCCTTACTGATTTCCCGGGCTCGCCAGTATCCCCCGTGAATAAACACGTGTACCGGTGCGCCTTTTTGGTCTGCCGGGAAGACATCGAGCACCTGCCCTGCCGATGGACCGTAGGACAAATCAGTCACGCAGGCCAATTTTCGGCGTGCCCGTACACTGCGTTCGGCCGATTTCCGCAGATACTGATCGGCATTTCTTACCGTGAGCCGCGGCAGGTACTGAAAGTTGATGTCTTCGATCTGTGCGCGGGTCAGTCGCTGTTTTGCCATTGGCTCTGTCCAGAACTAGGGTCGGCCTGATCTGGAGGATCGGGCGATATTGGTGTTGCCACAATCATACCCGCTGGGACCATAAAAGGCCCGACATTGCCCGTGCTCCCCTGCCCACTAGATGAATGGATGCTTCCGACCGATGGGTTGTGCCCTTTCAAACGCCCGGGCCGCCCGCAGGACCAGTGCATCACTGCCGTATGGGCCAACGATCTGCAGCCCCACCGGCCCGCCTCGGGGGGTAAACCCGCAAGGGACCGAGATAGCAGGCTGCCCGGTCAGATCAAAAGGCGTAGTAGTGGACATGAACTCGCCGTCCGAGGCGCACCAGCCTGGTGGCTGATCGTGACCCACAGTAAATGGCGCGCAGCTGAGCGTGGGGGCGATCAGCAGATCATAAGTCTCATGGAAGACCGCCATTAGTGAGCGAAATCGGATCCGCTCCGCTTCGGCGTCGAGGAAGTCCACGGCACTCATCTTTTTCCCCATCGCGGCAGACGCTATCAGTTCGTCATTTGTGAGACGGCTCTTCTGCCGGCCCAGGTTTCTTTGAATACGGGCAGCCATCGGCCCGCAGATCCTATTGGCTACCTCGCGGGCCGCACCTAGATCAAGATCAACGGCAAAGACCCGGGCCCCCAGGCCGGTGAAGATCTTTCGGCTGGTCGCGATTACCCGTCGGACCTCATCGTCGATCCGCGGCACACCAAGATCAGGGGAAATGCCGATTTTCAGTCCCCGCACACCTTTCCCAAGACCTGACAGCACATCCGGGAAAAGCGCTTGAATCGCATAACCATCCCTGGGGTCACCACCGGCCATTACAGTGAAGGCCAGTGCCGCATCCTGCACAGTACGGGCCAGCGGACCACAGTGCTCCATCATCATCAGCGGGCTGGCCGGCCAGACCGGAACCCGTCCAAAGCTGGGTTTGAAACCGACCACGCTGCAAAAACTGGCCGGCCCCCGTATGGAGCCCCCCGAATCGGTCCCGGTGGCGAGGGTGGCCATACCTGTGGCCACAGCTGCAGCGGCCCCACCGCTGGAGCCTCCGGTTGTCCAGTCGAGGTTCCAGGGGTTACGCGTGACGCCGTGGAGTGTGCTCTCTGTTATTCCGCGCCAGGCAAATTCCGGTGTTTGGGTTTTGCCCAGGATCACGGCACCGTGGGCCTTGAGACGTTCAACGACGATCGCGTCTACAGGCCAGGGACCCTTTGGGTCGATGGCCAGAGAACCATTCAGCGTCGGCCAGCCCCGGGTCTCGGTGACGTCCTTGATCGCAACCGGCACACCGTCCAGCAACCCGCAGGGGTGACCGTCGGCCCATCGCCGGGTTGATGCCTGGGCCACGCGTCGAGCCCGACGCCTGTCTACCAGCCGCCAGGCATTGACCTGAGGCTCGCATTCATCCACCCGTGCGAGTACTGCAGCAAGGACATCAAGCGGCGTGAACCGGTGAGCCTTGTATCCGCGGACGAGTTGGGCGGCGCTCTTAAATGCGAGTGTCGAGGTGGGCATGTGGGTAACTCCAGGGATCGGACTGGAAACCAGGTGGAATCCGACGGTTAAGACAAATCAAGCAAAACCAAGACCACAGCAAGCGAGTCAGCATCGGGATTCAGCCGGCGCGGTCAGCGCAATCAACGCAGGTCCCCGTGGTTGGAATGAGCACCAGCCTGGCCGGCGCGATCTGCTCGCCGCAGCCAACACAGTACCCGTATTCTCCTGCAGCAATGCGGTTCAGGGTGGTCCTGATCGCCTGAATTTCATCAAGGCGACGCCTTTCGCTCTCCCGGGCCATCGCCTGTATCTGCATCGCATCCATACGGGACAGGCGGCCGACACTTTGCTGGTC
>PBDS01000048.1 GCA_002718155.1 Pseudomonadota bacterium
GGCCAAGACCGGGGTCGCCGAATTCCAGAATATGAACAATGCCTGGCCGTCGAACAACTCCGACGCCGGAATTGCTGAAGCGGCCAATCACAGCGGTGAATATGTGTCCCAAGTGAGCGTTGCCTCAAACGTAGTAACGATAACGTTTGGCTCCGGCGTCCATAATGGCAATACCATTACTTTAACTGCGACAGACCAGGGAGGCTCGATCTCATGGGCATGTGCATCTCTCTCGATTTCGGATAATCAACTGCCCACGATCTGCACCGGAATTTAAGTAAGTATTTTATTCGAGCTGTTGTCGGTTTATAACTGCGGCCCCGGTTTTCGTTCCGAAAATCGGGGCATGGCACACTTGTCTATTCCCTGTCATCGAGCAACTTGAGCTGAGCTGTTCGGGAGGGGGAGGCTCGCCAACCCTCTATCAGATTTTGTCCGGAGTCCGCGCGAAGGCCCACGCGCTGACCTCCGCGGCACCTGCCTTTTTCAGTACTCTGGCGAGTTCGTTTGCGGTGCTGCCGGTGGTGACGACATCATCGATGAGTACAATGCTTTGACCCACTGGTCGCTTCAGTACCTCGAATGCCCCGCGTAGATTCGATTGTCGCTCCCGATATGACAGATTGGACTGGCGCTCGGTCTCCCGGTGTTTGACGATTATCCCGCCCCGTGTCTTGATCCTCAGGCGTCTTCCGACCAATCGGGCAATATAGGCCGATTGGTTGAAGCCACGCCTGCGCACGGCACGCAGGGTCATCGGGACGGGTACCAGGAAGTCAGGCATCGCTTCATCCCGTTGGCGGATTATCTCGACGATCAATTCGGCGGCAGTCCGTGCCCAGGACAGGCGCTCCCGATACTTGAGCTCGCACACGATGCGGTCGACCGGTTGGCGGTAAATCATCGGTGCAACGACTTTATCCAAAGCGCTCGGGTGGGTCTGACAGGCGCCGCACAGCCGGCCACCTGTCAGGGGTAGCGCGCAGACTCTGCAGGACGTGGTGTTCCGCGGTAATGTCCCCCAACATTCTTTACAAAGGCCATGTTGCCACTCCACCTGGTCATCGCAGAGCAGGCAATTCGAGGGCATCAGTCGGGTGATGGCCCGGATCAGGGCCGATTGCTCGGGTTTTTTTCCAGGTAGAGTATTCATCTTCTAATTGGGTAACTGGCTGGGAATGGATGAGTGGTGCTATTGAGCCTGATGTTTCTGCAGATTGCTGTGAGAAACCGCACCATGGGTCAATGCCCTCGCGAGAGGCAGCAGGTCGCACCCCCTCCACGGTAGCCCTTGGGGGTCGTAACGCCCGGCCATCTGGTGGACAATAGTCAGCGTCCTTTGAAGATAGCGTCAGGCTTGAGACTTCAGATCGCGTGGAGGAGAACGGAAACATGGCGCAATCATCAGCCGAGCTCGAGCGTTCAGCGGTAAAGCGGCATTTTTCAGAAGCTGCCTCGTCCTTTGATTCCGCGGCCCTGCTGCACCAGAGGGTGGCTGAGGAGCTTGCCGATCGACTGCAGTATGTCCGCCTGTCACCGGCAGTGGCATTGGATCTTGGCTGTGCGACCGGTTTTTGTACCGCTCTGTTGGCCGAACGTTATCCGCAAATCCAACTGATCGGGCTGGACCTCTCCTGCGCCATGCTTACGCAAAACGCAATGCTTAAGACGAGGGCTGTCCGCGTAGCAGGTGATGCCGAATCGCTGCCACTGGTAGAGCAGAGTGTTGATCTGGTAGTTTCAAATCTGCTGCTGCCCTGGTGTGAGCCAGCCAATCTATTTGGTGAGGTGCATCGGGTGCTGCGTCCGGCCGGCGTGTTCGTCTTTTCGAGTCTTGGGCCCGATACCCTCAAGGAACTGAAGCGTGCCTGGTCGATTGTCGACGACACGCCGCACGTGCACGCCTTTATGGATATGCACAACCTTGGGGACACGCTTGTGGCGGCGGGGTTCGCTGAACCGGTGATGGATATCGAGGTCCTGACCATGACTTACGATACGTTGAGCGGGCTTTTGGATGACCTTCGGGCAACTGGCGGCTCGAACGCTTTACACGCGCGCCGCCGTACCCTGACGGGCCGGTACCGGGCTGAACGCCTCCAAACCGCGTATGAGTCGTTTCGCGGTGCCGACGGCCGTTTGCCGTCAACCTGGGAGATTGTGTATGGCGTTGCCTGGCGACCTGAGCGGTCCGTTGCGAGTGAGACTGATGGTGTGGGAGTGCCAGTCAGGTTAGGCAACTGAACGGCTGGTTCACCGGCTAATTCCTGGCAAGAGACTGTCAGATCAGGGGATAGAAAACGATCTGATCGATCAGCAGGGCGAGGTAGAGGGCGAACAGATACTGGATAGAGAAAAAGAACAGCCGACGGGCAGGATGCTCAGTATGCGGGGTGTTGTCCGGGGTCTGGCCAGCCTGCCACAGGCTTACGGTATAAAAGGCGAAGCCGATACCGAACAGTACGGCAACCCCGGCGTAAAGAACCCCGGACAGGCCGATGGCTACCGGTAGTAGGGAGGTCGGCAGCAACAAAGCGGTATAGGCGATCATCTGTCTCTGGGTGGCGCGTTCACCGGCTACCACTGGCAGCATTGGCACGCCGGCAGCCTGGTAATCGCCCCGGCGAAACAGGGCCAGGGCCCAGGAGTGCGGTGGGGTCCACAGGAAGATGATCAGGAAAAGCGCAATGGCCCCAAGGCCAATGTCAGCGCTGACCGAGGCCCAGCCCACCACTGGGGGCAGGGCCCCGGAAACGCCACCGATGACCACGTTCTGGGGGGTGATGCGTTTGAGCCAGACGGTGTAGACAAAAACATAGTAGCCAATGGTGGCCAGTAGCAGGGCAGCCGACACCGTGTTGACGTAGATCCCCATGGCGAGTACGGAGCCTGTTGCCATCAGCATACCGAACACCAGGGCGGAGCCCGGCCGCATGCGCCCGGCCGGCAGGGGTCGCTGCATAGTCCGTCGCATCTGCGCATCGATGTCGCGGTCATACCACATGTTGATGGCCCCGGCTGCGCCAGCACCAAAGGCGATGAATACGATCGCCGCAGTTCCGGTCCAGGGATCGATACTGCCGGGTGCCAGCAGCATTCCGACCAGGGCGGTGAACACCACCAGTGACATCACCCTGGGCTTCATCAGCACCGCATAGTCGGCCACTTGGAACCTGGGCTCGGCTGCTTGGCGATTCAGGGGCGCCGAAACGGGTGTGCCGCTGGAAGATCTGGTCCGCACGCGTTCGCTCACTCCTTGGCTTCAAACAGGGAATCCGGCCCGCTAGTATTGACCACGCCGGGCAGTGTCGAGCCTAAGATTGTAACCCGTTCCCATCCACTTATTGGTTCTAGGTCATGAAATTCGCATCGGCCAAGCTTCTTTCCCAACAACGCAGACCAGCGAATCCGTCTCATAGTCGATCAGTCTCGATCCGAAGAGTGCACGGCTGTCCCGTTAGCAAAGCCAGATGGGCTGGTTGCCAGTGAGGCGGCAAGGTCTTCTAGGATTCTGCGAATCAGCACCGGCCCCTGGTAGATCAAGCCGGTATACAGCTGGACCAGGCTCGCTCCGGCCTGAAATTTCTCCCGGGCATCTGGTCCGCTCAGGATACCGCCCACGCCGATGATCGGTAGGCTGCCGTCCAGCGTCTGCGCCAACCGGGCGATCGTGTCGGTCGACAGCGAGGCCAAAGGTGCTCCGCTCAACCCGCCCGTCTCCCCGGATGCCGGCTCGCTGCTTGCCGGGCTAGGGCGAGTGATTGTCGTGTTGGTAGCGATGACTCCATCCATGCGTTGACGGATCAGGGTTCGTGCGATGCGGTCGATGTCGTGACGTTCCAGGTCCGGGGAGATCTTGACGGCCAGCGGTGTGTAGCGACCGTGGTGGTCAGCCTGTCGGGTCTGCTCGGCCTTGAGACCGGCAAGCAACCGGTCCAGAGCCAGTTCACCCTGCAGGTCACGCAGTCCCGGTGTATTGGGGGACGATAGATTGACCGCGATGTAGTCGGCAATGCCGTATACGGCCCGCAGACCTGCACGGTAATCCGCCTCTGCGCCAGCCAGTGGTGTCGCAGCGTTCTTGCCGATGTTGATACCGATTGGAACAGCAGTGCGGTGCCGGGCTAGATTGGACAGGAAGCGACCCAGCCCGACGCTGTTGAATCCGTTGCGATTGATCAGTCCCTGTGCCCGATTCAGGCGGAAGAGCCTTGGTCGGGGGTTACCGGGCTGGGGCAGAGGCGTAACAGTGCCCAGTTCCAAAAAGCCAAAGCCGAGGGCGGCTAGGCCATCCACCGCCCGTGCGTGCTTGTCCAGCCCGGCCGCGAGACCAACCGGGTTGGAGAAGCGGATACCCATGACCTCTACAGGGCACTGTGGCAGGCGACCTCTGATCGCGCCGCTTAAGTGCTGCTGTACGGGTCCAAGGCGACCCACAGCGCCGAGGCAGGCTAGCACGAACTCGTGGCTGGTCTCGGAGTCCAGCGAGAACAGCAGCGGTCGAATCGCCCGGTATGTGTTCATAGGTCAGAAGTGCTCACCCGCCCGAAGGTAGCGCCACTGCCCCCGGCGGAGCCCGCCGAGTCTCACCTGCCCGATCCGGACTCGGGTCAGAGACACTATGGGCAGCCCAACCAGGTCACACATCCGTCGAATCTGCCGTTTTCTGCCTTCGATCAGCACAAAACGCAGGGTCTGCTCGCCGGTTCTCGCCACCTCTACGGGCTTGAGACGCCGCCCGTCCAGGTTCATGTTACCGTTTAACTGGCTCAGGGTATTTTGCGGAAGGTCTCCTTCCACCCGGACGGCATACTCCTTTTCGACCTTGCTCTCGGGGCCGATCAGTTGACGGGCGATACGCCCGTCCTGGGTCAGGACCAGCAGTCCGCTGGAGTCTATGTCGAGTCGGCCAGCGACATGCAGGGTCCGATGCTCTGGCGGAGGGCGGCCCTCGTGTGCTGACGCGCCGCTCCAGTTGGCCCGGGTGATGAGCGACACGGCTTCCCGGTATTCTTTCTCGGGCTGATTCGAGACCACTCCGGGCGGCTTGTTGAGTAGGACCGTCAGCAGCGCCTGCTGGTTGGCCTGTGCTACCGGATCGACAGTAATCTCAGATAGCGGGTCGATGCGGGTGCCGAGCCGTGTCACCGCCTGCCCGTCAACCAGTACGTGGCCGCGTTCGATCAGGCGGTCGGCCTCACGCCGGGAGCACATTCCGCGTTGGGCCATCAGCTTGGACAGCCGGACCCCCGTCATCTCCAGCGTGGCCGGCCTGCCTGGGTCATTGCTTGGGACGGTTGTCTTTTAGGAACTGCTCAGCCAACGACTCAGCGTTACCGGTGTACTGGGCTGGTGTGAGACTTCGTAGTCGTTGGCGAGCGTCGTCGGGTAGTGCCAGGTCGTCGATGAACCGGTGGAGCGTTTCGGCCGTTATGCCAGACTTTCCCCGGGTCAGCGCCTTGAGCTGTTCGTAGGGTTGCGGCAGGCCGTATCGGCGCATGACGGTCTGAACTGCTTCGGCCAGAACCTCCCATGTGTTGTCCAAGTCTTCACCCAGGCGATCAGTGTTGACGGCCAGTTTTGACAGCCCCTTGCGTGTCGATTCCAGAGCCAGGATCGTGTGGCCCAGGGCACTGCCGAGATTGCGCAAAGCTGTAGAGTCGCTCAAGTCTCTTTGCCAGCGGCTGACAGGCAGTTTCTCTGCCAGGTGTCCGAGCAGTGCGTTGGCAAGTCCGATGTTGCCTTCGGCATTCTCGAAATCAATGGGGTTGACCTTGTGTGGCATGGTACTGGAGCCCACCTCGCCGTCGGTGGGGCGCTGTTCGAAGTATCCGAGAGAGATGTAGAGCCAGAGATCCCGATCCAGGTCGAGCACAATCAGATTCAGTCGGATCAGAGCGTGACAGAACTCGGCGATGCAGTCGTGCGGCTCGATCTGGGTGGTCATCGGTTGGTTGTCGATTCCCAGACTATTGACAAACAATCTGGAAATATCTGGCCAGTCGGCCTCTGGATAGGCTGCCAAATGGGCGTTGAAGTTTCCGACCGCACCGTTCATCTTTCCGAAAAGAACGACCTCAGTCAATGAGTGCCTGGCCCTGAGCAGGCGGGCGATCACGTTGGCGATCTCCTTGCCCAGGGTCGTCGGGCTTGCTGGTTGCCCGTGCGTCCGTGCCAGCATGGGCAGGTCCGTGGTGGTCCTTGCCAGCTCTGACAGATCGGCGATCAACTGATCAGTACCCGGTGCCAGCAGGTCATGCCGTGCGCTCTTGAGCATCAGGGCATAGGCCAGGTTGTTGATGTCCTCCGAAGTACAGGCAAAGTGGATGAACTCGGAGATTGCCGCGAGTTCGGGTTCGGTCGCGACCGCATCTTTGAGAAAATACTCCACGGCTTTGACATCGTGATTGGTCCTGGTTTCAATGGCCTTAATCTCTTCGGCGTCGGCTTCAGAGAAATCGGCGAGCAAGCGGTCGAGAGTCGCATGTGCCGTCTCGGAGAGTTGCGCGACTTCCGGGACCGCTGTTGAGCGAGACAACTGCTCGAGCCACCGTACTTCGACCACCAGGCGGTGCCGGATCAGGCCGTACTCGCTGAACAGTGATCGCAGTGGGGCTAGTTTTCCGGCATAGCGGCCGTCTAGCGGTGACAGCGCCGTCAGCGGAGACGAGTGCTGCGAATGACGGTTTGGGTGGGGCATCGGATCGCGGGGAACAGCATCGGGCCGCAGAATACTAACACACTGGTGCCTGTCTTCTGTTCCCGGTTGCGTTGCCTGGTCGGGGGTGGTTCATAGTGTCCGGCCGTCGAGTTGTCGGACCGTGTTGAATCTCATCATCATCCAGCCGGTCGATAGCAGCAGAACAGTCGCACCAGCTGCGACCGCAAATGGAGCAGAGACCATGGCAGCCAGAGAACCTGCCGACAGACCACCCAGCGCAATCAGGCTGAACGTAATACTGTGTATTCCCATCACCCGGCCGCGCAGTTCATCCGGTACCTTGAGTTGTAGTATGGTCATCGAACTGATCAGGTAGAACGAGGAGAATGCGCTATACAGGATTGCGAACCCACTGGCGACCATGAAAGCATACGATGAGTCGCCGGCAAAACCGGCATTGGCGGCGAAACCGTAGAGCGAGAGGGCAGCCAGTAGAGCACCACCGAGCATGATCCGTCCCAGGTTTTTGTTCTGCTGAAAGCGACTGATGATGATAGTTCCTAAGACAGATCCTACGCCGGTTGCCGAAATCAGGATGCCGTAGCCGCGTTCTTCACTGCCCATGATGTCGACGAAAATCGGCATGATCTGAACATACGATGTACCGAAGAACATCATGATCCAGGTCAGCGCAATCAGTAGATAAAAGAGTCGGTTCTGCCCAATGAAACGAGCCCCGTCTATAAAATCGTGCCACGTGTTGCTTCGGGTTCTAGTTCTGTGAGGTACCGCCAGTGCGATAAGGACCAGTATCATGACGATAAATCCGGTACTGCAGAGCATGAAGACGACAGCCGTGCCGCCAAGGGCGATGAGGATCCCACCCAGTGCCGGTAGAACCATGCGAGTGGCTTGCCACAAGATGGAGTTGAGTGCGACCGCACTCATCATCTGGTGAGGTTCGATCAGAGCCGTGAAGATTGAGATGCGGGCCGGCAGGTCAAATCCATGGACCATGCCGAGCAGTCCAGCGACAGCCAAAACGTGCCAGACCTTGACGACGCCCGTTGCATCGAGCAGTGCAAGTGCTGCCAGAAGAGCGGCGGCCAGCAGGTTGGTCACGATTAGGACGTTCCGCCGATTGAATCGATCAGCTACCAGACCACCCGCCAGCGTGGCTGCAATGGTCGGCAGGGCCGTTGCGGCCCCCAGCAGGCCAAGGTCAAACGCCGAGCCACTCAACTTGAATACCAGCCAGGCCATCGCAACGAAGTACATCTGTGTGGCACCGGTGGATCCGATCGAGCCGAGCCAGAAACGTCGGTAAGGCCTTGACCTTAAGGCTTGGAGGTTCAGGCTTCGCCCTCCCGTTTCAGAAAGCCAGAGCCATGTTCCATCCACATCATCGCCTGGGGTCCCCGCGGCTGGTATCCCCTCATGGAATCACGGGCTCAGACAGTTGGCTGTTGTGGGTGAAAGCCTAGGGGCGATGAGTGGCAAACTACTTTGGGGGATGCGCTGACAGGTCGCGTCAAACCTTTCTGGGCGCGCCGGCACTCAACAGCACCGCGATCCACTGGCTCCGAGGGTCACTCTCAAGGGCAATCTTGACCAGCATGGTCAATGGTGCCGACAGAAACATACCAACTGGGCCCAGTACCCAGCCCCAAAAAACCAGGGAGACAAACACCACCAGCGTCGACAGTCCCAGTCCACTGCCCATATAGCGAGGCTCGAGAATATTACTAACAATCAGGTTAACAATCAGATAACTGCCTGCGACCAACAGTGCGGTCTGGCTGCCAGTGTCCAGGAAGGCGAGAAAGATGACGGGTACCGCCGCAATTACCGAACCGACGTAAGGTACAAAGTTCATGAAGAAAGCGAGCGAGCCCCAGAGAACAGCAAAGTCAACACCCAGGAGAAACAACAAAGCGGTGACAACGCTGCCTGTGATCAGGCTCATCACAGCCTTGATGACCAGGTACTGCTTGACTGACTCCAGGAATCCTGAAAATCGTCGCAAGGTCTGTTCGGGATCGGGAAGAATTGCCTGCAGTTTTTCCGGGATAGTTGATGCCTCGACCAGCAGGAACAAAACAGTCAGGGTGATCAGGAGGCCGTCGCCAAGGATTCCCCCGATGCTGCGGAGAAGTCGTCCGAGGACCCTGACAGCCGCCTGCGGGTCGATCAAGCTGGGGTCGACCGCGGGCAGGATCGGAAGATCGTGCCTTTGGGCCCAGTTAGATATACCGTTGACCATGGCCCGCAGTTTCATTTCATAGGCGGGTAGCAGAGAGCTGAACTGATCGATAGATGATCCGATCAGTGACCCGATGGTCACAATGAAAAGGACTAGCGCGAGCAGGATCAGCCCCAGGGCAGCCCACGCTGGTAGCTTGCGGCGCTGAAGCCATAGCATTGGCGGTGTCATGATCAGGGCGACAAACATCGCGAGCAGCAGCGGAATGACGATCTCGCTTGCGGCCTTGATGCCCGCGATCACGACGACGAGCGAGGCCAGCACGAGCAGCACACGGGTTCCAGAACTGGGAATATTGGCTGAAGTCACTGCAATTGACTACTGTTGACTACTTGCTGGGGTATAAGGGCGAGGGCTTGCCAGGGATACGACCTCTGGCGATCATGACTGTAACGTCGGCAGCCGTCAGGGCAGGCGTGCCAGCGTCTTGCGGCACTGCTTGTCGATGGCATCCAGTTCGTTTAGGGTCACGTCGATGTCGTCTCGCTGTTGCTTGAGCACTGTACGCCGTGCGCTGATCTTGTTAATGAAATAGTGTAGTTGCCCTGCCTCTCCGGGTTCTGAATCGTACATGGTGATGATGTCGCCTATCTCACTCAAGGAGAACCCCAACCGCTTGCCGCGGAGAATCAGCTTGAGTCGCACCCGATCACGAACCGTATAGACACGTCGCCGGCCCTTCCGCCGGGGTTCAAGTAATCCCTCGTCTTCATAAAAGCGTATCGCCCGGGTTGTCACGTCGAATTCCTGTGACAGATCGGAGATAGAGAACTGTTCCTGACCAGGATCTCCCGGTGTGAGGTGAATTTCAGTACCCAGGAGCATGGGTGGATTATACTGTTAAATTGACGTTTACGTAAACGGAAATTAAAATGTTACGCTCCCCACAAAGATCGATAACGTTCTCATGAGTCAGTCTGCCGTCTCGACCCGTCGATCAACACAGCTTTCCGCAGCACCGGATTACCGTGTTCGTTTTGTGACAGCCGCCAGCCTGTTTGACGGTCACGATGCGTCGATCAACATCATGCGGCGCATCCTGCAGGCGTCCGGAGTGGAAGTCATCCACCTGGGCCATAACCGGTCGGTGCGCGAAATCGTCGACACAGCTGTCGAAGAAGATGCACAGGGCATTGCGGTCAGCTCCTATCAAGGCGGCCATACCGAATTCTTCAAGTACATGATCGACATGCTGCGGGAAAGCGGCCGCCCTGATATCCAGGTCTTTGGCGGCGGCGGTGGCGTCATCGTCTCTGCCGAGATAACCGAACTGCATGAGTATGGCGTCTGTCGAATCTACTCTCCACAGGATGGTCAGCAGATGGGTCTGCAGGGGATGATCGACGACATGATCGAGCAGGCGGATTTCTACCCCGGCGCTGGCGCTCTCGATCAGGTTGAGGAGATCGGCAACGCCCGACCGGCCGACCTGGCACGGTTGATCACCGCGCTTGAAAACGGTACTGCTGCACAGTCGTTGATCCAGGCGATCAAGTCCGGCGCCCCGGCCGCTGCTCGTCCGGTTCCTGTGCTGGGTATAACGGGCACCGGTGGTTCCGGAAAATCTTCACTCACTGACGAGCTGATTCTGCGCGCGAGACTGGATTTCGGCGGACAGCTAAAAATTGCCGTGATTGCGATCGACCCATCACGACGAAAGACGGGCGGCGCGCTGCTCGGTGACCGGATCCGGATGAATGCGATCGATGGAGATCAGGTCTTCATGCGATCTCTCGCGACACGGGATTCGGGTTCCGAGTTACCAAAATACCTGTCCGAGATCATCGCCGCGGTCAAGCTGGCTGGATACGGCCTGGTCCTGGTCGAAACACCGGGCATCGGCCAGGGCGACTCGGCGATTGTCCCGTTGGTCGACCGGTCCCTATACGTAATGACGCCAGAATTCGGTGCGGCCAGCCAACTCGAGAAGATCGACATGCTGGATTATGCGGACCTGGTTGCGATCAATAAATTTGACCGCAAGGGCGCACAGGACGCATTGCGCGATGTCCGCAAGCAGATTCAGCGAAATCGCCAGAACTTTGCCACTGATCCTAATGCGTTACCGGTCTTCGCGACGATGGCGTCAAACTTTAACGATCCAGGTGTGACGGCGCTTTATCATCAATTGTGCGACCTCCTCGAGCCCTGTGGACTGCCTCGAAGGATACAGAGCCAGGAAAAGACACCACCGACTGGGCCGGAGCAACGCGGCATCCTGCCCGCCGCGCGCCAGCGCTATCTGTCTGAAGTTGCCGATTCCGTCCGCGCGTACAAGCAGTCAGCCTGTGCTGAGTCCCGAATAGCACGAGAGTGTCAGCAGCTGCGCGCCAGCGCCCGCATGCTTGAAGAACAAGGACTTGATTCGCAGAGCCTCACGTCGCTTGCCGATACGCACGATGCCAAGCTGAGCGAAGGTGCTCGGTCAGTTCTTGTGGGCTATCCCCAGTTGCGCGAGCGTTACAGCGGCGAATCGTTGTCCTACACGGTGCGGAATCGTGAAGTCAGTCAGCCTCTGGCTTACACGTCCCTGTCGGGGACTCGGTTGTCGCGGGTCAGTTTGCCACGCTTCAGCGACGACGGAGACCTACTCCAATGGCTGATGCTGGAGAATGTCCCCGGCGAGTTTCCCTACACGGCAGGAGTGTTTCCGTTCAAGCGCGAAGGCGAAGATCCGACCCGGATGTTTGCCGGTGAAGGCGATGCATTCCGGACCAACCAGCGGTTTCACTACCTGTCCAAGGACGCCAGTGCGAAACGGCTGTCGACGGCTTTTGATTCGGTAACGCTGTACGGCGCAGATCCTGCCGAACGTCCGGATATCTATGGGAAGGTGGGAACCTCTGGCGTGTCTATTGCGACGCTGGATGACATGAAGACGCTTTACACGGGTTTCGATCTGTGCAGCCCTCAGACATCGGTCTCGATGACTATTAACGGGCCTGCACCGACTGTGCTGGCGTTTTTTCTGAACACGGCGATCGATCAGCAGATTGAGCGATTTAGAGAGGAAAACGGTCGTGAACCTGACCCTTCTGAACACGGCAGCCTTCGAGTCTATGCGCTTGAAAATGTGCGTGGAACCGTACAGGCAGATATCCTGAAGGAGGATCAGGGACAGAACACCTGTTTGTTCTCAACGGATTTCAGTCTGCGGATGATGGGCGATATCCAGCAGTATTTCATTGCCCACAACGTCCGCAATTTCTACTCTGTTTCTATCTCGGGTTATCACATTGCCGAGGCCGGGGCCAATCCCATCACCCAGCTCGCCCTGACGATGGCCAACGGATTCACCTATGTGGAGGCTTATCTGGCCCGTGGAATGAATATCGACGATTTTGTGCCAAATTTCTCATTTTTCTTCTCCAACGGTATGGACCCGGAGTACACGGTGATGGGTCGGGTTGCACGACGGATCTGGGCTGTGGCGATGCGCGACTACTATGGCGCAGGAGCGCGCAGCCAGAAACTCAAATATCACATCCAGACCTCGGGCCGCTCTCTTCACGCTCAGGAAATGAGTTTCAATGATATCCGCACCACGCTGCAGGCACTGATCGCGGTTTACGATAACTGTAACAGCCTGCACACCAATGCCCACGATGAAGCGGTCACCACCCCCGGTGAAAGCTCCGTCCGCCGGGCACTCGCCATTCAGATGGTCATCAATCGGGAGTGGGGACTGGCCAGAAACGAGAACCCCAATCAGGGCAGCTTTGTAATTGACGAACTGACTGAACTCGTCGAGGAGGCTGTCCTCGCTGAGTTTGATCGTATTACTGAGCGAGGTGGGGTCCTGGGTGCCATGGAGACCGGGTACCAGCGGGGCAAGATCCAGGAAGAATCGCTCTACTATGAGCAGCGCAAACATGACGGCAGTCACCCTATCGTTGGTGTCAACACGTTTCTAGGGGACGAGACCGAGGCGCAGGGCGTGGTTGAACTTGCCCGTGGCACCGAGGCAGAAAAACAAGGACAACTGAAGCGCCTCTCTGAATTCCAGGCAATGCACGTGAATGTCGCCGAAAATGCTCTCCAGGCTGTACAGCGTGCAGCCCTGACAGGTGAGAACGTTTTTGCGGAACTGATGAATGCCGTGCGGGTTTGTTCCCTTGGCCAAATTACGGAGACCCTGTTCGAAGTCGGCGGCAAGTATCGGCGCAATATGTAACCGTTCCAGCGCAGGAGCGGCAGAAAACCTCCAAAATAGTTATTTCCGGCCTCAGCCGTACTTTTGCCGTACAGCACCGGTCCGGCCAGATCCACTGGAGTGCATCTTGAACCAACCCTCTCAGCGAATGCCTGCCAACGTCATGATACTGGCATCCTGCCAGGCTTTGATGATGTCGGGAAGTGCACTCATCATAGTTACTTCGGCCCTGGTTGGGCTCGTTCTCGCCCCAGGCCCACAGTGGGCCACGCTGCCGTTGGCCTGTGTGTTCTTTGGCATGCTGGTCATTACCTACCCGGCATCCATGTTGATGAAACGCATCGGTCGGCGGGCAGGTTTCGCATTCGGGCTGTCGGTTGGTGTTGGAGGCTCTCTGTTGACGACGTTCGCCATTCTTGAACGCAGTTTTATACTGTTCTGTGCCGGTTTGCTGCTGATCGGCGTAATCAACGGCTTCGGTCAGTATTACCGCTTTGCGGCGGCAGACGTAGCGAGTGAAACTTACCGGGGGCGGGCCATCTCCTGGGTCATGGCGGGTGGGATCGTGGCCGCTTTTCTGGGGCCTGGAATTGCGACATGGACCTGGGATCTATTCACGAGCGCACCGTATGCCGGCAGTTATGTGAGCCTGCTGATACTTTACATCGTATCGATGATGCTGATCTTTTTCGCAAAAATTCCAAGACCTTCCCCGGAGGAAAAATCTGGTCCGGCGCGGCCACTCTCGCAGGTCGCTTCACAACCGGAATTCCTGGTCGCAGTGGTCAGTGCTCTGGTCGCTTACGGTACCATGAACCTGATCATGGTGGCCACGCCGCTGCAAATGAAAGGCTGCGGGTTTGATCTGGTGAGTTCGGCTAGTGTGGTCAAATGGCATATTGTGGCCATGTTTCTACCCTCGTTCGTTACCGGTCACCTGATCAGATCCTTCGGAGTGATTCGGATTATGGCCTGTGGCCCGGTCCTGATGGTGTTTTGTGTTCTGATCAACCTGAACGGAATCACAATTGTCCATTTCACTTGTGCATTGGTTCTACTTGGCGTGGGCTGGAACTTCTTGTTTGTCGGCGGCACGACCCTGCTGACTGAAGCCTACCGGCCGGCGGAGAAGGCCAAGGCCCAGGGGTTGAATGATTTTCTGATATTCAGCACCGTGGCCATGACTGCCGTGAGCTCGGGATTCCTGCACGACAGATTTGGATGGACCGCGATCAACTGGGCGGTTCTCCCTGCAATTGGTATTGCCTTGTGTGCGATTGTCTGGCTGGACCGGCGGCGTCGGGTAATGCTCTCGAGCAGGGTAGCGTGAAGGTTGGGCGGCTGTGAGCCTTGCAGCAGCGTTCGGGGTAGGGCGCGCCGGTAAGGCCAGGGGTGTAAATAGGTCTCAGCCCCGAAGCGCTGTGGCGGCGCGACCGATTGTGCCGGCTAACTGGAAAGTGCTTCGACCGTTTCAGCCAGTGTTTCGGAATTGATCACGGCGTGGTACACCGGTGGGCGTGTTGCTCGCCTGAAGGTTTTTCTGACGATGCCAGCGAGGTTGGGCTTCTTCTCGGTCGGTGTTTCACCTTGTCCGATACCACCACCGAACTCGACGATGGTGTTGATGCCACCTTCTACTGCAGTCGTGAGATTGTCGTTCCACAGTACCGGGTGGAACAATTGCCAGAACAGGCACGACTTGATGGTGCGACTGTCCGGGTCGTGAAATGTGCCGGTGTAGTTTGACAGGACCTGCAGGTCCGGTGAACGGATCGTTGCCTGATCCAGGACACTGCGAAAATGCCGGGCTGCCTCCACCATGTAATAGGTATGAAATGCACCTTCAGTCTTGAGCCTGGCAGATCTCTTCTTCGGGTATTGTTCAGTGAATTCGACGACCAGCGCATCGAGATCCGAGGGCCGGCCGCCGACGACTGTCTGGTCAGGCATGTTGCAGGCCGCGATACTGCACAGATGCTTTTGAGCGAGCGGCATCGCCTCTTCGAGCCGGAGGGGCAGCGCTTCCATTTCTCCTTCACCGTACTGACTCATCAACTCTCCCCGGCGGCTGACCAGGGACAGCGCCGTGCGGAAATCCAATGCCCCTGCCGAGAGCAGAGCGCAGTACTCTCCCAGGCTGTGTCCGGCACTAACCTGAGGGATGACGCGCCGAGTGGCCTGTTCCTCGTACGCTTTAAGGCAGGCAATGGAATGCGTCAAAAGCGCGGGTTGTGTGTAGCGGGTCAGGTGGATCTGCTCATCTGGGTCCAGGAACGACAATTCAGCCATGTCATAGCCCAGAATATCAGTCGCTTCATGGTAGATCTCCCTGACACAGGCATAGTCCTCGTACAGATCACTGCCCATGCCGCGGTACTGGGAGCCCTGGCCAGGGAAAAGGAAAAGAGTTTTTCGTTCCCCGTCTTTTATTGCTGTGTCGCTGTCTGGCATCGTGTGTCTAGAGTTACTGTGCGGTGATTAAAGCTCTATTTAGCAAAGGCCTGATGCTGCGGATTTTACGTGTTATCGAGGCGCTGCGTCGCAGAGTGATCAGTACGAGATGGCGGGCATCGGCATCCTGGACTTCGGTCAGTTGTCGCACGGTTCAGTCGTCGGCCCCTATCGGTAGGCCCTTTGAGTGTGAGAGGCTGGTCGTCGTGGATCGACGCTCCGGGGAAATACAGTGATCAGGCAGATCTCAGTGCTGCCAGATCAACGTACAGGACGGGCAGAAAGCCGCCGACTGTGGGGCCTTGAGTCAACCTGAATGGCCTGGTCGGCTTAACCTCAAAGGCAAAAAAAACCCGTCGCGGAGGGCGCGGCGGGCCAATTAAAGGAGGAGGATATTGAGAATAAATGAATTCCGAGTCCTAGATATATCTTACCTTTCACGCGATAACCTGTCAATTCAGAGCCGACCACGGATCGTTTGTTTGTCAGTGGTGTCATGCGCTTGGGGTCTTTGGATCCACGACTTTTGGCTGGTCGACAGACACCCGCCGCTGGGGGTGGCGTATCCTGGCCTTACCCTGTGGATTACATTATCCTGACGCTGTGACCCTCTATATCGCAAGGCACGGGCAGACCGACTGGAACCTGCGGGGCAGGTGGCAATCCAGGAGTGATGTACCGTTGAACGACACGGGCCGTGGTCAAGCCGAAAATCTGAGGCAGGAACTGGTCCGGCGACAGGTCAACTTCACTGCGGCGCTGTCATCGCCACTTGACCGAGCACTCGAGACGGCCCGGATATTGCTCGCCGGCAGTGATATCCAGGCCCAGGTCGAGCTGGCTCTGGCCGAACTCGATCTCGGTCACTACGAAGGACGTTACGAATCCGCCGTGAAGGTCTCGATGGGCGCTGGCTACGATCGGTGGCGGGACTCGATGATGCAGGTACCTGCCCCAGGGGGGGAAAGCATTGATGACGTGGCAGCACGGCTGACGCCGCTTGTCGAGTGGCTGCGTTCCTCGAAGGAGGTCATTCTGCTAGTTGGGCACCAATACGTGAACATGGCCTTGAAGGCCAAACTGAGTGGCTGCTTTTCTACTGAGTGCCTGAAGGCGTACAAGCAGGCTAATGACGAGATCGATGTCTGGAGTCTGGACCCGCCCGGGTTGATTTCCAGACTCGCGGTCGGTGAACCAGGGTGAAAACTCGCTTTGAGTTTGACCCTGCGACTGCCCTGGCCCACCTCAGGGATGTGGACCAGGGAATGGGTCGGTTGATTGACCGAGTCGGATCCCTTGGCCTGTCTGCCAATCGCAACCGGTCGGTTTTTGAATATCTCGCCAGAAGCATTGTCTACCAGCAGTTGAGTGGTAAGGCAGCCGGTACGATCCATGGCCGTTTGCAGAATTTGTTTTCAGGCCGGCGCATCCTTGCCGATAGATTGCTGCTGTTATCCGATCAGGCCCTTCGGGGGGCGGGGCTTTCCAGGGGGAAGTGTCTCGCTTTGCGGGACCTCGCCACCCGGGCAGTCGCAGGCGAACTGCCTACCGCCCGAAAACTCCGTCAGATGAGCGATGCAGACATTATCTCAGCCCTGACCGTGGTCCGGGGGATCGGTCCCTGGACGGCCCAGATGCTTCTGATCTTCTACCTGGGGAGGCCTGACGTACTACCGTCTGGTGATCTGGGCGTTCGCCGGGGCTATCAGTACCTTCGTGGATTCAAAACGCTTCCAGAGCCGGACAAGCTGGAGCGGGCCGGGCGTCGCTGGCGGCCTTACCGAACTGTCGCGAGCTGGTACCTTTGGCGGAGTCTCGACATCGATTTGCCGACCAGCTAATCAGTCTGCGTTCGAGCGCTCGGTGCGGGTCAGGGCGTGGTATCGTTTGAGCAGTATTTCGGGTGTCTCGTTCCGCCCGGAATCGACAACGATGCATTCCACCGGGCACACCACCACACACTGTGACTCTTCGAAATGGCCGACGCACTCGGTGCATCGCAGCGGCTCAATCTCGTAGATCTCCTCGCCCTGGTAGATTGCCTCGTTAGGGCACTCCGGCTCGCAAACGTCGCAGTTGATGCATTCATCAGTGATCAGCAGGGCCATCAATAAGTGCCAGATTTATTGGGTTTTCTCACTGTCTTTCCTATGGGCAGGATACAGGCCATTTTGCGTTTGCATCAGTTTCCATGGGCGAGTATCTGAGCAAAATTGTGACAATATTGTGACACAGGACAGGATAGGTTTGAGCTTATTACAGCTGCAAACAGCTTGACGAATTCAGTCATACGTTTACGAGATAGCGACTGATTCTCGTCAACGTCATGTAAAGGAATTGGCGGCGGGCATTGCCGACCCCACGCATGTCCCCGATCTCCATAGCGAGCAAAATCTCAGAGCATTCGTGGTGCAGAATCTGTACTTCTTCCTGCCACTCGAGATTACCCAGGTAGCTTAGCCAGGTACGCGCAGCACGGTAGTACAGCAAGTCGGTCATTTCGCGAAGCGCCGAATTACCGATTTGGGCAATGATTAACTCATGTAACTCGTTGCACAGGCGCGCATACACTTTCACATCTCTAGGAGCCTCAATAAGGGCTTCAGCACGATTGCGTAAATGCTTCAGTGCCTCAATTGTTGTTACGCTCGGATTGATAGCAGCCAGGTCGCCCATCATTTCGGCCAGACGCATGCGCAGCTCGTAGATATCTTTGAAGGTTTTGATGTCTACTTCGCTCACAATGGTTCCGACCCCATTGCGGGTCTCGACCAAGCCTTCATATCTCAGGCGCAAAAGTACATTTCGAACTGGCGTGCGGCTGACGCCAAATTCTTCAGCGAGTAAGCCCTCGTTGAGCAACGTACCGGGCTGGCATTCGAGCAGACATATGCGTTGGCGAATCTCCCTGTAGATGCGGTCAAAACGCTCTGCCTGACTTTCGCGTCGGCGTGCCGTTACTTTCGCTGGTGTTTCTGCCATGTTGCGAGATTGGTCAAACTAGTAATCGGTGCCGTTCTTTATTTGGACTCAGAGAGATTCTCCCCAATCCAGTCGAAAGAGCTGGCCGTAACCTGCAATCTTGTCGTCAATACCAGCTCGGCGCAGGCAATCCCAGATCATCGCCTGGTTGGAGGATATTACAGGCTTGCCGGCCGTATCCTCGATTTCCTGCAATACATCAATGGTACGAATGCCGCCACAACTGACAAAGATCGCATCCGCATCGGGCTGATCTATGCTGAGTGCAAAGTCCCGGATGTACGATGGCTTGATACGACCCATCGCCTCATTATCTTCGACGTTTAATCCTTGAATATCGAGCACATCAAAGCCCTTCTGTTGAAGGAATACAGCTTCTACAGTATTGATCTCGTCTAGATATGGCGTAGCGACTACTATCTTGTGCGCACCGACGCGACGAAGTCCATTGACGGCGCCGGTCACCAGAGTCGAGGGTTTAGCCCACGGTGCACCGCGGCGAATTTCGTCGCACACCTGGTCTTCACCGATCACGATAGACCCCGATGTACATGCATAGCAGACGACAGCCGGACGTGCCTGGGGTTGCAGAATCGAAGCGGCCTCTGCCATCCCATCGATTTGTGCCGCTAGCGTAGCAAGGTTGCAATCGCTGGTGCTATCTAGCCGGGTGACACTGGGACCCACTCCTTCCGGACACAGGCGGAAAATATTCTCCTCCATGACCAGATCCATTGAAAGAATAATGAAACCGAGCAAGGCGCGAGAGTGGGTTCCATCGTCATAGAGTACCTCGCGGGGCGGTGAACAGATTTCAGGATCCGGGGTATCGATTAAGTTGGACATAGCGGTCTTCTCCGATCAGAACGGTTTGATTAAGGTCGACGTCCAAGCTATATATAGCTTCTTATGCCCGTATTATAAGTTATTGCAGGGCAGGTTCAGGAAAATGGTTTCCATTGCCGGCGCACGTCATCATGATTAGTTCAGTTCAGGATAACAAGAATTAAGCAGAAGATTAATAAATAATTGAAAATAAACAATAAACAAATACTGATAATCGATGACCCAGGCGGGTTAATCGGTCTCTTCTTGCTGGATATATGAATTATTGACAGCTGGCTAAGATTTGCTTCAAAATCTATTTTCGAATTGCTATATAAAGATATAATTTAGCTTAACCGCCACCAAGCCCGGAGATTAAGACATGTCTAGTGAGCCGCATTTGATGGGTGCTGAAAGTGAAATGCTACCGCTTTTTCAAAAGCGTACCCAGGAACTTCAACGCCGCCTTAAAGATGAAGGCATTGATATGTTGATCATCACCAACATTGATTCGATCTACTATTTTTCGGCCTATTGGGGTGATCTTGGGTTGGAATTTGGCCGTCCGACACTGCTCACCGTCGCGAGTAATGGTGACGTGGCGTTAATTACCCCGGGGTCAGAATCATTAATGGCGCAGGCGTTGACGTGGATTGATGATCTTCGCCTTTATTCTGATGGGGTCGGTGAGGAATGGCGCAACCCGCTGCGCAGACTCCTCGGTGAAAATCCCCAGAAATTGTGTATCGCCGTTGAAAAGGACGATATCCCCGCTGTTATCTCTAATTATCTGAACCAGGAACTCACTAACCAAAGGGTAGATGGCACACCGATCATCGCGAAAATGCGCGTGATCAAATCTNCTGA
Source organism: Pseudomonadota bacterium (assembly GCA_002718155.1). Taxonomy (GTDB): domain Bacteria; phylum Pseudomonadota; class Gammaproteobacteria; order Arenicellales; family UBA868; genus UBA9619. Next base: position 20,203 of record PBDS01000048.1, read on the forward strand.
AGAGCGCAATATGATCCGTCAGGCCGGNCNGGTCGCGGTTGCCATGGGTATCGGAGGACGCGATGCAATGGCAGTGGGTGTGCCCGAATATGAGGTGTCCCTGGCCTGNATGAACGCGGGCACACGCAAAGCGGCAGAAATTATTGCGGCTGAAGATCAGGANGCACTGATGAGTCCCATGATNCACAATCTCCAGGCAGTCCAATCCGGTCGCTTTACCAGTTATACGCATCTGCACCCCCGGGTAAAGAAGCTGGCTCATGGTGATCCGGTATACATGTGCTTCTGCTCAATTTGCCACTTCAAACAGTTCAAGATCGGATATGACCGGGAGTACTTTGTNGGCAGTGTAGATGATGAAACGGCGCGCACTTACAACACCGCTATCGAGGCGCAAGCGGCTTCACTGNATGAGATGCACCCCGGCGCTATTGCAGAGGACGTGCATAAGGCCGCTGATGACGTTTATCAATCCGCCGGGTTCGCACCGTCTTATCGGACCGGTCGCGCACTTGGGTATTCATCTCTGGAAGAGCCCCAATTGAAGTACGGCGATAAGACGCCCCTTGAAACTGGAATGGTCTTTGCCGTCGATGGAGGTGTCACAGTGCCCGATGTTTTTGGGGCGCGGGTTGGCGATACCGTCATCGTTACCGATGATGGCGTCGAAATTGTGACGGAATATCCGCGCGAGCTAACGGTGCTGTAACTTCAAACGATACGGATCGATTTCAAAGGAAAGTCAAGTGAACAACAACGCATACGACGTCATCATCATAGGGGCGGGCATTATCGGTGCCGCCACGGCATATGAGTTGTCCAAGAAGGGCTATCGCACCATTAACCTCGATATGCTGCCAGCTGCAGGCTACGGATCAACATCGAACTCTTGCGCCATTATCCGACTTTACTATTCAACCCTGGACGGTTGTGCAATGGCCTACGACGGATTTTTTTTCTGGCGCAAGTGGGCAGATTACCTAAGGGCGCCCGATGACGAGCCGTTGGCTGTGTTCAATGAGACGGGTAACCTGATTATGAAGACCAAGGTGAACGATGGGCTCCGCAGTCAACTGGTGCATCTTGATGCCCTAGATATCCCCTACGAGCACCTGTCGAATGAGCAAGTTCTAGAGCGATTNCCGTTCTATAACCTGTCGTCCTTCTCACCGGCCAAGACCTTGGATGACCCGGCATTTGGTGAGCCAACTGGCGGTGAGGTCGACGGTGCCATCTTCTTTCCAAGGGGTGGTTACATCTCCGATCCACAGTTCGCGACCCGTAATATTCAACTCGCGGCCGAACGGGTAGGGGCAACTTTTATGTTCAACAGCCAGGTGGTGAAGATTCCCGTGATTGATGGCAGTGTTAAAGGCGTGCTCCTTGCCGATGGGACCCACATCGATGCAGCAACCGTTATTAACGCCGCTGGCCCGCACTCATGCAAAATCAATGCACTTGCAGGCGCCGAGAAAGACATGAAAATCTCCACTCGTGCACTGCGTCAAGAGGTGGTCCATGTCCCAGCACCAGAGGGGTTGGACTACGGTTCGATCGGGTGTGTAACATCTGACAGCGATACTGCTGTCTACACCCGCCCGGAACTGGGAAATAACATCCTGATCGGCAGTGAAGACCCGCCCTGCGATGCACATGTTTATGTTGACCCCGATNACTATAACCNGAACTTCTCTGATCAATGGACGGTACAGGCCCANCGTTTGGGGCAAAGATTTCCNAACATTGGTATCCCCAACAGTCCAAAAGGCTGTGTTGATCTCTACGACGTAACCGAGGACTGGATTCCCATCTATGACCGATCATGTATCGGCGGCTTCTATATGGCGATCGGCACCAGTGGCAATCAGTTCAAGAATGCACCAGTAGCGGGGAAGGTAATGGCAGAACTCATCGAGTACTGCCAATCAGGGAATGATCATGATGCCCGGCCAATGAATTACCATTGCGAAAATCTGGATCGGGTGATCGGCCTGGGTACTTTCTCACGGCTTCGAGAAATTAATCAGGACAGCACGTTCTCAGTCTTAGGGTAAGCCCCATGTCGAAACAGTACTTCGCAAAATCAGAGTTTGAAGACCGTCAAAGCAAAGTGCGTGAAGCGATGAGTAAAGCCGGAATAGAACTGCTCCTGGTCATTGCGCCGGTTCATATTAATTATCTGACCGGAGCAAGCGCCAAGGGGTACCAGGAATTCCAGGTGCTATTTTTTCCGCTTGAGGGCGGGCCATTGGTCATCCAGAGTCGATTGGCCGAAGTGCCGATGCTCCTCGCCGATTCATTTNTTGATGAGGTTCGAGGCTGGGGTGGNCGTGAACCCGAGGATCCTATCGAAGTGTTTANGGAGATTCTCCAGGCACAAGGCTACAAGGGGCTAAAAGTAGGGCTGGAGGTTCCCAGTTACTACCTGCACCCACATCATCATAATCAGTTGGTCGATTTGCTTGGGGCTGATCTTGTGATGGATGCCACTGATCTGATCGGTAATATCAAGTTGATTAAGTCGCCCGCCGAAATCGACTATGTGCGCAAAGCAGGGAAAATAGTTGATCAGGGTATGGATACCTGCATTGCATCGATCGAATCCGGTAGAACAGAGCGAGCGATTTCGGCAGACATCCACCATACGCTGCTGGCGGCTGGCAGTGATATACAAGCCAGCCCGATGAACTTCCTGTCTGGTCCGCGATCAGCTTTTGCTCACGGTGAGCCGTCTGACCGTGTTCTGGAATCCGGTGATTTCATGCACATCCAGTTCGGGGCCCACTACCGACGATACTGTGTCACCATCGGGCGGCAACTGTGCCTGGGTGAGCCGACACAGCGCATGTGGGATGTTTACCAGGTGGTGCGTGACGCGGGCGATGCCTGTATGGCTGAGATGCGTGCCGGGGTATCGGCTAGGGTGCCACATGAAATTGCGAAAAAGGTCATTGTAGAAGGCGGCCTGGATGAGTGCCGGTTGCACATGACCGGTTACGCCGTCGGTGCGGCGTTTGCACCCTCCTGGGTAGAGCCGCTAATTATGGATGCTGGTAGCGAATACACGCTTGAAGCAGGCATGGTCATCGCTGTTGANCCACCATTATTTGGCCTTGAAGATGNACTNGGTGTTCGTTTGATCGANAATGTATTGATTACACAAACTGGGTGTGAACGCCTTAGCAGCACGACGCGGGATCTGATTCTTGTCTGAGGTGCACGTTAACTGACCTCGCCACCACATTCACAGTTCCTGTTTCTTGGTAGGCCACNCAATTTACCGCCCGGGCGTCGACCCGGGCACGCCGCATCTCTAGAGGCTTGCAGCTTAACTCGAGGGTGCCCTGAAAATACGGTATTGGAGGTTGCGATATGACGCAGACAGAGCCCAAAGTCAGCACGACAGTCGATTTTTCGGTCGACGGCAAACACCACGGACATTTGAGTATTCCCCATTCCCGTAATGATTCCGGCTGGGGTGCAGTGCATCTACCTATTGTTTCAATTCGCAGTGGCGATGGCCCGACACTGGTGCTTACCGGCGGCAATCATGGAGATGAATATGAAGGACCGATCGCGTTGATGAAACTCGCGAGGTCTCTTGATGTGGAAGAAATCGATGGCCAGGTGATTATCATTCCTGCCCTGAACTACCCGGCTGTGCTCGCGGGTCACCGGGTGTCCCCCCTAGACGGTGTCAATATGAACAGGGCCTTTCCTGGCAGGCGAGATGGGACGGTTTCCTCGATGATCGCGCATTTCGTTTACCAGAAAATCCTGCCTCTGGCAGACGCGGTTCTGGATATCCATTCCGGGGGTAAAACGATGATGTTCTCCCCGTTTGCCTGTTATCACCGGCTTCCGGATGCCGATCTCATGGAAAAGGCGAAGCAAGCCGTTCTTGCATTCGCGGCGCCGGTTAGCCTGGAACTGGTTGAGTTGGACGCGGAAGGCATGCTCGATACCGCAGTCGAGGAGTTGGGCAAGGTCTTCATCGGCTGCGAACTTGGCGGCGGCGGTACAACGACGACAGGTACTGTGTCCATTGCCGAAGTCGGGGTGAGGAACTTGCTTTCCCATTTCAAGATCATTAACGAGCCCCCCCAAAGTCTTGAAGACCGCGGACTGCCTCCGACCCGCATGATGCATATGCCCGATTCTGGCTGCTACGTAATCAGTGATGATGCTGGTATTTACGAATCGTTGATCGATTTGAATTCGCCGGTTGAGGTGGGTGACGCCGTTGGCCAGGTTCATTTTCCGAGAAACCCTGAGCTTCTGCCTGTGGTCTACCGAGTAGAACGCCCTGGAATCTTGGTCGGACGCACCCACAAGGCACTGGTCGAAAGCGGTGATTTTCTGGCATTAATTGCCGCCGAAATGTAGACGCGAGTTGGTGTAAAGACAAAGAGATGGCCAAGATACGTAAGTTAAGGTAATGCAAGGGATTACCCGGCTCGCAAACGTCGCGTGTGATGGATTCATCGGTGATCAGCAGGGCCATCAGATCCGTCTTAGACGGACATCAGGTGTTCTGCCTGACTTTTGCTATTTTCTTTACCAGTGCCTCATTAACTTCGGGGGCGAGGAACTGGCTGACATCCCCACTCATCATTGCGATTTCTTTCACCAGGGAAGCCGACAGAAAGGTGTATTGTTCTGACGGAGTCAGAAAGACGGTTTCTACATTGGAGTCGAGTCGTCGATTCATGGCTGCCAGCTGGAATTCGTATTCAAAGTCCGATACGGCTCGTAGTCCCCGCAGTACGACCTGTGTGTTGTGCTGGGAAACACAGTTCACGAGCAGCCCAGAAAAGCTTACTACGCTGGCGTTATCAATATGCGCCAGAGCGTTTTCAGTCAGCCGCAGGCGTTCCTCCAGGGAAAACAAAGGCTCCTTGGATGCGCTGGCTGCGATGGCGATGACCAGTTCGTCGAACATCCGGCTGGCCCGTTCAGCAAGGTCGATGTGTCCTTTGGTGATCGGGTCGAATGTGCCGGGATAAAGGGCTCTAGCCGTCATTTGATGTAGTTTTCTGTTCCGGATTGCGCTATGTTGGTGAATAGTACCAACCCTGGCACGTTGCCACCAGAGATCATCAGACCGGAGAGCGCATGGAAACAGTCAGGTTTGCCCATATGGCCGATGGGACTCGAGACGATTATGCGCTTCTCGACCGGCTCGAGGAACATTTTACCGACGAGTTGCCAGGCAGAATTCTGGAGCACCTAGAAAAGCTCGAAGGTTCCATTTCCGGGTACAAGGTCAGTCGTCTGGAGCATTGTCTGCAGTCCGCGACCCGGGCGCACCGAGCTGGTGAATCCGAGGAACTGATTATCGCTGCTCTTGTTCACGACATCGGCGACATGATTGCGCCCTTTTCCCACAGTGAGCTGGCTGCCGCTGTCCTGCGTCCGTTCGTATCGGAAAAGACCTACTGGGTGATCAAGCACCATGGTGTTTTTCAGATGTACTATTACGCTCACCACTTTGGCGGTGACCGCCATGCCCGGGACAGCTATCGTGGTCACCAATGGTTTGATGATGCGGTTCGCTTTTGCGAGTGCTACGATCAGAACTGTTTCGACCCCGATTATGAATCTGAACCGCTGACATTCTTTGCTCCAATGGTTCACCGGTTGTTTCGGCGGGAGAACATTCGGGATTTCGAGACCGATATACGCTACGGCAAAAAAGCGCTGGCCTGATAACACATCACTGGATGTTCGATGGTGACTGGTGCCCGTTTCCCTCGGAGGAGCCATCAACCTGGTACAGTCGGTAGCAGACTTCGCCCGCTTTTTGCTGGTGTTTTTCTATCCAGTGATCAGGCACTGCGAGCGGTCTGTCAGCACCGGTTTCTACGTAAACCAGCCCACCGGGAGCTATCCGGCTGACATCGAGGAGGTTGAAGGACGCTGCGGTCAGTTGACTCCCGTAGGGNGGGTCCAGAAAAATGATATCAAAGGGCTCTGAGTAGTTTCTGAGCCAGCGCAGCGCGTCATCACAGTAGATACTGACCTGGTCAGCTCCCAGTCGTGACCGATTTTCTTCCAGTTGCCGGCAGCAATGCCGGTTGTNATCCACCATCACGACGCGGGTTGCACCTCGCGATGCCGCTTCAAAGCCGAGTGCACCGCTGCCGGCAAAAAGGTCGAGGCAGCGAGTTTGACTGACTGATGGTGTTAACCAGTTGAACAGTGTTTCCCGTACGGCATCCGGTGTGGGTCTTAAGTTTGTACCGCCGGAAAATTTNAACGTGTGTCGTTTCCAGCGACCGCCGATAATGCGTAANCGGCCGCGGTTCTGGACTTGGCGTCTGCGTGAAGTTGCCATGTGGGCTGGGCTGTGATCAGCTTTGTTGAATGATACGATAATGCGTATCGTACTGCCCGTGGAAGGAATTTGGAGTTCCGATGACAGAAGCGCAAGAAAAAATTGATTTGTTTACCCGTTTAGGCAAGACCCGTGCTGCAATCGCTGGCGGTTTGTCCGGGCTGTTCAGGGGCAAGCAGGCAGTTGCGGATGACTCGGACTTTGATGAGCTCGAAGACCACCTGATCATGTCGGATATCGGGGTTGAGGCCAGTGCGCGTATCGTTGGACGGTTAAGAGCACAGGCGACAAAGGAGCGTCTCAAGTCCAGCCAGCAGCTTCGCGGCCTGTTGAAAGAAGAACTCTTCCAGATCTTGCAGCCTTCGGTCAGCACNCTTGACCTGCTCGACCGGGCGGCNACTCCNTGGGTAATGGTAATCGTCGGGGTCAACGGTGTCGGCAAGACGACGACCGCGGCCAAGCTGGCGCGTCGCTTCACCGAACAGGGGATGACTGTCATGCTTGCAGCCTGTGATACCTACCGAGCGGCNGCAATCGAGCAACTGGGTGTCTGGGGGCAGCGATTAGGCGTACCGGTTATTGCGCAGGAGTACGGCGCAGATGCTGCAGCCGTCGCGCACGATGCACTGAATGCAGCACGGGCCAGATTAGTGGACGTGTTGATCATCGATTCAGCGGGTCGTCAGCACGTCAACGCTGATTTGATGGAACAATTGCAAAAACTCCATCGGGTCATCAGGGGTATCGATTCAGAGGCGCCCCAGGAGACACTGCTGGTCGTCGACGGGGCGACCGGCCAAAACGCGCTTTCCCAGGTCGAGGCATTTTCGAAGGCGGTCACTATTAACGGGCTGTGTGTGACCAAACTCGATGGCACCGCCAGAGGCGGTATGCTGGTGGCGATGGCGCACAAATTCAGCCTGCCGATTCCCTTCATCGGTGTTGGCGAGGGTATTGACGATCTGCGTGATTTTGATGCGGACACCTTTGCACTCGCCCTGGCGGGATGCAACCCGTGAGTNCCTGGAAAGAAACAGGCCTGGGTGGTCCAATTGTTGCTCAGTCGTTTGTAAATTAAGATATGTAAAGTATTGAAAGTATGAATGTTAATCTATAACAACCATCGAAAAAATATTAGCACTCTAGGTTAAAGAGTGCTAAAATAGGCTCGTGTTAACAGTGTTGGAGAAATCATGAGCCAGACGTTACCCATCGCATTGGAACTTGGGCCCGCTCAGGGTCTGACCCGCTATCTGCAGGCAATCAACGCGGCGCCGATTCTCTCGGAGAAAGAGGAAAAGGAACTGGCCCGCCGCTTCAGCGAGACGCAGGACCTCGAAGCCGCCAGGACGCTGGTATTTTCTCACTTGCGTTACGTGGCTTCCATCGCCCGCGGGTTTACCGGTTATGGCTTGCCGCTCGCCGACCTTATCCAGGAAGGCAATGTGGGTCTGATGAAGGCCGTGAAACGTTTCGATCATGAGCGTGACGTCCGCCTGGTGTCATTCGCAGTCCATTGGATCAAAGCCGAAATTTATGAGTACGTTGTCCGTAACTGGCGCATGGTCAAGGTCGCAACCACTAAAGCTCAGCGAAAGCTGTTTTTTAATCTGCGTAAGAACAGACGCCGTCTTGGTTGGATGAGGCAGGACGAAGTCGACGTGATGGCTGATGAACTGGGTGTGAATACTGACACTGTCCGCGAGATGGAGATGCGTATGACAGGGGTGGACGTATCGTTCGATGCCGATGTAGACGATGATGACGAGATACGATTACCGGCTCCGGCTGAGACGCTCGCCGACTATAGCAGCGATCCGGGCGTGTTGGTTGCCCGTGCCGATGAAGCACGGTTAAAGCGGACACAACTGGCCAGGGCACTTTCGGTTCTGGATCAGCGCAGTCGCGACATCATCCAGGCTCGCTGGCTGAGTGACAGTGGCGAGAAACTCACTTTGGCGGAGCTTGCTGGAAAATACAATGTTTCAGCCGAACGTATCCGTCAGATCGAGAAAAGAGCACTGGAGCAGATGCAGCTCGCAGTTGCCGATTGAAGGGTCAAGATATTATTCAGTAAGCAAGCCCCCAGATAGGGGGCTTCCGTTTTCTGGGGTCGCTATTCGTTACTGTTATAATGAGCACCGTTACTAAGCGTGTTTGCCCCGTCGTCTCTTCACAATCTTCCGGACAGGCCTTGAGCCCGAGCCCACCGAAATGATCAACAAAACCGTACTCGCGTACTCCGGCGGGCTCGACACCTCGATCATACTTAAATGGCTTCAAGATCAGTACGATTGCGAGGTCGTGACGTTTACAGCGGATCTTGGACAGCAGGAGGAAATCGAACCGGCGCGCGAGAAGGCAGCGGGGCTCGGGGTCGCGGAGATATTTATTGAGGATTTACGCGAAGAGTTTGCCCGCGACTATATTTTCCCGATGTTTCGTGCCAACGCGGTTTATGAAGGCGAGTATCTACTCGGAACTTCTATCGCCAGACCGTTAATTGCCAAGCGGTTGGTTGAAATTGCTGAATCTACCCGCGCAGATGCGATCTCCCACGGCGCGACAGGCAAAGGCAACGATCAGGTCCGTTTTGAGCTGAATGCGTATGCCTTGAATCCTAACATCAAGATCATCGCACCCTGGCGTGAATGGGAACTTAGCTCGCGTGACAGCCTGATTGCCTACGCTCATCAGCACGGGCTACCAGTCGATGATCGTTTCTCCCATTCTATGGATGCAAATCTTCTACACATCTCCTATGAGGGTGGTGAACTCGAAGATCCATGGGTGACGCCCGGCGAATCAATCTGGCGCTGGACCGTTTCGGTCAAAGATGCGCCTGATAAACCTGAGATCATTGAATTGAATTTCGAACATGGCGATCCGGTTGCTATCAACGCTGAGAGCTTCACACCTGGTGCGATGATGGAAAGGCTCAACGAGTTGGGTGCGCGGCATGGAATCGGTCGAACCGACCTTGTTGAAAATCGGTATGTTGGCATGAAATCCAGAGGTTGTTACGAAACGCCAGGTGGCACGATACTGCTCAAGGCGCATCGGGCAATAGAGTCGATCACGCTGGATCGTGAAGTAGCGCATCTCAAGGACGACCTGATGCCACGCTATGCCAAGCTGATCTATAACGGTTATTGGTTCTCGCCAGAGCGTAGGCTCATGCAGGAGATGATCGACCAGTCGCAGATGTATGTTACCGGTCTGGTGAAACTAGAATTATACAAGGGCAACGTTACTGTACTGGGACGCCGTTCGGATAACTCACTGTACGATGAAACCATCGCAACTTTTGAAGACGATGGTGGTGCTTACCAGCAGCGTGATGCGGAAGGGTTCATAAAGTTGAATGCGCTGCGCATGCGGGTTGCGGCCAGCAAGGGGCGCCGGCAGAGCACCGACTAGTTCGCTTTAGGTAAGGTGCCCTCAGGTGACCCAGCCGCGATTTCAGTGCTCGTTTCTTGCTCCCCGCTACTGGAGCCAGTGGGCCATGATGCTGGGTATCGGTCTCTGTACATTGCTGCCCCGAAAAGCATCGCTGTGGCTGGGTGACAGATTGGGTAGTATTTTCAGGGCGCGCAATCATAAGCGCAGAAAGATCGCGGAGACCAATCTTCGCATGTGCTTTCCGGAGTTGTCCGACTACCAACGCCAGGTTCTGATGCACAGGCACTTTCGATTGTACGGCAGGGCTGTCATCGATCTGGGTCTGGTCTGGTGGGGAACAAGAGCAAGGCTCGATGACCTGTGCAGGGTATCCGGGGAGCGCATTCTGCGGAATTTGACCCGCTCTGGAAAGCCGGTCCTGCTGATCACACCGCACACCGTCGGTGTCGACATGGCCGGTGCATGTCTGTCGAGACTAGCGCCCGGGGTGTCAATGATGAAGCGCGCTACCGGTCCCTTGTTGACCTGGCGGTTGTGGAGGGGAAGAACCCGCTTTGGTGCGACCCTACTAATGCGCGACCAGGGACTGCGACCGATGGTCAAGGCCATGCGCCGGGGGCGAGTCGGTTACCTGATGCCCGATGAAGACCTGGGTGACGACAGATCCCTGTTTGTGCCATTTTTTGGTGTCAGCACAGCGACCTTGCCTGTGGTGGGTTGGTTGGCGCGCCTGACCGCCGCCGCGGTACTGCCGGTGTTTATCGAGTTCGGGGAGTCGGGGCAGTATAAGGTCGCTATCCACCCCCCGCTGGACGATTTTCCGTCCGGAGACCCCCATGTTGACGCAGCAAAGGTGAATGCGGTCTTTGAGGCTGGGATTCGTGAGGCACCAGAACAGACTCTCTGGAGTTTGAAATGGTTCAGGACGCGCCCGGCCGGTGAGCCGTCACCCTACAGCTGATCGCCCGATGGTAGACGCTGGGCCTGTGAAAATTCTGGTGATCAAACAGACTTCTCTAGGTGATGTTCTCCACGCAACGGCGATTCTCCGGTCGATACGCAAGGCTTACCCTACCGCACAGCTGGCCTTTCTGACCTCGACCACAGCAGCAGATATCCTGCGCTATAACCCGAGAATTGATGAGCTGTTGTTGTTTGACAGGTACAGAGTCAAACGCGATTGGTGGCGGCACCCCGCTTGGGTCCTGAGGCATATTTTGGAAACCATGCAGGTTGTTCGCCGCGAACAGTACGATCTGGTGGTAGATCTGCAGGGGAGTTGGAAAACGGTCATTTTTCTATGGGCTGCCAGAGCCAGAAGGCGGCTGGTCAAGGGCCGCTGGTGGTTCGCAGAACAGTTCAGGCAACCACAACTGCATGCTATTCAAGAGATGGAGGGCGTACTGGGTCTTGCCGGAATAGCACCTGCGAGTCGGTCATTGGAGATCTTCGTTTCCGATAGCGAACGGGGCGCTATAACCACCAGGCTGGATGAGTTGGGTCTAGCAGGTCGCAAACTGGCCCTGTTCAGTCCGATGACACGCTGGCAGACCAAGAATTGGCCATTGGAGAATTTTGTATCGCTTGCAGGAAAGCTGCCGGATGACTGGTTCGTGGTGTTGACCGGTTCAGAGGCCCAGCGAGCGAGTCTTAATGCGCTCACCGAATGCCTGTCATCGGGACGCGCAGCCTGTCTCGCGGGCCAGCTGACGCTGCTTGAATTCTCCGAGTTGGTTGGCCGGGCAGATCTGGTGGTTACCGGGGACAGTTTCCCGATGCATCTTGCCGCCGCGCAGGACCGGCCACTGGTGGCACTGTTCGGGCCGACTGATGAGAGTCGTGTTGGGCCGCTGGGCATTGGAACGGTGGTGCGGGCCGATGTGGAGTGTCGTCGTTGTTATCGCCGTGCGCGATGTGACAGACGCTGTATCGAAAAGATCACTGTGGATCAGGTTTTGGCCGCGGTGAACCGCGCAACGACCTGAGCATCGACGGGGCAAATCGCGGGTTGGCTGAAAACTCAAGTTCGCCAGAAAGCTGGAGACAACAGTACCAGCAGGGTAAAGATCTCAAGCCGGCCCAGCAGCATGCTGACAGCCAGTATCCATTTCCCGGCAACGTTGATTCCGGCGTAGTTCTCAGCAACTGCGCCCAGTCCAGGACCAAGGTTGTTGAGACAGGCGGTGACCGACGAGAACGCCGTCACCAAGTCGGCGCCTGTCGCTGTCATCGCCAGTGAAAGCAGAACGTAACTCAGGATGTAGAGGGCAAAAAATCCCCACACCGCGTCGATGACCTGATCGGGAACTGGTCTGCCGCCGAGTTTGATTGGGATCAGTGCGCTCGGGTGAATCAGTTGGTCAATTTCACGTCGACCCTGTTTGTATAGAAGGATAACGCGGATGATCTTCATTCCACCGGCCGTGGACCCCGCACAACCGCCCATGGCACTCATAAGTATCAGCATGATCGGCAGAAAAGTTGGCCACCAGTGGAAACCCGATGTCGTGAAGCCGGTGGTGGTCGCGATCGACACGACATGAAATATGCCATGCCAGAAGGCCTCGCCGGTTTCCTGGTAGGTATGAAACGCAAACAGCGTTGCAAGTACTACTGTGGCAACGATGACTATGCTTCCAAGAAAGGTTCCCACTTCAGGGTCTTTCAGATAGAGGCCCAGCCGGCGGTCGCGCAGTGCCGTGAAGTGCAGGGCAAAATTGATACCTGAAACCAGCATGAAAACACAGGCTATTGCAGCGATGGTCGGGCTGTTGAAGAAACCGATACTCTGATCATGGGTAGAAAAGCCACCGATAGCGACAGTCGAGAAGCTGTGGCCTACCGCATCGAACAGACTCATTCCGGCGAGCCAGTAGGCCAGTGCACAGGCGACGGTCAGACCCAGGTAGATGTACCACAGGGCCTTGGCAGTCTCCTTGATCCGCGGGGTGAGTTTCTTGTCTTTTGCCGGGCCAGGTGCTTCAGCTCGGTAAAGCTGCATTCCGCCGATGCCGAGCATGGGCATAACCGCTACGGCCAGGACAATGATGCCCATGCCACCGAGCCACTGAAGTTGTTGACGGTAGTAGAGGATGGATGGCGGCAGATCGTCAATGCCCATCAAGACGGTCGCTCCGGTGGTGGTCAACCCGGACATTGCTTCAAAAAAAGCTTCGGTCAATGACATCGCGGGTTCAGGAGCCAGCAGGAAAGGAATCGCTCCGAACCCAGCCAGCACGGTCCAGAACAGGACGACGATCAGAAAGCCATCTCGGAGCCTGGGTTCTTGGGGGTGCTGTTTGACGGGCCACCATAATATGAGGCCAGTGAGGAGGGTGATGATTAACGCCAACGCGAAGGGCGTCGCCCCACCGTCGCCGATGATGAGACTGATCATCAGTGGGGGCAGCAAAGAGGTGCTGAACATCATCAACAATATCCCGAGAATCTTCAACACGGCCTGTAATTGCATTGTGGTCGCCCTCGCTTAAACGAAGGTCACTTTGACCTGGAACAGGCGTTCGACGTCGTGGATGTGTCGCTTGTCAATGACGAAAAGAATGACGTGGTCTTCGGGCTCGATAACAGTATCGTGGTGCGGAATAATCACCTCGTCTTTGCGCATCAATGCGCCGAATGTGGTGCCGGAAGGCAGCGAGATCTCATCGATGCGCCGGCCGACCACGCGGGAGCTGGCGGCGTCGCCGTGGGCGATGGTCTCGATCGCTTCGGCGGCACCCCGCCTGAGCGAATGGACTGCCACCATGTCTCCGCGGCGTACATGCGTCAGGAGAGAGCCCACGGTCTCCTGGCTGGGAGAGATGGCTATATCGAGTAAGCTCTCGATCAATTCGACATAGGCAGAACGGTTGATAAGCGCCATGGTTCGGTGGGCACCCAGCCGTTTTGCGAGCATCGCAGAGAGGATATTGGCCTCGTCGTCATTGGTCAGGGCGCAGAAAACATCCATCGAGTCGATGTTTTCCTGCAGCATCAGTTCTTCATCGGCTGCATCCCCGTGCAGGACGACCGTATTTTCCAGCTGTTCGGCGGCTTGCCGGGCTCGTATGGATCCGTGTTCTATGAGCTTGACGTGGTAATGGTCCTGCTCCAGTCGTCTGGCCAGCTGCCCGCCGATGTTGCCGGCGCCGGCCAGCATGATTCTTCGCCCGGGTTTCTCTACGCTGCGCAGTTCACCCATCACGATTGGGATGTCGGGTGCACCAGCGACGAAAAAAACCTCGTCGTCGGGCTCGATGACCGTGTCTCCTTTCGGGATGATCGGCTGGTTCTGCCGGTAAATGGCAGCTACCCGCGATTTCACATTGGGCAGATCTTCACGAATAGAACGGAGTTGCCGACCGACTAGTGGCCCTCCGTAATACGCTTTCAGCGCGACCAGCTGAATTTTTCCTCCAGCGAAGTCAACCACTTGCAGTGCGCCGGGGTACTTGATCAGATGGAGGATTCGCTGCGTGATGACCTGCTCCGGGCTGATAATGACATCTATGGGGATCGATTCATCGCAGAAGATCTCCGGGTGACGCAGGTATTCTGCAGAACGGATGCGGGCGATCTTTTTGGGGGTCCGAAACAGGCTATAGGCGACCTGGCAGGCGGCCATGTTGACTTCATCATGATTGGTGACCGCAAGCACAAGATCAGCGTCCGGTCCGCCGGCCTGTTCGAGAACCCCAGGATGGGCCGCAGCACCAACGATGGTACGTATGTCGAGCCGATCCTGCAGGCCCTGGAGTTTTTCTTCGTCGCTGTCTACAAGCGTGACGTCGTTGTCTTCACGGGAGAGGATTTCAGCGGTCGACAGGCCGACCCGACCGGCGCCCAGGATAATGATCTTCATGTTACGCCCTGGACTTGTCCAGTGTTATTGAATTCACGGTCGGTTCTTGACTGACTTCGGGTCTATGCCCAGTCCTTTGAGTTTTCTGTAAAGGTGGGTCCTTTCCATGCCACAACGTTGAGCCAGTTCGGTCATGTTACCGCCGGCTTGCAAAAGATGATAGGAAAAGTAGGCCCGCTCGAACTCTTCCCTGGCTTCTCTGATGGGCTGGTCGAAATCCTGTTTCACGCCTGGTGAGACGTCATGTTCGGCAAGTATAGCGGTGGTCCCCATCGCTTCGCGGGTCTCTTCTGCATCAATTTCTTCGCTGCTGGTTGTAATGAGCACCCGCTGGACGAAATTGCGCAGTTCACGAACATTGCCTGGCCAGGGCCTGTTCCGTAAATAGTTTATAGCGGCAGTCGAGAATCGACGGTAGTCCAGGTTTTCTGCTTCTATGACACGGCTGCTGTAGTAACTGATCAGGTCTGGAATGTCCTCGCGGTGCTGCCGTAGAGATGGAACAGCCAGGGGCACAGCGCTCAGCCGGTAGAAAAGGTCTTCTCGGAAACTGCCGTGCCGGATTTTGGCCTCGAGCTCCTGGTTCGACGTTGCAATAATTCTGACATCGAAGTTGAGCAGTGTCCTGCCACCGACCCGGTAAAACCGACCTTCTTCCAGTGCACCGAGAAGTTTCCCCTGAATGGTAAGGTCCAGATCGCCGACCTCGTCCAGCACGAGGGTGCCACCGTTGGCCTGCTCGAACCGGCCTGCCTGGATCCCGTCCTCATTTTCCAGGCCGAAAAGTTCGATCGCGATGCTTTCTGCTGGAATCGCTGCCAGGTTCACTTCTACGAACGGCTGGTCCCGGTGATGACTGACCTGATGTAGGGCCCTGACAACGACGCCCTTGCCGGAGCCGGGTTCGCCTCGGACCAGCACCCAGCTGTCACTTGATCCGATGCGGCTTATCTGCCCTCTGATCTCCTGAATTGCCGGGCTGTGACCGATCAGCTCAGAAGCCGGTTCAAGCTGGTTTCGTAGCCGGGTATTCTCGGTGTACAGTTGGCTGTTCTCAAGCGCTCGTTCGACAGTAACGAGGAGTTTGGCTGTCGACAACGGTTTTTCGAGAAAGTCATAGGCGCCCAACCGAATCGCCTCTACCGCAGTTTCCACGGTCCCATGTCCGGAGATCATGACGACTGGCGGTATGCGGCCATTTTGATCGGCCCACTCGGTCAGAAGGGAAACGCCATCGGTGTCCGGCATCCAGATATCGAGCAGCACAAGGTCAGGCCTGATATCGTAGAATTTGGTCCTTGCAGAGGAGGCATCTCCGGCAGTTTCCACCTGGAAACCCTCGTCTTCCAGGATGTCGCTGACGACGCGCCGTATATCGGGTTCATCGTCAACGACGAGGATAGTCTTACTGGTCATTCTTTCGCTGGCGGGTCCGTCGCAGGCATATCCTGAGAGTCGCTCGTCGGGATATGAATTATAGCGGTAGCCCCTCCACCCGGCAGGTTTCCGACCCGGATCAGACCCCCGTTTTCTTCTACGATCCGCCGGCTGATTGCAAGGCCAAGACCGCTTCCTTTTGTTTTGGTAGTGACATAGGGATCAAAGATCCGATCCAGCAGATTCTCAGCAAACCCAGGGCCATTGTCCCTGATCTCAAGCTCGAGAAAACTTTTTCGGTTCACGACCCGTCGTGTATGGATCTGTACAAGGCCTGGCGACCCAGTGAGCGCATCCGCCGCATTGATGATCAGATTGTTCAGCACCTGACGCAGTCCGCTCGGGTCACACATGACCATTGGCAGCTGTTCACCGAGGAAGAGATCAAACTCGATCTTCTTTGAGTGTGACAGGTGCAACTCCGTGATGTCCCGAACGAGAGTATTAATATCTATTTGCACAGGACGCGAAACCACCGGCTGGGCATATTCAGAGAAAGCGTCGACCATCGACTTCATGGACTCCACCTGATTCGCGATGGTACGGGTCGCTCTGTCGAGAGGTTCTCGATCCTGATCGGCGACCTTATCTAGGTACTTTCGGCGAATTCTCTCGGCCGACAACTGAATCGGTGTCAGTGGGTTCTTGATCTCATGAGCAAGCCGACGGGCGACATCACCCCAGGCGGCATCGCGCTGGGCTTTGATAAGCTCCGTCGCATCGTCGAATACCACGACCCAGCCGCTGGTGGATTCAGTACCCGGGAGCTTTGTTCCGCTGCACACCAGTGTTTGTCTACCTAAAGCAGAGGTAACGCTGATCTCGTCCTGCCACTCGGGACTGTCGTTGTCGATCCCGCGCTGAATGGCTGCCAGAAGTGGGGCGGTTGTCGGCACTGAGAGGCCGATGTCTCTGGCTAAGATCCCCACGTACAATTGAAGTGGTGTGCCCAGAATACGTTCCGCTGCCGTGTTGTGGGTGTGCAGTCGGGCATCGGTATCGAACGACATCACACCGGACGACAGGTGTGCAAGCACCGTTTCAAGATAAGCGTGCTGGTTTTCGGCTGCCAATTGACTGTTGCGGACCTCATTTTGTGCAATACTGATCTCGCGGGTCATTCGGTTGAAGGAGTCCACCAGGACGCCGAGTTCATCGCTGCTGTTCACCGGCAACTGTTTACGATAGTCACCTTGTGCGACTGCCCGGGTACCTTCAGCGAGATCGCGTAGCGGAGCAACCAGCCTTTTGGCGAGATAGATCGCGGCCCAGAGGGCGATCAGAAGCGTCATTACCGTGACCAATGAAAGCGTCAGAACGAAGCTGAATGTTAGCGGCTGCCGCAGGTACTGAAGTTTCTCGTACTCCGCCGAGGCGGATTCGACCCTCTCTCCGAGTCGTGCGTAGCGCAGCGGCAAAGGGAAGAGCACCTGTAGAACCCGAGCAGGATCGCCAACTTGACGCCCGTGTACTTGCAAGGCGGCCCGTAATTGAAGTCCCCCACCACCAACCGGTTCCAATTCCGCATAGACCTGACCCTGTCTTACCTGGCGGATTACCCGCTCATCGGGGACATCCGGGACCAGTGAGACAGGGTTAGAGCTGCTGGATGCCAGAATCTTACCCGACATGGTGTGAAGGCTCATTTCGTCAAAGTTGCCAGATTCACGAAGCTGGTCAAGCAGACGGATGACTTCGAATGTCGAGGACGTGTCTTCGATACGCTGCGCATCTTGGCGCAGTTGTTCAACGATATCAAGTTTGATCGACGCAAGTGAACTGCGACCAAGCAGTAATGCATCGTCGAGCGCTTGTTCGATCTGAACGTCGAACCAGCTGTCTACGCCTCGGCTGAGAAACTGCACCGCAAAGTAGTAAACCACAGCCAGAGGAATCAGTGCTAGAACCGCAAAGGTTGACACGAAACGCAGCGTCAGCCTGGATCCCAGTACCTGTGATCGGAACTGACCAATCAGGCGCCAGATCTGGAACGCAGTCAGTATTGCCAGCAGGATGATGCCGACAACGTTAAGCAAGATCAGTGCTAAATAGTAGTCGCCAAACAGCTCGTCATTTTCTGCAGCAAGACTGAGCAACACCGATGCCAGCAGCAGCAGCGATGACAGAGCCAGGGTAAACCCGGGTCCGAGAATGCGTGAGATCAGCGGGTAACCTGCCATCGGTGCCAGTCGCCGGTCAGCTGCCATGAGGGAAGGAAAAAGACCATGAGCCGCAACGGCCCCGGAAGGGCTCGGTGGTCAAGCGTGAGGCGCGCGCGGACCTGAAGTAGCTGATCGGATTTCATTGTTTCTGGAATCGCTTCCCGTATCCGGAAGGTGCCTACCCCATCGAGGGTTTCCGACAGTGTCGGGAACACCTCTATATCGTTCGCCGATTGCCGGGTCAGCGTAAACTGATTTGACAGGGCATGATATTGAATTCTGAGTGGGTATTGCCAGACAGCGATCTGACTGTGCCATGAGAATCTCGTCTTCTTGTAAAGGTGAACATCCAGGTTGATTGTCAGGGGTATGCCCTTGACCAGAGCCTCGGCTGCCTGAGGGCTGAGTGTGATTGACGGCAACACCTTGGTCTCGAGAAAGCCTGCTGAAATGTGGGACTGGCCAGCCAGAAGCTGAAAATCGGCGAGTGCGTATGGTGGCAGCAGGACCAGGAACATCACAACTGATACCGTGGGCCAGTGCTTCGCCCGTAGTGATGTTGCCTGTGTCACGGGTAAATGATCAAAGTGCCCGATCGGAAGACCGCATTGCATTATACGGGTAATCTGGCACCTCACCCATCACTGCTTATGCAGCATAGCATAGTAGAGTCCGTCTCCTTGTTTTCCAGGCAGGAACTGGTGGCCGAGTCGGGTCTTGATGCCGTGGCTGAAATCAACCCTGCTGATCTTGGCTTCAGGCTCGAGTTTCAGGAAGGTATTGACCAGATCATCGTTCTCGGCCGGTAGTATCGAACAAGTCACGTAGAGAAGGCGACCACCGGACTTAAGCACTGGCCAGAGTCGTCGCAGTAAGAGCAGTTGCTTGTCGGCCAGGGCAGGGATGTCGGAGCCGCGGCGCAGGACCCGGATGTCCGGGTGACGACGGATTACGCCACTGCCGCTACACGGCGCATCCAGGAGTACGACATCGTAAGGTTCGCCATCCCACCATTGGCCGGGTTGGGTCGCGTCTGCTGCGCTGATCTGGGCAGTCAAGCCAAGACGCTGCAGATTTTCTTCAATCAAATGGATGCGATCGGGCATGTCGAGAGCCTTGAGAAAAAATCCTTGTTCAGTGAGTTCGGCAAGCTGTCCCGTTTTACCGCCAGGTGCAGCGCAAGCATCGAGTACACGGTGGTTCTCGAGCGCTCCCAACAGCAGGGGGCTCAGCTGTGCTGCTGCATCCTGAACAGATACGTCGCCGTCGGCGAACCCTGGAAGTTTGGTGACAGGAACCGGCTTCTCCAGAGTCACGGCCCAGGGACTGAGTTGTGAAGGAGAAGCGCTCAGTCCGGCTTGTTTGAGTCGTGCCAGGTAGGCTTCCCTGGAATTGTGGAGTGGGTTGACGCGCAGGGACAATGGGGGGTGAAGATTGAAATTATCCAGAATTTCCTGCCAGTTGTCCGGCCAGGCATGGCGAACTGCGGACAATAGCCATTCGGGTGTGGCGTAACGGAACTCTGCGGTCGTTTCAAAGACGGGATCCCGATCCCGCAGGTGCGAACGCAGAACTGCATTGACTAGTTGGCGACTGTGCTTGCGGCCCAGAATGCGAGCGGCATCCACCGTGCTGGATGTGATCGCGTATTCTGGCTCATCCAGGTGGTCATATTGATACAGGGCGCACAACATCAGGTTTTCCAGAACCGACTCTCGCTGGCGAACAGGCTTATGCAACCTGTGCCGAAGGATAGGTCGGTAGCGATAGGCCCATCGAATGCTGCCCCAAGCGATCTCGCGTACCTCAGGCCAGCTCTCGGGTCGAGTGGTCCGCAGCCTGTGTCTAGCGGCATTGTCAAGGGTTCGCCCGCGTGACAGCACGTCGTCTACGATGGTTGCTGCTACGGCACAGACCTCAGCTGTCGGCATGTGCTGGATCGGGGTCGAAGCGTTGACCGGTCCGAATCGGATGTCCATTGAGAAATGCGTTCACAGCCAGTGGTTTCCGACCAGGCACCTGTATTTCAAGGAGGTCGAGAGTGCCCTCACCAGTCTGAACCCGAAGCAGGTTTCTGCCGGTCTGAACGACGGTGCCGGGTAAAGCCGTGGTCTGGTCCGATCCGAGGCCAGCCTTAAGGACAAGCAAGGTCTCACCGCCCAGGCCGGTTCGGGCCAAGGGCCAAGGGTTAAAAGCCCGGATTCGCCTTTCTAGAATTGCCGCAGGTAGCCGCCAGTCCAGGCTGGATTCAGCCCGGCTGACTTTTCTTGCCATGCAGGTGGCCTCGGACGGCTGCGGCCGTGATTGGCAATTTCCTTGTGCTATATCGGGCAGGATTCTGGCAAGTTCCGTTGCGCCCAGGTGGGCCAGTCGATCATCAAGAGAGGCCGCAGTGTCAGTGTCGAATACAGGTGTGGAGACCTGCGACAGGATGGCACCGGTATCAAGTCCTTCATTCATCTGCATCACGGTGATGCCAGTTTCACGGTCGCCTGCCTCGATCGCGCGCTGAATGGGAGCGGCACCACGCCAGCGTGGGAGTAAAGAGGCATGCACGTTGATGCAGCCCAGCGGTGGGATCTTCAGTATCTCTTTGGGTAGGATCAGGCCGTAGGCGACAACAATCAGAATATCAGGCGATAGTGCGGTCAGATGATCAACTTCATCGGCGAGCGCCTGAGGTTGCCTAATCGGTAGGCCTTCTTCTGCCACCATTGTCTTTACAGGGCTCTGCCGCAGGGTACGGCCTCGACCGGCAGGTCGATCCGGCTGTGTGTAGACAGTCATAATATCGATTGGCGAATTCAACAACGCCTGCAGGCTGACCGCGGCAAAGCGAGGAGTACCTGCAAAAACCGCGCGAAGTGACACGGGCAAAGAGATATCCGAGCGGGTCAGTAAACTACGACCTTGTTATGCCGGTCGATCTCACTGCTGTCTCGTTCTTCCTTCAACAGGCGCTTACGGATTCGATTCTGTTTTAAGCGCGACAGGTAGTCGACGAAAACCTTGCCATCCAAGTGGTCGATTTCATGCTGTACACAGACCGAAAGTAACTCGTAAGCTTCCAGTTTGAAAGGCCTGCCTTCGCGGTCCAGTGCTCCGATCACGACGCTCTCGGCCCGGCGCACCGGCGCTACTACTCCGGGGACAGAGAGGCATCCTTCCTCGGCTTCGGTATCACCAGTTTCTTCTTCAATCACTGGGTTGATAAACACCATCAGTTGGTTTTTGTGCTCCGAAACGTCCATTACGATAACTCGTTTGTGAACATTGACCTGGGTCGCTGCCAGACCTATGCCTGGCGCGTTGTACATAGTCTCGGCCATGTCATCAACCAGTTGGGTGATCTTCTGATCAACCACCTCTACAATTTTGGCCTGTTTTCGCAGTCGAGGGTCTGGGTAGAGCAGAATGTCAAGCAGTGCCATTAGGGTCTTTGCACAAGAACTGTGACTTTGTTCTCTTGGAATGGAAGCGTAATTACCTCTAAACTAGGCGCCATCTGATCCGAAAATCGGTAGCTCTAATCGTGAATTCTAGCGGAATTCCCTATAAGGCTGCACTCGTGGTCTGATGATCGATGTAAGATCGAGGCGAGATAAACAGGAAACAGACGTAGGAGCAACAGGCGGATGATCAAAGTTATTTTTCGACTAATCGCGACTGCCCTGCTGTTACTGACAGTTCCAAGTCATGCCGGTGAACTCGTCCTCAAGCCCGGATCACCGTTGATCTATACAGTCCGCGCAGGGGACACTCTGTGGAGTATTGCATCACGCTTTCTCGCTGAGCCTTGGCGCTGGCCGGAAATCCTCATCCGGAACCCCCAGATCGAAAACCCGGAAGAGTTGTACGCTGGTGATGTGCTGATCCTAGGTTCCCACAGCGATGGGGTGGAACTAAAAGTGCTCCGGGTCGAAAAATTAACTCCGCAGGTCCGCATTGTCTCCAAGGGGAAACCGGTGCCGAGCGTTGCCCCCGATGCTATTCAGCCTTTTCTGGTGTATCCACAAATACTTGATGCACAGCAATTAAGAAGTGCTGGCCATGTGATCATTGGAGTTGAAGGTGATATTGTTCTGGGGCAGTTCCACCAGTTTTTTGCGCAAAACCTGCCCGCTTCTGACAACGGTCGTTATCGAGTCATTCGTCCCGGAGACTCATTCTCCGATCCCGAGACAGGTGAGAACCTAGGAAGGCCAGCCAAGCATCTCGGGACAGCTAAGTTGATCTCCAGCGGGTCGATCGGTACGTTGGAAATCGTTGAAAGCCGGGAGGAAATCCAACCGGGCGACCGGTTGATACCCGTGGTAGATGAAGTCGGGTTGCCATATTTTTTCCCGCGTAGACCGGATAGCCAGGTGGCCGGATACATTGTCGGAATCAGTGACGGGCTCAGCGAGGTGGGTGTGCTGTCTGTAGTGATAGTTTCGCTGGGCCATGAGGACGGAATCAAGCGTGGTGACGTCATACAGGTGAACCGCCAGGGCGAGGTTGGCAAGGACCCTTCGACTGGTCAGATCATCAGATTGCCCGAGTCACCGTCTGCCTACTTGATGGTCTTCAAGGTGTTCGAAAAGGTCAGTTACGGACTTATCATCAAGGCCGACCGGACAGTCCACTTGCTCGACCGAGTCTCCAGCCCGTCCGTATGATGCGAGCTGTTTTACGATCGCCAATGGGGTTTCTTGGAGTCTGATCCGGAGAATCTCACCGCTTTCAACACTAAGGTTCAACTAAACGCTGACCAAGGACGGTCATATGCGAAAGAATTTAAGGGCTTGGGTAAAGATTGCGCGGGCCCGATTACCAGACGTTGTCAAGCAGGCGATACTCGATCGATTTCCCGATCCTAACGATGCGCTTCTCGTTGATTTGAGCGAGCTGTCAGGCACCGCCAGAAAAGCTTTCGCTCCGGGAATGACTCTCGAATCCCACGCCGACCCGGCTGCGGTTGATAAAGATTGCAGCTGGCTCGGTGGTGGCGAACGGTGTGTCATCGGTATATCGGAGGCTGACTATCCCGCACTACTACGACAGATTTCAGATCCGCCACTCGTGCTGTACACCGCGGGTGATCATTCACTGCTGGCTTGTCATGGCCTGGCGATTGTCGGCAGTCGGAACCCGACTCCTATCGGTCGAGAGATCGCCCATGGCATTGCCCGGCAACTTTCGGCTGGGGGGGCTGTTGTGGTCAGCGGGTTGGCAACGGGAATTGACGGCGCTGCGCATTATGGAGCTCTTGAAGCTCGCGGCTCGACTGTCGCTGTCTGTGCCACAGGCCTCGATCTTGTCTATCCACGCTGTCACACTGCCTTGGCCGATCGGATCTGTCGAGACGGATTGTTGATCTCGGAATACCCCCCGGGAACAGGAGTGCGTCGTTATCACTTTCCACATAGAAACCGTTTGATCAGTGGCCTGACACTAGGAACCCTGATTGTTGAGGCGGCGTCAAGGAGCGGAAGTCTGATCACTGCCAGGCTGGCCGCTGAGCAGGGGCGAGATGTATTTGCCGTGCCCGGTTCTATTCACTCCCCACTGTCTCGAGGCCCGCACCTGTTGATCAGAGATGGTGCACGACTGGTCGAGTCGATCAACGACATCTACGCAGAACTACCATCGTTGGGCCACGCGGGGTTGAATGAGAACCGATCCCCGGAGCCCGTGATTGAACGAGCCCTGCTGCTCGAGGCCGTGGACTACGTTCCAACGACTTTAGACCAGATCATTGAGCGGAGCGGTTTGACGATCACTGAGATTTGCGCCATGCTGATACAGAAGGAACTGTTAGGAGAGGTGCGCAGTTGTCCAGGCGGATACATTCGTACGGTGGCTTAGAGTGACGATATCACCCAGAATTGTGCAGGTACTACCCCAGCGACGAGTGCGGGCTGATTGCTGATGGTCCCATGAATAACTGCTTCATCGACCGGTCGGACACTCGTTCGGTGCACAATCGACTTCTTTCCCATGCAGCGCTAGTAGCCTGTGCAATGCCAGAGAAAATCCATTTTATTATTGAGGACCATGAGTAAGTCATTAGTCATTGTGGAGTCGCCGGCCAAGGCGAAGACGATCAGCAAGTATCTGGGCAGTGATTTTGTCGTCAAGTCCAGTGTTGGCCATGTCCGGGACCTACCAGTCAGTGGCCGAGGAAGCAAGGTTGATCCAAAAGAAAGGGCCAGGCAGGCGGCCTTGACGCGGAAGATGCCGCCGCATGTCAAAGCGCGGCACAAAAAAGAAAAAGCACAAAGAAACCTTGTCAAGAATATGGGATTAGACCCTGAGAATGACTGGCGGGCCACCTATGAGATTCTGCCGGATAAAGTCAAGGTCGTAGACGAGTTGCGGAAGTTCGCTAAGCGCACTGAGACCATCTATCTCGCAACTGATCTGGATCGTGAGGGAGAGGCCATTGCTTGGCATCTAAAAGAGATCATAGGTGGTGATAACAGCCGTTACCGGCGTGTGGTTTTCAACGAGATTACCAAGAAAGCCATTCAGCAGGCTTTTGGGCAACCCGGCCAACTGGATAGTCATAAGGTTGAAGCTCAGCAGACGCGCCGTTTTCTGGATCGGGTCGTGGGTTTCATGCTCTCACCCTTGCTCTGGGCAAAAATAGCCCGCGGTCTTTCAGCAGGTCGGGTGCAGTCGGTGGCCGTCCGCTTATTGGTAGATCGCGAGCGTGAAATTCGGGCATTTGTTCCCGAGGAATACTGGGAGGTATACGCAGACACAGCGTATGAAGAGCAACAGTTAAGACTGCAGGTCGCGAAGGAGGACGGAAAAAATTTCCGACCTACCAGCAAAGAGCAGACGGATCAGGCATTGGCGCAGTTGCAAAAAAGTCGCTATCAAGTCGCCTCTCGCGATGACCGGCCAACAAGATCAAAACCTAATCCGCCCCTGGTGACTTCAACACTTCAGCAGGCAGCCAGCACCCGGTTGGGATTTTCTGTAAAGAAGACCATGATGCTTGCACAGCGGTTGTACGAAGCGGGTTACATCACTTATATGCGGACCGATTCGACAAATCTCAGTAACGATGCCGTGCAGAGTTGTCGTGATTTTATCCTGGCTCGTTTTGGCAAGGACTACCTGCCTAAGAGTCCCGTTTTCTACGCCAGCAAAGAAGGTGCCCAGGAGGCACATGAGGCTATTCGCCCGACCGAGGTCACCAGAGAGGGGGAGGCTGTTCCGACAGAGCCCGACCAGCGACGGCTTTATGATCTGATTCGAAACTATTTTCTGGCCTGCCAGATGATGCCCGCGCAATATTTGAGTTCAACGCTGGTCGTGACATCGGGCCCATTTGAGCTCCGGGCCAAAGGCAGAATCCTGCAGTTTGACGGGCATACCCGCGCACTACCACCGGTAGGTAGACAGGACAATCAGGAACTGCCAGACATAGAAATCGGTCAGGTTTTAGCCCTACAGAAGCTGGATCCAGAGCAGCATTTTACCAGGCCGCCAGCAAGATTTAGCGAAGCCAGCCTGGTAAAAATACTTGAAAAGCTCGGCATTGGCAGGCCATCGACCTATGCATCGATCATTTCCACCATTCAGGACCGAGGTTACGTGAGGATCATTAACCGTCGTTTTTTCTCAGAAAAGATGGGCGAGATTGTGACTGACCGCCTGAATGAGAATTTCGGTCACCTCATGGATTATGGTTTTACTGCCGAGATGGAAGAAACGCTGGATGCCATTGCCGGGGGCGACAGGGACTGGAAATCTGTCCTGAATGAATTCTATTCCGACTTCAAGCAGAAACTGGAAGCAGCAGAAGGACAAGGGGAAGGCAAGAATGCAATCGGTGGGATGCGCGCCAACCTGCCTACCGACACCGATATTGAGTGCCCGAATTGTGGCAGGCATATGCAGGTACGAAACGGGGCAACGGGAATATTCCTGGGTTGTTCGGGTTATGGCCTGTCACCAAAAGAACGCTGCAAACAGACGTTGAATCTGTCGGCAGGAGACGAGGTCGAGGATGCTGTACTGGATGAAGAAATGGAGGCAAGGCGGTTGATCGACAGGCGCCGCTGTTCAACCTGTAACAGCGTTATGGATACATGCTTGATCGATGAAAAACGCAAAATCCACATCTGTGCAAACAATCCCGATTGTGCCGGTTTTGAAGTCGAGCAGGGACAATTCCGACTAAAAGGCTATGATGGGCCGGTTCTGGAATGTGATAAGTGCGGTTCCGAGATGCAGTTGAAGACTGGCCGATTTGGGAAATATTTTGGTTGCACCAAAGAAAGCTGCAAAAATACGCGAAAACTCCTGAGAAATGGCCAGGCGGCCCCACCCAGGGCCGACCCAATCCCGATGCCTCATCTATCTTGTCAGAAAGTCGATGATTTCTATCTATTGCGCGACGGCGCGCAGGGCATTTTTCTTGCAGCCAGCCAGTTTCCGAGAAACCGTGAAACCCGGGCGCCGCTGGTTGAGGAAATACTTACCGTCAAGGAACAACTCGATCCCAAGTACCAGTTCCTGGCGAGCGCTCCGGTAACAGACCCTGCGGGAAACAAGGCACAAATTCGTTACAGTCGGAAGACCAAAGAGCAGTACGTATTGACTGAAGTAGACAAGAAGGCGACAGGCTGGAAAGCCTTTTATCGAAACGGTGAGTGGCTGACTCAGGCCGCAGTGAAACCCCGGAAAAGCCCCAGAAAAAAGAAAGCAGGCAGCAAAACAGCCCGCAAAGTGACTCCACTGCCAGCAAAAAGCCAATGACACGGATCAGTGCCGGTAAGCGGGGTACCGATCTAGAATAGTTCATCGACCTGTCCGGTTGGATCGTGCCCAAATCCATCTGCGGAGACCTGGCCTGTTGCCTGGGCCCGTGGTTCAGTGCCCATGACAAAAAACTCTTCGTACCCGTCAGGATCATCTGCGCTTGTAAGGTTGCCGGTTTCATGATTGACAGATACCGTGATGACGTTTTCAGGAGTTGCCCACATTTTCTCCGGCTTGCCAGCGAGAGCCTCGGACATGTAGTCGATCCAGATAGGAAGTGCCGCTCTGGCGCCAGATTCTCGTTCGCCGAGGTTGTGGGGTTGATCGAAGCCCACCCAAACTGTGGTGACAACGTCCTGGTTAAACCCGCTGAACCACGCGTCTCTGAAATTATTGGTTGTGCCTGTTTTGCCGGCAAGGTCACCTCGTCCCAGGCTGTTTGCCCGACGCCCCGTGCCAGTCTTGATAACCTCGCCCATCAGAGAGTTCATAATGAACGCGTTCTCGGGTGACAGCGCACGCCTCGCGTAGCGAGGATCAACCTTGCGCTGGTTGTTTATCCTGGGTTCGCTTATGTCTGCAGGCTCGCAATCCGGGCAAAGCATCACGCGATTGCTGTATTCGACGATGTTTCCAGACTGATCTTCGACACGAGCTATGAAATAGGGTTGTACTAGGTACCCGCCGTTGGCGAAGACAGCATATCCGCGAGCGATTTCCATGGGAGTTACCGTGGCAGAGCCCAAGGCAAGTGACAGCCCATCGGGCAGGTCAGCCCGCTCAAACCCAAAATTCTCCAGGTGATCTCGCACAACCTCGGTACCCATCGCCCGGACCAGACGTACTGAAACGAGGTTGAGGGACTTGCTGAGTGCTTTTCGTAGCCGCGTCGGCCCGAAGACTTTCTTGCTGTAGTTTTGTGGTCGCCAGGTGTCACCGTGGCTTGATTCAATGACGATTGGAGCGCCGCTGACCAAGGTAGCCGCTGTGAATCCGTTGTCCAGTGCTGCGGAGTAAATGAACGGTTTGATGTTTGAGCCGGGCTGTCGTCGGGCCTGGATTGCCCGGTTGAACTTGCCACTGAAAAAGTCGAACCCGCCGACGAGAGCAAGTACAGCGCCGTCAACGGGGCTCAGTGAAACAAGGGCACCCTGGATCTCAGGCAGTTGGGCCAGGAAGTTTTTTTTTCGGGTCCGATCAACATAGACAACATCACCGCGGCGAAGAATACGATCGGGGGTAGTGCCGGTCCAGCCCCAGCCTTCTTTGGTTATTCCCAGAATACTGCCGTCACCGAATGTGACGTCAAGCAAACCGTGTGTTGCACCAGACACAATGGCAGGGACGATTTTTCCCAGAGAACGGTATTTAGAAATCTGTAGGGTCGGCTCTTTCTCCTGACCGGCAGCTGTTCTGTCAACAGGGCCTCGATAGCTATGGCGCCTGTCGTAGGACATCAGGCCCGTTCGAAGCGCGCGGTTTGCAGCACCCTGGAAATCGGAACTGATCGTTGTGAACACACGATAGCCGTCCAGGTATGCCTCCTCGCCGTAGTGATCGACCATGTAGTCGCGGGCCATTTCCGCCAGGTACGAGGAATCCACCTCTATCTTGGCAATGTTCTTACGAGCCGACACGGGTGACGAGGACGCCAGCTGAAATTTCCTCGCGTCGATCATGCCTAGATCTCGCATCCTTCGCAGAACGTAATCCCGCCTGGCTACGGCCTTGGCGGGATTAGCCAGCGGATTGCCACGCGAAGGTGCTTTTGGCAGGCCGGCAAGCATAGCAAGTTGGGCGAGGGTCAGGTCCTTAAGACGGCGGTCATAGTACACTGAGGCTGCGGCCTGGAACCCATAGGCACGGTGTCCCAGAAAAATCTTGTTCAGGTACAGCTCCAGAATTTCATTCTTCGACAGTGCTTGCTCCAATGTGAGAGCCAGCAGTACCTCCTTGATTTTCCGGGTATATGTTTTCTCGCGAGTCAGAAAGTAATTACGTGCGACCTGCATCGTAATGGTACTGGCGCCCTGATCAATCCCGCCGGCACGCAGGTTGGCCAGCACGGCTCGGGCGATTCCAGCGAAATCAACCCCATAGTGATCGAAAAAACCGTCGTCCTCAGCGGCCAGTATGGCATTGACGAGTGCCCCCGGCACCTGATCCATGGTTGTGGTAATTCGCTTTTTGTTGCCATATTCGGCGATTAGTCGCCCGTCGATGGTGTAGATCCTTAACGGTTCCTTCAAACGAATATCCCGAATGGCCTCGATAGATGGCAGTTCTCGGTATATGATTGTCAGGATGATTCCAATGCAGGCGCCTCCCAAAGCGGCCAACGTGAGGGCTATCCATGTGATTTTTTTCAGGAAACGTCTCAATGAGGAACCTTTTAGGAAGCCCGGTGTTGGCCCAAGTCTGGACCCGGACATCGGCGAGGCCGACCAGCAGGGTAGCTTATCAGAGCCTTGAACTACCAGGCATCGGGCTCGAGTTCGGTTGACAGGAGGCAGGTCGATTACTATTTGTCTGTTGTGAGGTCAGTTATTATTCGAATCATGGAGATCGTTGTCTGCTGTCCTCTACTCTCTACAGCCTCAGGTTCAACCTGTGCCAATATGGGGTTGTCCGTGCGGCTGCGCATGGGTGCCCGAGCACGCTCAAGGTCAGGAAATAGATGAGCATATTCAGTCCTAAACGATTGAAAGCGGTAGCCGTAGATATCGGCACGTCTTCGGTCAAGGTGCTTGAGTTAGATCGTAGGGGGAGCAGCTACCGGGTTGGACAATTTGCCATAGAGCGGCTACCAAGAAATGCCGTGGTTGAACGCGGAATCACTGATGTAGAGGCGGTCAGTGGGGCTGTTCGCCAGGCGATCAAGCGCTCAAAATGCAAGAGAAAACCAGCGATAGTCGCAATTGCGTCATCGCACGTGGTCTCACGCACAGTGCAATTACCAGTCGGCCTCAGAGAAGCGGAAATCGAAGAGCAGGTGATGATAGAGGCCAGCCAACACATTCCTCACCCATTAGAGGAAGTCAACCTCGATTATCAAGTTGTAGACAGCTCTGAAACGGACGGATCCTATTTGGTGAAGATCACCGCCTGCAGAAAAGAAATCATCGAGGGTTACTCGCTGGTAATCGAGTCAGCTGGGTTGGAAGCTGCGGTGGTGGATGTCGATTCCTTCGCGGTCGAGCGCGGTTTCGCCTTCGTTACCGCCGGCATGTCAGATGCGTTACGAGGTAAGGTCATCGCCCTGATTGATTTCGGCGAGGTCACCACTCGCCTGGATATTTTTGTCGATGACGTTGCGATATACGATCGGGACCATTCATTTGGCGGGCGAATACTGACGGAGAACATCCGCACCCGTTACGGTATTAGCTTCGAGGAAGCTGAGGCGGCAAAATTGTCAGGGGATCTGCCGGAGAATTATCGTGAAGATCTGCTCGAGCCCTTCAAGGCGACCATGGCGAGAGAGGCGTCGCGGGCTGTCGAGTTCTTTGTCTCGGCAGGTCGGGGATATGAGTCTGTAGACATGCTCTTTATAACCGGAGGGTGTACAAGAATAGAGGGTATTGCAGAGGTAGTTCAGATGCACACCGGGCTGCCGACGGCAGTAGCCAGCCCTTTTTCTCCGAGCGGCATTAAAGCAAGCGCAATACTTCAGAGGCAGTCGCCGCTGCTGCTCAAAGCCTGCGGACTTGCCGTCAGGGGTGCCGGATGAATACTGGCATCAATCTGTTACCCTGGCGCGAGGAACGCCAGCGACTGCAACAACGACGAACGCTGATCGGTAGCGCTGTTATCTGCCTGGTAGCGCTGGCTGTTGTTACCGCAGGCTGGTGGTATTACGCAGGGGAGATCTCGTTTCAGACGGAAAGGAACAAATATCTCAAGGGTGAGATCAAAAAAATCGAAGCCCAGTTGCGGGAGATCGACAAGATTAAACAGCGAAAAGAAGAACTTATGACACGCATGTCGGTGATCTACGAGCTACAGGAGGATAGGGTGCGAGTGGTCCGGTCTCTGGATGAATTTGTCAGAATGATTCCTGAAGGTGTTTTCTTTGTCTCTCTTGATCGGAGTCGAGAGGGATTCATGCTAGAAGGTATCGCCCAGTCAAATTCTCAGGTTTCCGACCTGATGGTCAGATTAAACGAATCAGAATCATTCAGCGATTCAAACCTCGAGATGATCAATACCGGTTCATCAGCTGAGACTAATACCGAGACCAGTCGTTTCGAGCTGCGAGTAACACACCGGCGAACCAACCGGGAAAGCAAGGTTAGCCGTAGTGGAACGGACTGAAGCCCGGAGTCGAATACTGAAATAATAAACCCGCAGATGAATTTCCTCGACCAGTTTCGCGACATTGAATTCAACGAGCCAGCCTCATGGCCAGGGTGGTTCACCCTTATGGTGGCTTCTCTCGTGGGGCTGTTGTTGCTGTTTGGGGGCTGGCACTTCCTGATCAAGGATCAGTTGACGACACTTGGGAAGCAACAAAGACAAGAGGTTGAACTGCGGAAAACGTTCAAGAACAAGAAGGGAATGGTCATTAATCTACCGGCTTACCGTGATCAGATGGTTCAGGTCGAAACGTTACTGAGTATGATGGTGAATCAGCTACCCGACAGCACTGAGGTGCCGTCCCTGTTGGTGGACATTACCCGGGTTGGCAAGCAGCGAGGGCTGGAGTTTGTGGTTTTTGACCCCCTAAAAGAGGAACAACATGATTTCTACGCCGTACTACCTATACGGGTCGAAATCTCGGGAAGATTCCATGAGGTTGCACTCTTCATAAGCGATCTGTCGATGTTGCCACGCATAGTGACCGTTGGAGACATGGCGATCGACGCCGACGACGAAGGCAATCTCACGACGTCTATTCTTCTTCAGACTTATCGCTATCAGGCCGAGGAAGGTTGACTGGTTTGACACCTCACCGGACTCTGAAGATCTTAGGAAGGAGGTTGCTGATGGCGGTTGGCATTAGCTTGGTAGCCTCGTGTTCCAGCGACCGTTCGATGGTGGATCTGCAGAATTATGTTCACAACACACATAAGGATACCATTCCCAAGGTAGAATCTTTGCCCGAACTGCTTCCGATAAAAGCGTTCGAATACACGGCATCGGCTATGACCGACCCCTTTGCACCTGAGAACGTGTTCCCAGAAATCGTTGAGGAGGAGGTAGTGGATCCTGGGCCAGATCCACTGGCTCCAGACCCGGAGCGCAGAAGAGAGGCTCTTGAGAGGTTCCCATTGGACACTCTTCGGTTTGCGGGCACGTTGACGCTAGCCGAAGTGATCCGGTTGGTTGTGGTGGCTCCGGATGGGCTGGTGTACAAGGTGCCTGAAGGGGGATACCTAGGCCAGGACCATGGCCGAGTTATTAGAATCAATTCTAAAACAGGAGCTGTTGAACTCGAGGAGGTCGTAATGGGAAATTTCGGACGATGGGAGCTGAGAACCGTGAATCTAAATGTTCGTCAGTGAAAAGTATCGGTTGCAGTTTCCGACGTTTTAGGTAGATTTGAATTTATGAGATCTTATACCAAAAGACGCCTTTCCCCGGGTTTCCAGATTGTTGCTGGAATACTAAAACTGGCACTGCTGTTGGGATTCCTGACACCGTGGATCAGTTCAGCGAGTGAAGGTGAAATCGTTTCTGTACAGCATGTCATGTTGCCAGGTGGCAGACTGCAGCTCGACATTGGTACGACCGGCGAGATAGCGGATCCAAAAATTTTTCGTACCAACGAGCCCGACCGGATTGTTCTGGATTTCTTTGGTGTCTCCAGTATCGTCAAGCCTCGGATACTTGAAGTTGATCGTGGGTCAGTTGACAGCGTCATCGTAGCAGCTACCGAGAGTCGAACGCGGGTCATCATCAATCTCATTGCTTCTGTCTCCTTCGAGAGTCTCCGGCAGGAGAACGGTCTGGTTCTGCTCATTGATCCGGTCCTTTCTGCAAATGCGGTTGTCCAGGATGAGGCGGACCTGGTTCCAGATCAAAGCAGCGGCGCGATTCCGCTACCTTTTCAGGTCACTGCTGTTGATTTCCGACGGGGAACAGAGGGATCGGGGTTGGTGATGATTCATTTGAGTGCCGAGGAGGCGGGGATCAGCGTGGAGGACGAGCGAGGAGAAATCGTACTTGACCTGATGCAAGCTGAATTGGTTGAAGGGCTTGAACGTCGCCTTGACGTCGTCGATTTTGCGACCCCGGTGCAGTTTATCGATGCCTTCAAGATGGATGATCGAATTCGAATTATTCTCGCGGCTCGCGGGGAATACGATTACGTGACTTTCCAGTCAGGCAGGGTATTCACCGTTGAAGTGATGCCGCGCGCCGAGCAAGAAGCTGCTGAGGAAGCCGCGGAACGCTACTCTGGCGAGCCGTTAAGTTTTGATTTTCAGAATATCGCCGTTCGGAGTGCGTTGCAGATCATTGCCGAGGAGACCGGGATCAACTTTGTCATCAGCGACACGGTCGCAGGTGAGATGACATTACGACTCAGACAGGTACCCTGGGACCAGGCCCTGGATACGATCATGCAGACCAAGGGTCTGGCGAAACGGGAAAGGAACAATGTGATCTGGATCGCACCAGCAGAGGAAATCGCTGAAAAAGAACGTATTGCCCTTGAATCATCCCAAAATTTGCTGACCCTGGAACCTCTGGTATCGGAACTGGTCCAGGTCAATTACGCCAAGGCAGAGGACATCGCGGATCTGTTGAAGTCTGTTAAGGCGGTGGAGCCGAACATTGACAAATCCATGTTCGGCAGTGTTACCGTCGGCGATATCGCGACGGAGGAGAACCAGTTGCTGTCCGAGCGGGGCAGCGTGACGGTGGACACAAGGACAAATTCTCTCCTAATACAGGACACAAGGCAGAAAATTGGCGAGATCCGAAAACTTATCTCGGAAATCGACCGACCAGTCAAGCAGGTTCTGATTGAAACTCGGATCGTAATAGCTAACGAGGCTTTCAGTCGAAACATTGGGGTGAAGCTTGGTTTGACCGGGGTCAACAGTGGTATGGGAACCATGATCGGTTCAGGATCGTTGGCTAACACTGCGAATATCCGAACCGAGGGTCTGACAAAGTCTACGGACGGTTCACTGGCTGTAGATCTCCCGGCCGGCAATATTGGAACCGATGAGGTAGCATCGTACGCGCTGACCCTGGCAAAAGCCGGTGCCGGCTGGGGGGCGCTGATTGATCTCGAGATATCAGCGCTTGAGGCGGAAGGGGAGGGTAAGATCATTGCCAACCCAAGATTGCTCACAGCAGATAAACAGGAAGCGAAAATTGAGCAGGGACAGGAGCGCATTTTTACAACGAATACGCTCGGCGAGGGCACAGTGGTTACCAAAAAGGCCGTTCTGAGCCTCACGGTCACCCCTCAGATTACCCCCGACGACCGGTTGATACTGGACGTGGCAGTGACCAAGGATTCATTCGTCTCCGCAACTGAAGAAAATATCGATACCTTGGCAATCGAGACCCAGGTCCTGCTGGAAAACGGAGAAACCGTCATCATCGGAGGCATTTATCAGCAGGAGACAAAGGAATCGGTGTCCAAAGTCCCGATCCTCGGCGATCTCCCTGGTCTGGGTATGTTATTCAGAACCAAGGGATTCCTGGATGAACGAAGGGAACTGCTGATTTTCCTGACACCACGAATCGTCAATCCTGCTCTGACGGCAGGTTGAGTCGATGTGCCGGGTCGCCATCGGGCGATCTGGCGAGAACAACTGGCGATTCGGTATAACTCATCTGTTGGCGTATGACTACTGCAAAGAATATTTATCTGGTTGGTCCCATGGGGGTGGGTAAAACCACCATAGGGAAAGCATTGGCGAAGAGTCTGGGTCTTGATTTTGTCGACTCCGATCACGAGATCGAGGAACGCACCGGCGTCAGTATTTCGACCATATTCGATATCGAGGGCGAGGATGGGTTCCGAAACCGGGAGATCCGCATGATTGCTGAACTGGCATCTCGTAAGGGTATTGTCCTGGCGACTGGTGGTGGCGCTGTTGAGAGTGAAGAGATTCGAAAGGCGTTGCGGCACAACGGCCTGGTAATTTATTTACATGCCTCGATTGAGATGCAGATGGATCGTACCCGCAATAGCAAGAACAGGCCGTTGCTGAATACTGGTGCTGACAGACGCGAGATACTTGAGGATCTGATGCGCGAAAGGGAGCCTTTGTGGCGGCAGGAAGCTGACGTCATCTATGAGACGGACGGGCGATCTCCGCAGACCGCAGCGAGGGAAATTGCGGGCGAGGTCCGAAAGCTTTGGCAGTACTGAATGTAGATCTTGGTTCTCGCAGTTACCCGATTTACGTCGGCCCGGGCCTTCTTTCCCGAGAAGATCTCTATCACAGACATATTGCTGCACAAGAGGTCGTGGTCGTTAGCGATGAGACCGTCGCGCCGCTTTATCTGGATGGGTTGCTGGCCAGTTTGCCCGGGTTCAATGTCACCTGTCATATCCTGCCCGACGGTGAGGAACACAAGACTCTAGAAACGCTTAGTACGCTGTTCGATACGATGATCGCAGCGCCATGCAGCCGTGAGACTAGTCTCATCGCTCTAGGTGGCGGGGTGGTCGGTGACATCGCAGGATTTGCGGCAGCCTGTTATCAGCGAGGGATTGGTTTTATCCAGGTGCCGACCACGCTTCTGGCACAGGTGGATTCGGCGGTGGGCGGTAAGACAGCAGTCAACCACCCTCTTGGCAAAAACATGATCGGTGCGTTCTATCAGCCAGCTTGTGTGATCGCCGATACCGATACACTCTCGACTCTGGATGGTCGGCAACTGTCAGCTGGCATTGCCGAGGTCGTGAAGTACGGCGTCATACGGGATCCGACGTTTTTCAAGTGGCTGGAACAAAACATGGAAGCACTGTGCCGGTGTGACAATCCGGCCATTGAGCATGTAATCGTGGAATGCTGTCGCAATAAGGCCGAGTTGGTCGCGGCGGATGAAGAGGAGCGTGCCGAACGGGCACTGCTGAATCTGGGTCACACCTTTGGGCATGCCATTGAAACTGCTGTCGGTTACGGCCAATGGTTGCACGGAGAAGCTGTTGCGGTCGGTATGGTGCTGGCTGCCGAGTTATCCTGCCGCTTAGGATGGCTGGCGGCAGACGATTTGGTACGGATTCGCGAACTGTTGTCACGGGCAGGTTTGCCAGTCAGTCCGCCCAAGAATATCGCCGTGGAAGAATTCCTCTTGCATATGTCCAGAGACAAGAAAGTCGCCCGGAGTCGAATTCGACTGGTATTGCTGGAAGGTATAGGCCGGGCAAAGCTGGTGACCGACTATCCTGACGAGGCATTGACCGAGGTTCTGGCATCAGCCGTAGCGTGATTGCCTGACCCAGTAGAAACCCGCTGAAGATATCCTGGGTTTAGACCTTTTTTCGGGCTAAACCCAGGCTCACCCATAAATTAACCCAACAGAATCTGTGTTTGTAGCGCACTGTTTTGGGGCGTCTTTCGTCCTGAAGGTAAATCTACGAGAGCGAATGGCCTGGCCATGATTATTTGAACCCGCAAATCGCTGTCGATATACTCGTTCTGAGACGAGTCAGTGGTTCTGCGTATCATCCTTCTCTAACCTGCCGCCAGATATTCCGGCGGCTCTGACCCAGCATACACGCCGGATCCTGGGCTCTATTGGCCCAAAACGATCCGAGGGAGGGGTGCCGCCTGAAATTATCAACGGATGAATTACCTATACTCACAAAATTCGGCACCCCGCGGCCTCTACCGATCTGAGTTCGAACACGACAGCTGTGGGGTCGGGTTTGTCGCTCATATCAAAGGACACCGCAGTCACACGATAATCGAAGACGCCTACACCGTTCTTCGGAATATGGAGCACCGCGGTGCCTGTGGCGCTGAGGAAGAGACCGGTGATGGCGCTGGAATACTCACCGCTTTGCCTCACGAGTTCCTGGAGCGGATTTCACGAGACGAGTTAAAGGCCCGATTACCCCGGCCTGGGCAGTTTGGTGCTGGGGTAGTCTTTTTGCCCCGCAGGCGGGATCAGCGGCAGATCTGCAAAAGAGCCGTGGAATTGATCGTTGCCGAACAGGGCCAGCGACTGGTTGGGTGGCGGCGAGTGCCAACCTGTGCCGAGGTGGCCGGAATTGGCTCGACCGCAAGAATGGCCGAACCCCACATCGAGCAACTGTTCATCGCTGCAGGTCCCGGTCTTGAGGAGGATGCTTTTGAGCGACAGCTTTACCTGATTCGAAAACGTGCCAGTCATCAGCTGCGTGGTGACCCCGCCATGGATCAGTCCCAGATGTTTTATATCTGTTCCTTGTCCACACGGGTGATGATCTACAAGGGCATGCTGCGAACGTTGCAGTTGATGGATTACTACCCCGATCTCAGTGCGCCAGATTACACAACACATCTGGCAATGGTTCACTCGCGCTTCTCTACAAACACTTTTCCCAGTTGGGATCGGGCGCAGCCGGGACGTTTCATGGCGCATAACGGTGAGATCAACACCTTACGTGGAAATATCAACTGGATGCGTGGTCGGGAAGGTGTGATGCAAAGTACGCTGTTTGGCGGACAACTGGATTCGGTGTTTCCCGTGATCGAACCCGACTGTTCAGATTCAGGAAATTTCGACAACGTCCTTGAATTCCTGCTGATGTCCGGTCGGTCCCTGCAGGAAGCAATCATGATGATGGTGCCGGAAGCGTGGCAGAAACATGCCACAATGGCGATCGACAAGAAGGCGTTTTACGAGTTCCATTCGTCGCTGATGGAGGCCTGGGACGGGCCGGCATCCATCACGTTCACCGATGGGCGCTACATTGGCGCGTTACTCGACCGCAATGGCCTGAGGCCGAGTCGTTATTACGTGACACATGATGACCGTGTCATCATGGCAAGTGAGGTCGGTGTGTTGCCACTCGATCCGGACAACGTCAAAGAGAAAGGGCGTCTTCAGCCCGGTCGCATGTTTCTGGTCGATTTTGAAGAGTGTCGACTCGTTCCAGATCAGGAGCTGAAGGCAGAGTTCTCCAAGAAGCGTCCTTATCGAAGATGGTTGACAGCACAGCGGATCACACTGGGTGATCTTGATCAGGCCAATGAGGTGCCGGGGCTTCAAGCCGATACTCTGTTGGCTAGAATGCGGGCGTTTGGTTACACCATTGAAACGCTGCATTTTATGTTGCTGCCACTCATCAGCCAGAAGCGTGACCCGGTGGGGTCAATGGGAAACGACTCTGCCTTGGCTTGCCTGAGTGACCAGCCTCGCATGCTGTATGACTACTTCAAGCAGTTGTTTGCCCAAGTAACCAATCCTGCGATTGACTCGATTCGGGAAGAGGTCGTTATGGCGCTCGAATGCTACGTCGGGCCCGAGCACAATCTACTGGATTCCACAGAACAGCACTGCCACCGCCTGCTGATTGAACACCCGATACTGACCAACCGGGAGATGTCTTCAATCAAGCACATCTCGCACCGGGGGTGGTGTGCAGAGACTGTGGACATTAGTTTCCCGGCTACTGAAGGTGAGAGTGGTCTGATGCCAGCTCTTGAGCGGATCTGCCTAGAGACCGAGCAGGCGATCGATGACGGATGTCCCCTGGTGGTGCTGACTGACCGAGAAGCAGGGCCGGGACGGGTTGCCCTCAGCACTTTGTTAGCGAGCAGTACGGTTCATCAGCATCTGGTAAGGCAGACGAAGCGCTCTCGCGTCGGGCTTATTCTGGAGACTGGAGAGGCCCGTGAGGTCCATCACCATTGTCTGCTAATCGGTTTCGGCGCAGACGCCGTCAATCCCTATCTTGCTTATGAGGCACTCTGGCAGGTGCGCAGGGATGGTGGTCTTGATATGGAAGAGTTCACTGACGACGAAACGATCGTCGCGGCCTACCGGAAGGGCGTTGCTAAGGGTATGCTCAAGGTGATGGGCAAGATGGGTATTTCAACGCTGCAGTCCTATAAGGGGGCACAGATATTCGAAGCGGTGGGACTTGCAAGCGAGGTTATCGACTACGCTTTCACACACACTGCGAGCCGGGTGGAAGGGGTCGGGTTTGGTGTTTTAGCGGACGAGCTTCTGCGTCGCCACCGGCTTGCCTACGCTGATCCAGAGATGGAAAACGAGAGTGTGCTGTCCAATCCGGGAGAGTTTCACTGGCGATCCGGAGGCGCCAAGCATGGTTGGGAACCCCGCGTCATTGCTGATATTCAGCAGGCGGCACGGCGGCAAGACTCAGGCGCTTACCATCGTTTTGCCGAGCAGGTCAACGACGAAGCGTCTGGGCACTATACCCTGCGCGGGCTGATGGAACTGAATCCCTCTGCCGATTCCATTTCGCTTGTTGAAGTCGAGCCTGCCAGCGAGATCGTCAAGCGTTTTTGTACCGGTGCGATGAGCCTCGGTTCCATCTCCAGCGAGGCGCATGAGACGCTGGCTATTGCGATGAATCGTCTTGGTGGTAAAAGCAACACGGGGGAGGGTGGTGAATCTTCCGAACGGTTCAAGCTTGAGCCGAACGGGGATTCAAAGCGCTCAGCAATCAAACAGGTCGCCTCGGGCCGTTTTGGTGTGACTGCCTGGTACCTCACCAACGCGGACGAACTGCAGATCAAGATCTCCCAGGGCGCCAAGCCCGGGGAGGGTGGTGAACTGCCCGGTAACAAGGTTGACGATAACATCGCACTTATCCGCTGCTCTACGCCCGGTGTTGGCCTGATCAGCCCACCGCCACATCATGATATCTATTCCATAGAAGATCTGGCGCAGCTGATTTACGATCTCAAGAACGCGAATCCATCTGCGAGAATCAGCGTCAAGTTGGTATCTGAAGTCGGCGTAGGTACCGTCGCGGCCGGTGTTGCCAAGGCCCATGCCGATCACATTCTGATTGCGGGCGACAGCGGCGGTACGGGAGCGTCTCCACTAACCAGTATCAAGCATGCTGGCTTGCCGTGGGAACTCGGCATCGCCGAAACCCATCAGACCCTAGTCATGAACGACCTTCGCAGTCGCGTGGTGCTGCAAACCGATGGCGGCATGAAGACTGGCCGGGACGTGGTCATAGGGGCACTGCTGGGTGCTGAAGAGATCGGCTTTTCTACTGCACCCCTGGTGAGCCTGGGTTGCATCATGATGCGTAAGTGTCACCTGAATACCTGTCCGGTTGGGATCGCTACCCAAGACCCAATTCTGCGGCAGAAATTCAAAGGGAAACCGGAACACGTGGTGAACTATCTCTTCATGGTCGCAGAAGAGGCCCGTGGTTACATGGCCCAACTGGGTATAGCGACTTTCAACGAACTTATCGGTCGGGTCGATCTGCTGGATACCCGTCCTGCTGTGGACCACTGGAAAGCAAACGGAATCGATCTCTCCGCACTGCTGGAGCCTGTAGTTGGGCCTGCGGACGACACGCCAGTGTACTGCCAGATCAAACAGGATCATGGGCTGGATTTCAGCCTCGATAGAACAAGGCTACTCGAACTTTGTACTCCCGCTCTTGAGAAAGGGGAATCGGTGCGGCTCGAGCTACCAGTCGCGAATACCGACCGAACGGTTGGGACCCTATTGAGTCACGAACTCGTCAAAAAATGGGGTGAGCAGGGACTGCCCGATAACACCATCCACGTGCACCTGAATGGCTCTGCTGGTCAGAGCCTGGGAGCGTGGCTTGCCCGGGGTGTAACTCTGGAACTTGAAGGTGATGCCAATGACTATGTCGGCAAAGGACTGTCGGGTGGGCAGATCGTGGTCTATCCACCCGTTGGCTCAAGCTTCCTGGCCGAGGACAACATTATTGTAGGCAACGTGGTTCTCTATGGTGCGACCAGTGGCCAAGCCTATTTCCGGGGGCGGGCGGCGGAGCGTTTCTGTATACGGAACAGTGGTGCTCTGGCTGTTGTCGAAGGCGTCGGTGATCACGGTTGTGAATACATGACCGGTGGCAGGATTGTGGTCCTGGGGCCTGTGGGACGCAATTTCGCGGCTGGTATGTCAGGCGGAATCGCTTATGTCTGGGCGCCGGACCGGGAAAAATTTGTCCGGAACTGCAATCTGGAGATGGTGGAACTGGAGCGCCTGTCAGACGATGATATGGATGACGTTTCAATGCTGCTTCGGCAGCACCTGGATCACACCGGTTCGGATGTCGCGCAGCGGCTTTTGGATAGGGGCCGGCAGATATTTGAGTCAGAGTTCATCAAGGTGATGCCAGTCGATTACAAACGTGTGCTTGAGCAGATCCGACAACACGCCGCTGAAGCAGTGGAGGATCGCCAATTCGGTACCGTGGCAGCGACTCTTGGCTAACATCCTTTCGACTGTAACGGGTATACGGAGCGCAGGCGGGTTTCACTGGCATGGACTTGCAGCATGGCTAAGCTGACCAGTTTCAGGGAGATCGACCGGGCCGCTGTGCCCTACCGGGCGCCTCTGGAGCGGCTTGACGATTTTGACGAGATCCTGACGTCAGTAGGCGATATTCATCTCCAAGATCAGGGTGCCAGGTGTATGGATTGTGGCGTACCCTTCTGTCAGTCAGTTGATGGATGTCCAGTAGACAACCTTATCCCCGAGTGGAACGACCAGGTCTACCAGGGTAAGTGGCGCGCAGCGTTGGAGCGGTTGCAGCAGACCAACAACTTTCCGGAATTCACTGGGCGGGTATGCCCGGCGCCTTGTGAGGGTGCCTGCGTGCTTGGGATCATAGAACCTGCCGTTACCATCAAGAACATTGAAAACGCCATCGTCGATCGGGGATTTGCCGAGGGCTGGGTTGTCGCACGGCCACCGGCAGCACGTTCGGGTAAGACGGTTGGTGTAGTGGGATCGGGCCCAGCGGGGCTCGCTGCAGCCGATCAGCTTAACAAGGCGGGTCACCGGGTGACGGTCTACGAACGTGCTGATCGCATCGGTGGTCTGCTGATGTACGGAATACCCAACATGAAGCTGGACAAGCTCGTGGTAAACCGGCGGGTCGATTTGTTGAGGCAAGAGGGCGTTGAATTTCTCACTGGGGTCAATATCGGTTCGTCAAAAGAGTATCCTAACGGGCACATAGTCTCGATCATGGCGCAACAGGGAGTCCCGGTGAAACATCTAGATGTGGCGGAGTTACTCGATCAGCACGACGCACTGCTGCTGGCAACTGGTGCAACAGTACCGCGGGACCTTCCAATTCCGGGGCGCGATCTGACCGGTGTGCACTTCGCGATGGATTACCTGACTCGCAACACCCAAAGCCTGCTGGCGACAGGTTCATTCGAGGGGGCTGCTATTTCGGCAAGGGACAAACGTGTCATCGTCATTGGTGGAGGGGATACGGGTGCAGACTGTATTGCTACAGCTCTGCGCCAGGGATGCCGAGAAATGGTGAATTTTGAGCTGTTGGACCGCCCTCCAGATCAACGGGCTGTGAACAACCCGTGGCCCGAGTGGCCGCTGATTTACCGGACCGAGTACGCGCATGTCGAATCGGCCAGCAGGTTTGGCGGCGACCCTCGTCAGTTTGCCCTACTGACCCGCGAGTTCATCGACGATGGCCGGGGGCATCTTGCAGGTGTCAAAACCGTACGGGTCGACTGGTCAAGTCGCTCGGGCAAGGCACCGTTCAGTGAGATCCCGGGCTCGGAAGAATTCTGGGAATGCGATCTGGTGCTGTTGTCACTGGGGTTCCTGGGTCCCGAGCACGAGATTCCGGAACGGCTTAAGATCACATGCGACGAGCGTAGCAACTACCAGGTGGCACATGGGAAGTTTGTGACTGAACTCCCAAGGGTTTTTGCAGCTGGAGATTGTCGCCGGGGACAGTCGCTGGTGGTCTGGGCCATAAACGAAGGACGCGGTGCAGCCAGGGCCATCGATGCGTTCCTGGCAGGACCAGGTGGCCTTGCGGTGAGCGGCTGATTAAGTGACGGGCCCACCGGCAATTCCACTCGAAGAGCGCCTCATCGTGGCGTTGGATCTGCCTGCTGTCAGCGACGCACAGGCTTTGGTAAAACTGCTCGGAACGGAAGTCGCTTTCTACAAAGTCGGTCTGGAACTTTTCATGAGCGGTGCGGCCTTCGCTCTGGTCGACTGGCTGACCGAACGCGGGAAAAAGGTGTTCGTCGACCTGAAGTTTTTTGACGTGCCGGCCACAGTCGGGCGCGCCGTCCGCCAGCTTAATGGCAGGGGCATTACCTTTGCCACAGTACATGGAAACGATGCCATGATGCAGGCTGCGGCCGAGGCCGCGGAAGATTTCGGTGTCCTTGCAGTTACCGTGTTGACCAGCCTGGACAGAGGCGATCTAGACGATCTTGGTTTTGGTTGTAACGTGACCGAGTTGGTGATCTCTAGAGCCCGTAGGGCGGTCCATCACGGCTGCGTCGGCGTCGTTGCTTCCGGTGAGGAGACGGTTCTACTGCGGAAGAAGCTTGACAACTCGTTACTGATCGTGGTGCCCGGTATCCGCCCCGTGGACAATCAGGATGATCAAAAGCGGACGGTCTCTGTGGCTCGGGCGCTGCAGGACGGTGCTGATTGCCTCGTGGTCGGCCGGCCGATCCGTGA
Source organism: Pseudomonadota bacterium (assembly GCA_002718155.1). Taxonomy (GTDB): domain Bacteria; phylum Pseudomonadota; class Gammaproteobacteria; order Arenicellales; family UBA868; genus UBA9619. The sequence goes on from PBDS01000048.1 coordinate 63,764, forward strand.
TGCGAAAGACCCCCTGGCTGCAGCTTGTGAGATCCAGAAGCAAATCAGAGCTGTCATCGGTAGCTGAATCGGGTGGTTACATCATTGAAGAACGATCGTCTGCTCCGGGCGCTGCACCGGCTACCGGTAGACTGTACGCCAATATGGATCATGCGCCAGGCGGGCCGCTACCTTCCCGAGTACCGGGAAACCCGCGAACGCGCTGGCGATTTCCTGACTCTGTGCCAGACGCCAGAGCTGGCCTGTGAGGTCACTTTGCAGCCTCTGCGGCGATTCGAACTGGACGCGGCGATTCTTTTCTCGGACATTCTGACCATCCCTGATGCTATGGGACTGCAGCTCAGTATCAACGAAGGCGAAGGCCCCCGATTTGCCCGGCCGCTGAGTAGTAGTCGTGACATTGATCGGCTGGGCGTGCCTGATCCGGAGGATGACCTGGGTTACGTCACCCAGGCAGTTAGAGTGATCCGCCGCGAACTGGATGGGTCGGTGCCATTGATTGGGTTTGCGGGTAGCCCCTGGACGCTGGCAACCTACATGGTCGAGGGACAGGGCAGTCGGGATTTCGTCAAGATCAAGTCATTGATGTTCGACCAGAGCGAAGCGATGCACCGATTACTGAATACACTCGTCGATTCCGTCAGCCTTTATCTGATCGCCCAGGCTCACGCCGGGGCGCAGGTGCTCATGGTCTTCGATACCTGGGGCGGCGCCTTGTCGTATCACGATTTCTGCGCCTATTCTCTGTCGCCTATGACACGTATCGTTCAGCAAGTTAGGGCTGACCGTGAGGCAAGTACCATCCCGCTGATCCTGTTTACCAAGGGTGGTGGTCAATGGCTGGCGAATATTGCGGATAGCGGTTGTGACGCTTTGGGCTGCGACTGGACCACGTCGCTTGGCCAGGCTCGGCAGGAGGTAGGCGACCGGGTCGCCCTACAGGGGAACCTGGATCCAGCCGTGCTGTACGCGAAACCGGCGCAGATCGAGAAAGCCGTTACTCGTGTTCTCGACGATTTTGGTAGCGGTGATGGTCATGTGTTCAATCTCGGCCATGGTATTACGCCGGGCGTCGATCCCGAAAATGTCAGAATACTGGTCGAAGCGGTACATCGGCAGAGCAAACGAAACTGAGCCCGTTTGCGGATGATCAATCTGTCAGTTCAATGAGTTGTGGGCAAACTACCAACAGGCATCCTGATTGCTGTCGTCTCACGAGTCGAACGGTAAGGAAGAATTTCTGGTTTATCCCCTATAAAACCTATAATTCGCATTGATGAATTATCTGAGCCCACACTATTCGATTTCTTGCCCAGAGCGTCACCCACAATCATCAGTTAAACGGGGTGACGAATGAAACTCGCAGACCTTGCCGACCTGATTGGCGGCACCTGCCGCGGTGATGTCGCTCTGGAAGTCAAGGCACTTGCTACCCTGGAAGCGGCTGGCAGCAGTGAGGTGACCTTTCTGGCGAGTTCAAGGCTCAGGCCGCAGCTTGAGCAGTGCCGAGCCGCCGCGGTCATATTGAGAGAGGAGGATCTGCCGTCCTGGAAAGGCCCGGCGATTGTCTGTGACGATCCGCAAGTTGCCTATGGGCGGGCGGCGCGGGCCTTCGACACCAGTCCGGTTTCAGAACCCGGTGTACATCCTTCTGCAATCGTATCGAAGAACGCGTCGCTGAAGGATTCAGTGTCAATTGGGGCGGGTTGCGTAATTGAGGCGGAAGTGGATATCGGCGATGGAGTCGCCCTGGGACCAGGGTGCGTGGTGGAATCTGGAGCCGTCATAGGTCCTCAGACCCGCCTTAACGCGAACGTCACAGTGGCTTGTCGTGTCAGGATCGGAGCTGGTTGCTATGTCCAGAGCGGCGCAGTGTTGGGCAGTGATGGCTTTGGTAATGTCAAAGAGGATGGTCGATGGGTCCGGATTCCCCAGTTGGGCGGTCTCGAGATCGGTGACGATGTCCAGGTCGGGGCGGGCACCACGATAGATCGAGGGGCTCTGGGTGACACGTTGATCGGGCGAGGAGTGGTGATCGACAACCTCGTTCACATTGCCCACAACGTCAAAATCGGTGAACACACTGCCATCGCTGCGTGTGTTGCGATCGCCGGCAGTACGGTAATCGGTAGCCGCTGTACACTGGCTGGAGTCGTCGGTGTGGCAGATCACGTGACTATTGTCGATGATGTGCACCTGACCGGTATGTCCATGGTAACCGGTTCCATCACCAAACCGGGTGTCTATTCGTCCGGTACTGGACTCATGCCCAGTAAGGAGTGGCGCCGCAGCGCAGTACGTTTCCGGCAACTGGATGATCTGGCAAAACGATTGGCGGTTTTAGAGAAAAGGGTTCTCGAGTGAGTGTGTGATCTGTTGCCCAAAGGCAAGGATAAGAAAGCATGGGTGAAAAATGTCACCAAACTGTAGCAATCGATCTATCTGATTCCACCTTGAGAACACGCAAAGGGGCAGCGGTTTATGACAACGAAAAATTCTGGTAGTAGAAGATAGTATGCATGGTATTCGTATCTGAAATTCCGATGGCGCTGTGGATTGCTGGGGGCCTGGCGCTCTATATGGCCTGGGCTATCGGTGCCAATGACGTCGCCAATGCTATGGGCACCAGTGTCGGTTCAGGGGCACTGACGGTTTGGGGCGCAATTCTGGTCGCTGCAGTTTTTGAGTTCGGGGGTGCATTCTTTGCCGGTGGTCACGTGACCGACACGGTTAGAAAAGGGATGCTGGATCTCTCCCTGATCAGTCGTGAGCAACTGATCTACGGTATGTTGGGTTCGCTCGCTGCAGCGGGTACGTTACTGATTGGCGCAACCCGGTTTGGACTGCCGGTTTCCACCACCCATTCCATCGTCGGGGCAATCGTTGGATTCGGTGCTGTCGCGATTGGCCCCGATGTCGTCAACTGGCCAAAAATCGGCCAGATTGTTCTGTCGTGGCTGACATCACCCTTGATCGCAGGGGTCATTGCCTTCATTATTTTTCAGATCACCCGAGCAAATATTCTGGACACAAAGGATCCGATCCTACGAATCCGGCGGCTTGGCCCGGTGTTCTTTTTCTTCGTTTTCTTCATTATCGGGCTGGTGACGCTTTTCAAAGGATTGAAACCACTGAAACTCGACTTAGATCTCAAAGAGGCATTACTGGGGTCAGTCGCCCTTGGATTAGTGGGTACGGCAATTGGTGCGTTCTTTATTCGTCGCGTTCAACTGGGAGAGGAAGATCCAAAACATCGATTCAGTCGTGTCGAGAAGATCTTCGTCGTACTTCAGATTCTGACAGCCTGTGCGATCGCTTTCGCTCACGGGTCCAACGACGTCGCCAATGCTATCGGTCCTCTGGCTGCCGTAACCAGTGCGATCGGTGGTGCCGAACTGGGGGGCAAAGCGCCGGTCGCCGCATGGATGCTGGCTATCGGAGGATTAGGAATCGTGGTTGGTCTTGCTACCTGGGGTTACCGGGTGATGGAGACCGTTGGCAAGCGCATCACCGAACTGACGCCCAGTCGTGGTTTTGCAGCTCAGTTGGCTGCCGCGACAACTATCGTGGTCGCGTCGCGACTGGGGATTCCGGTTTCGACGACTCATACCCTGGTGGGTGCGGTGCTGGGTGTTGGTCTGGCTCGTGGGATCAGCGCATTGGACCTGCGTGTCGTGGGTAAGATCATCGCATCCTGGGTCGCCACCCTGCCGATCGCAGCAGTATTATCCATGTTCTTTTATTTTTTCTTCAAAGGCCTGTTGTCAGGCTAGGAGCAAACCATGGCCTGGATAGACAAACTGGTTGGACGTTCACCAATCGGCCCGATGCAGAAGCATATGCAGATGGCCATTCTGTGTGCCCGGGAGGTCATTCCTTTACTCGAGGCGATGTCGGCTGCCGATGATGAAGCCATTCGAAATCGTCGTGCGGAGATCGATCGATTGGAGCATGAAGCAGACCAGCTCAAGCACGAAATTCGAAGTCATATGCCCAGACGATTCATGATGGCAATGGATCGCCGGACCATGCTCGAGATCCTGGACTACCAGGACTCCATCGCGGACGTCACCCAGGATATTGCCGAATTGGCTGATCAGCGCAGTATGCATCTTCCAGATACGCTCAAGGAACCTGTACTGTCCCTGGCCCATCGGGTTCTGGCCGCCTGCGAGCAGGGCCAGCGTATCGTCGACGAACTCGATGAACTGGTTGAGACCGGATTTGGTGAGGGCGAAGTCGCCCGGGTAGATGAAATGATTACTGAACTGGGCCGGCTGGAGAGTGAGACCGATGCTGAGTTGGATCGGGCTGCCAGAGCGCTCTTTGCAAAGGAAGAAGAGCTTGGTGTTGCCACGGTCTTCTGGCACCAGATCATTCTATGGATTGCTAATCTTGCCGACCTTTCGGAACGTGTGGGTAACCGTCTCCGACTGCTCATCGCCACCTGATCCAGTAATCAGTTGTCAGTGAATTGGCTGGATGGATTCAGCGATCCGGTGAACATGACTGGCGGGGCGTAAGCCAGCCAAAGACAACCGTCGCCACCACAGCACCAACCAACTGGGCCAGAACAAAGCCCGGAGCATGGGCTGGATAGATACCGCTGAATGTATCGGTAAGACTGCGGGCGATGGTCACAGCGGGGTTGGCGAAGGACGTCGACGCCGTAAACCAGTAAGCGGCGGTAATATATAGGCCAACCATGTAGGCGACGGCTTCTGGTCGCCGGCTCAGCGTCCCGAGAATCGTTGCGACGAGGCCAAAGGTCGCAACTGCTTCCGAAAACCACTGGGCGCCGCCTGTTCTTTGGTGGCTCGAGAACTGAAGGAGATCCTGGGCAAACATCAGGTGTGCCGCCCAGGTGCCGATGCAGCCCCCCACGATCTGCACAGCGACGTAGGCAATTGCAGCACCGATCGTGATTTCCCGGCGGACAAGAAAGGATAACGTAACCGCAGGATTCAAATGGGCGCCAGAGACCGGGCCGAAGATCGTGATCAGGACAACCAATATCGCGCCAGTAGGAATGGTGTTGCCGAGAAGCGCGATCGCGGCGTTTCCTCCGGCAAGGGCTTCCGCCATGATGCCAGAGCCAACGACTGTGGCGAGCAACAGGGCAGTGCCAAGTGTTTCGGCGGCCAGTCTTCGGGTTAATTCAGACTCGTTCATATTCTGGTTTTAGTCGGCTAGTTAGAAAAGTGGGTTCGATCAATTTGAGTCAGTTGCCCTTGGAAAATGCCTGGAACAGTGGGCCCGACTGACAAACGGGTCAGTGCATTCCCAATGGGTAGCCACCGGCCATTCCGATCAGACAGGACAGGTTTCGGCGGCTGCGTTGTCGCAGACCTTAAACATAAAATCAATGTTTGGCACATCGATACCCGTGACTTCATTCTAGCTCTTGGGACGTAGCTGGTTGGCGGCATATTGTTGACACCTGAGAAGCTTCAAAGCTGCAGGGTGGGCCTCACCTTTGGGAAAACTGCCGGCACTGTAAGCTTTGAATTGCCCGTCTCCGGTTCGATTAAGGATCCTTCAACGAGGATGCTGCAGGTTGAGTTGCCGGTACACAGAAAGGGTACGCCGTAAATCTTTTGATCCATGACTTGACGCTCGAAGTACTATGCGGAGCCTACACGTTGGCCGGTTTCTTGGAGTGTGGGGTTGTACCAAGGAGTGTTCTGCACAGTTCCGGATTGCCGTTACAGCAATCTTTGACAAGCTGGTCTAGCAAATGGCGAATTCCTCCGGTGTCGATACGGTAGATGATGGAGCGTCCCTGTCGGGCCGACCTGAGCAGTCCGGCTCGGGTCAGAACAGCCAGATGTGTCGACAGAGTGTTGTGTGGTACCCGAGCTGGTGGGCAATGTCACCGGCAGCGAGCCCGTCCGAATTCTTCCGAACCAGTAGACGAAAGACCTGCAGAAGGCTGGCTTGGGCCAGGGCGGAAAAGGTGTTCACGACTAACGAATCGTCCATATGTCGAGTATTATCGAAATAAATTTGCGGAATAACCACTAGACCGGTTTTACAAGGCGGTGTATACGGGAGTGAAGGTTCCAACCGAGAAACCCCGACAGATGCCGGATTCTTCAAACCCTGGACGCAGTGACCCACCAATCCGTGGCAGTGGTGATCCACCTGTTCGTCCCCGGGATGCCAGTTCCCTGATCGTCACTCGAAAAAGAGGAAGTAAACTTTATGTCCTCATGGGCCGGCGCAATTTGGCTGCCCGCTTTATGCCAGGTGTGTTCGTGTTTCCCGGGGGCGCTGTCTCAGCCGCAGACAGTCAGATGAAACCGGCCACCGAACTGGATCCTGCCTATACCAATCTGATGGGGGTCAGTCGTTCTCATCCGAGGGCCAGGGCGCTGGCCATAACGGCCATTCGGGAAACCTGGGAGGAGACGGGCATGCTGCTCGGTGTATCCGGTGAATTCAAAGGCAGGCCGGCGCCCCCCTGGCGATCAATTGTAGAACTCGGCATGGTGCCGGACTTGCAGCACCTGCGTTACGTCGGTAGGGCCATTACGCCGAGTTTCAGCAAGATCCGCTTCCATGCCCGCTTCTTCATGGTCGATGCCTCCTGGCTGAGTGGTGACCTTCAAGGTGACGGAGAGCTTGTTGAGATCGGCTGGTGGAATGTGGATCAACTCGCTGCGCTGGAAATGCGGAACATCACTCGTTTTATGTTGGAACGGGCCATTGCGTTGTCACGCGGTGAAGCGGATGACCGGCCAACACCTTTGTTCAGTTGGCGGGGAAGCCGCCAGGTGACCTGGAAGTGAGCGCTATCCGGTGTAACTAAAGAGTACCCCCCGGCCAGTGTCTTCCAGGGCTGTGACCTCGCCTAGTCTCTGCAGATGCTCAAGCGATGCCAGGGTCGATAGACCGGCTGCAGTCCGCAGCGTCGGCTGGATATCAGGGTAAAGGGATGGCACCATGTCGTTGATTCTCTGGGTTCCAGTTCTGAGCAGTTCTCGAATCGCCTTGATGCGCGCTAGCCGGTGTTCAATCAGGGCCAAGATATAGAGCGCTGGATCAGTAACGGGTGGGCCGTGAGTCGGCCACAGGCAGGCATCACTGCGCTTGCGAAGTTTCTCCAGGCTTGTCAGGTAGTCGGTCATATTGCCGTCAGGCGGGATGATGACGGTGGTCGACCAGCCCATGACGTGGTCACCACTGAACAGTAAATCGTGCTGCTCCCAGGAAAAGCACATGTGATTGCTGGTGTGGCCGGGGGTGTGCACACAGCACAGCTCCCAGTTACGGCCAGAGATAGAATCGCCATCTGTGACAGAAATATCGGGAGAAAATGCCAGGTCGATGCCTTCTTCCATATGAACGGCCTGGTCACCGCCAGGATGACCATGGGGCCCAAAACCATAGGTCTTTGCACCAGTCGCGGCTTGCAATGGGCGGGCGGCGGGCGAGTGATCCTGATGGCAGTGAGTGACTATGATGTGGCTGATAGTTTCTTTTGCAAGACCGTCCAGTAGTGCCTGGACATGACCCGGATCGTCTGGACCGGGATCTATCACTGCGACTTCACCTTCACCGACGATGTAGGTACCGGTGCCATGAAATGTGAAAGGTCCGGGGTTTCTTGCGGTCAGTCGACGAACACCCTCCGAGACCGGCTCTATAACGCCGTACTGAAAATCATGCGTGTGTAGAAAAGGGATATCGGCCACGGTTCAAGCGGCAAATTCAGTCAACCGTCGTCCAGATGCCGGTCTCCGGGCAAAAAGCCTGCAGGGGATGAAACTGGTTTTTGTAGGCCATTTTCTGGCAGTCTTTGATCCAGTATCCGAGGTAAAGCCAGTCGTACTCGATGCGTCGGGCCAGTTCTATTTGTTTCAGGATCATAAGGGTTCCCGGGCCCCGGTATGATTCGTCGGGATCGAAGAAGGTATAGACAGCCGAAAGGCCATTGGCAACGTGATCCATGACGGACACTGCAAGCAGTCGGCGACCAATTCTCAACTCGACGGTAAAGGTGTCGATGTTTGAATTGATCAGGAACTGCCTGTATTTGGCGGGATCGGGATCATCCATGCTGTCACCGGTGTGGCGATTGGACTGGTAACGACGGTACAAAGAGAAATGCTCTTCGCTGAACCGGGGTGCTCCAAGCTCCAGGCTGATGTCTTTATTTCGTTTCAGGGTTCGCTGCTGGGAGCGGCTGGGCTCAAAGTGGTTGACCGGAATCCGCACGGACCGACACTGGCTACAGCCGGGACAATGTGGCCGGTAGTAGAGTGTCCCATTTCGTCTGAAACCGTGGCTGATCAGACTGTCGTAAAGAGCGGGTGTCACATCGAAGCGGGGATCTACCAGGAGATTGGCAGCGGTCTGGTCACCAAGATAGGGGCACCGATGCTGGGTGGATTTGTACAGGTCCGGTGCAGTCTGTTGTCGGGTCATGACAGCTGTAGGCCTTCGAACTCAATGTCCCATAGACCGGGAGTATCCACTGCATCCAGTGCCAGGCGGAGATGGGCGATGAAATCGGTTCGGGGAATACTCTGGGCGCCCAGTGAGAAAAGATGATCGGAGGGAAGCTGGCAGTCGATCACCTCAAACTTTTTATCGGTTAGGATCCTGACCAGCCCGACGAGACCGACTTTGGAGGCATCGCGGGCACGACTGAACATGCTTTCGCCAAAGAATACACGGCCTATAGCAACACCGTACAACCCACCTACGAGACATTCATCTTGCCAGACCTCCAGCGAATGGGCGTAACCGTCACGATTCAGTTGCGTGTAGGCATCCATCATATGGGCCGTGATCCAGGTGCCACCCTCGGATTCCCCCGATCGAGGGGCCGCGCAGCTCTGGATTACCGCCCCAAACGCGCGGTCGGTCGTGATACGGAAACCCTGTTTTCGGAGAGAACTGCGCAGACTGCGTTTGACCCGGAGTTGTTCAGGATAGAGTACAGTTCTGGGATCCGGTGACCACCAGAGAATCGGCTGGCCGGTGCTGTACCAGGGGAAAATGCCTTGCCGGTAGGCCGCGAGCAATCGACCACTGCTCAGATCACCACCTATAGCCAGAAGACCCTCAGGGGTGGCGGTCTCCAACGGCGGAAACGCGTATTGTTCGAACTGTCCTGACATGGCGTTTCGGGTTCTCGTAGGTCGGTATGTCCGTGATCGGCCGTTGGACAGAGTTTATATCCATCTTGAGGAGTCCGCGAGACCTCTTTCGATGAGTGATTCAATCCTGGCGAAACGGAGAGTGCTCGGCTAATACTTCGGTGTATCGCTCAATGTCCTGGCGTTCTTCACGGGTATAACGTTCCACTGCATCGTGAAAGTCGCTGTGGCTCAGCCAGTGGGCAGACAGGGTCTTGGCGGGCATCAGCCCGCGGCTGAGCTTGTGTTCCCCTTGGGCACCGGCTTCGAATCGGGACAGACCGTTGGTAATGCAATATTCGATCGGTGCGTAATAACAGGTCTCAAAATGCAGGTCGGGAACCCACTCAAGGGCACCCCAGTAACGGCCGTAAAGGGAGTGCTCGCCACACAGAAAGAATGCGGATGCGACTGGCCTGTCATCCTTTTCCGCCACTAGCATTCGGACCTGGTCCGGCAGATTCGTACAGATAGTTCTGAAGAATTCCAGATTCAGATAAAGATAGGAACCGTGCTCGGCAATCGTATTGCTGTAGCAGTCGAAAAAAAAGCCAAGCCTCTGGTCGGTGAGCTCAGCTTTATCGAGCCAACACATTGTGATATCGGCTTCACGCACCCGGCGCCTTTCCCGAAGGATGTTTTTTCGCTTTTTTGATGACAGTGACCCGAGAAAATTCTGAAAATCCACATAACCGTTGTTCTGCCAGTGGAACTGGTGACTGGTGCGGTCTAGGAAGTCGAAGTCTCTGAAGTAACGGTTGTCTCGGGGGGTCGAAAACAGGCAGTGAACCGATGACACATCCAGTTTCTCTGCCAGCGTACGAAGTCCTCCGACCAGCACTGGAGCCAGTTGGTCAGGTTCACGCTGTGGGTCGATAAGCAGACGTCGCCCGGTGACCGGCGTGAACGGGACCGCCACCAACAGTTTTGGATAGTACTCAAGGCCGGACTGCTGGTAGGCCCGGGCCCATGCCCAGTCGAATATGAACTCGCCATAGGAGTGGAATTTCAGGTAACACGGCGCCGCAGCGACCAGGTCGCTTCCCGAGGTCAGGGCCAGATGGCAGGGTTTCCAGCCGGTATCCCGACAGACAGCACCACTACTCTCCAGTGCCGACAGAAACTCGTGGCGGAGCATGGGTGCGTCATAAGGGACGAGCCGGTTCCATTGCCCACTATCAATCTGATCCAGTTGATCGTGTATTGTTAGAGTGAGGCCCAAAGAACTAATATCTGTCCGTTGACCATCGTCCTTCGGTTTCTGGACATCAGAGGTGTGGCTACTGACCAATGACTACTCTCTCCATTGCGCTTGCCCAGCTCAATTTTACCGTCGGTGACATCGATGGAAACACCGAGCGTATCATTTCAACCTGTCAGCGGGCTCGAGATGAACTGGGTTGCCGCGTTGTTGTCTTCCCGGAACTTGCTATTACCGGATACCCTCCGGAGGACCTTCTATTTCGGGACGACTTCATGGGTAAGGCCGAGCAGGGTGTCGATGCTGTTAGGGCAGGGCTCAAGGGTGTCTGCGCCGTTGTAGGCCATCCCTGGAGAGTCGATGGCACGCTCTATAACGTCGCCTCTGTTATCGATGGAGGTGCAATCAAGGCCAGGTACCACAAACGAAGGTTGCCCAACTACAGCGTATTCGATGAAAAACGATACTTCAAGGCCGGTCACCAACCCTGTGTTGTCGATATCGACGGTGTTGCGACGGCCATTACCGTGTGTGAGGACATCTGGTATCCGGAACCGATCCTGGAAAGCGTCTCTGCTGGCGCCCGTCTGGTTCTGAACTTGAACGCTTCGCCGTTCCATCTCAACAAGGCGATAGAAAGAGAAAACGACGTTGTCGCCCAGCGGGCCCGCGTCAGCCAAGTGCCGGTGGTGTACGTCAATACTGTCGGTGGTCAGGACGAACTGGTGTTTGACGGTGGTTCCTTCTCGGTTAATGCGTCGGGTCAGGTGATCCAACGCAGCCCCTTCTTTGATGAGCACCTGACCCGGGTAGATTACGTCGAGAATGACCTGCAGGCGGCTGCCGGTCAAATAATGGACATGCCGGGAATCGAGGAGAGTGTTTACCAGGCCCTGGTCACTGGAGTCAGAGATTATGTTAACAAGAACCGGTTTCGCGGTGTGGTTATCGGCCTTTCTGGAGGAATCGATTCGGCGTTGACACTGGCGGTCGCAGTAGACGCACTGGGTAGCGACCGGGTGCAGGTGGTTCTGATGCCGTCACGTTATACCCGGAAGATGAGTCTTGACGATGCCCAGGAAGAGGCGGCCAGTCTTGGGGTCGAATCCTGCGAGATTGCGATCGAGCAACTTGTTGAGGCCTACGAGCGGGAACTCCAGCCCCTATTTGAAGGACTGGCACCAGATACCACCGAGGAGAACCTACAGGCCCGGATACGCGGTAACCTGCTGATGGCTATATCCAATAAGACCGGACGCCTGGTCCTGACGACGGGTAACAAAAGCGAGATGGCCGTAGGTTATGCGACGCTGTATGGCGACATGGCGGGTGGGTTTGCTGCTATCAAGGATGTTCCCAAGACATTGGTGTATCAGTTGGCGCGATATCGAAACACCATCTCCAGGGTCATCCCTGAACGGGTCATCGCCAGGGCACCGTCCGCCGAATTAGCGCCTGACCAGGAAGACCAGGACAGTCTGCCTCCCTACCCGGTGCTGGACCCGATTCTGGAGGCCTATATTGAACGGGATCGCTCGCCCTTAGATATTATCGCCTCAGGTTTCGACGCTGAAGTCGTGGATCGCGTGGTGGCCATGGTCAACCGCAACGAATACAAGCGCCGTCAGGCCCCGCCTGGTGTGCGGATCACCCGTCGGGCCTTCGGTCGTGATCGGCGTTATCCGATCACCTCAGGATTCCGCTAGTGTGAAACTGGCCAGTCAACTGTTTTCGGGCAGAAACACACTCTGGGGATAGTTGAGCCGGAGTACCCGCAGCGCATCATTCTGCAGCCCAGCCAGGCCCATCTTGCCGTAAGCATCCACCATCACAGCCAGGGCCTGCTCTGTTGCCGCTGCGGTCTGATAGGTCTCCAGGACATGCTTTGCTCGGTTGACTGCGGCTACATAAGCACCGCGGGAATAGTAATAGCGAGCAACACCCACATCGTGCATCGCCAGTACGTTGACGATATGGACCAGTCGTTTGCGTGCATCTGGCGTATAGGGGCTGTCGGGAAATCGCTTGACCAGCTCGCGGTAGGCATTGAGCGCTTCCCGCACCGGTTCGGTGTCCCGCGTGCTGGGGTCGCTTCCCGTCATTGTAGAGAGGAATCCCCCCGATGGCTGGAAACCGGCGAGTCCTTTTAGGTAGTAGGCGTAGTCTACATTGGGATGAACCGGGTGCATCTGGATGAATCGATCTGCCGAGGTGATAGCCAGAGCGGGCTGGTCGCTTTTGAAGTAAGCGTAGGCAATTTCAAGCTGTGCCTGTTCAGCAAACGCGCCGTAGGGAAAGCGACCCTCAAGTTTGCGGTAGTAGTCAATGGCCTGCTCCCAGTTGCCGGCATCCCGGTGCTCCTGAGCAGTCTGAAGAAAAATCTCTGCTGTCCAGTCCGCGGTCTCGTCTTTTTCGTCGAGAATAGAACAGCCGCTGGCCAGACAGACCAGAATGGCGAACACAGTGTGAAACTGAAGGCATTTGGCCATGTTGCTACGCGATCAGGTAGTGATCCAGAAAGATTATACTGCCCGGATGGCCCAGGCAGGTGGCTGAGTGTCTCGATCTTATGACTGGTGGCACAACCGTGATGGAAGGTGTGATTCCCACTGAGGCGTCCGGGCAGCGACTGGACAAGGTCCTCGCCAGCCTGTTTCCACCCTACTCACGGTCTCAGCTTCAGCAATGGACGAAGCAGGGGCGGATCACCATTTGCGGCCGGGTACCCCAGGGGCGTGAACCGGTTCTCGGCGGTGAACAGGTTCGTCTGGAAGTGCCGCCGGTCGAGCCGCGGGAGTGGCGTGCACAGGCATTGCCGCTTGATGTCATCCACCAGGACAGTGATATCCTGATCATTGACAAGCCTGCAGGGACAGTGGTCCACCCAGGTGCGGGCAACCCTGACGGTACATTGGCGAATGCCATCATCCATCATTATCCCGACCTGGCTGTGCTGCCCAGAGCAGGTCTGGTCCATAGAATCGACAAGGACACCAGCGGTTTACTGGTCGTGGCACGGACCGAGCACGCTCGTGTGCAACTGATCCGCGCATTGGAGCGTCACGCGGTTTCCCGGATCTACCTTGCTCTGGTGACTGGAACTCCAGTTGCGGGTGGCACAGTCAACGCCCCTATAGGCCGCCATCCGCGGGATCGTCTGCGGATGGCGGTCAACGACCGCGGCAAGCCAGCGGTGACACACTATCGCGTCAAGACACGCTTCAGGTCCCACACGTTGTTACAGGTTGAACTGGAGACAGGGCGTACGCACCAGATTCGCGTACACATGGTACATGCAGGTTACCCACTGGTTGGAGACCTTCTTTATGCTGGGCGTCTGAAAATCCCGGCCGCTGCCAGTGAAGTCTTTGCCGAATCACTGCGCCAATTCAAGCGCCAGGCTCTACATGCCTGCTCGCTGGCGTTACTGCATCCACGGACGGGTCTGCCCATGCAATGGAGCAGCCCGGTGCCTGGTGACATGAAGGCCCTGTTGAGGGTCCTCGAGATTGATCGAAAGGCAGATCGGTGAATCAGTCGACACTTGATTTTCTGGTCCCCGGTTGGCGGGCGCCTCGTCACGTCCGGGCATTGACAACGACCCGGCGCGGTGGTGTCAGCTCTGCACCCTACGAGAGCTTGAATCTAGCCAACCACGTAGGTGATGAACGATGCTCCGTGGAGACCAATCGGTGGCTCCTGCAACACAGTGTGGAGTGTCCCTCTATGCCAGGCTGGCTCCAACAGCACCATGGTGCTGATGTGATCGATAGAGATCTGAATACAGAGTCTGATCTTGGTGACGGCAGTCTGACACGCCGAACCGGGACGATTTGTGCAGTACTGACTGCCGACTGTGTGCCGTTGTTTCTCACCGATTACAGTGGACGATTTGCTGCAGTACTGCACATTGGCTGGCGTGGCCTCACGGCAGGCATCATAGAGTCTGGGCTGGCCGCGGTGGCGACGCCCTGCACACAGATTCTGGCTTGGATCGGGCCGGCGATCAGCGGCTCGGCCTACGAGGTGGGTCGCGAGGTCCGAGACAAGCTGCTTGAGGCATTCCCGGGGCATCGATCGAGGTTCAGCCCATCTGGTGATCGTTGGCTGGCTGATCTGCCAGGCATGGTCGAGCAGCGCTTGCGTAACGCCGGTGTGATTGAGGTCGGCTCCAGCGGACGCTGTACATTCAGCGAGCCAGAGCAGTGGTTTTCGCATCGACGTGATGCGCCCTGCGGACGGATGGCGTCGATCATCTGGCTCGAGTGATTCATATTGCCTGTCTTGGTACTCACCACGACCTTTAACAAGCCTGCAATCATTCGATGCTAGGACTATACAACCGGATAGGTCGTGGAGTGGCCCTGCTAGGGGTCGCAGCAGCACTGGCGATTGCGCCACTGAGCCTCACAGCAACGGACTTCAGCCTGCCTGATCTGGAAGGGCGTATCCATCGCTTGTCTGACTACCGAGGTAAGTGGGTCGTGATTAACTTCTGGGCGACCTGGTGTGGACCCTGCCTCAAGGAGATACCAGAGTTGGCGAATTTCCAGGCCGATCACCGAATAGACACGGTAGTACTCGGCATCAATTTTGAACAAACACCAATCGAGGACGTCAGGCAGTATGTGACAGCCAGTCAGATCAATTATCCGGTATTGCGCATCGGCTCCCAGCCCCTGGTTCCGTTCGAGCCCTTGAAAGGTCTGCCATCGACGTTTCTTGTCTCGCCTACCGGTACCTATCTGGGTAGCCATGTGGGACCTGTCACTAGCGGTCAACTTGACCGGTTACTAGAAGATGCCCGAACCGATGCTGGTACGGGCGCCCACCAGGACTGAGGGCCAGCCAAAGACTCCAGGTGGTGCCTAGTTGCTACGGTCGGTGCAGCTTGCCCCGAGGTCTATGCATCCTCTTATCAGAGCCACCGGTTCTGCCTGAACTTACTCCGGTGGGCTATTCTCACCGGTATTAGTTCTTGAGAAAACACCCTTCCAACCCCATATAAATAATATTGCGGGACAACCGTGCAGTCGTACCGACAACCCTAGGGTACCGCGAACGAAAAGGGGTCTGCCATGCGAATGGATAAACTGACGACAAGGTTTCAACTGGCGCTCGCCGATGCGCAGAGCTTGGCGGTCGGCCGTGACCATCAGTTCATCGAGCCGCTGCACTTGATGTTGGCGCTGCTTGATCAGGATGGTGGTAATACTCGGCATTTGCTTCTTCAGGCCGGTCTGACGGTACCCAAGTTGCGTTCCCAGCTCGGTGAGTCGTTGGACAGGCAGGCCCGAGTGGAAGGGAACGAGGGGAGCGTGCAGGTCTCCAATGACCTATCCAGACTGCTCAATGTCAGCGACAAACTCGCACAGAAGCGGGATGATCAGTACATCTCCAGCGAATTATTTGTGCTTGCGGCAGTGGACGACACTGGTGAACTGGGTCAGATCCTAAAAAATAACGGCGCAGATTCCAGCGCTGTTCGCCAGGCCATTGACATCATGCGTGGCGGTCAACGTGTGGATGACCCCAACACTGAAGAACACAGACAGGCACTGGAGAAATACGCCATTGACCTGACTGCGCGGGCCGAGCAGGGCAAACTGGATCCGGTGATCGGTCGTGATGATGAGATCAGGCGGACCGTACAGGTACTTCAGCGGCGAACAAAAAATAACCCCGTGTTGATTGGAGATCCGGGTGTCGGGAAAACAGCGATCGTCGAAGGTCTGGCGCAGCGCATCATCAACGGCGAGGTTCCGGAAGGTCTGCGCGGTAGACGCCTGTTGTCATTGGACATGGGTTCATTGATCGCCGGGGCCAAGTTCCGGGGTGAGTTCGAAGAACGGCTCAAGGCGGTCCTAAACGACCTCAGCAAGCAGGAAGGGCAGATTATTCTGTTTATCGACGAACTGCACACCATGGTTGGCGCCGGCAAGGCAGAGGGGGCCATGGATGCTGGAAATATGCTCAAACCGGCGCTGGCCCGGGGCGAGTTGCATTGCATCGGTGCAACGACCCTGGATGAATACCGCAGTCATCTGGAAAAAGACGCCGCATTGGAACGTCGATTCCAACGGATCGTGGTTGGAGAGCCCGGAGTGGAAGACACGATTGCGATACTGCGTGGTCTGAAGGAAAAGTACGAAGTGCATCACGGTGTCGATATCACAGACCCGGCTATCGTGGCCGCAGCCACACTGTCGCACCGTTATATCTCTGACCGGAAACTGCCGGACAAGGCGATCGACCTGGTCGATGAAGCTGCCAGCTGTATTCGAATGGAGATTGACTCAAAGCCCGAGTCGATGGACCGGCTCGATCGACGCCTGATTCAATTGAAAATCGAACGGGAGGCACTGAGAAAAGACACTGACGAAGCGACGCGTAAGCGCCTCGGTAGCCTGGAACAGGAGATCGAGGGGTTGGAGCGGGAATACGCCGATCTCGAAGAAATCTGGAACTCGGAGAAGGCTGCCGTATATGGAGCTCAGCATGTCAAGGAGGCGCTCGACCGGGCTCGACAGGAGCTTGAAACAGCGAGGCGGGCGAGTGATCTGGCCCGGATGTCGGAGCTGCAGTACGGCCGCATTCCAGAACTGGAAAAACAGTTACAGGTTGCAGATAGTGCCGAGGAAGACACCCGACTGCTGCGCAACAAGGTCACTGATGAGGAAATTGCTGAAGTAGTTGCCCATTGGACGGGTATCCCAGTGTCGAAAATGCTCGAGGGTGAGCGTGACAAGCTGCTCAGAATGGAAGAGGAGATCCATCAGCGGGTGATCGGACAGGAAGAGGCCATCGCTGCCGTCGCAAATGCAATACGGCGATCTCGGGCCGGGTTGTCGGATCCGAATCGACCCTACGGCTCTTTCTTGTTCCTTGGACCGACCGGCGTCGGTAAGACCGAGCTCTCCAAAGCTCTGGCCGGATTTCTTTTCGACACCAGCCAGGCCTTGGTTCGGATCGATATGTCGGAATTCATGGAGAAGCACTCTGTGGCCAGGCTGATCGGCGCCCCCCCGGGTTACGTCGGTTACGAAGAAGGGGGCTACCTGACTGAGGCAGTCAGGCGCAGGCCCTACTCAGTGATTCTTATGGATGAAGTTGAAAAGGCCCATGCCGATGTCTTTAACCTACTGCTGCAGGTGCTGGATGATGGCCGACTTACCGACGGCCATGGACGGACGGTGGATTTCCGTAATACGGTTATTGTCATGACGTCGAACCTGGGGTCTGACCTGATTCAGGAACTGGCCGGTGAGGCGAACTACCAGAAGATGAAGGATTCAGTTATGGATGTGGTAGCGATGCACTTCAGGCCGGAGTTCATCAATCGAGTCGATGACATGGTGGTGTTCCATCCACTCAACCGTGGCCAGTTGAAGGACATTGCCAGAATCCAGATCCATCAGCTCTGCGCCCGCCTGGCCGACCAGGAGCTCGGGCTCGAGGTCAGCGATACGGCACTCGACCGTCTTGCCGAGCTGGGGTTTGATCCGGTCTATGGTGCACGGCCGCTCAAGCGGGCTGTCCAGAGGGAATTGGAGAATCCCCTGGCGCAGGGCATTCTGTCGGGGCAGTTCAAGGCGGGAGACAACATCGCCATCGACCTGGAAAGGGAGAGCTTCAGCTTCAGAATCCAGGTTGCAACCGAGTCGCAGGTGGCCTGATCGTCTAATCAAACAGGGGCGATGTCTGATGCGGTAGGGCCACAGCCAGCCGCATTGGGTCTTGGATGAGACGCTTGGCGACAGTAGAATCCGTTCTGGTTCACGCGGGATGTGCTCCTAGACAATGAAGGCGATGATACTGGCGGCCGGGAAGGGTACCCGGGTGCGTCCACTGACCCACAAGATGCCCAAGCCTATGATCCCGGTCCTGGGTAAACCAGTCATGGAATACCTGGTCGAACAGCTGGGTCGTCACGGGTTCGACCAGATCATGGTGAACGTCAGTCACCTTGCCCATTCGCTAGAAAGTTATTTTGGCGATGGTCGCCGCTGGGGAGTCGAGATTGGCTACTCCTTTGAAGGCCATCTGCACAATGGAGAAACTGTTGCCCAGCCGATCGGCTCAGCCGGCGGCATTCGAAGAATCCAGGACTTCGGGGGTTTTTTCGACAACACGTTCCTGGTGGTCTGTGGCGATGCTTTGATCGACCTGGACCTGACCGATGTGCTGCGTAAGCACTGGAAATCTGGTGCAATCGCCAGCATGGTGGTCAAGAAGGTGCCGATGCAGAAGGTCTCCCGATATGGCGTTGTGGTCTGTGACAAATCGGGTCGAGTTGAATCTTTCCAGGAAAAACCGACTGTTGATGAGGCTCGATCCAATCTCGTTAATACCGGGATCTATATCTTTGAGCCGGAGGTCATAAACTTTATACCGCCTGATGAGCAATACGACATTGGTGGAGATCTGTTTCCTTTACTCGTTTCGGAGGGACTGCACGCCATCGAGGCGCCTTTCAACTGGATCGATATCGGTGAGTTGAGCGACTACTGGGAAGCCAACCAGCAGCTGATGCGTGGTCAACTCAAAGGTGCCCGCATGCCCGGAGAAGAACAGCTCCCGAAGATCTGGACCGGCCTTAACGTCAGCGTCGACTGGGATGGGATTCGGGCTGAGGGGCCGATCTACATCGGCTCCGGCACCAGCATCGAGCCCGGTTGCGAGATTATCGGACCTACCTGGATCGGTCAGGGCTGCCACCTTGAAAGCGGTGCCCGCATCTCGCGCAGCATATTGTTCGAATACAGCCGAATCGGTTCCCGAGGCCGCGTCACCGAGTCGCTGGTCTTTGGTCGCAACTGTGTGGACCAGGACGGTAACCCTACGCCGGACCCAGACGGTAATCTGGACTGGGTTGGCGATGCGAGGGATGCCAGCGCTGACCCCGGCAAAGGAGTCTGAGCTCGTAGGCCCCTGGCTTTCGGGTGCCCATCCAGAGGGGTTATGTGGTCAGAGTTGCCGTATCTGGGTACTAGGCCCGATTGTTTTGCCAGGTTGAAGTCACGACCTGAGGATTTCGAGGTCGAGGAACTCCTCGGTTTTCAGCCGGATGGGGACGGTGAGCACTGCCTGTTAAGAATTCGCAAGCGAAATCGCAACACGATGGACGTCGCGCGCGAGGTCGCTCACCACCTCGGGGTGCGCTTGTTGGACGTCGGATATGCCGGGCTGAAAGATCGGCGAGCCGTGACCACTCAGTGGTTCAGTGTACCGGCAAAAGCGTTTGAGAATTCTCTACCCTTGCCGTCGTTTGACGGCTGGGAAGTGTTGGATCATGAACGGCACCGACGAAAGTTGCGTCGTGGCAGCCACCGCCGCAACCGGTTTACCATCCAGCTGGGCGAGTTCAGGGGCTCTCCCGCTAAACTTGCCTGCAAAGTTTCTGAACTGCGCCGCACGGGCTTCCCGAACTATTTCGGTGAGCAGCGTTTCGGAGTGAATCAATCAAACGTCGAGCGGGCTCGCCTGGAGCTTGGCAGAGCCCGAGGCTCATTTCGTAGCGTCGCGGATAAGATGATGCTCTCGGCGGCTCGTAGCTGGTTGTTCAACGCGGTGCTCAGTCACCGCCTTCGCCATCACACCTGGGTCGAGGTGCTGGTTGGCGAGGTTCTGGTGCTCAGCGGCAGTCGATCGCATTTTGTTGCTGAGGACGGTGACTTGTCACTTGCAGCCCGAGTCGAGGCTTTTGATCTGCACACCAGTGGGCCCCTGTGGGGTCAAGGTGCAGCATTTTTGGGTAGGACGTGGTCTCGGGAGCGGGACTGGCTTGGTAATGAACGTGAGTTGCTGGATGCTCTGGAGATCTCGACGGTAGTGCCTGCCCGCAGGGCACTGCGAGCGACAGCGGATGATTTATCACTCGACTGGCCCGCGGCGCACTCGCCACGTCTGTCGTTTACACTGGGCCGTGGTAGCTACGCCACTGCCTTGATCAGGGAACTGGTAGTGAACCAGTGAGGCCTGGACTCAGCTTGCCAGTAGGCTCGCCCGGGTCAGCAGATCGTTGACTCTCTGGACGTAAGCGGCCGGCTGGGATAGTTTCGCGCCTTCACTCAGAGCTGCCTGGTCGAACAATACCATCGACCATTCTTCCAGCTTATCGTGTTCCGGAGTCAATTGCCTGATCAGTGGGTGGTCGGGATTGATCTCCATGATTGGTTTTGCTTCAGGGGCTTCCTGGCCCATCGATTGCAGTATTCTCTCCAGGTTGCCGCCAAGATCCTGTTCGTCGGCCACCAGGCAGGCTGGTGAGTCTGTCAGACGATGGCTGACCCGTACGGATTTGACCTTCTCACCCAGTAGTTTCTCGATCTTTTCCACGAGTCCAGCCAGGTCTTTTTCTCTTTCTTGGGATTCTTTTTTCTTCTCGTCGTCGGTGAAATCGTCCAGGTCCAGAGCACCCTTCGCCACCGACTTGAGAGTTTTGTCATCGTATTCGTTCAGAGAAGTCACCAGCCACTCATCTACCGGATCGCTGAGCAGAAGCACCTCGATGTCGTTCTTGCGGAAGATCTCCAGATGTGGTGAGCTGCTGGCAGCACTGTGCGAATCCGCGGTGATGAAATATATGCCCTTCTGCTTCATCGGCATTCGCTTGACGTAATCAGTCAGAGAGACGTCCTGTGTGTCGTTGTCACCGTGGGTAGAAGAAAAACGCAACAGGTCTGCCAGCGTTTTTTGGTTGTCGTGATCTTCGACCAGGCCTTCTTTCAGGACTTTGCCGTATTCCTTCCAGAATCTGGCATATTCTTCAGGTTCCTTGTCAGCTAGGCGTTTGAGTTCGGCGAGGATCTTCTTGACCGACGCGTTACGAATCCGTTCGATGTCCTTGTTGTCCTGCAGGTACTCGCGTGACACGTTCAGAGGTAGATCGGCTGCATCAACGACACCACGAACGAACCGTAGATAGCTGGGCATCAGGTATTTGGCGTCGTCGAGAATGAAAATTCGACGGACATAGAGATTGATCCCGTGACGTTGTTCGCGATCCCACAGGTCGAACGGTGCCTTGGAAGGGATGAACAGCAAGGAGATGTACTCGAGGTTGCCCTCGACCCGGTTGTGCAGAGTCGCCAGTGGGGTTTCGGTGTCGTAGCTGATCGTCGAATAGAACTGGTTGTATTCTTCTTCACTGATCTCCGATTTGGCTCGTGCCCACAACGCGGAACCCTTGTTGACCGTTTCCAATTCTTCTTTCTTCTTCTCGTCCTCGTCCGGCATGCGAATCGGCAGTGAGATGTGATCGGAGTATTTACCTATGATTGAGCGAAGGCGAAAGGCATCGGCAAATTCCTCGTCGTCCTTGCGCAGATGCAGAGTAATCTCAGTCCCGCGGTCGGCCCGTTCGATATTTTCAATTGTGTATTCGCCGCTACCATCTGAGGTCCAGCGTACGCCCTGGTCCGGCGCCTCACCGGCACGCCGACTGACGAGTTCAACTTTGTCGGCCACCAGGAACACTGAATAGAAACCGACGCCAAACTGCCCGATCAGTCGGGCATCTGCAGATTGATCACCACTTAATGAATCCAGGAACTGCCGGGTGCCGGAACGGGCGATCGTTCCGATATTCTCAACCACCTCTTCGCGGGTCATACCGATTCCGTTGTCCCGCACGGTGATGGTTTTGGCTTTTTTGTCCACACTGACGAGCAACGACAGTTCATCTCCGCTCTCCATCAAGCTCTCTTCGGTCAGGGCTGAAAACCGCAAGCGGTCGCAGGCGTCGGAACCGTTGGAGATCAGCTCACGCAGAAAGATCTCCTTGTTTGAGTACAGCGAGTGGATCATCAGGTGAAGCAGTTGCGTCACCTCTGTCTGAAAACTGTGCCTTTCGACTGCTTGATCAGTTGCCATTGATCTGGTTCCTTGTGACCCTGGATCGAGGGAATTCCTGTCTTTAATTCAATAAAGATAAGGTTGTTGGCCGGAAAATCAAGGCCCAGCCCAACGGTTTGCACCACCCGTAACGTGTCTGGGCCTGTCCGGCTCGCTATAGATTTCCGGTAGAATCCGCTTTCGCGCCGTCGGATGACTCGGGGCATGGCGCAGTCTGGTAGCGCACCTGCTTTGGGAGCAGGGAGTCGGGGGTTCAAATCCCTCTGCC
>PBDS01000049.1 GCA_002718155.1 Pseudomonadota bacterium
CTGGACCCATGACACCACCCCCCCAACGGGCAACAGCATCTCGATCAATGGCGGGGCGAGCTATACGAACTCGACGAGTGTGACGCTGACGCTTGCCTCCACGGGCGCCTCCCAGATGCGGTTCAAGAATGAAAGCAGTGGCACCTACACGAGCTACGAGGCATACGCCACCTCGAAGTCCTGGACGCTGGCCAACAGTGAAGGGACAAACACCGTTTATGTGCAGTTCAAAGACGTCGTAGGGAACGTGGCAAGTGCAGTAAGCGACACAATCGACTTCGATACCACCTCTCCGACGATGACGCTGACCGCGAGTGCGGTGGCTGATGGGGGTAACCACAATGCAGCGGTGACGATGATCTTCACCTCGAGCGAGGCGACCAGCAACTTTGTCGCGGGTGATATCACCGCAACCAACGCGAGCGTCTCCAACTTCACTCCCATCATAAGCGATTACATAACCGGGGGTAGAGCCTACACGGCGACCATTACGCCTTCCAGTTCCGCTCCTTCGGTGGTTGTGGGATCCAACAAGTTCACCGACGGTGCTGGTAACAACAACACGACCTCCAATACCTATAACTGGACACATGACGACAGTGCCTCGTCCAGTACGGCAACGTCCTTACTGGAACAGGGATTTGAAACCACTGACCTTGGTGGGTGGAGTCAAGATCCTTACGATGATTTCGATTGGACCTTGCAGAAGAAGGGAAGCACAAGTTCGGCATTGACCGGACCTTCTAAAGCCCAGGAAGGCAACTACTACAGTTATACCGAGTCTAGTTCTCCGAACTATCCGTACAAAACGGCAAACCTATTAAGCCCCCTACTTAACTTCAGCGGGTTTTCTGATGTGGAACTGGAATTCTCGTACCACATGTATGGCACCGGCATGGGGACCTTGGCCCTTGAAGCATCACAAACCGGTTATGCCGGCCCCTGGACAAAGGTCTTGAGCCTATCCGGAGACCAAGGCAACAGCTGGCGTGTATACACCATAGATCTTAGTGCTTACGCCGGCCAAACGAACGTCATGCTGAGATTCTCTGCTAAAACGGGCTCTTCATATACGAGCGATATCAGCATCGACAATATCAAGATAACTACGGTGAAATAAGGCGCCTGGATAGATTTCCCCCATAGAAAATTTCAACAACGCCAAAGGCACTTCTGAACAGAACGATCTCGAATGAACATAGTCAACAAATCCCTAACGTCGGTACTGACCACAAGTATCTTGATCATGCTGGCGATGTCCGGTTTGATTCATGCAATCGTTCCGGCCAAGAGCCCCCTCGGTATCACGGTGGTAGTCACCCACGGTGAAGAACAGAACGTGATCGAAAACGTCGAATCAGCGACTTTCACGGTTGAACTGGTACCGGCGGCCCCGTATCTGTCGTCACCGGGTGACCAAGTTAAACTGGCCGGCAAAGAAAACGTCTACAACTACAAGATCACGGCCATGAGTAATGGCCTTGATACCTACACCTTGAATTCTGCCGTGATGGCATTTGACAATCTCGAGGGCTCTCCGGGATTGTCCTTCATGCAAGACGACTTACCGATTGACTCTGTAGCCCTGGGCGTAACGGCGGCGAGCGAGCCTTCTTCTGCACAGAGCAGCACCATCAAAGTATTATCAGATGGGCTTGCAGACCTTTCAGTCAATGGCATTCAAGGGGGTGACTCGGTCGTCATCGGCGGTACCGTTCACGGGGTCGATAGCGTGCTTGATGACGGTAGCCAGGCTACGATCAACCTGGCAGATCCTCTTCAATCAGACATGCTGGCTGGTGATTCCATTGCCGAACAGCAGAAGTTTGCCCTGGTCGTCGCGGGCGTCGCTATAAGCGACCCGGAGTTGCCTGCTACAGCGACAATACTGGTCACGGCGACATCCGAGGCAGATACAGAACTGCTGACCAATGATGAGACGATCACCAGTGTGTTCGCCCCTGTCGGTCCCAGTGTAAAAGTCTATGTACGGAACGCCACCAACATTGACAACCTAACAATCCCCGCAGATCAAGACACACCTGTTGCCTATAGCAGCCTGTCGGGAGAAGATTTCTATAATGTCCCCAGTCAAGTGTCGGCCGTTGCTGGTGATACTATGGAATACGCGATCGTCCAACTCGCCGGAAATACCAAGACATTGACAGACGTCACAATCACGGCCAGTGTTCCGCTGTTTACCTCCCTAGTGCCTGATTCCTACAAACTGAACAGCCAACCAACTGAATGCCAGGTCAGTGACCCGCCAGTCAGCATTACCTGCAACCTCAATTCACCGGGTCTTGAATCCGATCCCGGCACTATTTTGATCCACAGTTCGGCCGAGTTGACCTTTCAAGTTGCTGTAGACAGCACCGCAGCAGCGGCACCAGTTGAACCGGTCGTGTCTGACAAAATCCCCTGGACACCGGGCAATCCCGCCTGTTGGGATGATAAGGCGTACCCGTATCAACCCGACGAATCCAATGCCGCATTCGTGAATAGCGCCTGGGTAGTCGGTGAGTGCCGTGGCACAGAGTTCTCGCCTATTGCCACCCAGGAGAAATGCGATGAATGGGCGTCCCAGGGCACCGTATACCTGGGTACTGGAACACAGGGCCTTGGCGTCGTTATCGCCTGCAAGTAATTCACCGCTACCACAAATCAGGCTTGGCCTAGACTGTTCGTCGTGCCAGACATCAGACGAGCCCCGGGGGCCTGATCAAAATCAATCAGCCCCTGGGCTGGCTGCTGTTCACCGCTCGGCAGTGGGGTGCAATCCATCTACAGCCGTCGGTGAAATTCTAACGGCGAGACTGCCCGCCCTTCGGCCGACAAAGCCTGGCTGATCAAACCATCGGTTTTCGACTAACTGGGGACAGGCACCCGGTCATGGCCTTGGTTGAACTTCAAGAATATGGCGTGACTGCGGGATTACTCCGACTCACACCTGTCGAGCCCACAGGCTGACCCGATGACACAGAAGTCGAGTACCCGAATTCGCACCTGGCACCTCTTTTACAGCTGGAATCACCGATAAACCTTGTGCATCCGACTTTCCACTCCGCGATGTGATGGGGATCACATTGTGGGCCAACCTGACGTTAGACAAGCCCATTAATGGGTGTTAGGCTCAATCGGCAGCGGCGGTATGGGTACACCTATTGCTGAGCTCTTAAACGATGAGGTACAGCGAATGCTCGCGTCGATGAATGCAGATCTGGGTCTAGAGCTACCACACCTTGGGATATCTTCCGGTGACCGGTGGGCCGATCCACTTTTCGGAACGCGAGACACCAGTCCACGTTGATGATTCAAGGAGGCAATTCATGACAAATCTACTTCACAGACTATTGACAACACTGCTCTCGGCAGGCCTGGCGGCATTGCTAGGTTTGTCCGTCACAGCGCAAACGTTCGCCGCCAGCGGCGGTGGGGCGAGCGTTTGGGGGACTGACGAAGACGGCGCTGCCGTCTCCTTTGATTCTGATAACGTCACTTTCAGCATGGAGTCGGAAACGGCCGCGCCACTTTTGTTCGGGCCAACCGAGATGCCAGCGCTGGCGGGAGACGAGACGTTCTTCCACTATTTCATTATGTCCCGGAGTAACGGTGAGGATACTTATACCCTCAGTTGGGCACCTGGGACACCCGACACGGAAAACGTTAACGCCGCAGGAACCGTGACCTTTCACGGTAACGAAGACGCGGATGGAGATGGGGAAGGAGACACGATCACCGAAGTGACCTTGGGTGGAACCGTTACCACCATTGCGCATATTGCCGGTAATAATAATCTTTTCGTACCCGCTGATGACAATTCGGCCGACAATATCTCCAATGGCATTGCCACTGGTGAACAGGTCGTTATCAACGGTGAGGTATATCAGGTAAACAGTGTTATTGAAGACGGTGGTGATGACGAAATTATCCAGGTAGATCCCCCCCTGACTGGAGGCATAGCCGAAGGCACACCGATCGTGGAGATCACCGATTTCGACGTCCATCTCGAGGCCATCGGCGATATCAGCGATCCCACGGCTACTCTGTTCTCGCCGCACTCCGGCGAGACGTACGTTACGATCACGGCAGCATCTTCGGCTGGAGACGCTGAAACAGCGTCACTTACCGCCCAGGTCTTTGCCAATGTTTTGGCGACTTCCACCACGTACGTGCGCAATATGGATACAGCCAAGAATCCGACCGACCCGGCGGATGCGGACTATACGTCTGCCTCTGGCGCACTTTTCTATTCGAGCGGTGAGGTAACAGCTGCTGTTGGCGATACTCTGGAATACGCAATTGTGGCAGAGGCCGGTACCGGAAACTCAGAAGGGGTCTCGTTTTCGGTAACTATTCCTGAATCAACTCCATATGTTGCCAACTCCACACGCTTAAACAACGATCTCTCAGCCCCTACAACCGACGATACGGGTGACCCTGCTAACCCGGACAGCGCTCTTGAAGGTGGGATGGATGCTTGCGACCAGGTCTCGTGCATATTGGGATTGGGCTCGACTCTTGCCTGGGGCGGCACAGCTGAGGCGACATTTCAGGTCGAGTTAGCATCTGCGTTAGATCCTACAACATATGCCGCACCCGCCGAACCCGCACTGGTAGCATGGACCGGTGCCCCTGCAGATGCGTGCTGGGATGACGAATTTACTCCAACACCAGGCTGGGCAAACGGCCAATGTATGATGGGTGGGGAGCCAACCGACCAAGCATACTGTAATACTTATGCTGATTTACAAGCTGCCGGTTCCTTCGACTATGCCGAGGCAAACTCTATCTTGACAGTTCTATTGTCCTGTGACTAAGCCCGCAAATGATCTGACGACCTGACGGTCGTTTGAATTATTGAAAACACCCCGCTCCGGCGGGGTGTTTTTTTGTGCAACCGCACTATTATTCAATATCCCTCTTAAGTCTGAATGCTTGGCCGATTGCCTCTGGCGTTTTCATTGAACAACCATTGGCCAAANCTGATCATGCTTCCCACTTCAAAAGATCGGATTAGAGCCTGTGGAAATCAGATAATCTGAACGGAATCCCAAAATTCNAATTGCCCTGTCCTGTTGACCGGTGGGTTTTCAGGCGATGTTATGATTCAATGACGAAACCGTGGTTTGCATATCGACCTGGACCAGAATAATCGCGGCAAGCGCCATCAGAGGAGGAGATTATGATTTATCCTTATCCTCTCTGACGAACCGAGTTCGAGCATAGACCACCCCCGAGTGAACCGGCTCACATCGTAAATTGAATTGTTTTTTCCCGCCAGTTGCGCACAATAGGCACCTTTCTGTGATCGACGACCCCTACAGGAGCCCATAACTGATGCCCCTGCCTTACCTCACCCCTTCGATTCGTGTGCGGCGTACGCCTTTCTCCCGGCGCGTCGAAGAAGCCGGCGTCCGGGCCTATTCGGTGTACAACCACATGCTGATCCCGCAAAGTTTTCGCTCACCGGAAGAGGATTGCGCCCACCTCAAACAGGCTGTGCAGGTCTGGGACGTGTCCTGCGAGCGGCAGGTGGAGATCAAGGGTCCTGATGCGCTCGAACTGATGCAGATGACCACACCGCGGAATCTCTCCGGAATGGCCGATGACCAGTGCTACTACGTGCCGATGGTCGATGCCCAGGGTCAGATGCTCAACGACCCTGTCGCCATTCGACTCGCCGAGGATCGCTACTGGCTCTCTCTGGCAGACAGCGACATGCTGTACTACTGCAAAGGTCTCGCCATCGGACGGGGCCTGAACGTCGAGGTCTTTGAGCCCGACATCTCGCCGCTTGCTGTGCAGGGCCCGAAAGCTGACGAACTGATCGGCCGGGTGTTCGGACCAGAGATCGTCGCGACCCGTTTCTTCCGTCACAAAACCATCAACGTTCAGGGCAAAGACATGATCATCGCCCGCTCGGGCTGGTCGCACCAGGGCGGTTTTGAGATCTACCTCGATGGCAGTGAACACGGCGAATCACTGTGGGACAGCCTGTTCGAGGCCGGCAGAGATCTCGACGTCCGCGCTGGCTGCCCCAACCTGATCGAGCGCATCGAAGCAGGCCTGCTCTCCTACGGCAGCGACATATCCATAGACGACACGCCGTTCCAGGTGGGTCTCGGCAAATACTGCGATCTCGATGCGGCAACCGGCTGCATCGGGCATGCGGTGCTGACGACCCGGCAGGATCCTGACCGACAGATCCGGCCGATGGCTGTGGATGGGCTCGCCGTACCCCCGATCAATGCGTACTGGCCCCTGACAGACAGCAAGGGAAAAGCGGCCGGCCATATCTCGTCGATCACCTGGTCACCGGATTTTCAGACCAATGTCGCCATCGCCATGGTGCACCGGAATCACTGGACACCCGGCAGTACACTCCAGGTCGAAACGCCTGAAGGAGCCCGCGAGGCCCACGTGCGCGAGACCTTTTGGATCTGATCAGGTCTGCGATCCAGTCCAACTCCCAGCACAGAGCAGTTGATGTTAGACAAGGCAGAACCCATGACCACTGAACCTAGCGTGCGACCCCGGCGGAGCTTTATATTTGCCCCCGGCCTCAAGCCTGAGATGTTTCCCAAGGCGCTTGCCTCCGGTACCGACATCGTCTGCGTCGAGCTCGAAGACGGGATCGCACCCAAAGACAAGGATGAAGCCCGACAGAAAGGCTTGGCTCTTTTTGCAGTACCCCAGGCCGACGATGGAGTCGAGCGGATCGTCCGCATCAACTGCCTGCGTACCGCCTTTGGTCTTGCCGATGTCAACGCGGTGCTCGCGACGGACACACCTCCCCCTGCACTGATGCTGCCCAAGGTGATGACCCCGGATGAAATCGTCTGGCTTGACGACCTGCTCACCGAGCGTGGCCACGACATCCGCCTGCACGTGATCATCGAGACCAACGCGTCTCTGGAAGGCGTCTACGAAATAGCGCGGGCAAGTCCCAGGATCGATGCACTCTTTTTCGGTGGAGTGGATATGGCGGCAGAGCTTCGCTGCAGCAATGCCTGGGAGCCGCTGCTCTATGCCCGGTCACGGGTCGTGCATGCCGCAGCCAGCGTCGGCATCGACGCGATCGACGTGCCTTACCTGGATCTCGAAAACCCCGACGGCATGGCCGAAGAGGCCCGCCTTGCCCGGCAACTTGGGTTCAGTGGCAAGGGATCAATACACCCCAAACAGATTCCGATACTCAATGGCGTCTTTACACCCACGGAAGCTGAGATCGCCCACGCCGAACGGATTCTGAATGCCTTCACCGAGGCCGACACGGGGCTGGTCGTGGTGGACGGCAAGCTGATCGAGAAACCGGTCCTGCGTGAGATGCAGCGCATTCTCTCGATCGCGGAACGAATCTCACCCTGACGACCGGTGCGGCGTCTACGGTTACGCCAAGTGCTTTACTTCAATCCAGCTCTCTAAGAACCTGATCTTGCAGCGCTAACCCGGGATCGCTGATGCTCCCGCACGGCCACCCAGGCCGCCGGGGTGCCGTCATGGTCCGAACCAAACCATTTATCCACCGGTACCAGGCTGTTACCGTAATTACAGTTGTACAAGCGATGGTGCAGCTGGTGATGAAACGGAGACAGAAAGATCACAGGCTTGCCTCGGAACGTCAGGGATTCATAGCCGCTGTGGCTGGTCCCTGCGCCGATGGCGTTCCACTGCATGTGAAAGAAGATGTGGATCGGGTGCGAGGCCAGCACTGTGTGGATCAGAACGCTGCTGAGATAGATCAAGTGCTCGACAGGGTGCATGGAAAATCCCGACCAGGGCCCGGTACTCTCGTTGCGATGATGCACTGAATGTACCCGTCGGTACAGGGGCTTCCAGTGCAGGAAACGGTGTACAAAATAAAAGTGGAAGGAATCCCAGAACGGAATGCCGAGCAGCATTAAAACGAACCACACCGGGTGCTCACGCCAGTCCAGATAGAACGGCAACATACCGTTGGCGTAAGCCCAGATGAAGAGCACCTCATAACCCGTCCACAGCGTCACACCGCTCGCCGAGCTCCATAGGATATTGTCCCAGACCTGATTTTGGGCAAAAAACCTCTGATCGTCACGCCTGAGCTCGCTGGGGTTGAATTTCAGAGCCCTGCCCTGAAGCTTGAATGTATAAAGATAAAGGTGCAGGCCTCCAACAAACAGTGCGAACAGACCGAGATTGCGGATATACATCTGGGCAATCCAGCCGATCTCAAAGTCAACACAACGGGTCAGTGCCGGCTGCAGGTAGGCCCATGTGATGGCGGCGAGAAGCCCGAAAGGCAACACCACTGACAACAGATAGGCCCGTGATACGAGGTACTTCAGTGCCGCCAGTGGCCGGGGTGGCCAGACAAAGACCGGAACGTCCTCTATAGGCAACTCGGGGTGATAATCCCACCTGACCTTGCTCGGCCCGGCAACACCGCTTAGTTGTTCAGCCGTCATCTCTTCAGTCGTCATTGGGCCCCCGTACAAATGAGATTCAGTCAGTGGGCTCGGGAAGGGAACACAGACCCAGAACTGACCCTAGCGGCCCCAGACAGCTGGGATTCTACCGCTGAATTGAGGGCTGGTAGGTAATTTCTAATCTAACGTGCGAGCTGGGAGAGTGCCCTGCCGTTCTCTGGAACCGCTACACTCACCATTACCATCTTGCGCCGCTAAATGGAGAAAACGAATGGCCTGGCTGACCTTCGGAATTGTGGTGTTCTTCGCTGTTCACCTGCTACCCACCGTACTCCCGCTCCGTGAATCTGCGGTTCGAAAACTGGGAGAATCGGCCTACAAAGGGATTTATTCTGTGGTCGCGGTGGTGGGCCTGGTGATGATTATCTGGGGCACAGCGACCGCCGAATTCGTACCGCTGTGGGAGCCGCCGGCCTGGGGCCGACCAACAGCCTTACCTCTGGTGCTGGCTTCCCTGATCCTGTTGGCGGCAAGTCACATGCCTGGCAACATCAAGCGCATCACTCGACACCCGATGCTCTTGGGCATCGCACTGTGGGCTCTGGCGCATCTGGCTGCAAACGGTGACCTCGCATCGCTGCTGCTGTTCGGCAGTTTCCTTTGCTACACACTGATCGATGGTCTTTCGGTCACGACCCGGAGGAGCCAAACGCCACTGGAACCTCAGCCGATCCGCCGCGACCTAATCACCGTGATCGCAGGAACACTGGTCTTTGCCGTACTGGTTTTCCTGCATCCCTACCTCTTCGGAGTGCCCGCCATCGGCTGATGTCAAACGATCAGTGACACCCAACGGTTTTCCACCACCGATGCAGAGTTGCGAGATTCGTTCAGGGCCTGGCGATGATTGCGCTAGGTACCCCGGCCTGGCGGCGCCGGTCAGTTCGGATAGGCCAGGCTCGGCAGCCACAGCGCCAGCTGTGGAAACATCATCACAATGGCCAGCGCCAGAATTTGCAGGGCCATGAAGGGCCACAGCGAGTTGTAGATGTCCTGCAGAGTGATCTCGGGAGGCGCCACCCCTTTCAGGTAAAAGGCCGCAGGACCGAACGGCGGTGACAGGTAGGAGATCTGCATGTTCATGCAGAAAAGGATCCCGAACCAGACCGGATCGTAACCCATCTCGACGACGATCGGGACGAAGACCGGCATGGTCAGCATCATGATCCCGATCCAATCGATGAAGAACCCCAGCACCAGCAGGATCGCCATCATGATCAGCAGGATCACGATCGGCGGAAACGGCAGTCCGGTCATCAGGCTCTTGACAAAATCGATGCCGCCCATCAGGTTGTAGACCCCGATCAGGGCGGTCGCACCAAACACCAGCCAGAGAATCACACCACAGGTCATCATGGTCTGGTGCAGCGATTCCCGAATAAGCTGCCACTTCAGTTCTTTTCTTATCCAGGTGCAGAAAATCACACCAATGACACCCATGCCTGCCGCCTCGCTGACCGAGGCAATACCACCGTAAATACTCCCAAGCACCATTACGACCACCAGTACCGGCAGCAGGATGTCACGGACCATCTTCATCTTTTCCGAGTAAGAAAGGTCCCGGTTTTCTACCGGCGCTGGCGGTCCGAGATCGGGGTTGATGTAACAACGAATCAGGATGTAAGCGATATAGATACCCGCCAGCAGCAGGCCGGGGATCACGGTCGCCAGAAACAGATCGCCAATCGACACCTGCGCGGTGAGTCCGTAGAAGATCAGGACGATACTCGGTGGAATCATGGTTCCCAGCCCGCCCCCGGCACAGACGGTACCGATTGCAAGGTTCCGGTCATAGTTGAGCCGCAGCATCTGCGGCAGTGCGACCAGGCCGAGCAGCACGATCTCGCCGCCGATGATTCCGGTCATTGCGGCCATCAGCACGGCCACCGCCATGGTCTGGATCGCCAAGCCGCCACGGAGATTCCCGGCCAGCACATGCATAGCGCCGAAGAGATCCCTGGCGATACCGGAGCGCTCGAGTACCGACGCCATGAACACAAACATGGGTACTGCAATCAATGCATAGACACTGACGAACCCGTAGATTCTGCTCGCGATCAGCGGCAGGGCCAGCGGGCCGTACAGGAACAAGGCGAATCCAAAGGCGATAATGCCGGTGACGAACGCCAGTGGCAGCCCGATTACGAGCAGCACGATCATCGAGCCCAGCATGATCAGGGTCAGGATCTCGATGCTCATAATTCAGTCTTTTTGAAAAAATTCTGCACGACGGTCACCAACTGGACCAACGCCTGCAGTAACATGATGACAGAGGCCAGAAACAGGACAGTCTTCAGATATGCCGGAACCGGTACATCCCAGGCGTGGGCACTGGTCTCCAGACCGCAGAACTGTACCTCGCAGTTCCAGTTCACCCAGGTCGCATTCAAAGCTATCTTCAGTGTGGCCCAGGTCAAGAGGCACATGAACAACGCGATAATCAGGGCATTGATAAACGCGAATGTGCGGCGCAGTCCCGGCGAAACAGAATCGTATATAACCGTAATGGCAATGTGGCGCCGCTTCTGCAGGCAATAACACCCTGCCACAAGAAAACCGGTAGCCGATAACGCGGTAGCGCCATCGTGAACCCAGGTAGTCGGTGCGTTAAACCCATAACGCATGATCACCTCGTAGGCGGTGATGATCACACTGGCCAGAAAAACGTAACTGATCTTCTCCCCAAGAAAAATCGAGGTCCTATCGATGGGATTCAAGGAGGACATCGGCTACTTCTACGGGTTACCGTGGCTTGACAAGAAAAAACAGGCGGGGTGCGAGACCCCGCCCGCTCCTTCTCGTGATTCAGATCGCTGACTGATCAGTCGATCAGGTGCAGTTTCTTGAGAAAAGCGACCTGGCTGTCCACCAACTTTCGTGCCAAGGGGCTTTTATCTCCAAACGCTTCCCACTCGATCATCGCGACTTCGCGGAAACGGGTTCGCTCCTCAGCCGACCAGTTGATCAGGGTGACACCCTGTGACATTGCTGCGTCAGCTGCGGCAATATCATCCATGATGATGCTCTGTACCATGTCACGGGCAAACTCCTTGGTCGCGACCTCGACGATCACCTTGACGTCATCGGGCAACGCGTTCCATTTACCCATGTTGATCGCCACATCGGCCGCCGGTGCCGAGTGAAACCCCGGATACAGCGGATACGGCGCGATCTTATGATAGCCGAGCTCCTGGTTCATGCTCAGCGTGCCCCAGTCAGTACCGTCAATCACACCGCGCTCCAGTGCAGTGAAGACTTCACTGCCTGGTAAGGTCACGACACCGGCACCGATCCGGCGCCAGATCGCAGCGCCCATGCCTTCCGGCGAACGCATCTTGATGCCCTTGGCTTTGAAATCATCGATCGAATGCAAAGGCTTGTTGAACGGCATCGATTCCTGTCCGAACCAGACAGGACCGACATAGTAAGTACCGAATTTTGCATAGGCTTCGCGACATAGTTCAGTACCACCACCATACTCAAACCACAGCTGGGCCTGGTAGGTGTTTTCGAAGGCGCCATTGAGCTCGGTGCAGATCTGCAAGCCGGCCTCTTTACCTGCGAAGTAGGCACCGCCACTGTGATGTCCGTCGAGGATGCCTGCCCCAACTGCTTCCAAGGTCTCGCTGTGCTTGACCACCGAGTGCACCGGCAGGGTCTTGATCTCCAGCCGGCCATCCGTCATGGCATAGATATTGGCTGCGAAGCGCTCAAATGCCTTTTGGTTGGTGGTGCCTGGTTGCCATAGTGACTGCACTTTCCAGGTCCATTCCGCCGCGTAGGTGTTGAGCCCCGTCAATCCCAGCGCGAGACCGACTGCGGCACTGACTAGCGTCTTTTGTAAGTTGGGTCGCATTTCACTCTCCTTTAGATATGCGTGGTTTCAAATATTTTCCCTCGACTGCTGGGAAATTCATCCTAAAATCCTATCTTCATTTTAGGACGAATCCTTCAGGCTGCCCATGTGGCTGAATTGCGAGGCCACAAGCAACACTACTTAAAGATAATATGGGCAAAATTCCTTACCAATGTGACCCATATCAAAGGCAGGAGTATTGGTTGAGTTGCAGTTCATATTGCCTATCTCTCTGGTTCAGCCCTTCCATATAGGAGCGCCTGCCAATGCTGTTTTTCCAAATACTATGAACAATATGTCTGAAAATTGTCTGAAAAGCCAATTAAGGATCAAATCAAACTTTCACGCTGAGATTCACTTATGCCCAAAATACTGAGTAATGCCCAGGTCCGGCAGTACCATGAACTGGGTTACTGCCATCCCTTCGATGTACTGACCACCGACGAAGCAGCCAGTTACCTGGACAAACTTGAAGCCTACGAGGGAGCCTCCGAAGGGCCGATCGATGGCGTGTACAGGCACAAACCGCATCTCCTTTTCCCCTGGTTGCATGACCTCGTCAACAACCCACAAGTGCTCGATGCGGTCGAAGACGTGCTGGGCCCGAACATCTTGTGCTGGGGTTCAAGTTTTTTCAATAAGGAAGCCCAAAACCCGGCTTATGTCTCCTGGCACCAGGATTCAAACTATTGGGGTCTCGATCGACATGACGTCTGTACCGCCTGGATCGCCTTTACAGCTAGTAACAAGCTGAATGGCTGCATGCGCATGATCCCGGGCAGCCACAATGTCGACATACAGCACACCGATACCTTTCACAAGCACAACCTGCTGAGCCGTGGCCAGGAAATCGATGTCGACGTCGATGAGGCCGCCGCTATCGACCTGGAACTGGCGCCCGGCGAGATGTCCCTTCATCACGTGCGGGTTACACACGGCTCAAACCCAAACCGCTCCAGCGGGCGGCGAGTCGGTTTTGCCATCCGCTACATCGCTAGCGATGTCAGACAGACCTTGGGACCGCGCGACTTCGCGACTCTGGTCCGTGGGCAGGAGACCCACGACTACTGGGAACTGGAGCCAAGACCGAAGGCCGAGCTTGATCCCGAGGCGGTTGCATACCATGCGAGTGTCTGCGAAATTCAGGGCAAGATGCTCTACTCGGGAGCGCAGATAAAGCCGTTTCAGCCTCGAACCAGGCGCTGAGTCCTTCGGGCCACACCCGGTTACCGCGAACCCGGCCAGGTATTCCAAACAACGCACGATGGACATGCGGATAGCCCAGATCGAAGTACGATGCTGCAGACACAAGGCTGTCCAGCTGGCGGCGGAATCCCTTCGCGAAAGCGCCGAGCAGACAGGGCTCGAATTTCTGGTCGTCACACTGACGACCCGAGATGGTACCCGGGCCTCATCCTTCGGCTTTGCCGGCCGTTCAGCACGTGGCTCCGGCGAACTGGCGGCTGCGGCGATGCGCCCCTTTCTGACCGGTCGGGATTACCGGGACCGGGAAGGCATCTGGCAGGCATTTCGAACCGAGGACCGCTGGTGGAATCTCCTTCCGATCTACAGCTATGGCCCGTTCGACATCGCACTGTGGCTGCTTGCCGCCCAAGCCGCAGACCAACCGCTGTACAAATTCATCGGCGCCTGTCGGGATACGGTTCCGACCTACTGCAGCTCGCTGGTATTGCCGACGCCCCAAGCCTACGCAGCAGAAGCAGTAGCCGTGAAAGGCGAAGGCTACAAGGCCTACAAGGTCCATCCCCGTGGACAGGACTTTGGGGAAGACCTGGCTATTCACCGTAGCGTACGGGATGCTGTAGGACCTGATTTCACGCTGATGTCGGATCCTGTGGGCTGTTTCAATCTCGAAGACGCGATCCGATTTGGCCGCGAGCTTGAACACATGAACTACCTGTGGCTGGAAGAGCCACTGTTCGATGAGAACATTCATTCGCTCAGGGAACTGAGCCGGGTGCTTGACATCCCCATCGTCGGCACCGAAGTGATCGCCAAGCACCCTTACAGCGTTGCTGAGTGTATCTCGACCCGGGTCGTCGACCGGGTCCGAGCCGACGTATCTTGGACCGGGGGCATCACCGGCGTGCTCAAGACCGCGACCCTGGCTGAGGCCTTTGGGGTCAACTGCGAGATCCATACCTCGATCCTGCATCCGCTGGAGCTTGTCAACCTGCACTGCGCAGCAGCCGTTTCCAACTGTAGCTACTTCGAGCTACTGACGCCTGTTCAGACCTTTGCTTTCGGCCTTGTCGAGCCATTACCGGTTGCCGACGGCATCGCGACTCTGCCCAACGGCCCCGGTCTCGGCATTGATCTGGACTGGGACCTGATCGACGATTGCACGTTCAAGATCCTCTGACACCAGTCATCTGACCTGAGGACAACTCGTGGCGGCCCGTCATCCCATGGCAGGATCAATCGCAGTCACCCTGTTTGGTTCACTCACAAGGTAAAGGACATGAAANTCTCAGGAAGCTGTCACTGCCAGGCTGTGAAATATTCGGTCGAGTCCGACGGGCTGTATCCCTACCAGAAGTGTTACTGCACGATCTGCCGGAAGACCAGCGGTGGAGAAGGTTATGCCATCAACCTCTCAGCTGACGCCAGCTCCCTGCAGGTCGAAGGCGAGCAATACCTGCAGATCTACCAGGCGATGCTGGCACGAGACGGCAGAAAAAAAAGCGAGCATCGCCGAATTTTTTGCAGAAATTGCGGCAGCCACCTGTGGGCCTCACACAGTGCCTGGCCTGAACTNCTGCACCCGCTGGCAAGNTCGGTGGATTCAGAACTTCCCACAGTGCCGTGCTACACGCACATCATGCTGGGTTCCAAGGCAAGCTGGGTGCGCACGTTTGCAACAGACCAGGACCTTTGCTTCGATGACTACCCCGAAGAGTCGATCGCCGAGTGGCATGACCGCGTAACAGGTATTTGACCTCATATTGAAAACCGTGCTCTTCGCTCTACTGTCCGGCATCGCGTTGTATGCCGTGCTGGTTATGGTGCTGTTTGCCACGCAACGTTCCCTGCTCTATCTGCCTTCGCGCGAGAAACCCGACCTTTCTGCACACGAAGGAACCAGCCTGCAGGAAATCGGCCTGCAGACCGAAGACGCTCTGGTGTTGAAATCCTGGTTTGCTCAACCCTCACAGAATCGAGACGGTCTGACCGTCCTGCTGCTGCACGGCAACGCCGGCCACATCGGACACCGGGTGGACAAGTTTCGCCGCATTCTGGATGCCGGATATGGATTCCTGCTGCTGGAATACCGCGGATTCGGCGGCAATCCAGGCAAACCCACCGAAGCCGGGCTGCGTCTGGATGCCCAGTCCGCGCTCCAATTCCTGGTCGAACACGGTATCCCTCATGAGAAGGTGATCCTGTACGGGGAATCTCTGGGGAGCGGGATCGCCGTACGACTCGCAGCTGAACACCACTTTGCTGCCCTCATCCTGGAAGCACCGTACACGTCGATCGCAGACGTCGCCCAGCGGCATTACCGGTTTCTTCCGGCNCGNTGGCTGGTTCGGGATCGTTACGAAACGCACCCCTATCTGGNCAAAATCAGATCACCGGTCATGGTGATCCACGGGGAATCGGANAGCATCATTGACGTCTCGTTCGGGAAACGGGTGTTCGGCGCCCTGCCCGAGCCAAAATCGGCCTGGTTTGTACCCAATGCCGGGCACAACGATCTGCCTCTCTTCGGCCTTCAGACACAGGTACTGGACTACCTGGCTCGGATTCGGGNCGGCTCANAGTGANAANNCCCCGNCGGNCAAGCCGGTGATTTGAGATTCCGCGGGCCTGCGAAAACCTGTTCCAGGCAGGAACCACCTGCCTGGCATTCTCCTCTTTTCTTAGTCGACTGAATNTTTACTGTCGTCGGCGTCTTCATCCTCCCATGTGTAACGTTTTCGCGGCGGAACATCGAGTCGCCGGAAAAAAATCGCCAGCACCACACCCACCAGTCCTGCAACCAGGTGCGTCTCCCACGAGACACCGGTCTCGCTGGGCAGTACACCCCAGACCAGCGTTCCGTACAGGAAGAAAACCAGCATCGCGGCGCTGATCGCTCGTCTGTCTCGTCGAATCAATCCAGCCACCAGAATGTAGGTGGCCAAACCATAGACCAGCCCGCTGGCCCCGACATGCAGGGAGGCTCGCCCGAACTGCCAGACNACCAGTCCNGGAACNAGGTANATCGCCGGAATGACCTTGAGCGCCGAGTTCGGGTACAGATACAGCATTCCAGTACCTAGAACCACCAGCGGTATAGAGTTTGACAGCAAGTGCGCAAGGTTTCCGTGCAGCAGCGGCGCAAANAAGATGCCAGCCAGGCCCGCAGNTACNCCNGGGCGAACGCCGAAACGGGTCAAGTCCAATGCCAGCCCCCAGTTCAGCAGACTAACGATCCACAACAAGGCAACAAAGACGAGCGATATCTTGAGTGCCAGGCGAAAATTTGCGCTGGCACGCTCCGAGTGACTGAACGCAGGATCGGGAATATTGATTCGCATCGCCTTAACCAGGATCTTAGCTTCGTGCCAGATCAGTTAACGAAGCTCACTTTTAACAGGGCCGGGCACCAGCCAGGCCAGTCAAAGACAGATGCTCACATGGCTCCGGTCAGCAGCTCTTAATCTTCACCGCTTTCAAAAGCGGCCAGCTCAGTCATGAATGCTCCTGCGACATCCGCATTGACCTTACAATCGAGCAGGATGGGGCCCTGCGGATCCTTCAGTACGGGCGCCATCTGTTGCAGGTCGTCGATTGACCGGATGGTCGCTGCTTCAAAAGCAAACCCTTCGGCAATCGGAGCAAAGTCGACATCAGGGAAAAGTGATGTTTCGACTGGGCGCTGGTGTATNCTCAAGAAATGCAACTCGGCACCGTAGGCACAATCATTTATCACCGCGATGATGAGTGGCAGGTCTTCCCTGACCACAGTCTCCAACTCACCGATAGTCATCATGAATCCACCATCGCC
Source organism: Pseudomonadota bacterium (assembly GCA_002718155.1). Taxonomy (GTDB): domain Bacteria; phylum Pseudomonadota; class Gammaproteobacteria; order Arenicellales; family UBA868; genus UBA9619. The sequence goes on from PBDS01000049.1 coordinate 17,339, forward strand.
GACCAACAGAACNGTAGTAGCNTCACGNCGTGCCCTGGCGAACCCGAGNGCAGCGCCAAACCCAAGACCGATCGAGGCAAAGTTGTTGGTCATTTTGAAATGATCGGGCCCCGGAACCGAGATGTACGGCACGATGCCAAGGAAATTCCCAGCATCGTAAACGAGATTCCGGTTTTCCGGGAGCAACTTATCAAGGGCTATGCCCAGTGAGCGGGGATCAACAGTTCGAGCTGTATGCGCAGCGCTAAAGTCACTGGCCAGGTCGTGGTCGGCGATACTTTTGCGGGTCTGGGATGAGTGAAAAGGTTTGTCGTCCTCAGAACGTACTGGCAGCGCCGCGGACAACTGTTCTGCCACCAGGCGCGCATCACCAACCAATGCCACGTCAGCACTGTAATATTTCCCGATGTGGGTTCGGCTCGCGTCTACCTGAATCAAGGGCACGTCCGGAATAGATGAACCAAAACTCGTCGTCCAGAAATTCAGACTGGCGCCAAAAACCAGTACGCAATCTGCCTGGTCTATGTAGTGCCGTGCAGTCGAGTGGGTGAAAGAACCGATGATACCGAGGTTGTACGGGTGTCCCCGGAACATCTCCCTGCCCCGGGCNGTNGTCAGCAACAGTGCGCCGAGCTGCTCTGCNAGTCNCTCCAATGCATCTCGCGCCCCCGACCGATAAGCTCCTATCCCGGCGATGATCAGGGGATTCCGATGGTCTTTGAGCAGTTCGACTGCCGCTTTCACGGCATGCGGCCTGGCCGTTTCGGGTGGGGCCGGAGACAGTACTGGACGGTCTGGCTGGGAATCTTCCTCCTCGTCGATTTCTGTGAGTTGAACGCTCGTCGGAAGCAACAGTGCCACCGCATTNCCCAACTGTGCCGCATTGACGGCATCTAACAGGGTTGTTCGCGCACTGCGTGCACTGCTGGCCCAAAAAACCTGTAATCCGGCAGCGCTCAACACACCTTGCGCGTTGAACGCCTTGTAGTCCGGCCCTAGAGAATTCAACTCGCCGCCCGGCACCGCCGCGTCACCATAAATAATCAGTACCTGTGAACCGGTCCGGCTCGCGTACACCGCAGCGTGCAGGCCATTGGCGGTCGCCGGTCCACGACCGACAACGGCAACACCGAGTGAACCCGAAGCGGCGGAATACCCTTCCGCCATCGTGATGGCAGTGTTCTCGTGCCGGGCACCGTGAAAAGAGATTCCGGCCATATCAAGTGCTGTGACAAACAACGCAGTGTCATCACTCATNAGTCCAAACACCGCCTCCACACCGAGGTTCTTGATGTCCTGGGCGAGTACCTCGTAAGCCGGTACCCGGCGCTTGGTCTGGGTGTCTTGTACCTTGGGTTCCGCAGGTGAATTCATTGTGTTCCACCTCTCATGTTAGGTGTTGATACTAGAAAAACGCTAAACAACGGGACTGAAATTCATGTCCATATAGAGCAGCATAGCAAAAAAAGGAGGATTGGATAAAAGATTCAGCGGAGTGATCCTGACCGGATAATTCCCGGTGATGACAGGGGCTAAATCAACTCTATTTAGGCCAGACACCTGGGCACATCAACCCAGCAGAGCGGGCCGGGTCTTTTGGGTAAAACAACCCGTTTCCCTCAGGGTTGACCTTTAACCAGTTGCGTGACAGCATTTTCCACTGCATCCGGGGCTTCATAAACCACCATGTGACCGATGTCTGACAACCAGACGTTTCGCGCTGATGGTATCTCGGCGCCTAAACGTTCCGAATGCCATCTTGGGCAGGTCCTGTCCCGCTCGCCACAAAGAACNANGGTCTCGACCCCGATGCTGGCAAGCCCTGGGTAGTGATCTTCCTGAACCTGGAAATCAACCAGCGGGGTCATCACTTTTAGTTTCTGGCTCGCCAGGATAAGCCTGGTCGCCTCGACGAACTCCCGGTCGGCCACCCTGCCGAACAGGGAGCGTGTGAACGCCCGGCCCAGCCACTCAGATGACAGGATCGCCGGCATCAGGCCGGCTTTGACCAGGGGAATCTGCAATNGGTTCTGAATGCTGCCCTTGGCAACAATACCGGCATGTCCCGCGATAAANAGCATACCGCGCAGGCGTTTGCGAACCACGTCGGGAAAGCATTCAGCGAGAACCACTGATAGAAAAGCACCCATGGAATGGCCGACCAGAACCCCGTCGCGNACNCTGAAATGCTCCAGCACNGCCTTGCAGTCGCCGGCCATCTGCTTCGAGCCCAAACCGTCCGAACCGATGGTGGACGCTCCGTGACCCCGCTGGTCAAACACGATGACCTGGTAACCCTTGTCAACGAGGCTCCCACGCACCAGGTTGAAACTCCTAAGGTCATTGAAGATACCGTGCGCCAGAATCAGCGTGGGGCCCTGACCGGACGAGATACAACGCAGCCGGGTTCCATCATCGCGTGCAATGAACGTGCTGAGACCGTCGGGAAGATCTATAAGGGTATTCAACTGAACGTCGCTCACATCGGTTCATCCAGGAGCAGCGGGCCATAGGCAAATATCGCCGCTGTGCCGCCGCCGTGCACAAACAGTACTGAGCAGGAGCGATCCAACTCCCGAGCTCTTCGCAGACAGCCCACGATCGGCGTACCCGTAACTTGTGAAAGCACCTCACCGATATAGAACTCGACCTGACGAACCTCGTTGCCGCTAAAAGCAAGTGCGGTGCCCTCGTCGCGTTTAACCACCAGAGATGCGCCATCGANTCGAGCAGTCAGGTTTGACAGTGGTTCAGCAGGCGTCGGCGTATGTGCCAGCAGTGTGTGCGGTAACTCTTCGAGACNCCCAAAGCTGCCGTTCACGATTGAGTGCCCAGCAGGGTCCAGCCTGCGTCAATGAAAAGGCCTAACGTGCTCGAGACGAGGAGAACCAGGATAATTCGGATAAAGGTCTTTTGCGGAATTCGGGAAACCAGTATCNGGCCTGCCACTATTCCGATCAGCGTTACCGGAATCAAAGTGGCAGTCATCTTCAGTGTGCTCAGTGTCAGACCCGCAAGNGCTGCCTGCAGCGCGATGGCCACCGGGTAAGAAAATACGAACAAGGCAAGAATGGTTGCCCGAATCACTTCCCGCGTAGCCGACATCTGGACCATCCGAATCAGCGGCAGGACTCCGGGTATCGCGAGACTNGCATTCATAATCCCGGCAANGACACCCACCCCAAGATCACTGGTTAGGCTGAAAGTNGCCGGTCCGGACTGTCCGCGCCCACCAACGTTGCCGATGGTCGTCAGTACAGACACCATCACCACCAGGCCAGCCAGAAGCTTCAACACACCCAGATTGATGACTAGATACAGAAAAATCCCGACTGGAATCCCAATACAGGATCCGATTACAAACAGCCGAAGCAATCGCTTGTCCACATGCCTAAACAACGAGGGCATGAGCAGCAGCGCAATCACCAGGCTCAGGATCATTCCGACCTGGATCGCAGCACTGCTGTTCAGAACAATCAGCAGTATAGGCACAGAGATCATAGCGAAACCAAAACCAGTCGCTGTCTGCAGGAGGGCCGCCAGAAAAACGACACCGTGAAGGAGGGCCCAGTAACTATCCGGCACAACAGCTACTCACACCTTAATACTGTGCCCGACCGCCTGAAACGTCGAAACAGACGCCGGTCGAATAGCTGCAGGCCGGGCTTGCTACCCAGACCGCCATGTCAGCAACCTCGCTGACCCTGCACAGCCGACCCATCGTCGTCCTCGCTTTGATNCCGGCGATATACTCATCACTCATTTCTTTCATCAGGTCGGTCTCGGCCAGAGTTGGGGTGACACAGTTGGCGGTAATACCGAATGAAGCCAATTCGCTGGCAAGACCCTTCATAAACCCGATCACGCCGGCCTTGGCGGCATTATAGGCACTGATGTTGGCGATCCCTTCTTTGCCTGCCTGGCTGGCGATTGTCACGATGCGCCCATAACCCGCCTGCTTCATGTGTGGAACGATGGCCCGGGTGCACAGAAAAACGCCAGTCAGATCAACGGCAAGCACACGCTGCCAGTCTTCCANCNGATAATCTTCCACCGCGACCTGGGGTCCGTTAATGCCTGCGTTGTTGATCAGGATATCGATCTGCCCAGCGGTGGCTACCGCTGATTCGCACGCCGCCNTCACGGCATCGGCGTTCGTTACGTCAACTGACTCAACCTGAAGAAACCGGTCATCACCTGCAATAGGTGATGGTGCCTGGTCCCAGCCGATCACCCGAACGCCGCATTCCACCAGCTGATTTGATATCGCCAGCCCAAATCCTCTTGCAGCACCCGTAACGATCGCTGCCTGACCGTCCATTTCCCGATTCAGCATAGCCCCCTACCCCTCTGCCGTATGTCCTGCCGCCCGGAAGAATATCACCTGTCGTCATTGGTAACCCTAGATTACCCGACACAGAGCGGTTATCTTGCCCACACTCACTGGCACGAGGAGTCCCCGCAGATGGCGGTAAACCTGTGGAACCCGCAAAAGGAACTGATGTCTCGCGACGCACTGCGTGTGCTGCAGNTGGAGAAGCTAAAGGCACAACTGGTGCGGGTNTACGAACAGTCACCTTATTACCNGACAAAATTTGATGACGCGGGTGTCGANCCGNATCGGTTTGGATCTCTAGAGCANTACCAGGATTATCCNTTTTTTGACAAGGACGAAGANCGGNCNAGCCAGGAAACCTCGCGCGAGATTGCCGGCCATCCTTTCGGCATGCACATTACCTGCGATCCGAAAACCGTGAACCGGGTCTCTTCTTCCTCCGGAACCACAGGCTCTCCCACCTACAGCGGCTTCACCCGCCGCGATCGCGAGATCACCAACGACAACCAGGCCCGCACCCTGGTGCGCCTTGGCATCGAACCGGGCGACGTGGTGATGCACGCCAGCGTTCTGTCGATGTGGATCGCCGGCATTCCCGGTGTTGACGCCATGATGGCTTATGGCGTCTGTCTGGTACCTGTGGGAGCGCTGAGCGGTGTCGAGCGNGTTGCGCAGATCGCCCATGACACCCGTCCGAAACTGATCAAGTGCACAGTCTCGTTTGCCCAATACCTGGTCAAGCACATGCGCGAGCGTACCGGTATTGACCCCCGGACGCTGGGTCTGGAAAAGGTCGTCGTCTTTGGTGAACCCGGCGGTTCGATCCCGGAGATCTACGGCCCGATCGAGGAAGGCTTCGGCGGGGCCATGGTCCATGACATCATGGGCGCTACCGGCTGTCACAGTCCAACGGGAATATCGTGTGAAGAACACAACGGGATCCATTACTACGCGGAAGACAACGCATTGTTCGAGATCTGCGACCCGGAAACGTTGGAATCTCTCCCTGTCGAAGATGGCGTTGAGGGTGAGATCGTGTTCACAGGGCTCGAGCGCGAGTGCGGGCCGCTGATCCGCTGGCGAGACAAGGACATCATCCAGGTGACAACCGAGCCTTGCCGCTGCGGCCGCCCAGGACCCCGCATGCTGTTCAAGGGNCGGGTCGATGACATGTTGCTGGTCAAGGGTGTCAACGTCTTTCCCAATGCCGTACGTGANGTCATCAACAAAANNTCCGANNTGACCACCGGCAANATNCGTATCGTCAAATCAGNATCCGGACCCGTTGTACCGGCACCGGTCCCTGTAAAGGTCGAGGTCCGTGCAGGCTTGAGTGAGGAATCGAAGACAAACCTTGCCGGTGAGTTGAGTGACGCTATTCATCACCAACTGCGATTCCGCGCAGCCTTGACCTTCATTGAAGAAGGTGAGTTCGAACTGATCAAAGGCGCCACGGGAAAGACCCGGCTGGTCGAGGAGGCAAACGAATGAGTGCACAGAAGCGAGTACTCTATACGCGTCACGGCCAGGTGGCTGTGATCACACTGAACCGGCCGGATGTTCTTAATGCCTTCGACAAACCCATGTATGACGGCGTTAACGTAGCGCTCGAGCAGTTTCGGGACGACAAATTGGCCTGGGTCGCGGTGCTGCAGGCAGCGGGCGAACGGGCGTTCTCTGCCGGGGCCGACATCAAGGCTATTGCTGCCGATCTCGAGGCCGGCACTTTCGAAGGCTACGGCCCGTTGCTCACCGACGACAACATGGTGACCGCCAAACCGATCATCGCTGCGGTTCATGGTCACTGCATAGGTGAAGGNGTGAANCTGATGCTCGCCTGCGACCTGGTGGTGGCCGACGAGACCGCCAGAGTCGCTGTCTCTGAAGCCAGAATCGGTATTAATGCCGTCGATATCCCACTGAAACTTGCTCGCAAGATCGGCTACGCCAAAGCCTTTGCCCTGCTGGTACCGGGNGAGGCTAAAGACGCCACCTGGTGCCAGGCAGCCGGGCTGGTAGAGATCGTNACNCCGGCGGGCCAAGCCCAGAACCGGGCGTTTGAGCTGGCGTACGAAATCGCCGAAAGCTGTGGTCCGCTGGCTGTACAGGCCCAGAAAGAAACCCTCTGGCGGGCTGTCTTTGAAGGTGAGAAGCAGGGCCGGTCGGCTGGTATGGNCTGGCGCGAGATCACACGGCCATCGGCTGATTACGCCGAGGGCCAAAGAGCTTTTCTGGAGCGGCGCAAACCGCTATTCAAGGGTAAGTAGTCACCTCGAACCGAGGGAACTCAAATCCCTGCGAGGGTAGTTGCCGGCCGAACAAACGGTGGGCCCGCATTCTGCACGGCCCTGACCCAGTGCAACNGACACCGCCTAAGNCTTAATCTCACCGATCACACCTTCTCGATAAGCAATGTACAGCCCGCTCGCNGCTATGACCGCAGCCCCCAGCCAGGTCCAATGATCCGGAAAGTCGCCGAATACAGCGAAGCCGACCATTGCTGCNANGAGAAGCTCACCGTAAAGATACGGTGAGACGACCGATGCTGGCGCCTGCTCCAATGCTTTGGCGATGAAATATTGTGAAAATCCTCCCACCACGCCGACCAATGCGAACAGCAGCCCGTCACCGACCCCCTTTGGCATCACTAGAACAAACGGCATGATGAAGGTTGTTACGAGCGCTGCAATCAACGCGGTGTAGACGATGTTGGTCTCTGCCGAATCCTGATGCGACAGCTTGCGCGTGAGTATCTGATAGAGCGCGAAAGTCGCGGCGGAGAAAAGCAGCAGNACGATACCGAGCGGCATTCCGTCGAATGCCGGCGTGTTCAGGCCGGGGCGAATGATGATCAATGCGCCGACGAATCCGACAACAACAGCGCCCCATCGCCGGAGACCCACCCGTTCTCCAAGCAACGGCACTGACAGTGCNGTCACAATCAAAGGCGCTGTAAACATTATTGCCGAGGCGGTTGCCAGCGCGACCGTTGACAGCGCCACGATGTAACACCCGTTCGACACAAACATGATTACCGAGCGTGACAGTTGAAGGAAGGGCCGGCCGCTCCTGAAGAGCCTCAGACCCCGCCCTGGCCAGAAGAGGAGCGTCATGCAGACAAAGTGGCCCGTGAAACGCGCCCAGACAACCTGAGTCAGNGGATAATCGACGGTCAANATCTTGGCTATCGTGTTCATCACGGGCATTAACAAGATCGCCAGGCACATAAACAGAATTCCTCTGCTAATGTTCTGTTGTGGTCCGATCGTGCCGGAATGTTGTGTCATAACGAGGATCGTCGATCTATGGCATCGCCGGTTTGCCGGCTTCGTGGTCCGCCAGCAGGGTCAGCTACAACTTCTCAACACCAGGCAAAAGATCAGNAACTGACCCCAAATCTTAAATCTACCGTCACGAGACCCGGGCGAATGCCGAGGATCCAGAGGTCGCTTTAAGTAGATATGAAGCCGCTGGGCTGGTTTGATTCCAGCTGACAACAACGACTCTAGATTAATGATAACTAACAGGCTATCCTTAAATCACACAGATAATCGCTGTTTGTCTGAAAACCAATTGTTCCTATAACAGTCAATATATGACTAGCTGTTGAACCAAAACCAAGATCGAGGAGGAAACCAATGCATAAATCGAACAAAAGACTCAACCGTCGAGACTTCATCAAGAACTCGGGCGCCATCGCCAGCACATTGGCGGTCGGCACCTACCTGCCGCGGGCCTGGGCCAAAGATCCTCTCAAAGTCTCCGCCTACGGTGGGTATTTCGAGGATTCACTGGCCGAGTTTGTCTATCCCGAGTTTACTAAAGCGACCGGCATCGAGGTCACCTCTGTCAGCCAGCCGGGTGGAGCGGAGTGGTTTGTCAACATTGACACCGCGGTCAAAGCTGGGAGCAAACCACCCACCGATGTCAGCATGGCCGGCGGCACGGGACCGCGTCGGTTCAATCATTTGTACACACCGCTCGACGAGAGCAGAATCCCCAATGCCTCTAATATCCCGGACTATCTACAGCACCGAAAGCCAGACGGGACCCTCGACAGTGTTGCCGTTCTCGCCTGGTACGCAATTTTTGTCACAAATACTGAAACTTTCCCCGACGCGCCTCTATCCTGGGCGGACTTCTGGCTACCAAAGTACAAGGATTCGCTGGGTATCCCGGCCGGTGTCACGACCGGCTACATGCTGGACCTCACTTCAGCCACCTTCTTCAAGGATCAAGGGCTTATGGAGAGCAAAGAAGGTCTGACGACACTGATGGAGAAATTAATAGAACTAAAGCCTAATGTGAAAATGTGGTTTCAAAGTGAAGGCGTGTTTCAATCTGCGCTCCAACAAGGCGAAGTCCCGGCCGGAATGTATTACCATGACGTCACGCTGCTGGCTATTGCGGATGGTTTTCCGTTGCGATCGACCTTCCCAAAGGAAGGGGGTGTCATCGATTTCGGGAACTGGGGGCTGATGAAGGGCTCAGACAAAGTCGACGAGGCCCATATTTTCATGGATTACACGTCGCAGGCAGGGGTACAAAGCGCGATTTCCCGGGCGATGGGCACGGCTCCGGTCGCGCACCGTGAGAAACTCGATCTCACCGATGAAGAATTCGCACTGGTATCAAGTGATATTCCGCCAATAGTTCCCCGTTATCAGACCTACGTAGACTTCGGCGATTGGATGGAAGAAGTCTGGACCGAGATGATCACGAGTTAATCACTGACAATTCAGCGCGGGGGGTGACGCAACCGCCCCTCGCGCCATTGATCAGTCGCAGGCATAGGCAGCATCCGGTGGACGGCATCACCCTGAGCGGGATTCAGAAACGCTACGGCTCCGTGACTGCGGTCACCGATATCAACCTGGATCTGCCCCAGGGTAAATTCATTTCTTTCCTCGGACCTTCTGGCTGCGGTAAAACCACGCTCCTGCGTCTGATCGCGGGGCTGGAAGTCCCCACCCAGGGCTCGATATCGCTCGAAGGCAAAGACATTACTCGGGTTGCCACCCACCAGCGAAACGTTGGTATGGTGTTCCAGTCGCTGGCCTTGTTTCCGCACCTGAGTGCGGGGGAAAACATCGCCTATGGACTCCGCGTACGCGGTGTCGATAGACAGGCCAGGCGCCGAAAAGCCGAGGAACTGCTGGAAATGGTTCAGCTGCCAGGGCTGGCAGACCGGGATATCAAGCAACTCTCGGGAGGCCAGCGCCAGCGGGTCGCGATTGCCAGGGCACTTGCCCTGGAACCCAAACTCTTTCTACTCGATGAACCCCTCTCGTCGCTGGATGCAAACCTGCGGGAGGAACTACAGGTCGAGTTACGGATGCTCCAGGAGAGACTCGCGATCACCACGATCATCGTGACCCACGATCAGCGAGAGGCCATGACCATGTCTGACCTGGTCGTGGTGATGAGCACCGCACGCGTTCAACAAACCGGCCCCCCACTGGAGATCTACCGTCACCCCTCAAATTCCTTCGTTGCCGACTTCATCGGCTCCAGCAACCTTCTGGATGCCATCATCGAGTCTGATCAGTCTGTCCGAATTGGGCAGAATCGTCTGGAAGTGGCCGCGATACCGACAGGCGCGAAACCCGGTGAAGAGGTCGTCATCAGTATCCGACCAGAAGATGTCAGTGTGCTGAAGAATTCTGAACATGCCGACAATGTCCTGGAGGGCACGGTGTCTTTTATCAGGGACGTCGGAGCTAGTGTCGAAACATTTGTGGACTATGCAGGAACCTCCATCGTGACGATCTCAGCGCCTAAAGAGCGCCCCGACGTCCAACAGGGAGACTGGGTGCAACTGGGACTGCCGGCGAAGGCCTGTGTGGTGGTGTGGCGGTAATCCACCCCATCGAGGCGCGTCGCCAGACCCCCTGGGTGGTCACTTACCCAACCCTCATGCTGGGACTGTTCTTCCTCGTTCCGTTCGCGTTTATGATCGTGGTCAGCTTCTGGCAACGGATCGAAGGGGCAGAATCGGGTTATGCACCAGGCTTTGAATTCACACACTACGCCCGGTTCTTCTCACCACTTTTCACCCGTCATCTGCTGGTCAGCCTGGAATTCGCTTCACTATCTGCATTTCTGAGTGTTCTGGTCGCATTTCCGTTTACCTACTTTCTCAGCCGGTTCGGCCGACGCCCGCAGGTTCTGACGCTGGTCTTCGTCTTGTGCGTCCTGTCACTTTCCGAGGTGATCGTCGCGTATTCCTGGTCTGTTCTGCTGAGCCGCACCGCAGGAATCTCGAATCTATTCGTCTTTCTCGGCATCATGGAAAAGCCCTCGTCATGGATGCCGGGCTATGGTGCAGTTCTGTTCGCACTCACTTATTTCAACCTGCCGTTCGCCACGTTGATCATGTATCCGCAGTGTACGCGTCTGGATAAATCGCTTACCGAAGCCGCCCTGACGCTTGGCGCGTCACCCGTGAAGACGTTCTTCACCGTAGTCGTACCGTTGCTCTGGCCGACCATCTTGACAGCCTTCATCGTGTTGTTCGTATTCACCATGGGTGCCTTCATCACCCCGCAATGGCTGGGCCGGCCGCAGCACTGGATGTACGCCATCCTGATCAATGACCAGGCAAATAGCCGCGGAAACGTGCCATTCGCCTCAGCCCTGTCAATCTTCCTGATGGTGTTCACCCTCGCACTAGTCGCCATCACTGTGCGGCTTGGCAGAAGGAGCCTCCAGCGATGATCCGGATCAGCCGCATCATATTCTGCTGGCTTGTCATTATCACGATGAGCGCACCGCTTTTTATCGTTGCCGGCGTATCTGTTAACCAGAGAAAACTCATGTTCTTCCCGCCTCGAGGCCTTTCGTTGCGGTGGTACGAAGAGGTATTCACCAAGGCACCGTGGTTCGAAGCGTTGACCGCAAGTCTTTCGATCGCGGTCATGGCTGGCATCATTGCGCTGTCGGTCGCGTTACCAACAGCCTATTGTCTGTGGCAGCACAAGGTCCGTTATGCCAAAGTACTGTACAGCATCGGCCTGCTGCCCTTTGCCCTGCCCCCGGTGATCACAGCACTCGGCATGCTGATGTGGTGGGCGCAGTTCGGGGCGACGGGCAACTACTGGGGTATCGCACTCGGCCACGGCGTGTTCCTGGTTACCCTGCCGATGGTGATGATCTCACTGGGTCTTGAGTCGATCGATCAGGAACTGCTGGAAGCAGCACGGACCATGGGGGCAAACAACACGACGACATTCAGAACCGTCGTTCTTCCAATGGTTGCCCCTTACATGGTGGCAGGTTTTGCGTTCGCGTTCGTGCTCAGCATGAATGAATTCATCATCTCTTTTTTCCTGGGGCAGTTCGCGGTGCAAACCTTACCGGTCAAGATCTTCAGCAGTCTTCGCAGCGGATATACACCGACTATTGCATCAGTCTCGGTGATGTTCATTTTGCTGGCCGTAATCGTTTTTGGTCTGGTCGCCCGATTCGGTGATCTGCCGCGCCTGCTCGGTGCATGGGCAGCAAAGGATCGTTAGTTCCACAATGATCTCTGCTCAGTCCGAACTCATCGCTGCCAAGATCACGTTCAACGTTCTCAATGATCGCTCTCACTGAGAAGCTTGTAGACTATTCACTATAGAATCAACCAGCACTACCGACTGTACTTGCGATAACGCTGAGCGCCAAAGTCAAGACCCTTAGTCGGCACTTTGACGAAGAAATATTTCCAGGAGCGTGTGTTATGACCGACAAGCCCGACATTCGAAGCGATCACGCCATTACGGCAACGGACCTGCAGGTGCTTGTCGATGAGAGCACCTATGCTGGCGTCACCAGTTTTCTTCGTCGTCCGTATCGAAAGGACCTCAGCGAAGCGGACGTTGCCGTGGTCGGCGTGCCATTTGACACGGCAACAACCAATCGGCCCGGTACGCGTTTCGGTCCCAGGGGCATCCGTACGGCATCCACTGATCTCGCCTTTCAAAAACTGGTCTATGGCTGGGACTTTCACCCTGTCAATGAATTGAAAATCGTCGACCACGGTGACCTGCCCTTCGACTTCACCAGACCGGCCAGGGTGCCAGATGAAATTGAACAGTACACCGCTTGGATGCTCGACCAGAACGTCACGGTACTGGCGCTTGGTGGCGACCACTTCATCAGCTGGCCCTTGATCAAGGCCCATTCCATTAAGCACGGTAAACCGATCTCGATGATCCACTTCGATGCCCACAGCGACACCTGGCCAGACGAACACGACGACGGCATAAGCCATGGCACCATGTTCTGGCACGCCACGCGGCAGGGTTACCTGGACCCGGCAACTTCAGTTCAAATCGGCCTTCGGACCGTCAACCAGGACACCATGGGATTCAATATCCTTGATGGACCTTGGGTCCAGCGCCACGGCACNGATGCGGTAATCGAAGAGATCCGCCGGATCGTTGGTGATAACAAAGTTTATCTCACGTTCGATATCGACTGTCTGGATCCGGCCTACGCTCCGGGAACAGGAACACCGGTCTGCGGTGGCCTGACGACCAGCCAGGCCCGTGAGATCCTCAAAGGATTGTCCGGTATCAATGTCATCGGCGCCGATCTGGTCGAAGTGGCACCGCCCTACGACCACTCGGAAATCACGGCCCTCGCCGGCGCGACCCTGGCCCTCGATTTCCTGTGCCTGTTCGCCCGCTCGCCGGAACGCCACAACTGATCTCGAACCTGCCGCCGTGGGGCCTGACAGCTGGCCGCAGGGCCTGCACCGATCTGGTGATCGACACTCTGCCGGTCAGAGAAATAACCGGGCTACAAAGCTCCAGTAGCGCAGTAGATGGTGAGCGAATGACCCCTGTGCTATCTTAAACAGACAGCCTATAAAGAGATGGCCTATGCCAGATTTCATTGAAGGCAACCCTGTTCTGATTGTGATCGACATCATGGGCAGCGGTGACCCAAAAGATAAAGAAACCGGCGGCATCCCCTACATGGGTGGCCAGGAACAGCTGATCGACCGAACGATTCCGGTGATCGAGGCCGCCAAAGCGAACCAGGTCCCTATCGTCTATATCATCGAGGTGCATCGGCCGGACCATATAGACTTTGGCCGTGAGCTGGACGGATCGGAGGACGTACACGACATCGAGGGACGGCCGGCAACGCGCGTCCACCCCCGCCTGCCGTACCGGGACGGTGACTACCTGATTCCCAAGCGCCGTTATTCCGCATTTTTCGGGACCGACCTCGAGATCCTGCTCAAGGGCCTGAAGGCCGATACACTGATCCTGTGTGGCGAGCTGACCGACGTCTGTGTCCACTATACTTTCGTCGACGCCCACCAGCACAACTACTACACCCGGGTGATCGAGGACTGTGTGGGTGGTTCTACCCGTGAGGCACACGAAGCATCGTTGAACGCCATGGAATATCTACAGACCGGCGCCCGCTGTACGCACAGCCAGGCCATCCAAGCGTTCAACGCTCTGACACGAAAGACCGCCTGAGCCCGCAAGCGAAAACACGACCCTCAAAGAAAACAACCCACTGACCAGGCCGGAATCACCCGTTAAAGGCACCGCCTTGAGACTCTCCCCTGACGAAGTTCAAAGTTATCGTGAGCAAGGTCTGCTACTCCCCAGACGCGTGCTAAGCCCAGAGGAAGCAACAGCCTGCCTCAGGGAACTGGAGGCCTACGAGTCAAGCGGCGGCGGACCAATCGCCGGCAAGTGGCGCTACAAGTCACATCTGGTCTTTCCGTGGCTCAACCAGTTGATGCGCCACCCCGCGATCCTCGATCTGGCCTGCTCGTTACTGGGTGAAGATGTGATGGTCTGGACCACGCACATTTATCCCAAGGAAGCAGATGACGGGCGATTCATTTCCTGGCACCAGGACAGCGCCCACTGGGGACTTGACTCCAACCGGGTACTCAGCGTCTGGGTGGCCCTGACGGATGCTACACGCGAGAACGGCTGCATGCGCATGCTCCCCGGAAGCCACCATAAGGGTGAGGTCATACACCAGGATACGTGGGATCCAAACAACATTCTGACCCGTGGCCAGACCATCGAGGAGCCGATCAATGAAGATAAGGCCGTCTGGGTTGAACTCGAGGCAGGCGAGGCATCAATCCACCACGTCGACCTGTTCCATGCCTCGACCGCCAACGTTTCCCCTGGACGACGAGTGGCAGTCGCCATCCGTTACATCACGCCCGAGGCCCGCCAGACCCGGATCGATGAAGACTACGCTACCCTGGTCTGTGGCGAAGACCGGTTCGGCCACTTCATACCAGAGATCGTTCCCAACACAACGATGGCACCAGAGGCGATCTCCTTTCACGAACGGATCGCCGAACTGCAGGGGCAGATCTACCTTTCCAACACTGACCGCGCGGGCTTGACCGGCCTCAAGGAAACCAGCGACGGCAACTCGACCACCTGATCAACCTTCTTCGCGGTACAGAAAAATCGGGCTACTCCACGCCTGGAAGCCATCTTCGGTGTATACCGACACCCAGATCGGATTGTCACCGAGTGATCCAAGGGGCACCGACACGGTCTCGTTCATCTCCCGATGCGGGTTGTCCTCGGGCAGGCGGAACAGCCGGATACGGCGTTCCAGTCCGCCGGCTTCCATCACCAAGTCATCGATGCCGATGTCATTCAGTGCTGTGTTCAGGTCACCATGATTGGTCGTCAGTTCGACCTGGCCACCCAGGCTACTGTCCAGCCAGGCATCGAAGCCCGCGTAATTTCCCGTCGTGATTGTGTCGAACTGCACCGTATCTGATCCTTGCTGATCGGCCAGTTTTTCGTGGTTCCAGATGTTGATCTTGTTCATGCGTCGTATCGTAGCGCCCTGAAAACGTAGCCGACCCTTCCAGCAGGTCGTCCGCCCCCGCCCTCGATATTCCGCACCACTCCACAGAACCCGGATGCGATTGCCCAACTCAGCCGATGTATAGGGACGCAAGGTCTGTAACACCTGCTTGCCGTTGCGGACCTCGACTCGTTCAATGGGCGCCTGCGTAATGACCTCAATCTTCAGTTTGACTGTCTCGTCATTGGTCTGGACGATATCGCCCATCATGACCTCGTTGACGACAGAGGAGGCTGTGTCGGGAAAGGCCTTCGGATCACGGTCGAACAATCGACCACCGTTCGGCAACTCTGCGTGCACGTCCAGATGCAGCCGGGTCCCGGTGGTACCGTAGTGATGGCGGCGACGCAGACACGCAAACAATCCATCGCGACTCAGTTCCTCGGCATAGAAACAGGTCAGCCCACCGTAAGCACCAAACATCGCGGCCCCTGGATAGCTGGCACCGGGACGACCCTTGTGGCCATCGCTGTTGCAGACCACTCCACAGCGGTGGCCAAGTGCAAACCCGTCGGTCAACAGCCACTCAAATGTACCCCAGGCCGAATGGATCTCCATTGCACTCTCGACCCTCGGATCATGGGCGTAGGCCGTATCCGCGTAGCGGCCGCCGACGTGCGCATAGACCACACAATCTTCGTCGGTCAAAGCCTCAAACAGGCGATTGGCGTCGGGGGCGTCAGTGTCAAGGTCAGCGCGATCGGTCAACAGGGCATGCGATGAACGTCGAATCTGGCGGCCCTCGCTGCGGAAGTAAACGTTGCGATCACCGCCCACAGCCGTGTTGCCGGACCACTCGTAGCCCGGCAGAGTCACAAAGACTCCTTCCTCGTTGTATTCGGCACTGAGTTCGTTCAGGTAGGCCCAGAATGCGTTGTTGATCTGGAAATCGTTCGCCTGGTGACCGGTTGCATCGAGAAACGCCTTGTTGCGGGCGAAGTCGAAGTACTGTCTGGAGGTCGTGATCCCGACCGACTCACCGCTTTGCCCATGCATGTCGCCCCAGTAGCCACCACAGCGCCCTTCGCGGATGACCAGCGGATGAGATTCTGCCGCAACAGCGCCTGATTGATCACGCACAGTGACGCGCAGTACGCCCGGGTCGGAAACGCTCAACCCGTCAAAAGAGATGGCTTTCTCCCCCGGGGGATAGTCAAAAGCGTCCGGCAGCCCGTCGACCGGAAGGTTGGTCTCGAAAACGAAGTGGCCGGTCGCCCGATCGGTCGGATTACCCCATCTATCTTCTGCTTTCAGTCCAAACCGGAATCTCTCGCCAGGTCGCCGCAGAGTCGGCAGGACGGCTTTCCAGACCACCGGCGGGCCCGGAACGATGGCTACAGTCGGTGTGTCGGGAATCGGTACAAAATGCCCCACAGCACAGACGTCAGCCAGGACCTTGAACTCGAATCCGCCATCAGCCATGGTCTGTACCCGCATGCCAGGTGAACCACCGGATGTGTCGCCGAAGACGATAGTGATGACATCCCCTTCACAGAGGTAGCCTCCGTTTACGGTCACGGTCAAGGATTTCCAGCGAGGTCGGGCTGACACGCCGCGACTACGGTACTCGACCGCAAGAGGTATACCAGTACTCGTGCTGGCCGTGACATAGTTCGCTGCGGCAGGGTCTGATACCTGCAGCGCCTGTCCATCGCCCATGGCCCGGAACACCACCCGGATAGCGCCCGTGTCGTCGAGCCCATAGCGTCCGACCGTGTAGGCCAGCTTAAACGTCTGCAGACTGCGGACCTCAACGGGATCACAGGGTTCCAGCACAGCATGGCCGTAGAGCACCGGGTCCTCGCCAGGCTCGGCACTGGGCCACACTTCGCCGACCAGGTCCTCTGCGACCGGGCCGTCAATTTGATTAACTGATCTTCCGGGCTTTGACATGTCTTCTCCCTAGAAACAAACGTTTAAACAAAAGCCTGTTGCTACATTGGGCGGCGCGTTCGGACAAGCACTATCTCATCGATCGAACTATTTGCTTTTTGACCCACATCATTATCCGGCATTGAATACCAGAGCCAAGTTGCACGAATCTCAAGATGATATTACAGTGCCAGCCAGGCCGCACAGATATGCGGAACACTGCGGAGATTGGACTGCTGGCAACGCCCCCAGGGGCGGTATTCATTGCATACTGGCCCGTCTCTTACCACCACAGAAAACTGCCCGAACCAGGGTGGATGTAAAGGAGAATGGAGGATTGGATATGAAATTTCGAATGGTATTCCTGTCAATGGTCGCTGCTCTGGTAGCGACACCCACAGTTTCTGCCGATGCTGTCAGGATCGGTTTCGTCACGACGTTGACGACCCCGGCCGGCGCCATGGGGCGGGACATGGTGGAAGCCGCCAATATCGCACTCGATCACATCGGTCACAAGATGGGTGGAAAGGATGTCGAGTTCATAGTCGAAGACGATGGCTTCAAACCGGAGATCGGCAAGCAGAAAACCGACAAGCTGGTCAAACAGGACGACGTACATTTCGTCACGGGCTACATCTGGTCACACGTACTGCTGGCCTCACGCAAGTCTGCGCTTGACGGCGGCAAGTTTCTGATCAGCGCCAATGCCGGCCCCTCACCGCTGGCGGGTAAGCTGTGCCACAAGAACTTCTTCTCCTCTTCCTGGCAGAACGACCAGAACCCGATGGCGACCGGCGAAGTTCTGAACGCCAAAGGCGTCAAAAAACTCTATGTCATGTCACCCAACTACGCTGCCGGCAAGAACATGGTGGCTGGAGTCGAGCGCACCTTCAAAGGCGAGATCGTCGGCAAGGACATGACCAAGTGGGGCAAGGACATGCAGCTCGATTTCTCTGCCGAACTGGCGAAGGCCAAGGCATCCGGTGCCGACGCGATTTTTGTGTTCTATCCTGGACCTGCGGGACCGGCCTTCATCAAGCAGTA
>PBDS01000050.1 GCA_002718155.1 Pseudomonadota bacterium
GCGGGCACTGCTGCCACCGACGGCCAGTGGCCTGCCGCGCAAGGCCGGGTCATCGCGCTGTTCCACGGAGGCATAAAACGCATCCATGTCGGCGTGCATGATGATGGTCTTATGCTCAGACATGACACCAGCCAACAATAGCAACAGCCAGGTACGCTGTCAGAGCCGTGAGATTACGATTCATGACAGCAATGGTATCACCGTCCGAAGCATGGAGCGGGAGACGCCGAGTGCCGTATTTCGACTGAGCAACCGGCCCCAGTCGTCAGATCTTAGGACACCGTGTCGGTGCCCCGTAGAAGCGAAGCGGCTGGTCCCTGAAGCTTTCCGGCCACCTGCGCACGTGCTGCCGGGCAGCCTCACCCAACGACCGGTACCATTGCGGCAGAGGCGGATCAGTGCATTCGCTAGCCAGGCGGTCGTAATAGTCGTACTGGCCGTCCTCGAGGCTGTGTCGGTTCCGCTGGTTGACCCCGCTTCGGACCAGTTGTTCTACGCGGTACGCTGCCCTCTCGCGCATGGCATCGCGCGAGGGCAAGGCAAATTCGCGGTTCAGGAGCCTGGCAAACCAGCGGGCCTGAATCTCGAAAATCGGGAACGGTATGATCTTGAACGGCAGGCCGATCAGCGCCAGCGTCGGGTGATCTATGCACAGTAGGTCATGGTGCAGCGACGTGACATGGTTGTCGTTGACCTCGATGAGCTCGCTGGCGAGAAACGGGAACGAATAGTGGTAACCGGTTGCAAAGATAAAGTGATCCACGGGCTCACTGATCGTACCGTCGGCAAAGCGAATTCGGCCGTCTTCGAACAGATGGCTGACTGATGGACGACGCTCGATGTTGTGCCTGTGCCGAGTTTGAACTCCATGTTGCTTCGAGAGATCTGTGCACAGGTAGACATGCTCTGCGACCGCGGCAATCTCCTGACTGAGATCGGCAGCCGATGACGCGCCGCCGAACACTGCCACTTTCCCACCCGCGTAACACTCCGGTTGCCGGTAGTTATGGCTGTGCAGCACAGTTCCCGGAAATTCAGACAAACCGGGGATCGCNGGGATCCTTGGCTTATGGTAGTGTCCATTGCACACCGCCACTGCGTCAAACGAAGCGGTACTGCGCTGACCACGATGCTCAGTCGTGACCTGCCAGTACTCTGAATGGCGGACCCTCAGCACCCGGGTGCCGAAACGGATTAGTTCGTGGACCGAAAATGCACGGGCGAACCGTTCCAGGTATTGCAGTACCTCTTTGTGGCCGGGATAACGCGGCCAGTCGTCTTTTCCACCCCCAGATGAATCAAAGGTGTAATCNAAAAAAGCCATCACGTCGCGTGGCAGGTTGGTGCGCATCGAGGCATACATCGATGAATGAATACGNAATCCGGTCTGTCCCAGGGGGTCCNGCTCTGATTCCGCCCGNTAGATCCAGGTACCCCCTACCTCGTTGCCCTGTTCAAAGACCGTGACCTCGTACCCGGCCCGGGTGAGTTCGCGGGCAGTGACCAGGCCGGCCGCACCGGCACCGATGACAGCGACCTTCAACGCGGTAGAGTCTCTGTATTGTTCAAGGACACGCGTAACAGGGCAGTGGTTTCAGCACTTCTGGCCTGGACACTTTTGATCGATGGTTTCATCCGTGCTGCCGCCCGAGAAACTCGTTCAGAATTCGGCCGACTGCCTCGGGTTGTTCCTGCTGCACCCAGTGGCCGGCGCCAGTTACCAGGTGACATNCTTCCATACGCGTGCAGGCGCTGGCCTGCATCGCNTCAAATGCCCCGGGTTTCTGGTAGACCCCCCAGTCACTTTTACCGGCAACAAACAACGAGGGGACATCGATNGTTCGNCCGGCCCACAGCCGCAGGGCATTGTTTTCAGNCTCAGAAGTGGCGCAGCGGTACCACTGCAAACCACCCTGGAACCCAGTTCGTCCGTATTCACTGCTGTAGATCTCAAGCTCGGTCTCGCTCAACCACATGCAGTCGGCGATTGCGTCTGCGCCAGGCATGTAGGGTGCCACGGTCTCGGCCATACCCAGATCCAGGTCCATCACATAGTACGTCGGTAGCTTTGCCAGTTCACTAGCCGACCAGNCGCTCAGCCGAAACGGCTGGTTCCCGGCCCAGTCGGCGCTTTTGTAATGAAAATAGGCCCGCAGAAAATCATGGACACCCTGGGAACAGTGGCAAATGTCGTCATTGGCCTCCGGGGTCGAGTAATACCACTGGTAGTGTTTGCGCGGCCGGTCCAGCGACGCAAGTGACGCGTGGATCGTGGGCGTGGAGTGAGCGGTCTGCTCATCACACACCGCGACCGTGCCGGCAGAATATTTCGTTGNTGGAGGCGGGCCAGAGAATGGCGCGCTCATCATGACCACGGACTGAAAGACATCAGGCCGCAATAATGCACAGTAGGCCGCTACCGGGGAACCGAAATCATGGCCGACGACNGCCAGGACATTCTGCCGGCCCAATGCCCAGACCAGCCCGAGAATGTCGCGGACAAGATTGGGGATCGCGAAGGACNCGAGGTCGCTGCTGTAATCGTCATTCCAGCCAGTGGTTCGGCCATAGCCCCGCTGGTCCNGCGCCACCACCCGGTACCCGGCATCCGCCAAGGGCAGCATGACGTTTCGCCANCTGTAGGCCAGTTCCGGAAAACCGTGCAGCANCAGAACCAGGGGACGATCAGGNTCTTCGAATCCNGCCTCCAGCAGATGCATTGACAGTCCGTTGCCGTTGTTGATCTCACGACTTCGAATGGCCGGATGAAGCGCTTGCATGGTCAATAGATTTGTCCGAACCGAAAGATCAGCGGACTACTTTTTATCGGCGAAGTTGGCTCTGGCCTGCTGGGCTGCAGCGTTGGTCCCACTCAGCTGGCTCTGATCTGCATCGGCATAGCTACCGACCTTGTGCAGGGCGCCCGCGATGGCGTTCACCGCTTCCTTGATCATGACTGCCGGGATCGGTGGATTTTCTGCACAGCGCCGGGCCAGTTCCCAGGCGACCTCAACCGAACCACCCGACGGGGATATCCGGTTGACCAGACCCCAGTCCAGGGCCTGACTGGCCGGCATCTTCTCACCGAGCAAACAGATCTCCTTTGCTCTCGCCGGACCGACCAGGGTCACCAGACGGGGCAACGCACCCCACTGAAGATTCAGGCCGACCTGGACCTCGGGGACCAAGAGGTAAGCGTCCTCGGCCAGNACCCGCCAGTCGCAGGCCAGGCCGATGGCACAACCCGCACCGACCATCATGCCTTCGGCGGCAGTGATCGTGATCTGTGGCAGATCCTCCCAGGCCTGGCAGAGCTTCACACCGCGATAGAACCGCTGCCGGACCTCAAGCTCACTCATCTGACTGAGGTCCCAGTTCGTTGCATCCTTGAGATCGATCCCTGAAGAGAATGCAGTACTGGAACCGGTCAGGACGATACTCCGGATCGACAGATCCTTCGCCAGGCTTTGCGCAGTTTCGGTCAACTCCAGGATCAACTGCTGATCGAACGCGTTGAGTGCTTTTTTCCGATCGAAGCGAACGATCATGACCTCATCTCGCTTCTCCAGAGTGACGTAGTTCTTCATTGAAGTCCTCCTGATAATCAAGCNAAAACAAGCGGTCTGGTCGACCGGGCCCCCTCAAACGACTGTGTATTGAAGGCTATTCTTTATCACATCGGAAGATGGCCGCTCGAATGGTAAATGTCCGGCATCCGGGACCGACCGGTCAACAGCCCAAAGCCAAACCCTGTTGCGACCCACCCTCTCCGGGTACAGGTCAGGCCTTGGGATCGTAACGCTCAAGACCCTCGACGTCCTCTTCATCAGTGTAACGCCCGCGCAGCTCGATCACGTTGCGATCAGGATCACGAACAAACACAGAGGCATAACCCTTGCGGCCAAATGTCACCGGGCCCTGGCTGATGGCNATATTGCTTTCTTTCAGGGCCTCCAGTGTCCTGTTGATCGAACCCACAGCCAAGGCAACGTGGGTATAGCCTGGATGCTTTTCCGGTACATCCATCAGAATGTTCCTGCCGCCGGTCAGGTCGACGCCATTGTAGATNAGGTTNATCTCCANNCCNCTCGNGTTGGTCAGAATGGTGACATCATCCCCNTCCGCCCGGCGTTCGACTTCGAANCCGAAGTGNCGGTAGAAGGCGATTGCCTGTTGTTCATCTNTCACCCGGATNCCCAGGTGGTGCACCCTCTGGACCTCGATCATGGGCNTCATCCTCGCTGTTTCAGAGCAATCTGGCAAAGCNTGAACCGCAGTTTCCAATCGGACTGTACTGAACTCGGCCCCATTTGCCTAACCCGGCTACAACGNCGTGATCACTCGGCCAGAAACCGAGACAATNTCGGATACNGTCTGGNGATACGCCGACCGGATTCCGTCACAGCACGCATGATCTCGAGATCTTCGAACTCAAAGCCAGGTGCGACCGTACATCCCACGAGTGAATAGTCACCGGTCGACTCNGCTGCCTGCCAGTAGCCAGCTGGAATACAGTGTTTGTATTCGCCATCCCCCAGCAGCGTCTCGGTCAACGTCGAGAGANCCGGATCGCTCTGAATCAGCCTCAAAGGTGCTCCTTCATAGAAATGCCAGACCTCCTCAGCGGTGATTCTATGAAATACACTGAGGCTGCCGAGCGGTAACAGAAAGTAGATGTCGGTTAGCGCTGAGTAGCTCTTCTCTTTGCGCGTCACTTTTCTTTGGCTCCGATACACCTCCCGGAAATACCCACCTTCNGGATGAGCCGCCAGCGCATACCGGTCAATCAACGCTTGGACTTTTTCTAGTGCCGCCATCAGGGCAGATCGTCCAATGCCTTACATTCTCCTTGGAATGTAACGCGAGGTTATCGCGCCTGCCATCGTCCAGCCTGCGGCGCCTGCGTAGACAATTGGCAGAGCATAGAACTTGAGCAGAATCGCGAACACACCCGGCACAATCAGATTGGCAACATCCCGGTAGGTCTGAAAAACACCGGTCATCTCGGTACGCTCCAGCGGCCGTACCGCACGCAGGAAAAGCACATGGCCGGAACCATCGAGCATGGTCGCACCGAGTGCTGCGCAAACCAGCAACCCCATAGCAACCAACGGGCTTCCCGAAAAAGCAAAGACCGCGAGAGTCATGAGACTCGTTACGATAAACCCCATCCGCATGAGCAGACGCAGCGAGTAACGACGGGCGATCCAGCCCCAGTACGGCAACGTCAGAGTCCAGGCCGAGCCGATGGAGATGATCGCAGCCCCCAGTAACTCACCGAGCCCGGACTGGACCGCATAAATAGGTGTGTAGATGATAAACATCATCCACCAGCTGGAGCGTGCCAGGACCAGGCTCCAGGCGAGTCGCAGGCGGGGCTGTCGGAAGAAACGACCCACGTGGC
This sequence comes from Pseudomonadota bacterium, assembly GCA_002718155.1. Classification (GTDB taxonomy): domain Bacteria; phylum Pseudomonadota; class Gammaproteobacteria; order Arenicellales; family UBA868; genus UBA9619. The sequence continues at coordinate 5,405 of PBDS01000050.1, forward strand.
GGGCCGGGTTGACCGTTCCAAATGAACCGCCCTGCATNGTCGTATGCTGNAGCCCCAGCCACCTGAAATAAGCAAAGGTCACCAGCGTGCCTGTCGCAGCGATCGCAAAAGGCAACCAGTCAGCATACCTTGACTGTAGATAGACCCCCAAAAAAGGACCGATAGACAACGCCACGATGGTCGACAGCATCCGCAGCGGTTCGAATTCCGACAGCCGGCGGCGGGGAATCCGCTGCATGACATAAAGGCTCAGTATCACTTCCATCGACGTGACACTGAACACATGCAGCACCATACCAACGGAAAACACCCACAGCACCTGCGCCGACAGCAGCATGACAGAAAGGGTCATCATCAGCAGGCTGGCCATAAAGCCGACATGCAGGCTGATATGGCGCAGGATCGAGTAAACGCCAAGGCTCGCACCGATACCGCAGACACTGACAACAAAAAAAAGTACGCTCACATACTGTGCACTGCCCAGCAGCGACAACGCCTTGAGCGGCAGTATCGACAAAAGCACCGCCCGAGCCGTCGCACCGACAAAAAAGAAGCCGGCAAATGGCAGATAACCGGACCTGTTCAACATCATCAGACGTTAGACAGAAATTCCCTGGAAAACCCGAAGGGGATTTGAAGCAGGGCCTGTGGGGGTTCGATCTTGCAAGATAAGTATCCGATGCAAGATGATTCAGACCTGCTCTGGCCTTACATGCGCAGCGAGGAAAACTCCATCCAGAAACTGCTCTAGCCAGTCTTGACTGGATCCGGCAAACCGATCGTGGTCAGTCAATTGCTCATCATGTGCCTGCGCACCTGGCAACGAGAGTTTCCGGCTTCCGCCTTCTGAACTGCACCACCTGTCAATCATCCTGCGGGTCATCTCAGGATGAAACTCAATGCCAAAAACACGGTCTTCAAAAGAATACGCCTGTCCGGGAAATGACCCATTGTGAGCGAGATGCACNGCGCCNGCAGGGATCTCAAAGGTCTCGGAGTGCCACTGGTAAAACATGGTTGGCGCCTGAAGAAACTGCTGCCCTGCGTCGGTCGGTGAAACNTTGAAGTAACCGATCTCAACCAGNCCGTCGGGATGCGGCCCNACGCGAGCGCCGAGCACCCTGGCGATCTGCTGGGCGCCCAGACAGATTCCGAGCAACGGCCTGCCACCTGGTATCGCTGTTGTTTCCAGCCAGTTCAATTCCCGACGGATACCTTCGTCATGGTCNTCATTGGNGCTCTGCGGCCCACCGAATACGACCACTGCTGCGTAAGGTGACAGGTCATCCGGTAACGGATCACCGATACACGGGCATCTTCGATCCAGGGTATAGCCCCGCTGGACCAGGGCCTGGCCAACGAGACCCGGGTTAGATAATTTCTGGTGAACGACAATGAGTATCTGTTTTTCCATATTCGTTCCGGGTCAGCAGTGAGCCAGTTCACGTTGCAGAAACCGGGCCAGACAGGCCCTGGCATCGACACCGGCACGATCTTCAGCTTCGCTGTTGTAGTTGGTGTTCACGTTCACATCGTAGGTCCACTTCTGTCCAGAATGATCGGTAATAAACTCGATTCCGGCGACATCAATCGACTGCGCACTCAGAAATGCCTCGTACTCACTCAGAATCGGGTCGGAGTATGCAGGAATGATCTCAAAAAGTGGCCGTTGGTCCGATCCTGCGGGCTCNAGTCGATCTTCGACGGTGCAGGCATCGGCCGGACAGAGTTGAAAACCCTGCGAGGTGTCGACCCGCACNGCATAGACGAAACTGCCGCCGATGAATTCGCAGCGGGTAATAAACGGATCAGGACTGTCGATGTANTGCTGGANCANGGTGACNCCGTCNANTGGNTCGTCCGTATCCANCCCATCCTGCTGTGCTTCAAAAGTGTCGAAATCTTCAAACATTTTCACGCCAAGCCCCATTCCTGCCCGATTGTGCTTGGTAATGAAAGGCCCGGGCATCGCTCGGGCAAGACGCAGCAATTGTGACGGGTCGCGCGCGGCACCGGTCAGNGGAACTCGCAGGTTGTGGNGNAGNANTGCCTGGTACTGGCGCAGTTTGCTGAGCTCCAGATCCAGCGCCGCACTGCCGTTGATCACCCTGCGACCGTAGCGTTCCAACCAGCACAGCACACCCGAGGTAAGCTCCGGGACACCCCGATGACCTCGGGTGTGGGCCGAGGCACTCATTCGAACGTAAAAGACNCCGTGTGGTGGTTCCCCAGAGAGATCCGGCAGATATCGGGCCATGTGCCACTCGCTGACCGCCAGGCCGGCATCCCGGAACGCTTCCCGAAACGGCGCAAGCCACTCGTTGTTCTCGTGAATGATATAGAGCATGGGTCGGATCCCAACAGATAATGTTCCCAAATGAAGTCAACGCGCTCCCGTGGTCGGAATTATCGCAGACAGCTGACAGACTGGCTGAGNCCGATCGATTGCATTGTGATCGGATCGACTCCTAGACTAGCACCCTAGATAGACCTGACGGGTACCAAGGGCGAGCGACTGAGCACTCGCACAGTCCGCTTGCTGAAGAGTGACAGACCGATGACCGAGACTGAAACCCTNACTTTAGCAAGGACCTGGTTGCGGGAAGCACAGCGGGTGGTCGCATTGACCGGTGCCGGGATCTCGACCGAGTCGGGTATTCCTGACTTTCGGGGTCCCCAGGGCGTCTGGACGAAGGATCCTGACGCGGAGAAACTCTCCGACATCCGCTACTACCTGGCCGATCCTAAGATCAGGAAGAAAGCCTGGCGCTCGCGCTCGGACTCAACTGTCTGGCAGGCACAACCGGGTGCCGGTCACNGGGCGCTGGNCCGAATGGAACAGATCGGCAAACTCGACACACTCATCACCCANAACATCGATGGANTGCATCAACTTGCCGGGAACAGCCCNGAGATCGTCATCGAGATCCACGGCACACTTCGTAAGGCGCGNTGCATGTCGTGCACCTACCAGGTTGAGATGGGCGTAGTCCTCGAACGTCTCGAAGCCGGTGAGGATGACCCGGACTGCCCGGACTGCGGAGGCATCCTGAAATCGGCTACGATTTCTTTTGGTCAGAACCTTGTGCCGGAAGACCTGGCGAGGTGTGAGCAAGCAGCCAAGAATTGCGATCTGCTGCTGGCTGTGGGTTCAACTCTGTCCGTCTATCCAGCTGCCGGAGTCGTGCCACTCGCCAAACAGGCCGGGGCCAGGGTGCTAATCGTCAATGGTGCAGCCACTGANATGGACGCTATCGCCGACGCCGTACTGCGCGGGAATATCGGTGACCTGCTGCCAGCGCTGGTACCAGCACCACACTGATCGGCTGAAAGTGTTCTGNTTCAGGTGTCCGGTTGTCACCCGAACTCGGCTTCTCGNGACTTCACGATAGCCGTCACGACTTCGTTGTAAGGGGCCCGGGTACCGACCTCGGCTGCGACCACCGGAACCATACCGTTGATGGCGTCGATTTCCGAAGGCCGCCGGTCCAGATGATCCAGCAACATCGACGGCCGGGCATCGGGCATCTTGCTGCCGAAATCCCGTACGTACTGCTCGGGATCGCTGAAGGACAACGCGACCTTCTTTGCACACCCAGCCTCATAGGCCTCCAGTGCACAACCCAGCGCAATTTTCCAGGACAACGGATCATTCATGATTTCACTGAGGGTCCGGCCGAATACCGTGCACGGCGCGCTGAAGGTGACGTTGCAGATGAACTTCTCCCAGATCAACTGGTTGATGTCTGCAAAGGCCTTGACGTTGAAACCGGCCTGCTGCCAAACCGCCGCGACGTCATTCAACCGGTCGCTGAGACCACCGTGCATCTCGCCCACGCGGATCAGTTCCATACCGTTGTGATGCACGTGGCCCGGCGCCTTGACGGATGCCCCGAAACCCCCGGCGACCCCAAGCAGCACGTTGTCCGTGGGCAGATGCTGTGCGATCCGTTCCCCGGCCCCCAGGCCGTTCTGGATGGTCAGCACCAGAGAATCTTTACCGACGATCGACGCAATGCTTGCCGCGGCGGCGCCAACGCCTGAGGCCTTGGTAGCAATGATCACCAGATCACAAATGCCGACAGCATCCGGGCTGTCAGTGACATTCAGAGTGCGAACGGTACGATCACCGCTTGCCCCTTCGATCCGCAGGCCACGGTCGCGAATGGCATCCAGGTGTTCCCGCCACAGGTCAACAGCCCAGACTTCGTTGCCTGCCTCGGCTAACAGGCCGGCATACACCGAACCCATCGCCCCAGTACCGATGACGGCAATCTTCACGGGCTCCGACGGCCTCCTGCCAGGTTTGTCATTATTTGCACTCAGCCGGACCACCACACCGTGTAACTGTGCGGCGACAACACCACCGGTATGTGGTAACGGGCATCCGGGTCCGGCAGGCTGATCCTGACGACCACTGAATCCATGATCTGGCCGGGATCTTCCGGAAGCCCAGCGCCTGTGAAATAACCTTCGGTGTGAAAGACCAGCTCGCATATCGCACCGATACTGCCCGCGGAAACATCGATGGTCTCGGAGATACGGCCCTCACCGTCGGTCTCTGTCTCGAAGAGCCGGTTTCGAAGCATATCGCCTGACAGCTGGAATAACTCGACCCGGATGCCGCTTGCCGAGATTCCGTTCACCGAATCAAGCACGTGCGATGAGATGATTGCCACGATTACTCCTCAGAGAAAGCGGCCTATTGGTTCGTCCCGTACACTGCTGGTCGGGCGGGTAGATCGCTCATTCTATCGAGGCCTTGTCGCGTTTGCTGGTCGTCGCCAGGACGATCGGGCTGATCACCCCCCGGGTGCGTACATTGACACACGCCGTCTTGCCACTGTCCAGGGCCCGGCGCAGCGCCGGCTCCAGCTCGCCAGCCGTTTCTACCAGTTCGCCATGACCACCCAGCCCCTCAAAAAGGGTGTGAAACGGAATGTCCCGAAAGTCGGTCGCCACGTGCCGGGCGTGACCGAACAGACGTTCCTGCTGCTGCGAGATGGTCGTGAGACCACCATTGTTGTCGATCACCACGGTGATCGGTGCGTTTTCCTGGAACGCAGCCTCGACACTCAGACCACCGGAGAGAAATGCCCCGTCTCCGCTGATCAGCAGGACGTGGCTGTCCGGGTGTGTGAGCTTTGCTGCCAGCGCAAAAGACACCCCTACCCCGAGCATACTGAAAGCCCCAGGATGAAGGATGCCCTTCAGCTGCTGGCCCTTCGAGCCCGCCATGTTGATCGCGATCTCCGACCAGAAATGGGTGTTGCCACCATCGATGACCAGCCAGTCATCAGTACCGAGCGGGCTCTGGGCTGCCAGTGCGAGCTGCAGCGGGTGGATACCGGTCTTGCCATCATCCGATCGCGCGAGGTCCGCCTCCATTTCCTGAACCCACTGCCGTCGCCGGGTGCGGTTTTCCTCGGTCCAGTCCCGACCCAGGTTCCATGCGTCACTGCCTTCGAGTTCGCACAATGCGTCAAGGAAGACTCCGGGATCGCAGAGCAGAGTCTCGTCTGCCGCACGGTTGAGCTCCAACTCCTCGGCGGAGCCGTTCACACAGATCAGCCGGGTGCTCTCGGGGAACAGCGGTGGGTTACCAAAGTTCATCTGGTTGTCCAGGCGACCCCCGATGACCAGAGCAACATCCGACTCACCGATGGCGAATTTGGACGGTGGGTACTGATGGATATCGGCAAGACCCATGTAAGATTCGCTTTCCTCGCCCAGCAGTTTCTGGTGGTAGGGTATGTTGAAGACCGGGATGCCGAGCCTGCGGCCGGCATTTTCCAGTCCTCGTTCCGCCCCTGACCACCAGATACCGTGGCCGCCGATCAGTACCGGTCGCCGCGCGGCGCAGAGCCTGTCCGTGATCCGGGCAAGGTCCTCCGGACAGGGCCAGGCTCTTGCTGGAGATCCTGGGGTACGGTCGAAGGGGCGCTCCAGCTGACCGGCCGTCTCGTCGAAAGACGAGAACATGATGTCCACCGGCACGCTTAGGTGCACCGGTCCGGGATAGCCGCTGAGCGCGATCTTGTAGGCCCGGTCGACGAACTCCAGGATCCGTTCCCCATTGGTGACCGAGGCACTGTACTTGGTCAGCGGTGCGGCGATTGCGACGTCATTGATTTCCTTGAAGCCGCCACTGCCTTCACGCTTCAGGGTGCTGGATCCGGTGACAAAAATGACCGGGGAACGCTCGCCCCAGGCCTCCATCATGGCAGGAACGGCATTGGCGAAACCCTCCGGCCCGACCAGGCAAACGGTCGGCTGGCGGGTAATCCGGGTGGTCCCGTCGGCCAGATGACCTGCAATCTGCTCGTGGGGGGTGTTGATAACGGGGATACCGCACTCCATCAACCCTTCGAGGAGCGGGTTACAGAACCCACCACTCAGGGTAAAGACCTGCGTGATCCCCTTCTCCCGCAACGCTCGGGCCAGCAGCATACCGCCGCGTACTTTCATGACAGCCCCTTGGATGACATCTGTCTGGTCAAACCGATCCAAGATCGGTCAGATCTCCAGCTTGCGTTACAGCCAGGGCATTGCGATCAATAGTGCCGACATCCGGATACCCGATCTGGCCCAGGGTCAGTGCCACCTGCTCGGAAAGCAAGTCGACCAGCCGGAACACCCCGCGTTCACCGGCTGCACCCGCTGCGTAGAGAAAAGCGCGGCCAAGCAGCACGAAATCCGCACCGAGCGCCAGTGCCTTGACGACGCCCTCGCCGCTGCGTACACCGCTGTCGAAAATCAGCGGATAGTCACTGCCCACGGCAGCCCTGATCTGCGGCAGCATATCGATTGCGGGCGGCGCCGCATCCAGTTGCCGTCCGCCATGGTTGGACACATAGACGGCATCGGCACCGGCATCACGTATCCGCACCGCATCAGCGGGCGACATGACACCCTTGAGGATCAGCTTGCCCTGCCAGAGTTCACGCAAGCGGTCCAGAAAGTCCCAATCGATATGCCCGCGGATCTCATTGCGGGTGAAAGTCGTCTTGCTCTTCCCGGCATCAGGCAGCACCACGTTCGCCGGTTTTGGTACGCCCTCTATCAGTGTCTGGAAGACCCAGGCCGGGTGCAGGGCAAAGTCGACGAAATTCCGGGGTTGCATCCTGAACGGCACCTCCAGACCATGCCGGCGCTCACGAATCCTCGCTGAAACCACCGGCACATCAACGGTCAGGACGAGATACTGATAACCCGCCTTCTCGGCCCGCGCCACCAGTTCCAGCGCACCTTCTACCGACGGCCCGACGTAGAGCTGAAACCAGGCGTTGTCACCGGCCCGCTCCCGGGTGTCTTCGATCGTGCTCGAACCGAATGTGGATAGACAGACCGGCATCCCGTAGTGAACCGCAGCGGCAGCCAGCGCTTTGTCCGTACCTGGCCAGGCTAGATTGCACATCCCCATCGGGGCGATGCCGAACGGCAGGCCCCAGTTTTGTCCCAGAAAAGGCTTTCCAAGAGTCCGATCGCTGATGTCGACCAGCACTCTGGGCATCAGGCGGACATGTTCGAGCCGGTCGCAGTTCAGGTGATTCGATATCTCGCTACCGGCAGCGCCGTCGACCAGGGCGAACGTGATCCCCGGCATGCGCCGCCGCGCCGCCCGGCGAAGATCATCCAGGCAATGGAAGGTTCGAGTCATGTTCTGCTGATCCTTTGGTTGGTTCGAGACTTGCCGTCGACGGTGGTCCGCACTGCAGCACATCAAGCCAGCGTATCAGTTTATCTCACCTTGCCCACTCGGACGCGGCTCTTGGCTTGAATTCGTGACAGGTAAACCCCTACCCCGACAATGAGGCCGATCCCCACCCAGGCCAGCAGGTCGGGGAGATCACCAAACAGCCAGTACCCCAGCAGCACCTGCATGATGATCTCCATGTAGCGAAGCGGTGCCAGCAGCGAAGCCTCCGCGTAGTCGAAGGCACGGATCAGCAGCAGGTGACCAGCAGCACCGGCAGCGCCGATCACCAGCATCAGCAGCAGGTCTTCAAACGACGGTGTCACCCAGAACCAAGGCAGGAGCAGAGTCATGAGCACGAAACCAGCGACCGACTGCCAGCCCAGCATCACCAGGGGTGGGGTCTCACCGGTGAGCATCCGTGTCGAGAGAAAATACAACGCCCAGAACAGTGCGGCGGCAAGCGCCAGCAGGCTGGCCCAGTGAAATCCAGCCAAGCCCGGCCGCATGATCAGCAGAACAGCCACGAAACCGATGGCCGCGGCTGCCCAGCGGTTCGGTGGGACCCGTTCACGCAGAACCCAGGGCGCCAGGGCCACCACGATGACGGCATCGAAGAAAATGATGGCGATGGCATCGGCCAGCGGAATAAAGGCAATCGCAGCAAAGAAACAGCCCGTAGCGAGCAACAGAAACAGACCCCGCCCAAGTTGCAGTACCGGCCGTGGTGCGGACAGCGCAGTGGTGCCATGCCTGTAGAGCACCACCGGCAGTACCAGCAGAAAGTGAAAAAAGAACCGTGCCCAAACCAACTGCAGAACAGGGTACCGGCTGCTCAGCAGCTTGGCTGCCGCATCCATGAAAGGCACCACCAGCATAGCGCCCGTCATCAGCAGGATACCAGGTGAAACGCCGCCGGTTCTGCGATGAGTCAATGGTGTGACCCGCTGATCGACTGCACTGATTGAAAGCACGGACCCGGTCAGTCTCGAGTGCCTACAAGCAACCGAGACCGTCCGACTGTCAGAAGTGCGCCTCGCAGCCGCCGTCGACGGTCAGCACCTGACCCGTGACGTAGGCCGCTTCCTCAGATGCCAGAAAGACCGCCGCGCCGGCGATCTCGTGGGGGGCACCCCAGCGCCCCAGCGCAGTCCGACTGTGCAGTTTTTCGCCAAGGGCCTGGTCAGCAACCATTTCCGCGTTGGTTTCGGTTGCAAAGAACCCGGGTGAGATCGCGTTGACCGTGATCCCGTCCGGCCCTAGGGCAGTGGCCAACATCCGGGTGAGTCCTTCGAGCCCGCCCTTGGAAGACGCGTAGGACGGCCCGTGAATCAGGCCCAATGCCGACGCCAGAGCGCTCATGTTGATGATGCGCCCCCACTGTCTTCGGCGCATTAACTTGGCCGCTTCTCGGGCCAGCACAAACGCACTGGTTAGATTGACCTGCAACAGGGCCTGGTAATCATCCGCACTGATCTCGTCGACAGATCTTCGATCCCGCATGCCGACGTTGTTGATCAGGATATCCAGCCGCCCGTGCGCTGACTCGATGGACGCCAATGCCGCAAGCCGCTGCTCTTCTTTCGCCACATCGAACACCAGCGCTTCGGCGCTGCCGCCCGATTCCTGGATACGCGTGACTGCAGCAGCCGCGTTTCCTTCATCACGTCCATTGACCAGCACATGCGCCCCGGCACCCGCCAACCCTTTCGCCATCTCGAAACCCAGGCCCCGGCCGCTGCCGGTGACCAGAGCGGTCTTGCCTGTCAGATCAAACATATGAAAAGAAGAGTCTCCACCTAGAAGATCACGCAAAGACGCATCGCGTCCAGCGTCGCGGCGGCGACATTGCGGCTGGTCACGGCATCGCCAATGCGGTGCAACTCATACTCTCCTTCAGACCTGGCACCTGCAACCTGCGGTCGGCCCGAAAGCAGCGCATCGAAATCGGTCACGCCGTCGTTCACTGAGCCTGATCTTAACGCATGGTAGAGGTCATCAGCAGGTCGCGTACCGCAATCAACCACCACTTGCGTCGCGGTCAGAATTGTCTCTGCACCGTTCAACTCGCTGATGAAGCACGCGGCCAGCTCCCCTTCTTCGCCTCTGACAGATGCAAGGCGATGGTCAAACAAAGTCTCCACACCACCTTCGAAGATCTGTCGGCGCCAGATGATTCTTTCGGAGTAGGCCAGCCCGGCAGCAAGAAAGCCGTCAATAGCGACCAACCGACACTTTTTACCGACAGCAGCGACCCTCTGGGCGCAAGAGGGTGCGGGGTGCAGCCCCGTGCCATCGTAGATGATGACGTCGCTGCCGATCACCGCCTGCCGGGTGAGCAGATCCCAAGCGCTGGTGCAGTGCTCAGCACCGTCGATGGAATCGATGTCCGGTGTTCCACCGGTGGCGATGATCACCACCTCCGGGTTCTCCCGGTGCACGTCGTCGGGACCGGCGAGGGTGTCCGTGCGAAGCTCTACTCCCAACCGGGTGATCTCGCCCACACGCCAGTCGATCACCGCAGCAAGGTCAGCGCGCCAGCTGCCGGTCGAAGCGATCAACAGCTGTCCACCGGGCTGACTCGCTGCTTCGAAAAGGATCACCTGATGGCCACGTTCAGCCGACACCCGTGCGGCTTCAAGCCCGGCCGGACCACCACCGACAACCACGATCCGGCGACCCGGCTTGTCACACGGCGCGATAACCTGCGGCAGCTGCAGTTCGCGACCGGCCGCTGGATTGTGCAGGCAGGTAGGCCGATTGGCCGACATGCAATGCGTCGCCCCAACACAGGGCCGGATGCGCTCTTCCTGCCCGGCGCTCAGCTTGTTGACGATCTGCGGATCGGCAATGTGGGCCCGAGTCATCGCCACCAGATCGAGTAGGTTTTCAGTAATCGCGTAGCGCGCTGTCGCGATGTCTGTGATGCGAGCCGCGTGAAACACCGGCAGGCCCACGTGCTGCTTAAATTCGCCCACCCTTGCCAGCCAGGGGGCGATGGGTGAGGCCATACCCGGCATGTTGTCCACGGCGAGGGCTATCTCGGTGTCCATGGTGCCGTAGATTCCGTTGAAGAAATCGATCAGCCCGCTGGCCTCAAAATGGGAGGCGATCTCCAGACATTCCTCAAAAGACAGATCCTCACCACCTTTCTCGTCCACTACGAAACGCAGCCCCACCACAAACGCATCCCCGACCTGGCGGCGGATTTCTTCATGGACCAAAAGCCCGAAGCGGCAGCGGTTTTCCAGCGATCCACCGAATTCATCCGTGCGTTGGTTGGTTTTCGGTGAGAGGAACTGGCCAATCAGGTGGGCCGAAGCAAGGGTTTCGATACCGTCCAGCCCGCCCTCAAGACAGCGCCTGGCAGCTGAACCATACGCTTTGACGACCCGATTGATGTCGTGCCGGTCCATCGTTTTGGGAATACTTCGATGCAGGGTCTCCCTGATCGGCGATGGCGCGATCACAGGCAGCCAGTCACCCGCGTAGGATTCGGCCCGCCGGCCCAGATGACTGATCTGGCACATCAGCGCGCAACCGTGTCGATGAATTCTGGAAGAGAACTGCTCAAAGAACGGGATCACATCATCCGTACCAACATTGATCTGACCGGCTGCCCAGAGCGAATCGCCTGACACCGCAGAAGACCCGCCGAACATGGTCAGGCCGAGTCCGCCGCGGGCTTTCTCCTCGTGATAAGCCTGGTAAGCGGCTTGTGGAAATCCACCTTCGTGCAGACCGCACAGGTGGCTGGTGCTCATGACACGGTTCTTTAGCGTCAAGTGCTTGAGCTTGAAAGGCTGCAGCAGAGGGTCAGTGTTACCGGCCAACTCAGCGTTGCTCATTGCTTGTCTCCTGTCAGTCACGCTATTTCGGTCGTGAGCTGAACTGCTGCTCGGCCGGTACCAACGGGGCTTGGACCTGTTGGTTGATTATCTCCGGACCAGCGATTCAGAACCAGGCATAGGGTACGTTGGTGGCGTGCAGCCCATCGTCGGCCGGGCTGCGACGCTATACTCGGGCGCCATGACCATCAAAACAGATGTTGTGATCATCGGTGCGGGCCCCAGTGGCCTGTTCCAGTGTTTTGAGCTCGGACTGCTAGGAATCGATGCCCATATCGTCGATTCACTGCCCGTCATCGGCGGTCAATGCACCATGCTGTACCCGGACAAAGCAATCTACGACATCCCGGCCCTGCCGATCGTCGGTGCCCAGGAACTGATCGACCGGCTGGCGGAACAACTCCAGCCCTTCGACCCCACCTATCATCTGGGGCAGCGTGTTACCGATCTGGCCGTACAGGGCGACGGCTCCTTTGAGCTTCGAACCGAGGCCGGCACCTGTTTCCGCAGCCGTACGGTCGTCATCGCTGCCGGGCTCGGTGCCTTCAAGTCCCGGCCCTTGCGACTGGCTGGAATCGAATCGTTTGAGCAGACCAACCTCCATTATCACGTCGCAGACAAACAGCACTTCAAGGACAAGAAAGTCGTGATTCTCGGTGGCGGCGACTCAGCGCTGGACTGGCTAATCGAATTCGCCGAAAGCGCAGAACACATAACCATCGTTCACCGGCGCGATGAATTCCGTGCCGCACCAGCGTCAGTGAAGACAATGCACGAGCTTGTCAATGACCCGTCAAAACCGGTGGACTGCCTGATCGGGCGAATCCCCAGTTACCGGGCCGACGGGGACAGAATCAGTGCAATCGAAGTCGCGCCATTCGGTGAAGGTGACTCGCGTTTCCTGGAACTGGATGAACTGCTGGTGTTCTATGGCCTGTCACCGGATCTTGGACCGATCGCCCAATGGGGCCTGGATATTGAACGAAAACACCTCAGCGTCAGCCTGGAGACCTTTCAGACCAACATTCCCGGAATCTACGCCATCGGCGACATCAACACCTATCCCGGCAAGAAGAAGCTGATTCTGAGCGGCTTCCATGAAGGCGCCCTGGCAGCGTTCGCCATCCAACAGCACCTGGACCCCGATACCAAACACAAGCTCCAGTACACTACGACGAGTTCAGCCCTCCAGAAACGCCTCGGTGTCGAAGACGCGTCCGAATGACACCGGATAGCTGTTACGGCAGACCAGGTTCACCGTCTTTCCAAACCTGCATTGCCCGACCTTTCCGCCGCTATCTGCAGCAGAAGTTTCTCCCATGAGTCGTGTCCCCCGTTGTCCACGTGACCATTGAACCCCGCGCAGTAAGAAACGTTCTGCTCAGCCTGGGTATCGGGTCGGCCGGCGGCTACATCTTCTACCGCTGGCATATGCCGCTGCCCTGGATGCTGGGCAGCATGATCTTTGTCTCAGCCGCTGCCCTGATGGGCGCACCGGTCAGGCGCTATATGCCGCTGAGAAACATGATGATCATTGTGCTCGGTATCCTCGTCGGAAGTTTCTTCACTGCCGAAGTCTTCAAACAACTGGTCGCCTGGTCAGGCGCTGCACTGATCATGCTTGGTTACGTCGCCGTCACCACCGTGATTTCTCTCGCCGTTTTCCACCGCATCGCTTTCATGGATCGAACCACTGCGTATTTCTCCAGTACACCGGGTGGCCTGGGTGTAATGGTCATTGCCGGTGAGCAGGCTGGCGGAGACACCCAGCAGATTCCGATTGCTCACGCAACCCGGGTGTTCCTGGTGGTGCTTTGTGTTCCTCTATATTTCGTGTTTGCCGGCGACATCGATCCGGGCGCCGTGCGCCCTGTTCCCGGCTCCGTAACCGGCTATCCCGACCATCGGGAAACATTGATTCTCCTGGTCTGTGGCGTGTCGGGTTATTTGATCGCGGCCCGGATCGGTCTGGCCTTCAGCCAATTCTTGGCCCCGTTGATCCTGGCAGGATTTGCCTATGCGCTGGGATGGGTGCAGACACCGCTGCCGGCACCCGTGATCACCGTTGCCCAGATCGTGATTGGTTCTGCCATCGGTACCCAATTCCGCGGCATGCGCCTGGTCCGGATGTTCCGTCCAGCGATAGCCGCATGCATCGCAACCGCCATCATGCTGGTGATCGCAGCCGCCCTGGCGAGAATTACAGCGCCTTGGGTCGGCATTGAAGAACAAACACTACTGCTTGCGCTGGCGCCCGGTGGACTGGCCGAGATGAGCCTGATCGCGATATCGATGAATGCTGACCTTGCGTTTATCGCCACCATGCACATTCTGCGTATTACGTTGATCTCCGGAGCAGGACCGGCCTTTTTTCAGTACGTCCGCAAAAGATCGCGGTAGTCCCATGAAACGCGTGAAGCGTTCACTAGAGCTGCTGCCTGTGCTGGAACAGAATATCACCCAAAGGTTAACCGGAATCGCTATCGGTCTTCGGCTCGCATAAATGACAGGCCACCAGGCGATCGTTTTCGATTTCGATTTCGCGCAGAGTCGGTTGTTCCTGGCTGCAACGATCAACTGCGAGCGTACAGCGGGGATGAAAATGGCAACCCGTTGGCGGGTCCAGCGGAGAAGGGATCTCACCGCGGACAGGTTCAAATCGTCGGCGCCGCGAATCGATCCTGGGCACTTCAGCCAGTAACGCCTGTGTGTAGGGATGGCGAGGCGCGGCGAACAACGCTTCGGTGGTTGCGACCTCGACCACTCGACCGAGATACATGATCACAACACGGTCACTCAGATGTTCGACCACCCCGAGATCATGGCTGATAAACAGATAAGTCAGGTTCAGTTCCTTGCGAAGACTCATGAACAGGTTCAGCACCTGCGCCTGGATCGAGACATCGAGTGCTGCGACAGATTCATCACAAACCAGAAAATCCGGATTAACAGCCAGCGCCCGGGCAATGCCGATCCGCTGCCGCTGGCCACCTGAGAACTGGTGCGGGTAGCGACGCATAAAATCAGGATCCAGACCGACCCGAAGCATGGCCTGCTTGACGTGTGCTTCCACGCCCTTTCTCTCAACAACGCGGTGTACAACCGGCGCTTCACCAATGATGTCGATAACCCGTCGCCGGGGGTTCAACGAACTCATTGGATCCTGAAAAATCATCTGGATGCTGAGCGCCGCATCGCGGGCATCGGATCCGGACATCGCGTTGACAGCAGCGCCGCGGAAATAAACCTCACCTTCAGAGGGCTGATGCACCCCAGCAACAATTCGGCCCAGCGTCGACTTACCGCAACCCGACTCTCCAACCAGTCCGACGACTTCGCCGTCAAAGATCGAAAGTGACACACCGTCAACCGCATGGACCACCTCTTCTCGGACATCTACTCCAATTTTCCGGGCCAGACGACCGGCCAGATCGAGTGTCTTGGTGAAACGCTTCGAGACGTCTCGCAATTCGACCATCGGTGGGGAGCTATGGGTCGCTGAATTCGTCATGAGGCCGGCGCTCCAGTCGAATCGTCTGCAGGCGATACGGGCGAATGACACCGAATCATCCGCCTGCTGCCTTCGGGCTGGCTGACTTCGGGCGCTGTTGAACACAATTCGACCACCCGAGGGCAACGTTCACTGAAGGCACAGCCTGGTGGCAGATTCAGCAGCGAAGGTGTCATACCCGGGATCTGCTGTAACGGTACGCCACGCCGGTTTCTGGACGGTACTGAACCGATCAGGCCGTGTGTATAAGGATGCAGGGAATGATCCAGAACGTCATCGACCTCACCATATTCGACCACACGGCCGGCGTACATCACGGCCACCTCATCGGCCAGGCCCGCAATCACCGACAGATCGTGCGTGATCCAGATCAGGGCCGTGCCCGTCTCCCGGCAAAGCTTCTGCGCCTCGTACAGGATCTGCGCCTGGATCGTGACATCCAGAGCGGTAGTAGGCTCATCTGCGATGATCAGCTCTGGCCGGTTCAACAGGGCGATTGCGATGGACACGCGCTGGCGCATGCCACCGGAAAACTGGTGTGGGTAGGCCTTCAACCGCTCGTCCGGTGATGGAATGCCGACCTGGCCAAGCGCGTCGCGAGCCCGGCGTCTGGCCGTAGAGCGATCAAGGCGTTCGTGCGCGCGTATCGCTTCGATCATCTGGGTATCGATACGCAGCACCGGGTTGAGTGTCATCATCGGGTCCTGAAAGACCATGGCAATCTGGTTCCCTCTGAGTTGTTGCCAGCGCTGTTCAGTGGCCTGGACCAGATCCTCGCCCTGAAAACGGATCTCGCCACCGGCAACCCGGCCAGGCGGATCCACCAGCCCCATGATCGAGAAGCCCGTTACGGTCTTGCCGGAACCTGACTCTCCGACCAGACCAAGGACCCGGCCGGAGTGAACTTGAAAACTAACGTCATCTACCGCCTTGACTTCACCAGCTTTGGTAAAAAAAGACGTCTGCAGATGACTCACTTCAAGTACCGGGTGGGAACCGTTGCCTGTCATTCTCCAGAACTCTAGCGTTGTAATCTCGGATTGAGCACATCCCGGAGTTGATCGCCAACCAGATTGATCGAAACGATCGTGACGAGCAGCGCCACACCGGGGAAAACGGTGATCCAGTAATGGCCCGAGTGTATGTAGTCGAATCCATTGGCAATCAGGCTGCCCAGCGACGGCTCGGTCTGCTCCATACCGAGGCCAAGGAACGACAACGTAGCCTCAAGCGCGATCGCGTGTGCGGTCTGCATCGTCCCGACCACGATGATCGGCGCAAGGACGTTTGGAAACAGGTGGCGGAACAGGATACGTGGCCTGGACAACGCCAGACACTGTGCGGATTCGATGTACTCTTTGTTGCGTTCGACCAGTGCTGAGCCGCGAACCGTTCTCGCGTAGTAGGCCCACTGAACCACGATCAGGGCGATCAGCGTCTTGTCCACACCCTTACCCAGTGTGACGAGCAACACCAGGGCAATCAGTATGGCGGGGAAACTGAGTTGCATATCGACCAGACGCATGATCAAAGCGTCGGTTCGACCACCGAAATAGGCGGCGGTAAGGCCGACCACGACACCAATTGCCAGCGCGATGACCCCACTGCCAATACCGACAGTCAGGCTAATACGCAGCCCATAGAAGATACTGCTGAGCAGGTCCCGGCCTGAACCATCGGTACCAAGATAGGCAATTTGACCAGACAACATCGTCATACCCGGAGACAGGGCCTTATCTGCAACGGTCACTATCGCCAGGTCGTACGGATCAGTCGGTGCAATGAAT
>PBDS01000051.1 GCA_002718155.1 Pseudomonadota bacterium
TGGCGACCCAGTTTCGACTTGCAGCACTCGGCCACACTATGGAGAAGGGCCGGATCGTCGAGTGGTACATCGATGAAGGCCAATCGGTTGATGAAGGTGAACTGCTGGTGTCTGTCGAGACCGACAAGACCGTGGTCGAGGTGAATTCTCCGCTCGGTGGGGTGTTGCTGAAACGGGTCGCTGCGGTTGACGGAGAATATGATGTCGGCGACGTGCTGGCCTGGATCGGGAAAGCAGGTGAGGCTGTGCCCGATCTGCCGGACGAAAAGGCCGGAGTCACCGATCCGGCGCCCAGCGGTCCGCGGGTGACACCCGTGGCCCAGAGGTTGGCGGATCGGCACGGTGTCGACGCCGAGGCGCTGGCAGGTTCCGGCCCTGATGGTCGGGTAACCAAGGAAGACGTTCAGCGGGCGATTGACTCTGGTACGGCAACCCCGCTTGCCGCTGCTGACGGGTCAGCGGACCCGGAAGCGGAGATCATTCCGCTGACCGGGATCAGGCGTACGACCGCGCAGCGGCTGAGCGCCAACTGGGCTCAAGCGCCACATGTCTCGGAAGGGGTGGAAGTGGATTTCACCGACTTCAATGCCATCCAGTCCGGGCAGGAAGAAACCTGGCGTGACAGCTACGCCCTGGTCCCGGGCATAAACGACCTGGTGCTGGCTGCAGTGGCCAAAGTGCTACAGGACTATCCCGACCTGAATTCGGGTTATGTGGACGGGGCCATGCACCGCTACCGCGCCATTAATCTTGGCGTCGCCATTGATACCGAGGCCGGTCTGGTGGTGCCGGTCATCAAGGATGCAGACCGGCTCGATCTCGTTCAGATTGCGCGGGCTGTGCGCGAGTTTGCTGTTAAGGCCCGCGAGCGCAAGCTGATGCCGGACGAACTGGTCGGCGCGACCTTCAGCATCAGTAATCTGGGTGGCCTGGGCGTGGACTGGTTCACACCGGTACTGAATCCACCTCAGTGTGCCATCCTGGGTGTTGGTCGGGTACGCCGGGAGCCGCGGTGTGCCGGTGATGCGTTCGTGGCCCGTGACGTGGCCACTCTGGTCCTGACCTTCGATCACCGGCTGGTCGACGGAGCACCCTGCGCCCGGTTTCTCGGCCGGCTACGCGAACTGATTGAGGCACCCGGCCCGTTACTGCCCTGACGCCGGGGGGTCTGACCTCTACCGGGCGTCATAGAGCCGTTTAGCGGCACGGGCTTCAGTTCAGGGCCAGTTCTCCCGGATCGGATCGCTGCCGTCCCAGTCCACCGCCGCTTCCCTGACTGCGTCGAAGATTCGTCGCCGCTCTGCGGTCAGATGTGCCATCTCGATCACGGTGCCGGGGTGCCCTTCATTGAAGAAATAGACGAATCGACCGCGGGGGCTGTCTGCCTCCTGTCCGACTTCGTAACCGGAATCGAGCGCCTGACGATAGACGCTGTCGAAGTCCTCTGGCCAGCTTGACCAGTGCTGCAGGCCCTCATGTCCCGCATTGAGAAAATCCTGGTACATGGTGGGCGAGTCGTCACGCTGTTGAATGAGTTCGACCTGTACGTATCCGGAGTTCGCCAGCCCGATCGACAGGTGTGGCTCTCCCGGCTGGCCCCGGTAATGAAAATCGTTCACGGTCAGTTTGTCGACGTAATACCACGGTCCGATGCCACAGACCTGGATCCAGTGCTGCATCGCCTCCTCGACATCCCGGACCACGTACCCCATTTGTCTGATCGAGCCAAATAGTCTGCTCATGATCTGCCTGACCTCCCTTGGTCAAAGAACCGGTGCTGGCATGATATCGTCTTTGCGAGACCGAGAAACAGCCGTTACCGGGAAAACTCCAGGCCCGGCTGGGTTAAACTCCGTTTCGCTGCAGCGACTCAAGCCCGGAGAACGATGATGACCGCAACACCACGAGAGCTTTACGACCAGTATATGATGCCGAACTATGCACCCGGCGACGTGATTCCGGTCCGCGGCAATGGCTCACGGGTCTGGGACCAGCAGGGGCGGGAGTACGTGGACTTTGCCGGTGGGATCGCGGTCAATGCGTTGGGCCATGTCCACCCGTCGCTGGTCTCGGCGCTTACAGCGCAGGCCTCGAAGCTTTGGCACACCTCGAACGTAATGGCCACTGAACCTGCCATGGTACTGGCCCAGAAACTGTGCGATGCGACATTCGCGGAGCGGGTGTTCTTCTGTAATTCCGGCGGTGAGGCGATTGAAGCGTCTCTGAAACTTGCCCGTCGCTACTGCAGTACACAGTTCGGTCCCGAGAAAGATCTGATCATCGCTTTTGACAACGCTTTTCACGGCCGCTCGCTATTCAGCGTTTCAGTAGGCGGACAACCGAATTATCGGCAAGGGTTTGGACCGTTACCGGGTTCGATTACTCACCTGCCTTTTAACGATGTGGCTGCCCTTGAGGAAACCTTCAGCTCGTTATCTGACACGGTCTGTGCGGTCATTGTTGAGCCTATACAGGGGGAAGGCGGCGTCCTGGATGCCGATCCGGAATTTATGCAGGCCATTCGGCGTCTATGTGATGAACATAACGCCTTAATGGTGCTGGATGAAGTACAGACAGGGGTAGGTCGAACTGGCAAGTTGTATGCCCACGAATGGTACGACGTTAGGCCCGACATTATGGCTACCGCAAAAGCCCTAGGGGGGGGATTCCCCATCGGCGCAACTTTGGCGACAGCGGAAGTTTCTGAAGTTTTTAAAGTTGGAACTCATGGTAGCACCTACGGGGGCAACCCGCTGGCCTGCTCGGTCGCCGCTGCNGCNTTCGACATTATCAACACNCANGAAGTGCTTGAAGGTGTTACGNNTCGCCGGACCATGCTCGTTGAAGGATTGGAGAAGATCTCGAGCCGTTTCGATGTCTTTCGAACGATCCGCGGACGGGGACTGTTGATCGGCTGTGTCGTTTCGGACCCGTGGTCGGGTCGCGCGCGCGAGTTTCTTCAGGCCGCGGAGGACGCTGGGGTAATGCTNCTGATAGCAGGNGCGGATGTCGTGCGTCTCGCACCGTCACTGATCATCCCGCAAGCCGATATCGCCGAAGGGCTCGAGCGNCTGGAAACTGCGATNGCNGAGCTCTGTGCCGCCGAGCAGAAGGCTGCCAGCGGGTCTTGAGATTCGTTCTACCGACCGTTGAATTCGCCGTGGGCGAAGTTGACCGTAGAGTCAACACCCATCATGTGCACNCGGGNCTCGTGAGGCGCTGACTCGGCAATTATTCGGCCACGNCGAATCACAAACAGGCGATTGGCTTTTAAGCGCAGGGCTTCGACCGGGTCACCCGCCTGTAGAACCACCATGTCGGCGTTGCAGCCAGGGGTCAGACCGTAGTCTGGCAGGCCCATAACTCTGGCNGCATTGATGGTCACGGCCCTGAAGGCAGCGTGCATCTCGCTGATGCCTGTCATCTGGGCGACATGCAGACCCATGCTGGCGACCTCGAGCATGTCGTGACTACCCAGGGCGTACCAGGGGTCCAGCACACAGTCATGCCCGAATGCGACGTTGATACCCTGCTCTATCATCTCTTTGACTCGAGTCATGCCGCGGCGCTTGGGATAACTGTCCGAACGTCCCTGCAGGGTGATGTTGATCAACGGGTTGGCGACGGCGTGGACCTCAGACTCGGCCATAAGCGAGATCAGCTTTCCTGCGTAATAATTGTCCATCGAGTGCATCGAGGTCAGATGCGAACCTGCCACGCGGCCGCCCATACCCAGNCGCTGGGTCTCGGCCACCAGGGTTTCGATGTGGCGGGATGAAGGATCGTCGGACTCGTCGCAGTGCATGTCTACCATCAGGCCTCGCTTCTCCGCGATCTCGCACAAAGCGCTGACCGAACGGGTTCCTTCGGCCATGGTCCGCTCAAAATGGGGAATCCCCCCGACCACGTCGACGCCAAGATCAAGCGCCTTTGGCAGCAGATTGACCGCCTCGGGATATCTGAAATAGCCGTCCTGGGGGAAGGCGACAAGTTGCAGGTCGAGGTCGGGGCGCAGTTCCTCGCGCACCTCGAGAAGCGCCCGTACCGCAGTGAGTTCCGGGTCACAAATATCAACGTGGCTCCGAATGGCCAGGTTGCCCCTTGCCACAGCCCAGCGGCACAACGCGTGCGCCCGACTCTTGATGTCTTCGGCGTCCAGTTGGGGTTTCAGCTCAGACCACAGGGCGATTCCTTCGAGCAGGGTGCCGCTCTGGTTGACCCGCGGACGCCCGTAGGACAGGGTCGAATCCATGTGAAAATGACTGTCGACGAATGGCGTCGTAACCAGGCGTCCGCTGGCATCGATCTCTTGTTCAGCCTCTCCTTCGATCCGCGCTGAGACCTCGACGATGCGGCCCTCGCTGCAGCCGATATCAACGGGAGTTGCCTGATCGATCAGTGTTGCCTGTCGGATAAGCAGTTGCAACATGGTCACTTCCCCTGATGGAGTACGCCCGGATGGGGTGATGTTACAACCCCAAGCTGCTGTTCTGAAAAAAACTTGCCAGTGGTGGGCAGGGGTGTTTGATCGCCGATCAGGATTTCTCCACCAGCAGATGAGCGTCTGACGGGTCCCAGTGTGCGTAGACCGGGGAGCCGGGCCTGAAGTCCAGTTCAGAGAGTTCCCGTTGCTGGATCTGGATCTTGAAGTCGTCGCCAGCCGCCGTTTCGGTCAGCAGGGTGACGACCGAACCGATGAACTCTTCGCTGATGAAGCGGCATTTAATCTCGTTCGGCTGGTGGCTGGGAGAGGCGGCCAGCCTGATCAGGTCCGCACTGATCACCAGCGTTGCCGGGGCCCCGGCAACACAATCCTGTCCCGCTACCGGTGTGCATTGAAAGAGTCCGGCGGGAGTCTGGAGTTCGATGGCCTCACCAGCTGTTCTGATGGTCCCCGCCAGAATGTTGTTCGAGCCGACGAATTCGGCCACAAAGCGGGTCGCCGGACTTCGGTAGATGCCCCGGGGTGAGTCGGTCTGCTCGATCCTTCCCTCGTTCATGATGACCACCCGGTCGGACATCGCAAAAGCTTCGGACTGCCTGTGGGTAACATAGATAAAGGTAATGCCGAGTTCCCGCTGCAGTCGCGTCAGAACGCCCTGCATACGTACAACTAGATTGGCATCCAGCGCGCTCAGCGGTTCGTCGAGCAGCAGTATGCGGGGTTCGGTCACCAGGGAACGGGCGAGTGCCACCCGTTGCTGCTGACCTCCGGACAGCTGGTTGATCTGGCGCTCGGCAAACTCGCTGATTTCCAGCCGCTCGAGCCAGTCCATGGCCCGTCGCCGGCGCTCGGCAGGATCGATGCCACGCATCTTCAAACCGAACTCGACGTTTCGAACCACATTGAGAAACGGGAAGAGTGCCAGAGACTGCCAGACCAGAGGCGTGTCCCTTTCGGAGACACTGACCTCATTGAGTCTCTCCCCATCGAGGCGGACCTCCCCCTCGCTTGGGTGCTCCAGGCCTGCGAGCATGCGCAGGGTCGTGGTTTTGCCACAGCCCGAAGGCCCCATGATGGACAGAAACTCCCCCTCATCTATGGCAAGGTCAATCGAATCGACAGCGGTAACATCGCCAAATCGTTTGCTGACTTGATCGAATACCACCATCGGATCTTTGTTTNTCGAAGACATCTGCCTGTTCCTCAGATNCCGGCCAGAGAACGCCGCGATGATTTTCTCATGTAGATGATCTGNGCCAGGATCACAAGGGTCATCGAAGTCATGAAAACCACCGATCCGATGGCGTTGATCCTCGGGTCGGTGTTGCCCTGCAGAATCTCCAGAATGATCACGGGTACTGTCTTGTTGAGACCCGACACGAACCAGGCGACGGCAAACTCATCGAAAGAGACNGCCGCCGTCAGGCAGAACGCCGAGACGATGGCCGGTGCACAGAACGGCAGGATGACTTCCCGCATTGCACGCCACGGCGAGGCGCCCAGGTTCCAGGCGGCCGGCTCCAGATTCGGGTCGATCTGGGCCAGCCGCATGCGTACCACGGCCATTGCAAACGGTGAGCACAGGACAACGTGACTGACGATGATCGAGTGCACTTCTCCGGACATGTTGATCCTGGCCAGAAGGGCGAGCATTGCAAGCCCCATGATAACCAGCGGAATGGTCGGGGGCAGCAGTGACAGCGCCAGGTANGCCGGCTTGCCGAAAAAATTGTAGCGGTAGTCGGTATAGGCCGTNCAGAAACCCAGTACTGTCGCCANNGNGGCNACTGACAAAGACACGATCANACTGACCTTAAAAGCATCCCAGATATCGGCGTCGGTAAACGCCAGTTGATACCAGTGGGTGGTGAAATGGCCCAGCGGCAGGGTCGGGAACCGATCGGAGTTGAANGAAAAAACAAAACTGGTCAGGATGGGTGTGAAAACGAACAAAAAAACCAGAACGATGTAGCTGCGCAACACCCAATGNTGGAATCTGGAGTCTTTCACGAGCGTTTCCGGTAGGCCGTTGCGACCGCGGTAAACATAATGACAAACAGCGTCACGATCATGGTAACAGCGATGACTGCTGCCCGCGGCCACTGCTGCCCGGATTTGGTTGTGTCGATGATCAGAATACTGAGCGTCGGGGGTTTAGAGCCACCCAGATAATAAGGGCTGACAAAGTCGCCGAAGGACAGAATGAAGCAGAACAGCGCCGCGATGATGATGCCGATCTTGGCCAGGGGAATGATCACCGCGAACACCGTTCGAAGTCTGCCGCAACCGAGATTGTGGGCCGCTTCAATCAGATTCCGGTCGACGTTCGACAGGGAGATTAACTGCAGCACCACCGCGAGCGGCAGGCACAGCGTCAGATAACCGACCAGGGTGCCAAAAAAGGTATAGAGCATCGAAAACGGCCCGATGCCAATGTAACCCAGAAGGACATTGATGATGCCGTTGTCGTTGAGAAAGATCTGCCAGGAGAAAATCCTGACCAGATAACTGGTAAAGAACGGCACGATCAGGAAAAACAGAGCCCAACGACGTACCAGGGGCGAGACTTTGAAGGCCAGGGCAAAAGAACAGGGGAACGCGATGATACTGGTGACGAGTGTTGCCACGGCAGCATACCCCAGGGTTCTCCAGTAGCCATCCCAGAAGTAGTCTTTAGAGAACATCTTGACCCAGTTGACCGTGTCGAACCCCGGCACCATCCGATAATTCTTGACCAGCCAGAAACTCATCAGCAANAGGAACAATAGGGGGAAGACGAAGAAAACCAGCTGCCAGAGGACTATGGGCATCGACCAGGTCAGGCCATAGATCGTGACGGTCTGTCGTTTTTTCACAGTGCTTTGAGATGTGGTGCGCTGAGGACGTCGGGCNAGATTCGCTCAGNGCCTGCCCGGCCGGTCTGTCTACAGANCTCCTGCCGAGCGTGTCGCCTGCAGGGCGAGGAAAGAAAACGGGCCGGTGTTGGCCGGCCCGTTCATCNTCATCGCCGCTCAGGCGTTTTTATATTCCGACCAGAACTCATTCCATTCTTCCAGGGACTGCTGCACGGGAACTCCNCTGAAATGGATCCGACCGTCTCGAATGTCGTCCAGGCAGTTNGGACCATCGAAGACCATCCGTTGGCGCTTTGCTTCGGCCGGATCGGCTTCGTTGAGNGATTTCCAGCCGGCCTTGTAGGGCGACATTGCCGGGTAGGCATCCATTCCTGCGGATCGCACCTGGCCTGGTCCGGAAGTCATGTAACGGATGAAATCCTTGACCAGATCCTGCTTCTTGGAGCCCTTGCCAATCGAGTACGATTCGGTCCATTGGATCCCACCCTGTTTGGGGACAACCGAATCNACCGGTGACCCATCCTTGCGCACCACTCCGGTGATCCAGTCACCAATGCCACACATNGCATGGATCTCACCGCTTCTAAGAGAAGAAAANGTCCCGCCATAGTCGAAATAACCCCCGACCTGGGGCTTCAGTGACAACGTCGTCTCCTGGAGTTTCTTCCACTGCGCGTCATTGATATCGAAAGGTGAGGGACTGTTGTTTCCATCCCGAAGGCTGAGACACCCAAGGTTTGGCAGATGCCAGTCAAAGTGACCGACTTTGCCTGTCAGNTTGGGTTCCCACAGAACGTTATAGTCCATGGCTTCTTCATGGCTGACAATATCCGTGTTGAACGATACCCCAAGGAAGCCAAATCTGACGATTACCGAATAAAGGTCGCCGCCGTTCCAATGTCCTGGGAACCGCGTGAACTCGTCGTAAAGATCATGCATGTTGTACTCGTTCGGGTCCATCTTTTCTATGTAGCCGGCCTCGTTGAGCAGTTGTACAAACTCGGCATCTGAAAGAATGATGTCGTATGTGCCGGGGGGTGATTGTGAAATCAGGGCCAGCATATTGTCGCCTCCGGCGTAGTACTTGGCCTTGATTTTGACATTGTGCTTGGCTTCGAACTCTTCAACCATGTCGGGTTCCCCGTGCCCGTACCAGGCGATCATATTAAGCTCGGTGGCGGCCTGGGCACGCGGCGGTACCAGTATCAGGGGTACGCCCAGTGCGGTTGCAGTCGAAGCCACACCGGCTCCTTGCAAAATTTTGCGTCTCGAGAGATCTGTCGCAGACGTCGTCTTGGCCGGGGTGCGTTTGTTTTCACTCATCGGTGGTTCCTCCTNATGGAAAGGGNTTGTTCACTTGTTGTGGGCTAGGGGTGAATTTACTTGGGGTTACTCGGTTGATTCAAGCTTGNTGGTGCCCTGGTCGCTTTAAAAGTCTGTTGAAGATGGTTCAGTACCAGTGAAACCTCTGGCCTGGCAGGTGTGTTGCGCGAGAAGATCCCCACTGTAATGGGACGCANCGGTGCAAAATCAGCATTCTGGCGCAATTCTTTCATCCGTTNGGTTAAGGTNGGTAGTGTCAGGGCCGAAATCCCGAGCCCGCTTTCNACCGCGTCTTGCAATCCCTGTATAAAAGGACTTTCATAGATCACGTGCCAGGCGAGGTCAGCCGCGTCCAGGACTTCCGTCATCCGGAGTCGATACTCACAGCCTTCCGGGTGTGCGATCAGTGGCACAGAGCGTTCCGATGACAGCTTGAATGATCGGCTCGTGACCCACAGGGGTTGTACGGTCCAGGTTTGGCTGCCATGCGGCGGCAGGTTGCCCTGGTCGATGGCCACTACGATATCGAGGTCACCCGATTCAAAGTCCAGGGTGATTGACTGACTGAGCGCACAACGATACTCCAGGCTGAGTTCGGGATGTGCTCTGCAAAGCGCCATCAAGCCGGANTGCAGNGNCGCAGTCGCGTAATCCGTCGGCAGGCCCACCCGCACGNTCTGNGATCCAGCGTTCTCNCCTGTGAGATAGGCCAATTCTCCGTGCAAAGCGAGTATCTGGCGCGCATAACCGGCCAGTTGTGTCCCCAGGGGGGTCAGCTCAACCGGTTTTCGCTGNCTGAGCATCAGTTTTCCCTGGGCATGGCGTTGCAGTCGCTGCATGTGCAGGCTGACGGTGGGCTGGGAGCAGCCGAGCACTTTGGCCGCCCGGGTGTAACTCTGGCAGTCGATGACCGCGACCAGCGTCCGGAGCAGATCGGTGGGAATGTCCAGCGCTTTCATTTATAGATAAAACAAATAATAATTCGCTAGAATCAGTTATATTAATCNAACATTTCGACCAGGACAAGTCTGTGAACCGCATTCAATTCCATAAACAGTTCAAGGTGCCCGGCCCGGCCGTGTTGCCTGTCATCCATGTCCAGGACCGCCCTCAGGTCTGCCGAAATATCGAGTTGGCGGTGGGCTGCGGGGCTCAGGGTGTGTTTCTTATCAATCATGATTTCGATTTGCCGACCTTCCTTCCATTGCTGGAGGAGTGCCGAGAAGCGTTCCCCTCGGTCTGGATGGGGGTGAATTTCCTGGGNGTGACAGGCCGGGATGCTTTTCCTGTGTTGGGTGAGATGGAGCAACGCGGGCTGGTCATCGATGCCTACTGGGCCGATGATGCCAGGATCGAAGAACGTGAGCGTGACGCNTCCGAGGCCGAAGAGATCTCGAGATTGAGAGCAGAGAGCTTGTGGACCGGGCTCTACTTTGGCGGCACTGCTTTCAAGAAACAGCGGGTTGTGAATCCGGCGCATTACGTCGAGGCCGCGTCGCAAGCGTCTCGCTGGATGGATGTGGTCACGACCTCTGGCCCTGGTACCGGTCAGACTGCGGATCTCAGCAAGATAGCGAATTTTCGAACCGGGGTCGCCCAACGGCCCCTGGCGATCGCCTCGGGGATAACACCGGAGAACGTCGGTGACTACGCTCGCGATGCAGATGCGATTCTAGTTGCCACCGGCATCAATCGGCCGGGTGATTTCTACGAAATTGACCAAGGTCGGTTGACCCGACTGCTGGAGAACTGCCGTCAGTCGCACGTTGTAGGGAAGAGTCCCACAGCGACCCGAACAGAAGCTGATGAGCGCTGGTATCTTCGATACATGGCACCCACGGTCAAGGGCGATACGTTTGCCTGGCTCGATCCGTCATCAGCTTACATCAATGCCCGGGCATTCAGCGCGATGGTTGATGATCTGTTGGCGCCGTTTCGATCCGAGCGGATCGATGTGGTTGCTGGTGTGGACGCGGCGGGCTATGTGCTCGGTGGGGCGTTGGCCNTTCGCCTGGGTACCGGCCTGTTGACGATCAGAAAAGCAGGAAAGCTGCCCGTGCCGACCGACGAGGTGGAATTTGTCAATTACACCCAGCGACCTCAATCGATGGAGTTGCGTGTGCCGGCCTGTCGACCTGGGACAAGAGTTCTGTTGGTCGATCAGTGGGTCGAGACCGGTGGGACTATCGGAGCCGCGATTGAACTGATTGAACGCCAGGGTGGCGTCATTGCGGGCATCGCAACTATCTGNATAGAAGAGACACCCAAAACGAAGGCTTTACAGGAGAAATACCGTTGCGTGGCCAGTGTGCTACCTGGTTCCGATTTCCAGGCACAATGTAACGCCAAGCACATGGAATTCTTCGATGGCTTCGACTGGGATCGGGTTCTGGCAGACACCCTCGGATAAGTCAAAGAATTGTTAACAGATGGGGGTGGTACTGAACCAGGATCAGGTTAAAGATCAGAATTGTTAATGCAAGAAACAGACCTGGTTCAGTGTTGTGGTGATTCAGTATGACTGAACGCCCCAGAACACTGACCATCAAAAACGGCGCGCCCCCTGAGCCCACCTTCTCCAGCGAAGAGATGGCCCGGCGAGTCGCCATGCTGCGCGCGCAGATGTCGAGCAGCGGAATTGAGGTTGCGGTGCTGACTTCTATGCACTGCATTAACTATTTCGCCGATTTTGTCTACACGGCATTTGGTCGGAATTACGCACTGGTGGTGACAGACAGCCGCTCAACGACCATCAGCGCAAATATCGACGGCGGTCAACCTTGGCGCCAGACGTCCGGGCANGACAATCTGGTCTATACCGATTGGCANAANGATAATTTTTTTNTTGCCGTAAANCAGCTGGTCGGGACAGCGATGACCGTCGGTGTGGAACTTGANCACCTGACCGTACAGAACCGNGAGAAGCTCGAATTGGCCCTGCCTGGACGNNAACTGGTGGATGTTTCGCNGNCAGCAATGCAGATGCGCATGCGCAAGTCAAAAGAAGAGATTGCACTGATAAAGGCGGGTGCCAGAATCTGTGACCTGGGCGGCGTGAGTGCTCTGGAGGCGATCGCGGAGGGAGTTCCGGAATACGAAGTGGCGCTACACGCAAACCGGGCCATGATCCGGGAGATCGCCCGCACTTTCCCGCACACTGAACTGATGGACACCTGGACCTGGCTGCAGTCCGGCATCAATACAGATGGTGCCCACAACCCGTTGACCACTCGCAAGATCCAGCGCGGTGAGATCCTGAGCCTGAATACGTTTGCAATGATCTCGGGCTACTACCAGGCGCTTGANCGGACACTGTTCCTGGCTTATTGCAGTGATCGAGCCCTGGCACTTTGGGAGGTCAACGTTCAAGTCCACCGCCGAGGACTGGAGNTGATCNGNCCCGGAGTGCGCTGTTGCGACGTGGCGGCCGAACTNAACGAGATCTACCGCACTCACGGCCTGTTGGCCTACCGCACTTTCGGTTACGGGCATTCCTTCGGTACGCTGTCGCACTATTATGGTCGCGAGGCAGGTCTTGAGCTGCGCGAGGATGTNGAAACCGTTCTCGAACCGCAGATGGTGGTTTCGATGGAGCCGATGATCATGATTCCCGAAGGTCGGCCGGGTGCCGGAGGTTATCGAGAGCACGATATCCTGGTTGTGACTCGGGAAGGCGCCGACAACCTGACTGGATTTCCGTTCGGTCCAGAACACAACATCATCCACTAGGGGAGCTCTGTATCAGGGGACGCGTGTCGTGATGTGAAGCGTTATGGTCCCGTCAGAATCGACCGGAGTCGTCACGCTCTCACCGGTCAGATCGCCGCTTTGTCTCCGAGCGTTACCGGTGCGCGATATATGTGCCCCGACGACGACTGTGTCGAACTCCGANAGCGTTTTATCGCGCATTACGGCAGNGCTGTCGTCGAGCGTGACCCTNACCGGGAAGCNGCTGGCCGGCAGCCGTAGNGCNGCGACCGGCACCGCCGGGCCAGACNCCGGCCGGGCGTAGACGTACAAGGTGTCGGAATCACGAATTTCACCGGCCAGNTCACTGGNAGCCTGGACGATGACANTCAATGACACACCAGCTGTTACTGCCTGCGGATCCTGGTCGTNGGCAGNGCGTTGCGGCAGGACGAGTCCCTGGCTGACAGCAAGCCGTGATGTGCGATCGATGAGTCCGGCGAGTTCTTTCGCGGGTTCTGGTTCCGCGCTTAACAGGGGCGCCAGACGGTACCAGTACTCAAGTGCCAGGATGAGATCGCCCCGGGCCTCGGCTGCCATGCCGGCAAGCCACAGCCCCTGGGCTTGATAGGGATCGAGCTGCAGGGCCCGTTGAATGAGATCCGTCGGTCGGCCGATCAAATCACCCCCAGCCGCCATGGCCAGGGCNTCGGCGTATCGGACCAGCACGTCCGGGTCATCACCGGTGAGTTCGTACAGCTTGCCGTAGGCAGTGACCGCTTCGGNGTAGTTGCCGAGGCTCATCATGGCGTGTGCCAGGATCGACCAGCCGCGNCTATCTTTTGGATTNTGGGCCAGCCTGGCTTTAACTTCTAAGAGCAATGACTCAGCTGAGCGGGAACCTTGCGCCGGATCAGCGGGCGGCGTGTCCCGGTTGGAATCGACAATAATGTCCGGTGTGCCGAGTTTGAGGTAAAGCGTGAAAGCGGCGATCGGCAGCAGCGCAGCAACGATGATGGCGATGTAGGGCCTGGGGCGCTGCTGGGTCGGCGCTGCCCCCGGTACTTCCAGGTCCGCCAGCAGAGCCTCTTCCAGATCGGCCCTGGCTTGATCGAAACCGGTGTTGCTGAGCCGTCCGGCTGTGCGTTCGACTTTGAGTTCTGCCAGGCGCTCTCGGGCAATCTGGATATTGAGATCCTGCCTCAGGACTGGGCCGGGAGGGCCCGAACGGAACAACGGCGGTATCACGAGAGACAGGGCCCCAAGCAGTNTCAGCCCAGCGAGAATNACGAACAGGATCACTCGCGNTCGTCTTCCAGCAGTTGGCGTGCCTCGAGGCGAGCCTGCCCGTCGACGTCACCCTCTGGTGCAGTACGGATACTCGAACGCAGGGTCCGGGCCGCAAAGACCAGTCCCAGGAGGAGAAAAAGGGCAGGGCCAGCCCACAGAAACACTGTAGCGGGTTTGAACGGTGGCCGGTAAAGTACGAAATCACCATAACGCGAGACCATAAAATCGATGATCTCGGTATCAGTACTGCCAGACCGGATCATCTGGTAGGTCACCCGACGCAGGTCCTGCGCCAGTGCGGCATTGGAATCAGCCAGATTCTGGTTCTGGCAGACCAGGCAGCGCAGTTCCGCAACGAGGCTTCTGTAGCGCGATTCCTGTGCAGCGGAGTCGAACGTGAGGGCCTGGATGTTGGCAGCGACACGGCCGGTGGCAGACCCCAGCAGCAAAGCGGTACAGACAATGAGGCCGGCGACCCAGCGAGCCCGGTTGGGGTCCGTTCTCATTCAGCCGCTTTCCGCTACAGGCAAACCATCACCGGTTCCTGCGTGTGTTGCCTGGCGGGCCAGTGAACGGTAACGGCGGTCGCTTGCAGCCAGCAGCCCGCCGCCGGCCATCAGCAGTGCCCCCAGCCAGATCCACCGGATATAGGCTTTGTAGTGAATCCTTAGAGCCCAGCTCCCATCGCTACCCAGCGGCTCGCCAAGGGCAACATAAAAGTCAGCAAAAAGCCCGGGCGCAATACCGGCTTCGGTCATCGGCATGCGCTGAATCCGGTAGATCCTTTTCTCGGGTCGGAGCAACGCGGTNGGCCGCCCGTCGCGTGACACAGTGACCGTTCCGATCTGGCTCATGTAATTGGGACCGGTCTGCTTTTTGACTCCCTCGAAGCGGTAACTGTAANNGTTGATCTGAAAGCTGTCGCCNGGAGCCATGNGCAGGTCTTTCTCGACGGTATAGATCGATGTGAAGGCGACCCCGATGATGAACACACCAACCCCACAATGGGCGAGCACCATGCCCCACAGTCCTGAGGGTGTACTCCTGAGGCTCTGCCAACGCCGCCCGGTTGCCGTACGTGTCCAGAGACTGTGACAGGTCGACAGGACGATCCAGACCCCGAGTGTTGCGGCCAGTGCCGCAGAGAGTTCATAGCGACTCATTGTCAGTGGCCAGATACCGCCGCCCACGGCGCTCGCTACGAGCAGGATACGCAGTTGCGGCCACAGGCGCTGAAAACTGTCCTGCTTCCAGCGTAATAGTGCGCCAATGCTCATGAAGACCCCAAGCGGGACGGTCAAGGGCACGAATACGGTGTTGAAATAAGGAGGGCCTACCGAGATTTTACCGAGGTCCAGTGCATCAATGACCAGCGGATAAAGTGTTCCCAACAGAACGGCACCGGTCGTGACCACCAGAAGCACGTTGTTCAGAAGCAGCGCGGCCTCCCTTGAGAGCAGTTGCAGGCCGACGACGCTCCTAATCGCAGGTGCCCGCCAGGCATACAGGGTCAGCGAGCTGCCAATAACGAGCGNCAGGAAAATCAGGATAAAAAGCCCGCGGGCCGGGTCAGCTGCAAATGCATGCACCGAAGTCAGGACGCCGGAGCGAACCAGAAACGTCCCCAGCAGAGANAATGAGAAGGCGAATATTGCGAGNAGTACTGTCCATGCTCTGAGGACACCGCGTTTCTCGGTGGCAGCAAGCGAATGAATTAAAGCCGTACCGACCAGCCAGGGCATGAATGAGGCGTTCTCAACAGGATCCCAGAACCACCAGCCGCCCCAGCCCAATTCGTAGTACGCCCACCAACTGCCCAGTGCTATCCCCACGGTAAGGAGCGACCAGGCGACAGCTGCCCAGGGCCGGGACCAGCGGGCCCAGGCAGTGTCGAGCCGCCCACTCAACAGTGCAGCGATGGCAAAGGCGAAGCTCACTGAGAAGCCAACGTAGCCGAGGTAGAGCATTGGCGGGNGTATGGCGAGCCCCGGGNCCTGAAGCAGCGGATTGAGGTCACGACCATCCACGGGAACCGGGAACTGGCGTTCAAACGGGCTGGAGGTAAAGAGAATAAAGGAGAGGAAGCCGANACTGATCAGGCCCATGACCCCGAGTACTCGCGCCACCATGTCATCGGGCACACTGCGGCTGAAGATCGTGACAGCAACGGTCCAGGCAGACAAAATCAGTGCCCACAGTAGCAATGAGCCTTCGTGAGCGCCCCACACGCCTGAGATCCTGTATAACAGTGGCAGTCTAGAATTGGAGTTCTGTGCAACATAGGCAACACTGAAATCGTTGCCCAGAAANGCAGCTGTCAGGCACCCGTATGCGATCAGTACAAGGCCAAACTGCGCCCAGGCTGCGGGTCGGGCGAGCCTCATCCAGGAGGCGTTGCTGGTAACCGACCCGGCAAGCGGGATGATCCCCTGAATCAGCGCCACGCACAGGGCCACGATCAAGGCGAACAGCCCCAGTTCGGGTATCACTTCAACCCCATCTGGCGGGCCTTCTCCAGCGCATCGGCCACCTCGGGTGGCATGTAGTTCTCGTCGTGTTTGGCCAGCACCTGCTGGGCCTCAAAGGTGCCATCGGTAAGCAGGCGTCCCTGCGCAACGATACCCTGGTTTTCACGGAACAGGTCCGGCAGGATCCCTTTGTAAACGACTGTAACGGTTTGCACAGTGTCAGTGAGGTCGAAGGCCACGATCAGCCCGTCCTCAGGTCGGCGGACTGAACCCGGAACAACCATGCCACCGAGTCTGAAAGTACTGTTGAGCGGTGCCTCCCCTGCCGCGACCTGCGTGGGGCTGAAAAAAAGATTGATGTTTTTGTTCAGCGCTATCAGGGCCAGGCTGATCGACACCGCTACACCCAGCACCAGCAGGCCAGCCAGAATGAACCGCTGCCTGCGTCTCGGTGTCACGATCCGGGTTTCGTAGTTCTGACAGTACGGTGGCCGAGTTCCAGGCGCAGGCGCCGATGGCGTTTCAAGGGCAGGATCAGATTGAGCAGCAAGGCCACTGCTACGATACCGTAGGCCGGCCAGACGAAGGCGGCATAGCCACCCATATCAAGAAATTCGGTGACGCTCATTCCGACGCCAGGGCCGCCACCCACCGGGTGCGTCTTTCTCGCTCAAGAATCTCCGACCGGGCACCGGCCAGCAGGGCGGTGGCGAAATGAAACTTGAATGCCAGTGCCATAAGGAGCAGGGGAATGAGCATGCTCAAATGGATCGACGGCGCGTCAAGCTTGGAGACGGTTGGCCCCTGGTGGAGTGTGTTCCACCATTCGACTGAGTAGTGAATGATCGGCAGGTTGACCACACCGACAAGGGCCAGCACGGCACCCGCCCGGGCAGCGCTGCGACGGTCTTCGATCGCCGATTGCAGTGCCATAAAGCCAAGATACAGGAACAGAAGCACCAGTTCTGAGGTCAGTCTAGCATCCCATACCCACCAGGCACCCCACATGGGCTTGCCCCAGATTGAACCGGTCACCAGTGCCAGAAAAGTGTACGATGCCCCGATAGGGGCGCTGGTTCTAGCAATGACTTCGGCCAGCTTGATTCGCCAGATCAACCCGATTCCACCGGCNAGGGCCATGACCAGGTAGACGAACATCGACAGCCAGGCAGCCGGCACATGGACGAAAATTATCCTGTAACTGTCGCCCTGCTGGTAGTCAGGTGGCGCGGAGATCAGGGCGCCGTATAGACCTGCGGCAAAAAGCACCGCACAGATCCCACCGAGCCATGGAATTAACCTCCCGGCCAGGGCATAGAAAACGGACATTGACCCGAGCCGCTGGAAA
Organism: Pseudomonadota bacterium; assembly: GCA_002718155.1. Classification (GTDB taxonomy): domain Bacteria; phylum Pseudomonadota; class Gammaproteobacteria; order Arenicellales; family UBA868; genus UBA9619. The sequence continues at coordinate 17,416 of PBDS01000051.1, forward strand.
GCCAGCCACAGGCGGGCCGCTGGTCGCGGCGCGGGGCTGTCAGTCGAGTTGTCTGCTGTCATTGAGGACCGGGTGGCCGGGGTAGGCCAGGGTAAAGGTTGAAGCCTGATGGGTGTTTGCGATGGCGTGGTACGAGACCAGAGCAAATTGCTTCGGGTATTTTAGTCGACCCGGATAACCCGGCGCCATTGTTGCGAGGTTATCAATGACGATGACGNCCAACAACNAGGATTCAGTTGATCTGCGTCAGNTGGATGGCTGGCGGTGAGTGTTGGGCAGCCATAACCCGATAGGACGGATGTGATATTCCCTGCAGACAAGTGATATGGTAGGCCGAAGGGGAGAATCTGATCGTCCGACCTCCAGCGACTGAATAGTTCGACAAGATGAAGCAATCNAAGAATATCCCTGCGATCCAACCTGCGTTCCGTGCGACGGGCGCCTGCCACGATTCAGGCGTGTTGTCTGCTGCGATCGCCGGGTTGTCTGACAGTGGCGCAGTAGCCTGCCCTCTTCTGGATCAGCAGGAGATGGAGGATCTGGTCTCAGTGGTGGACTCACTGCACTATCGTCCGGCAAGCCCGGTGATGGGGTCAGAGCAGGCGCGGGTCTATCAGGATTTTGAGTTGTGTTATGACATTCCCCCGGAACATCGGCTGTGGGAATTCGCCCGGGGTGTCGAGCAGTTGCTGAGACGGGCGCTTTCGGATTGCACGGCGGATAAGGCCGGTGAGCGATTCGTGATCAATGATCTGATCGTGCAGCGCTACCCGGCTGGGTGCCAAGGCATCACCCCTCACCGGGACCACTTGCGTTATGGGCTGCTGGTCGCGATTGTTCTTCTGAGCGGGGATGGGGTGTTCGGGATTTGTCAGGATCGCCAGGGACGTGGTGACCGGGAAATCAGGTTTTCACCTGGAGAACTCCTGCTGATGGGTGGGCCGGGTTTGAGTGACGGTTTCAAACGGCCCTTTCACTTTGTGAACGACGTCAGTCAGCTACGGCGAACGATCGGCCTGCGTTTCGACCGGTATCGTCAGCAAGGAACCAACTGATGCGGGTGCTGAAGAGTCCGATCCAAAGCATCGCCCGCCAGCGGCCCACTGGGGGCGACGCCCCGCTGGGCACTCTGGAGATCACCGATGGATAAGCCGGCTTTCCCCGCCCCAGGCGAGCCCAAGTATTTCGAGGATTACCCTGAGGGTGGGGTATTCGAACTTGGTTCAGTTGTGGTTGACGAGACCGAATCGGTCGAATTTGCCCGGCGTTACGACCCACAGTGTTTCCATGTTGATCCTGTGCGGGCAAAAAAGTCCATCTATGGCGGTCTGATTACCAGCGGTTGGCACACCGGTAGCATGATGATGCGTTTGATCGCGGACAATTTCCTGTCCGATGAGTCCAGCCTNGGTTCAGCGGGAATTGAGAAGCTGAGCTGGCCGAACCCCGTCCGACCCGGTGACACTTTGTCCGTCCGCATCACGATACTCGAAGCCAGGGTATCCCGTTCGCGGCCGGACCGCGGGATACTGGTGACCCGTTCGGAAAGCCGCAACCAACAGGGGGAACTGGTGATGTCGTGTCAGGCTGTTAATTTCATGCGCCGGCGACCGGACCCAGCGCGCAGTTAGAGTCCCAGCAGTCTAAGCCCCCGGGCCACTTTCTTGTCCTGCGGGCTGNTTTANCCGAGCGGCAGGTATATCCGGTTGTAGACCCTGAAGACCCTTGCCCGTGTCAGGTCGCGGCATCGANGAAACCGGTTGATGCAGTGCCGGTTGCTATTGATTATGATCTGCGGTCCGAGTTTCGGAGCAGATTCATGGNAGACCACACCATTGCCCGCAGTCCCTCAGCCTACCACTACCCNCTGTTGATCAAGCAGTTGTTGGCCACGCTTCAGATCAGGAACGCGGATCAGGAGATCGTCTACGGGGACCGATATCGATACAGTTACCGTGAATTTGCAAGACGTGTCGCCCGNCTTGCTAATGCATTGGAGACGCTGGGTGTGCGCAAAGGGGACACAGTGGCTGTTCTTGACTGGGACAGTCATCGCTACCTGGAGTGTTTCTTCGCGATTCCGATGATTGGTGCCGTACTGCACACAGTCAACATCCGCTTGTCTGCAGATCAGGTGCTGTACACAATGAACCACGCCGCTGATGATGTGGTCCTGGTTAACCAGGAGTTCCTNGGGATGGTCGAGTCGATTGCTGAACGGGTCGAGACAGTCAAGAGTTGGGTGCTGATCTCGGACGAGGAAGCATCTGTTGAGANCACTCTCAACATTGCAGGTGAGTATGAAGCACTTCTCGATGCGGCCCCCGACAACCGGGAGTTTGCCGATTTTGACGAAGATACCCGCGCGACGACTTTCTATACGACCGGTACAACCGGTAATCCCAAAGGGGTCTATTACAGCCATCGCCAGATCGTGCTGCATACGCTCGGCAAAGGTGTGGCTCTTGGTAGTCCGGCGGAGCAGGGAAGGTTTCACGATCGGGATGTCTACATGCCCCTGACGCCAATGTTCCACGCTCACGCCTGGGGCGTGCCCTACCTCGCCACCTTACTGGGAGTCAAACAGATCTACCCAGGTCGCTACGAACCGGCCAGATTACTGGCGCTCTTCGAGCAGGAGAAGGTGACTTTTTCTCACTGTGTGCCGACCATCCTGCACATGGTGCTGAACGCACCGGAGGCGGCCGGGGTCGATTTANCGGGNTGGAAAATGACGATNGGTGGGTCTGCGTTGCCGGTNGCGCTCGCNCAGCAGGCCCGGGCGCGGGGAATTGANCTGTTCAGCGGCTATGGCATGTCCGAAACGGGCCCGTTACTGACCCTCGCCCAGATGTCACCGGACGCGCTTTTACTGGACGAAGATAGGCAGGTTGAATTGCGCTGCAAATCAGGTCGGCCTGCACCACTGGTAGACATCCGGGTGGTTGACCCTGACTTGAACGAGCAGCCCCACGATGGTGAGAGCAGCGGCGAAGTGGTGGCCCGAGCGCCTTGGCTGACCCAGGGGTACCTCAATGATTCGGAACAGTCGGAGACCCTGTGGCGAGGGGGATTTCTTCATACCGGNGACCTCGGGACCATTGACCCGCAGGGATACCTGAAGGTTACCGACCGCATCAAGGACGTCATCAAAAGCGGCGGTGAGTGGATATCATCCATTGCGCTGGAAGACATTGCGCTTGGGTGTCGGGATGTAACCGAAGCTGCCGCGATCGGGATCGCTGACGACAAGTGGGGTGAACGACCTTTGATACTGGTCGTGCCGAAAGACGGGGCGCTGGATGCGGAAGACGTCCGGTCCGCATTTGTGCGGGCCGCGGCAGACGGTGCAATCTCCAAATGGGCGGTACCGGAGCGCATCGAGATCGTCGACTCGATCCAGAAAACCAGTGTCGGAAAAATCGACAAAAAGTATCTGCGCGGTCAGTATGGGTGACTATGCTCGTCATTTGTGCCCGTACTGTCTTTTCCCAACTGCTGTGATCAAGCAGCTGCGCCTCGATGAGCGGCTCGAGACCTAAATGTCTGCCGAGGTCGAGATGGGCGGGCGCCATGAAAAGATGACACTGCACGGTGTGCCGCTAGAGTTCTTGGCAGGCCCGTACGATGATTGGCGCGAGTCTGCCTTAATGGGTGAGTAACTTACCCATGCTGATGCGATCTTCTACCACGAATCCTAGCGCTTCGTAGAACGCAACCACCCCCGCATTGGTGGCACGCACCTGCAGGTTGATCTTGACACAGCCCTTTGTCTTCAGAACATCGACCGCATAATCCANGAGTTGTCGGCCTATTCCTTGGCGCTGTCGGTCTGGATCGACGGCGACCGAGTAAAGCCAGCCCCGGTGTCCATCGTAACCGGCCATAGCAGTACCAATGATCTTGCCCTGGTCCCTGGCAACGAACAGCAGGCGATCGACCGCCAGCTTGGCGTCGATGACCGCATTCGGCTCGTTGTGTGGCTCACCCGGAAAAGTCTGTCGCCAGAGGCTGGTTACCTCATCGCGATCGTCATCTTGATAGGGCCTGATTCTCATCGGTGGGTAGTTTACGCGGAACAGTCTTTTCTGCCTTTCAACCCGGCGCTATTGATAACAGGCGTCCGATCGGATCGTCCACAGCCAGTGCCAGCAGAAAAAACAAAGCCATGAGGATAACCACGAACAAAATGCTGCCGTAGGCCAACACGGTGAACAGCCTCGCGGTCAGCTTGTCCCAGGTGCCAGGTCCGTGGGCGTTCCAGCTCTCGACAAATATCTCCATGAACATATGCGCGATACGGTATACCAGCCAAAGNAGAAAAGCCACGAAGGCCATCTGCAGAGGGCGCAGGTCAAGTAGTGTCCCCGACGCCAGTCGTTGAACGATGTCACCCAACCAGTCGAAGATTGCCCCGACAGCGTTGACCAGAGTNCTGAGCCACGAGAGCAAACTATCGATCATAATATTGCCGAGCCCGTTCCGGATCCCGGTCGATGGCAGGAACAACATGCTGCATCCTTGGTTCAAGAGCCCCGTTTCCAGCGTGATGCCGCCCCGTGAAGTGGCTAAGCTTTGAATGCCGCCGGTAGGCGTTAGTCTTAAGATCTATAATCCGCATCTCCGGCTTCGGGTGATTAATTCATTAATGTGATCGGTTAGTGGTACCAGATCACTTTTATGTGGGCTGCTGGAGGCGACTACATTACCTCATTGGGATTCCATGATCATGGCGAAAAATAGGATATTTTCTGGTGTTCAGCCCACAGGCAGCCTGCATTTGGGCAACTATCTTGGCGCGATTCGAAATTGGGCCAGATTGCAGGATGAGTTTGAGGCCATCTACTGCGTGGTCGATCTGCATGCGGTCACGGCGCCGTACGATCCTGGAGAACTGGCGCGGGCGACACGGGAAGTTACGGCAGGGCTGATCGCATCCGGAATTGACCCTGCACGCTCGATCATCTTCAACCAGTCTACCGTGCCCGAGCATTCTGAGCTGGCCTGGCTGTTCAACTGCGTCGCCCGGCTGGGGTGGCTCAATCGGATGACCCAGTTCAAGGAAAAAGCGGGCAAGAACAGGGAGCAGGCGACTGTTGGCCTATATGCGTACCCCGTACTGATGGCCGCAGATATTCTGGCCTACAAAGCGACCCACGTTCCGGTTGGAGAAGACCAAAAACAGCACCTGGAGCTGACCCGCGATATAGCCCAGTCCTTCAATGCGGCGTATGGCGTCGAGTTCTTTCCACTACCCGAGCCGCAGATTTTTGGCAGCGCGACCCGCGTGATGAGCCTGCGAGACGGCACCAAGAAAATGAGCAAGTCCGAAGAATCCGATTTCTCACGCATCAACATGACCGACGAAGCTGACACCATTGCACAGAAGATTCGCAAAGCCCGCACTGACCCTGAACCACTTCCTGAGAATGTGGATGAGCTGGATTCCCGCCCGGAGGCGCTCAACCTGGTGTCGATCTACGCGTCATTGAATGATATGGAAGTNGGCCAGGTACTCAATCAGTTCTCCGGGCAAGGGTTCAGTGCTTTCAAGACAGCGCTTGCCGATCTTTCGGTCGACAAACTCGGCCCGATCGGGAGCGAGATGAAACGTTTGACGGAGGAACCGGATGAGATCGACCGGATATTGGCCGACGGTTCCGCACGGGCGGTACGGTTGTCGGGTCCGATCGTACGCGAGGCCCGCGAGATCATGGGGTTTCTGGAACCTGTCAGCTAGATCCCGTCTGGCATCTCGCCCGGCCGGTAACTGAAACTTTTCGCTCGACCAGGACGTGTCTAGCTGGCCGTCCACCCTCCATCGACAGGCAGGCTGATCCCGGTCAGAAAGTGTGCCTCGCCGGATGCCAGAAAGGTCGCACACGTTGCCATGTCACTGGGCAGGCACAGTCTGCCGGCTGGAATAGCGGACTCAATTTTGGCTTTCATAGCCTCGGCCTCGTCACCGAGAAAATCCCTGAACAGGGGAGTATCCGATGCCACCGGCGTCAGCGCATTCACCCGGATCCGGTCTTTGGCAAGTTCCACAGCAAGCGCCTTTGTAAGCGCAATGACGGCTGCTTTACTGGCCGCGTACCCGGCATTAAAGGGCCTTGGTTTAAGAGCCGAGGTAGACGCGGTGTTGATGATGCTGCCGCCGCCAGCCTCTCGCATGGCGTCGACCGCATGATGGCAGAACAGGTACACACTTTTGACGTTCACATTGAATAACCGGTCGAACAGCTCTTCATCCATGTCGCCAATCGGGGTCATTGGTGAAGCCACCCCCGCATTGTTGACAACAATGTCGAGGCGGCCAAATTGTTGCTGTGCTTCGCNAACAGCAGCAGCTACGGCGATGCTGTTGGCGACATCGGTGGGCAAAAAGAAAGCGCTGTCACCGAGTCGCCGGGCCACCTGTGAGCCAGTGGTTTGATTGATGTCCGCGATGAGTACTTGGGCCCCTTCGGCGATGAATCGCTCGGCGATCGCCTCACCGAACCCTGAGCCGCCGCCTGTGACGATTGCCGCCTTGCCGGNCAGTCTCCCTTCCATGATTCTTTCCCCTGTGCACTGACTGCTAGTAGGACAGTCATTGTATACCGTTCTGTGATCGGTTCACGATTGGTTGCACGCGAGTTGGGGATTCATACTGTGTGTGCCTCGCGTTTTGAACGGGGATCTGTCAGTGCTAANANGGGTGCGCGCTAACGATATCCCTGATCCCATAGTTAGGCCCGCAGGCCGATCAACGCCACACTGGGTACGACCAGCAGCACAGCGAACGCAACTCGGCGGGTCAGGGCTTGTTCACGAAATACAAATCGTCCGAGCAACAGGGTGAACAACGGAGAGCAGGCGACGATCGGGCTGACGACGATCAGTCGACCGGACATCAGAGCGGTGTTCATGATCAACACCGAAACGGCGTAAATAAGGCCGGTTGCAAGCAACCACTTGAGCCCGGCAACGGGAATGGCAGTGCGCCCTCCGCGACGTACTCTGACGTCATTAGCCAACGCAAATGGAAAGGAGACGCTGTAAGCGACAAGTGCGACAAAGAACGGNCTCGGCAGAGTCTCGAGCCCTATTTTGGCGAAAGCATGGGCGAGACTTCGCAATAACGCGGCACAAACCGGTAACAACAGGGCGATGAGTGGCCACGAGCGCGCTGATCCGCGACGCCAGGAAAGGATCACGACCGCCGACACGATCCCGCCGGTGCCGGCAGCGACCTCCCAGGATAGCGTCTCGGCCAGCATCAGTACGCCCAGCGCGACGCCGAACAGTGGAGCCGTGGATGCCAGAGTGCTCGAGATAGTCGGTCCGAGAATACGCGTGCCCGCCATGCCGAGATTGGCCGAAAGTAGAGGGCGGAACAATCCAATCGCGGCCAGCAGTGGGAGGACNGGAGAGGACCAGTAGCTNGCCTCGAGATAGAACGGCGAAGCCAGCCAGTAAAGCGTTGTGCTCACGCCGATCTGGAACAGAGTAGCGGTCTGAGGATCAGTGTAGCGCATGGCAATCCGCGAACACTGGTTTCCAAAAGCGAACAATATCGCAGCACTCAGTGCGAGCAGAACCGGAAACAACCCGTCAGGCATGGCGAAAAGGCAATTCCTTACCTTTGTTCAGAGGCTTGAGTCTACGCCATTGGTAAGATGTGCTCGAGACATCCTGTCATCGGAACNCGGGCTTGCCGTTGATCGCTAATACCATTGCGTAGTTGGAGTTGAGCCTTTATTCTTGGTCTGTTCTTGCCACTCCGAGATTCCTGTGAAAGTTTCCCAGGTGGGCAGTTGTCCTGACTACGGTCTGCATGAAGCGGACATGCAGACCTATTACCGTGACGGTGAGAAACGGGCGCTGGAGTTGCCCAATCGTGGCCCGCTGCGTTTCACGAAGAGTGGTGAACTGCACCCGGAGATCGTTGAGGCGTGGTCGGAGTACGGTTTTTACGTGCTCGAAGGTGTGATTGGACCGGAAGAGCTCGCGGACATCGAGCAAGATCTCAAGGGCATTCTCGACAGTCTCCCCGTGCGCAAGGGTTCACTGGTTGATAATAACGGTCGACCTGCGCTGGGCACCGAGTGCGAGGGCCCGAACCTGTTTTGGTCCAAACCCTTGGGCGACCCTTTTGGCGGGACGAATCTGGCCGCTGGCAGACATCCTGTAAAGATGTTCGAGCCGATGCCTGCCGAGAGTGCGCCAACAGAAGTTGTATATCTCATCCTGGGCGTGCTGCAGTTCTCGGATGCATGCCTCAGATTGTATGGGCACCCGCAGTTGCTTGCTGCTGCTGCTTCCTTGAACGGTGCGAATTTCGTGCCGTTCAACGAAGCGATGTTTATAAAAAAACCAGGACTTGGGGCATCTGTGGCGTGGCATCAGGACGGTGTGATCCACTGGGACCACCCAGAATGGGATCATGCGATACATGGTTTTACTTTTCAGGTTCTGCTTTACGGCTGCACGGCAGCCAATGCCGTGTGGGTGGTACCGGGTTCGCATCGGCTGGGCAAATGTGATCTGGTTAGCCTCCTCGAGGCGAATGGATCAGAGCGCCTGGCCAATGCCGTCCCATACATCTGCGGTGCCGGCGATGTGGTGATCCATAACCGTCAGATGGTACATGGCTCATTCGCCAATACCAGTCCGGACTGGCGCGTCTCCATTACGCTTGGTTTTCACCGCCGTACCTCTGTGCTGGGGGTGCAGGGCGGTGGATTGCACAATGTGCGGGCGATGTATGATGATAAACGTATCCGCGAGCGGTCAAAGATGATCGGTTATGGCATAGACGCCCGGCGCCAGCGCTTTCCGAACGAGGTGCCCTATGTTTACCGGCCGCTGGCTGAATCGGAAGAAAAAATCCACTGGAACGATGAGACCAGGCGTGCGGTTCGGGACTACAACCTGCTCGATTTGAGTATCTGACTAATGCGCCGAGCGCCTGTACTGGCCTTTACGGACCAGGGCGAGGGTCGCCTGACTTGCCGGCCAGACGGTCGGAGATATAAGACGCGTAAATGCGAGCGACAGATGGGCGGTTCATGACCTCTGCCGCGACCCTTTCCACATTGGGAAAGGATTCCAACGACGGGTGCTCCAGAGACTCATTCAGCCAAGTGGTCAGCATGAAGAGGTAAATGTCTGCTGCACTGAAGCGCTTGCCCAGCAGCCAGTCACTTTCACCGATCGCATCGTCCACCACCTGCCAGAGCTCACGGAGGCGGCTGTTTGAGCGGCGCTTGACGCTCGTCTGGTCTTCTTTTGAGGAACAGAATCGCTCCGTGTGGTAAGTCATCTGGTATGCGTTTTGCAGCGAACTGGAGAAAAAGAACAACCACTGCAGGTAAAGCCCGCGTTCAGGATCACCAGGTGCCGGGGCGAGTCCCGCTTCAGAATGACGATCACATAAGAATACCGTAATGGCGCCGCACTCGTAGATCGCACTCTCTTGCCAGACCAGTACCGGGATCCAGCCGTTGGGGTTGAGCGACAGAAGCTCAGGCTCGCGGGTCGAACCTGGCAGAATATCGGTCCAGATCAGGTCATAAGGTGTGCCGAGCTCTTCCAGGATCACACGGGCACCCATTGCAGCACTGCGGTCTGCATAATAAAGGCTATAACTCATAAGGCGTCACAATTATTTTTCCCTAAACTAATAAATTAGATAGCCAGTGAGGCACCCCAATACGCACCTCGTGTGCCAGTCCCTGAACTGACAGGGCTGTCGTGAAGCAGACGAGAGTTGGGGGAATTTCTATCAAAGTAAAATCTTGCAATCGAGCAATAACATATTGATATTAAGCAAGGTTCTCGATTGAATTGACACGCGGGAGGTAACCATCTGATTTTTTGGTGTCTCCTGTGTGTAATTAGTCTCTGTATGTTATGGTCTTATTATCTGCCGAATGTGACCTGCCGGCTGGCCTTTTATAGCTGCTTAAGGAGGGACAATGGAAACATCTACCCCGGTGACTATATTTTTTATCTGTTTCTTGGTCTTCATCCTGCCTCTTCTGTTGAGGAAAGACCACGAGAACATCTTTCTACTGCTTCGATACGGCTTTTACGCCGCCTTGATTGTTGGATATGGTTTTTACACTGTATCAGGCATTTGAGGAAGGGTCTTTGTAGTTTCTCTCTCTCACTGCCTCACGAAAAGGAAATCGCCTCCAGCATGACCTGTTTTACGCATCTCCCCATATTCTGGAGACTGATCAGCACTCAGCATCACCTGTTTTCTAAGCGTAAAGTAAAACTGATGCCCATCAAGCACGCCAGGGTTCTGATTAAGGATTTGAATAAAAGATTTGGCAAAGACAGAATGGTTACCGCCACCGGTATCAGTGACGGGCTCTAATCCACCTGAAGTCAGCACCATGCGGGCTTTTTTCTTCACGATCTGGTGAATGTAGTCCGGTTTTCTCACCTTTGGCTCTACTCCCCGCGTCAGGCTCCCGGAGAAACAAGAATCAGCGACCACCATCACATGTTTGGCTTTGATTGCCCGAACAGATCGAGTAATAGTATCGTTTGCGATCCAATTCACCTGATCATCTTCATTGGCATCTATCGGCAGCCAGAAGCCCTCATCCATTTCTTTATCTAGCCAGCCATGTCCTGCGTAATAGATCAGCAGGTTATCCCCCGGTGAGACGGTTTTGCGAAGTCGGGATATAGCGCTCACAATCGCATCCCGTGTTGCATCTGTCAGTAAGTCCACCTTAAACCCATACTCCGACCGAAGCAGAGAGGCGACCGATTTAGCATCGTTGACAGCAGTTGAGAGTTTCTTCAAGTGCTCGTAGCGGTTAATACCGATCACCAGAGCATAGTAATTGCCGTAATTAAGATCAGGGACCAGTGGTTCCTCAGCTTTTTCCGATTCTTTCCTGAGTTGTTTGATCGTTATTCTGGCAAGGCCGGCATATGTACCGGAGGGGAACTGCCGTAGATACTCTTCGTACATCTCAGGGTTATAGCTGTCTTTAATCGACTGCCAGAAAGCAAGGTCCAGGTCCGCTGTCGTTGTTTTAGTCGTCTCCTTCGGAGCCGACTGACCCACGATCTTCTCCAAATTCCCTTTGATTGTTAAGGTATCAGTCAGGTCGATGATTTTGTCGAATGATTCATAACCACTTTTTCGGATGCTGATGGCGTGCCTGCCTTTAGACAGCTCCAGAACCAGGCGAGTCGAGCCTCTATAGACACCGTCTACGTAGACATTGTTGTCGTCAACGTTTGAGTGGATGGTTAAAGAGATACCCTTAACGGGCTGATCCGAAGCTGAATTTAGACGCTTGTGTTCTGCTTTTGCCTGATCTTGGGAGGTGAAAAACTTCCCACCCATATACTTGCATAGGTAACTGGCACTTTCACTCACAGAGTTTCGTGTCGCACACCAGCCTGTTTCAGCAGCCCAGTTTGCCGGAGACACTGTCAACAGGAGAACTGCAAAGCAGATGTAGGGGATGCATTTCATACCTCTTATCCTACACCTAAACTTCCGGTAAGTTAAAGGGTCGCCTTTGCACCAATCACTGGTATTGCCCTGCCAATGTGCGCTGCATCACATCTACGGAAGGCTAAATAGTGCCTCGGGCTTGGAAAAAGAGGTGGTAATAGCAAACAGTGTGGTTTCTCTGTAACTGGAATGGGAGCAAGTGTGTGACATTCCCGCGATCGGAAAATACAAACGTGGTTCAGGGGGCCAAATTCAGTAATCTCCAGACTTGGGCGATTCAATACCAATCAATAGAATTGCGGTCCCGGTTGTCACTATTACCAGGAATATGGCCGGTGAAACGGAGCTAATTGTATTCCGATTAAGAAGCTCGATCGGCGTGCTTGCCAAAATGGTGGCGATGTGTGGCCTTGCACGTTATGTTTAGGACTCGCCAAACAGATCAGAGGAGTACTGAACATGTATGTTTCCAACTGGACGTTTAGGCCCGCTCCGGGCAAGCATGCAGAGGTAATAGAGAACAGCAAGAAAATGGCCGAATTTTGGAAAAAGTATGGTGCTAACGAGTGTCACCTGATGAATTTACAAGGTGCTGATGTGGGAAGTATGTCTTTTGTCGCGATGTTTGATAATGCAGAAGGTTATGGCAAAGCCAATGATGCGCTTGTTGCCGACCCGGAAGTTCAAGCAATACTGGCAACAGTGACTTCAAACGGCGATTGGGTGCGACACAACCTTGCACGGGCTATCTTCTGAAGAAAGTTCAGTGCGAATAAGCTGTAATGAAAGGCCTCACTCGTTGGGACTTTTTGTCAGTTTGCAATTCGAATCAGATCTCTCCGATAGGCTCAACCTTGGGCTGTAGCTTTAGTCCAATCTTCCCACCAAGTTGCAAAAGTGGAAAAGAAAACCCGCCTAAGCGGGGTTCCCTTTCGAATATGAAATGAAGCAGGTCAGGCGTGATCAGATTGTAAAAGTAGAGTAGGGCGTTGTTCCGAGTGGCCCTAGGTATTCCGATGTCTGGCGCCCATTACAAAGAAGAGAATAGCGAAAATGATTGTCAAAACGATATTGACCGTGGCACCTGGGCCACCAATTGCACCCGTGCTGATATCGTAAGCGACGTTAATGACCCAAGCGGTGTTGATCGCGCCCCCAATTAAGGCAGGTTCTTTAAGATTATTGCCAACCCAAGCGGGGATCCGAACTACGATCACACCCATTGTGAGTGTACTTATGGAGAGTCCGCGATTGAGCATGAGAAGGTCGGGAGTTACCTCTAGTCCCCAGCCAGAAAGAGCACTATCTCCCGCCAATATTCCCAACAAACCCAAGATAATCAGAAGTGATCCTTGGACCATGAACAGAACTTTAAGTATCATTTTTGGCCCTCAGTAATCAGTAAGTTGTAGTAAGGAAAAATCAAGATACAAAGTTGTATATTTTCGAGCAACAACGTAATCATTATAGCCCAGGGGCATTATTTCAGCATTGCTCTCCAGTCAGTGTTATCCGTTCTATGTTTGATTGGAAGAAGGTTCTCGGTGAAGGCGTGTGCTGTCGATAGTTTTTATTTGGGGGTTTCAATTGAGGATCATGTGGTTTCAAGATCTCTGACATCTCTACACGCCTGGACTAAGACGCCGGTGACTAAAGTTAGCTGGGTGGTACGGTCGGTCAGCTCGAGTAACTTTTCTACGCTGTATGCGCCCCAGCGACTTTGGGTAAGATCATGGCGCGCGCCCATGACCAGTGTGTGCGCTCCGCTTGCCAAAATGGCCCCGCAACACATGGGGCACGGTTCAAAGGTCGTATAGAGGGTCAGTTTTGAGAAATCGATATGACCGAGCTGCACTCCGGCGTTGCGCAGTGCCACTGTTTCCGCATGAGCGGTCGGATCGGATGTGGAAGTCACAAGGTTGCGACCACGTGCTACCACGGTATCCGCTTCGACCAGGATTGAGCCGACGGCGGCATTTCCCTCGGCCGCCCCTCGCTCGGCCTCCTCCAGCGCGATGCGCATGTAATGCTCGTGATCAGTCATAACCCGTTGACACCATCTTGACAATTCTCAATTGATTCTAACTTCTCTCGTGATGTTCCCAAAGCCCTGATGGCCTGAAAAGATTGCGCGAGGACGGTCAGAAAAGTCATTAATAATTGTATTTTCGCCTTTGAAACCCTTTGCCTGAAGGTGTTGGGGAAGCCTCTATTTATTGCGTTCTATTGATGGCTCGTTTTGGGAGAGGCATATTGAAACCTGATGTTGGGGCAATAGGTCGCAAATGGGCCCGTTCTAGAATCGCCTGAAAGTACCTTTCTTTTGCCGATCACATTGTCTATTAATCTACAAGAAGTAGAGGAGTAGGGCAGGTGGAATGAATTATTTCATTTAAGATCGTGATTATCGAAAAATTACGGCATCAGCTGCCTGATACACTAGGTCCAATTTGTTATGCCTGCCCGTTACCCGTGCGTAATAGCTGACTTTTGATTCTGGTCGAATTTAGTTGCCAAACAAAATAGTGAAGGTACAAATGAGGTTTTATTCAATCGTTCTGATAATGGGTTTTGCGTTTGTAATGAACCCGGCGTTTTCGGTCGAGCCCACTGTTTCTGTATGGAAATCGGCGAGTTGCGGTTGTTGCCAGGGGTGGGTCGATTATCTACAGGACAACGGATTTGAAGTAATAGCTCATGATGTTGAAGATGTTGTTTTGATAAAGCAGAAGCTGGGAATTACACACTCGGCACTATATTCTTGCCATACAGCTAAGGTGGGTGGTTATATCATCGAGGGTCATGTCCCCGCATCAGATATTCGCCGACTGTTGATTGAGCGCCCCAAATTGATGGGGCTCGCTGCGCCGGGTATGCCGCAAATGTCCCCTGGTATGTTGAGTATCGAACCCAAAGGCTACGATGTTTTGCAATTTAATGCGAAACAGGAAACCCGCGTGTTCTCCAGCTACTAGCAGTGACAATCTCATTCACGGACCACCTGCAGGCGCGATAAAGGGCCCAAGATGTCCTTATGGAATACAAAGTAAAAGGCTTGATGAATAAGATCGTTATCTGAGTAATTGAGTGATTGATTAGGTCGTGGACAGGGTAAGATTTGAATCTACAACCTTTGCCGTGTGAAGGTAACGCTTCGCCCCTGTTAAGTTGCGCACTAAGACGAGAAGGGTCAGCTATGCGCTATTGCGTCGCTAGCCCGGTAGACCGTCGCAACGTGGCCGGCTCAATATAGGTGTGTAAATCCACAAAAATAGAACAAAAGCTGCACTCCACAGCAATAGGCTTGATGCGAGCCCAAAATGTATGTGCTCAGGCCAGGCCAAGGGTAACAAAACGCGCACTAACACACCGGCCACCATGCAGCCAAGGGCCACTCCGAGTAGAGGTCGTGAGGCGCGCACATTACGACCCGTATGTCCGAGAGAGACCCGGGCCATCATGGCGAAAGTCACCAGGCCTAACCCACCAAATGCCATTGCATGTACAGCCAAGTAGTAGAGTTGAGGCCACAGGTAGACTGATGCAAATAGGGCAAAACCGAGGGCGATAAAAGCCAAGCTGACATACAGAGCCCAGAGCAACGGCATGGACCAGAAAGCGGGCACGTGCCACACCCAAAGCCGGGCTGTTAACACTGAGGACATGACTGCCGCAGCTATGGACACATAAACCCACTCTATATCGAGCATAAACAAAACCAGGAACAGCAGAAAAACCACCATACCTATCCGATCGATCCAAGGGGGACAGGGTGGAGGGGAAGCTGTTCCCAAGGCGGCCTGGGCAAATACCGGAAACACCCGCTGCAGCATCATAAGAACCAAGCCAACGATACCAAACAACCCAAGGTAGATCGCCAGGTTGGCTGATTGTTCTGACCAGCCGAGGGCGGCGACATAAAAACTCCCCTGCCCGACAGTCAATAACGCCAGCGTGGCCAATACCGCCAGTTGCCGCCATTGCTTGGCCGCTACAATGGGCCGGCCAATGGCAAAAGACAGTCCAACCCAGAACAGCAGGTCGAACAAGCCAGCCAGATCGGCTAACCGGCCACCCCACAACCAGCCAAAGCGGGCCAATGTCCATACCAGAAAGAGGCCGAGCAGCGGCACACCCGTCAAGGTGTTCTGATTGGTCCAACTCGCCACAGCTGTTAACAAAAATCCAGCAATGACTGCGCCGGCATACCCATAAATCAGTTCATGGGCGTGCCACTGGGAGGGTGTTAGCGCTCCAAATCCAAGATCCAGATGAAAAAAGTAAGTACTGCCCCAAACCGCCATAAAAGCTAAGGCAAACCAGGCTGCACCGAGAAAGAAGAGTCTAAATCCTGTCTGCAAGACAACTGCATTTTCTAAGTCACCAACCGCTATTGCCATGCTGTCTTTCCTGCTCTCCAATCAGGCCCCAATCGTTCTTTCTGCAATGTGATCCCTTATCAATTCACTATCACGATACATCAGAATCGACCGACAGGTCCCTGAGCTAGGTCAAGGTTTGCCGCGCGATGTTGGTGAATGGTCACACTTGGTTGTTTCTTTGTGAGTAGAGTAATTAGTTGCCAACACGTGTTCGTGTAACCCGGTCAAGTTTTCTGAATCTCCCAACCATCATTATGGAAATACGCTGTGATTGAGGCCGGCGTTGCCAAATACGTGTGTAGTGATCGGTCAGATCATTGATGATGCAGAAGATGAGAGAAGGGCAAGGCCCAGAGCTGCCAGTTTCAATTTACTATGCTGTTGTAACCACCCACCGCCCGCCATTGGTGAGGTTGCTTCCACACAGCGGAGGGAAAGAATCACATTTGGTGGGCGAAGAATAGACTTAAGAAAAAAGATGTCCCCAAAACTTTCTATAGAACAGGGGCATACGCCTATTGCAAACTGCACCATTTGGACATGAAACACATCTACACATTCCTCTGTCTGTTTCTGCTTACAAGTTACGCACTCGCCGACATCATCGGTAAAGCCTATGTCACCGATGGTGACGCCATCAAGATCAGTGGTACGAAGATTCGGCTCGATGGCATAGATGCACCAGAGGCGAAGCAAAAGTGTGAAAGAAATGGCCAGAAGTGGCGATGTGGTCAGGTTGCAACTCAAACATTACGTAAGCTCATCAAAGGCCAGTCCGTTACCTGTAAAGGCGATATCACTGATAAATATAGAAGACTCATCGCAGTTTGTTCTGCAAATAGCGTAGACCTCAATGGTGCAATGGTCGATGCCGGCATGGCATTGGCCTATCGGAAGTATTCAACCCAGTATGTTCCTAATGAACAGAAGGCCAGACAAGCCAAAAAAGGCGTCTGGGCCGGAGAGTTCGTTAAGCCATGGGATTGGAGAAAAGGCAAGCGTTTAGGCGGAAAACAACCCAAAGCCTGCTGCAAGAACTGCAAAAAAGGAAAGGCTTGTGGGAGCTCCTGTATCAAGAAGACCTATAACTGCAGCAAGCCGCCAGGATGTGCCTGTAATAAGAAGTGAGGTGCCGTAGGATAGGCGATATGAAACGTCTAATTCTCGTCTTGTTATTCATGACGTTGGTAACCGCTTGCAGCGACCAAGATGACAAACCGATTGGTGATACGCATGTGTGGAAAAGTCAGACCGATGCGCTCGAGAAAGCCAAGAACGTGGAGCAGTTGATCCAGGATTCATCCGCAAAGCGGCTAAAGGTGGTAAAGGAATGATGGCTATGGGTTCAGAAACCAATGGTCTCTCGGTGACCACACCCGTTCCCGATACGGGCTGGTTAATTGAGTCGGTCAAACCTCTCTAGAATCCACTCGCCGAATAACACAGTTCCAGCAACAATTCCATCGGCCCTATACAAGGTTCCATTCCACTCTTCCCCATA
>PBDS01000052.1 GCA_002718155.1 Pseudomonadota bacterium
TCAGGCTGCCGGCCGCCATCAGCACACCGACCAGGGCAAACCCCATGGCGATTTCATAGGCGACGATTTGTGCCGCCGCCCGCATGGCGCCCAGAAAGGCGTATTTAGAATTCGATGCCCAGCCCGCGATGATTACACCGTAGACACCCATGGATGTCAGGGCCAAAACGTACAACAGGCTCGCATCGATATCAGCGAGCACCAGTGAGCCTGAAAATGGGATGACTGCCCACGCGGCCAAGGCTGGGGCTAAAGAGAGCACTGGAGCGATGATGAACAGATAACGATCTGACTTCGTGGGTAGGATCATCTCCTTGAACATCAGCTTGACAACATCCGCTATCGGCTGAAGAAGACCCTTTGGTCCAACCCGGTTCGGCCCTACCCGCACATGCATGTAGGCGATGACCTTCCTCTCAAAATAGGTGTAGTAGGCGACCGAAAGGATCAGGGGTCCCAGGATAAGACCGATCTTTATGGCGAGTTGAACAATGATCGGCAGTTGCTGCCAGGTCTGAATCATCCAATCCATCTTTAGACTTCCGCCTCGATGATCACATGGCTGCTGGAGCCCAGGGGAGCCGTTTCCGGGCACCCACCTGGGATGTAGACGGATCCAGCAGGCACCCGGTCGTCGACCTTTACCGGCAGAATTACCCGGCCGTCTTGGCCGCTGACTCTGACCTTGTCACCGGCAGATAACCCAAGACTCGTTAGATGTTTCAAATCAACGTGAACCCTTGCAACTGTAGCATCCGCTGTNGCCTGNAGNGCCGGCGCCCGCCGAACNATTGGATCAGTTTCGTAGATNGGAATNTCCATAATCCGGCANACCCGGTTNCCNTTACCNNCNANAGCCNGNGATCGNCCGTCTTCNNCGTGCTGNTCCGNATCCTGGTAGGTNGNGCCTCGTCCGACTGNAGGCAGTACTGGCACAGCGANCTCACGGNCNACTTCNTCCGCACTAACATAGCCAAACCCTTCTAGTTCNAGCAGGTTTCCCAACACTCGCAGAATCTTCCAACCAGGTCTTGCCTGGCCTGATGGACTGACCGCCGACACCGAGGTCTGGAACCTGCCTTCCAGATTGACATATGTTCCATCTATTTCTGTAAATGGCGCCACAGGCAGTACTACATCAGCCTGGGCTGGCACAGCCGACCTAAAGCAAGAGAAGGAAAGCACAAAATCTGCACTACTGAGCGCCTCACTAAGTTGGAGTGGCTCCGCATAATCACAGTCGACTTCCAAACCATAGAGGATGTAAGCACGAAGACGCTCCTCAACCATTGCTCGCGCGTCGAATCCCGGTTCACTGAGGGCAACTCCATTAGGACCACGGTGTGGAACACAACCCGCAAGCCAGGCCGCAGCGCTATTCGCGTCGGGAAGGAAAACTGTACCGATATCGCAGTTTTCATGGATCCAGAATGCCAAGCTGCGTAGTCGGGATGAATTCTGGTGAGTACAACTGACCTGCCCAAGCACAATCAGGCTGCCTCTATCCCCCGACAGCAGCATCTCAGCGAGATCTTCCGCCTCCGGTGCCACATCGACCGTCCCTGCTAGAGTGATGATCCATCCCGGTACTTCTTTTTGTAATTTTTGGGCCAAAGTGCAGGCTAACAGCGCAAAGTCACCTGCTAAACCGGTCGGCGGCACCGTTACCTGGTGGGCCACTGGGAAATTGAAATCATATTGGAGCGAGTTCAACGCGCCCACACGACCGCCCCTTTGTGTCATTGCCCTGATTCGCAGCGCCAGTAGAGGCAGTTCTTTTCTGATGTTACAGCCGACTAGCAGAACTGCGTCGAGNTCATGGATACTTGTGACCGGAGTCCGTGAACCTGGAAAAATCGGCACAAGGGGGTCATCTCGGAAATCTTGCTGTCGCAGCCGATGGTCAATGCTCGAACTGTCGAGCCCACGCAGGACCTTCTGCAGCAGAAAGAACTCCTCTAGTGTGGCCGTCGGTGTACACAACGACCCGATCGAAGATCCACCTGTCTTCTGATGAACACGCCGCAACGACTCTGCAGCAACTTCTAGTGCNTCNGACCACTCAGCCTGGTGGAAGATGTCCCCTTTGCGGATCAGCGGCAGCGTCAGACGATCTGAAGAATTGACCGCCTCATAACTGTAACGGTCGCGGTCGGAAAGCCAGCATTCATTGACCGATTCATTGTCCCGAGGCAAAACCCTTTTGACCACACCATTNACCTCGTGGATATCGAGATTCGATCCTAGGCAATCATGTGGGCTGATCCCCTTGTGCNGTATCAACTCCCAAGACCGCGCCGAGAATCGATATGGCTTGGAAGTCAGGGCACCGACGGGGCAGAGATCGATGGCGTTACCTGAAACCTCACTCTTGATAGCACCGCCCATAAAAGTGCTGATCTTCATGTCTTCCCCGCGGCCGATGGCACCGAGTTCCATGATCCCGGCCACCTCCTGTCCAAAACGGACACAACGCGTACAATGAATACAGCGAGTCATCTCGGTNGCGATCAGAGAGCCAATATCTCCACTCTCGACAGTTCGCTTGCCCTCCGTATATCGGGAAGCATCACCTCCGTAGCCCACCGCCTGGTCCTGCAGCGGGCATTCCCCCCCCTGGTCACAGATCGGGCAATCAAGGGGATGATTGATCAGGAGAAACTCCATGGTGTCTTGTTGGGCGGCCACGGCCTTTTCAGACACCGTGTGAACAACCATCCCCTCTGCTACCGGCGTTGCACAGGCAGGCAGTGCTTTGGGTGCATTCTCAACTTCTACTAGACACATACGACAGTTCGCAGCCACAGAAAGCTTTTCGTGATAACAGAATCTTGGAATATAGATGCCCGCACTGTCAGCCACTTCGATGATGGTTGATCCTTCCCTGGCCTCGAGTTGTTGGCCATTGACCTCAATCTTGATCACGGTTCTAGTGGGCTCGGTCCGTCATNCGATTCGAGCCAGGGTCTTGGCCTCGAACTCATGCCGGTAATGTTTAAGAAAACTCTGGACAGGCCAGGCCGCTGCATCGCCCAAGGCACAGATGGTCCTGCCTTCGATTCGATCCGCCACTCCTTGGAGTTTGTCGATATCCTCTGAGGTGCCCTGCCCTTTACGGATGCGGCTTACTAATCGGTAAAGCCACCCCGTCCCTTCACGACATGGGGTGCACTGACCACAGGATTCTCGATAGTAAAACAACGCGATGCGCTCCAATACCTCAACCATGCAAGTGCTCTCGTCCATGACGATTACGCCGCCGGAACCAATCATTGAACCCGCCTNCTGCAGAGCCTCGTAGTCCATCGGACAGTCCATAATCGAACTGGCCGGNAGGACAGGCATGGAGCATCCACCAGGAATAACTGCTTTTAACTCTCTACCGGGAAGTGGACCTCCCGCCAGTGCAAACAGCTCGCGAAATGGCGTNCCCAACGTCACCTCATAGTTTCCGGGTGCTTGGACGTGACCCGATACCGAAAAGATCTTACTACCGCCACTGCCTTGTGCTCCCAGATTCATAANCCAATCGGCACCATTTCGTAGAATCGGTGGTAATGAAGCCAGGGTTTCGGTGTTGTTTACTGTCGTTGGTCGGCCGAACGCACCAAACTGAGCCGGAAAGGGTGGTTTGAATCGTGGCATACCCTTTTTNCCTTCGAGAGATTCTAAAAGCCCAGTCTCCTCACCACAGATATAGGCGCCCGCTCCCCGCTGAGAATAGAGATTGAAGTCTGTTTGACTACCAAGCAGGTTCTGCCCCAGCAATCCAGAGTCATAGGCCTCCTCAAGCGCCNGTTCGAAGCGCCTCCAGGGTTCATAATATTCGCCACGAATATAGTTGTAGCCGACCGTTGAGCCGGTCACGTAGCCCGCAATCGCCATACCCTCGATCAACTGGTGAGGGTTATAGCGAAGGATGTCCCGATCTTTGAAAGTACCGGGCTCGCTTTCATCCGAATTACAGACGATGTAATTCTGTCCGGTGGACNCCCGAGGCATGAAACTCAGTTTGAGTCCTGATGGNAAACCNGCTCCACCACGACCACGTANCCCTGAAGCTTTGATCTGGTCGATCAAATCTGCCGGTGGAATCTTGTCTTGAAGGATACGCCGCCAGACCTCGTATCCACCGTTACTGGTATAGCTNTNCAGAGACCAGGGTGTCTCGACCCCTGGGTCCGGTAGGCAGACGAAACAAAGACCCATCCCCGTTCAGTCCAGTTTCGTCAGCATTTCGTCTACCTCATCGATCGACAGGTTTTCGAAATATCGGTCACCGCAAGTCAGCATCGGCGCACCCCCACATGCCCCCAAGCACTCGGCTTCAAACAGGCTGATCCGCCCATCTTCGGTAGTTTCCCCNATGTCAACTCCAAGTTTGCTTTTTAGGTGNCCCAGTACGNTGTCCGCGCCCCGCAACATACAGGAGACGTTAGTGCAGACCCTGATCTGGTGTCGCCCAACCGGGGTGGTATAGAACATGTCATAAAAAGTGGCGACTTCGAGGACCTGAATCGGTTGCAATCCAAGCACCCCAGCTACAGCTTTGATTACGTCCTCAGAAACCCAGCCAAATTCCTGTTGGGCATAACGCAACGCAGACTTGACGGCGGCCCGGCGACTCGGGTACTTGGTCGCCTCGCGTTCAATTTTTTCTNTGACCGAATCGGAAAGCTTGTAAGGCATCTGTGTCAGGCTCAACGATCGATTTCACCGAAGACAATGTCCTGGGTTCCTATGATGGCAACCATGTCAGTCAGCATATGACCTCTCGACATCTCATCCAGGGCGGCAAGATGNGGAAANCCAGGTGCCCTGATCTTCACTCTATANGGTTTGTTGGCGCCATCCGACACAAGATAAATGCCGAACTCACCTTTGGGCGCCTCAACAGCACGGTAAATCTGCCCTTCCGGAACATTGTAACCTTCAGTAAAAAGCTTGAAGTGATGGATCAGGGATCCCATATCCTCCTTCATCTCGGCGCGACCCGGGGGACTGAGTTTGTAATCCTCCAGCATGACGGGACCTGGATTACACCTGAGCCAGTCGGCGCACTGGCGGATGATGCGATTGGATTGGCGCATTTCTTCAACACGGACCAGATAGCGATCGTAACTATCACCTGTTGTTCCAACCGGGATTTCAAACTTAAGTTCATCATAGACTTCATACGGTTCTTTTCTGCGCAGATCCCACTCTATACCCGAACCCCTGAGCATCGGGCCCGTGAATCCGGACTGCAGGGCCTGCTCGGGCGACACGACACCGATGTCCACCGTGCGTTGTTTCCAGATCCGATTGTCCGTCAAGAGCGTCTCGTATTCATCTACGCATCCCGGAAAACGTTCTGTAAAAGCATCAATGAAGTCAAGCAATGAACCTTCTCGATGCTCATTTCGGCGCGCGGCGCCCTGCTTGCCTTCTCGTGCATTTCCTGCGTACCGCGGCATTTTTTCGGGCAGATCGCGATACACACCTCCAGGTCGGTAATAGGTGGCGTGCATACGGGCTCCGGATACCGCCTCGTAACAGTCCATCAGATCTTCTCTTTCCCGAAACGTGTAAAGAAAAACCGCCATGGCTCCGATATCAAGNGCATGGGCACCCAGCCACATAAGATGATTCCGAATCCGGGTTATCTCATCGAACATCACGCGGATATATCTCGCCCTAATCGGAGGGCAGGCACCAAGCAAGGCTTCTATCGCCATGACGTAAGCATGTTCATTACACATCATCGACACATAATCGAGTCGATCCATGTACCCGATACTGTGGTTAAACGGCTTGCTTTCCGCCAGTTTCTCAGTCGCCCGGTGTAGTAGACCAATATGTGGGTCAAGGCGCTCAATCACCTCGCCGTCCATCTCCATGACAATACGTAGAACCCCGTGGGCAGCGGGATGCTGTGGNCCAAAGTTCATGGTGTAGTTACGTATCTCGGTCAAACTCAGCTCCCCTCGGGGATCACTCTCGGCACCGTAACCCGCTGTTCTACCGTAACAGGCTCGTAAACAACCCGCTTTTTCTCTTCGTCGTAACGCATCTGGACGTGCCCGGAAACAGGAAAATCCTTTCTGAACGGNTGACCGATAAAACCATAGTCAGTGAGCAGCCGGCGCAAATCCGGATGACCATCAAAAAGAATCCCGAAAAGGTCGAAGACTTCACGCTCATACCAGTCTGCCGATTTCCAGATGCCAACCACCGAGTCGACTCTCTGGTCATCTTCGGNAACCCGAACAACGACCCGCAGGCGCTGGTTCCGCGACACCGAAAGGAGGTGATACACGATCGCAAACCGGTCTCCCTGCCAGATTCTGCCCGCCTCCTGTCCGTATTGCTGGTAATCAATACCACACAGATCGATCAACTGTTCAAAACATGTCTCTGGATCACTCTTGAGCGCCTGCAGCAGAGAGACCATTGAACGGCGACTGGTTTCAACCGTGATTTCTTGATTCTCAACCGATACCTGAGCAAGGGCATCAGCTGAAATTCTTTCAACCTGCTTGACGAGCTCCTGTGTGTAACCCATAAACCTGGCTTCAGCGAGCGATGGTGTCGGTCCGTCTGATCTTCTTTTGTAATTGAATAATGCCGTAAAGCAGGGCCTGAGGCGTCGGCGGGCAGCCCGGCACATAAACATCAACAGGAACGATCCGATCACATCCCCTGACCACCGAGTAGGAATAATGATAGTACCCCCCNCCATTTGCGCACGATCCCATCGATATNACCCAGCGAGGCTCCGGCATCTGCTCGTAGACCTTTCGTAAAGCAGGGGCCATTTTATTGGTCAGCGTACCAGCGACGATCATGACGTCGGACTGCCTTGGGCTGGGCCTGAAAATAATTCCAAACCGATCCAGATCGTAGCGCGATGCGCCGGTATGCATCATCTCTACTGCACAACAGGCAAGCCCAAAAGTCATCGGCCACATCGAGCCTGTACGGGCCCAGTTGATGAGGTCGTCAAGCTTGGTNGTTGCCCAGCCTTGTTCCAACATGCCCTCTAGCGCCATCGGAAAACTACTCCCATTCCAGCGCGCCCCGCATCCATTCATAAACAAAGCCAACCACCAACACNAGAAGAAAGACGATCATCGCCAGAAATCCGAAAAGGCCAATCTCATCCAGCACNATCGCCCAGGGAAACAGGAAGGCGATCTCAAGNTCAAAGAGAATAAATAGGATAGCAACGAGGTAATAGCGCACGTCAAACTTCATTCGCGCATCCTCNAATGCCTCGAAGCCGCACTCGTAAGGGGAGTTTTTCTGCTCACCGGGGTTGCTGGGGCTCAGCAGCTTACCAGCGGCAAGCAAGGTGAATCCGAGGCCTATCGAAACGATCAGAAACAGCAGGATTGGTAGATAATTCGCGAGCATCCGACCGTNAAAAACGTTGATAAATGTTCACCGGGATGAAGGCAGAATTCTAGGGACTGCCCGTTCAACGGTCAACCGAAGCTAATTGGTTGGCGCCCGAAGGTGACATCAGTAAAGACCAGGCCATACCATCTTCAGGNTAACTACCAGTTGGGCACCTGCTGCGTCTTTAGCCAACTGGCCCAATGCAAAATGAATCTGTGGATCCGGGCCAGTAAAGTACAATAGTTGCCGNCCACCGAGCGTTCCCAACTGTATATCCTGTGTGTGACTAACGACTTTAGTGTCGATCAGATCACNTCGGNTGAGTCTGACCACCTTTCCATCTGCCAGTGCGCTATCGATCGAAAACTCCTCCACGAATGCCATTCGGGCGACATCACAGACCCTGTGATCCACCGGATCTATGCGCAGACGGTCAAGTCCTATCGATTCTGCCGGCAACTCCAGCCGAAGGACCGGACTGCTCCGCCAATCGTAGTCTACCCAAACAGAGGCCTTCTCCGAAAACACCTCACCAGGTTTTGCCCAGTAGGCCTGAAATCGCAAGGACTGATCACTCTGGTCAGGCTCGGCCCAGGTGATCGACAACTGCCGATCCGGCGAGGCCCGATCACTGGCATNCTTGTTGTNCNGCGCGGCAGGTTCCACGCCTTCTGTCAGGCCACACAGTATCTTCGCACTNCCGAGGCCAGCTTTTTCGCTGGCTCTGTCTACGAAATCACCAACGGTCGCATACCCTCCTGTCCCGATGACTCGACGCACCTCGGGCCCGATAACAATAGCAAAATCAAGTACCGCACGTCGCCATCGCTCCTCGGGTGACTGGATCTCGTCGGTCGGCCCGTATCTCTTCGGAAACCAGTATTCTTTCTGGCTGCTATTGAGAACCTTGGCAGGTGACAGCTCGGCTTGCCGATAGCGTTCTGGCTCTGATTCGAACAGCTCCCGAAGACCCTGCAAAAACAACTGCATGGCATTGAAGAGACCAGAATAACCTTCGGCGCAGGCCAGCCGGAGCCACAATTGTTCGAGTGGCTCCCCCTCGATCCATTTGTCTTGAATTCTGCCGGGACCATCGCCATCAAAATGCCTGACCAGATTTTCTTGCTGAAGTTTGCACAGGCCTGAACCCGAACCAGACTCNNCCAGGAAATCCACGTAGTCATAGGGCAGCACGCCATCAACGATCGCCTGATCGCAAGGTGAAGCGACAATAGCGAAAGAATCTGAAAAGGTACCGAACGCTCCTCCAAGCGCAATTCCCGCCTGGCTGAGACGTGTTGGTAAGACCGGTTCCCAGAAGCCTGCCCGACTGACTGAGGAATACCGCCATACCAGTTGACTGCAGGCCGACGTCGCAGCGAATGACTCACTCAGACAAGCCATAGGCAGCTTGTAATCCGGCAACGGATAGAAAAAGGTGCTGGTTAGCTTNNTCTCACCCAACAGACGTCGCCAGCGGGCCTGGTCCAGAGTTCTGATCATGCTCCTTGAATGGTTCCCTTGTTGCTCATTCCCTCTCTGAGGGCCGCTACTGGCGGGGTAATCCGCGATGCCGATCCATGAGCGTCCCAAGTGATCCTCCGGTGCGCCTGCCAGGTATTTCAGACCAAGACGATTTTCGATCGCGATCACGACCACGCCGTTAGGCCGCAGCGTTCGAACAGCACCAGTCAGAGTTCGGCGTATCTGCTGCTCTGTAGAAACACCATCTGGCGCATAGACTCCTGAATACTCGAGGACTCCCACAAAAACAACAGCATCGTAGCTGTCAGGAGGGAGAGAAAGCGTGGAAGCATCGGCACAAATGACCCGAACCGAGTCAAGGTCAGAACAGCGGAGNGAGGCGATCTTGGCGCGCCTTGCACTCCCCTCCACAGCGTCCACCTGGAACCCTTGCTCCCCAAGGTAGCGAGTGATTGCCCCACAACCGCAACCGACCTCGAGAATCCGTTGACGATTACCGAGCTGCAAAGGGCGCAACAGGTTGGCCCGTTCCGGAGATAGGTGATACTGAAGGGCCCAGGAATTGTAGGGGCCTGAGAGCTCCTTTGAGCCGCTACTCCGATCCTGNGCAGCTAGGATGATCTCTTCAATGGCCCGCTCTTCATCGTCCCCGTCGGAGTAATCAAAATCNNCCAGCCCGTCGTTCGNCGGATACCAGACTCCTTTTCGGTTCANAAGGTCGTTGTTGGAGTAGAGGGTCGGTTTGAAATAAGACATCACTGTCGGATCATAAACTCGCGGCTGCACTGCTCGGGGTGCCTACCGAGGTTTTCTCGGTAAAACCAGTGATTGGTGCCGAAGGCCGGACTCGAACCGGCACGGCTCGCGCCACCGCCCCCTCAAGACGGCGTGTCTACCAGTTCCACCACTTCGGCATTAACTCTTCTGGCCCACTGTGAGCCGTTGTACGGTCAGTCCTTGTCCTCTTCCACCGGAACGGTGGGCATATCCGTGGATTCCTTTACTCCGGACCCAGCGTCAGCGGGTGGGACTGAGTCGGNAGTTTCAATAACGCTCCGAGGTACGTTACTCTGCTGGGTGTAGATATACGCCAGTCCCAGGCCGGTGACNAAAAATACTGCCGCAAGGCCCGCTGTGATACGACTCAGAAAGGTCGCAGAACCACGGCTTCCAAACAAGGACTGCGACGANCCCCCACCAAAAGCTGCCCCCATGTCGGCCCCTTTCCCTCTCTGCAGTAAAACNAGAACAACGATCGAGACCGCCGCGACCAGATGAATAACAGTCATCAAGCTGATTAGCATTTCAGTTCTCCGCCGCTTTACAGATTGACAGAAAATCGGATGCGACCAGTGAGGCGCCTCCAATCAGTCCCCCATCGATATCTGGACATGAGAAAAGAGCCTCAACATTCTCGGGTTTGACACTTCCTCCATACAAGATCCTGACCTCACNCGCGCCTTCGGAATCTGTCTCGCCGATGGTGTTTCGAATCTCCGTATGCACCTCTTGTGCCTGTTCCGGCGTCGCAGTCCGTCCTGTTCCGATCGCCCAGACTGGCTCGTAAGCCACGACCGCCCCACTAAACAACCTACCTTCATTTTCTTGCAGCACTGCCAGAAGCTGACGGCGCACGACCTCAATCGTTCGATTCTGATCTCGCTCTTCGAGGTTCTCACCAACACAGATTATCGGAATCAGAGTCGCTTGTGACGCCACGCGTGACTTCAAGGCAACAATCTCATCGACCTCACCATAAAGGGTGCGTCGTTCTGAATGGCCTACTATGACATACCGACAGCCCTGATCGACCAGCATCTCTGCGGCGATCTCACCGGTATAAGCGCCCGGNGAGTGGCTGGACAGATTTTGTCCTCCGACTTGGATTCTGCTTTCNTTTACGGCATTGACCACCTGAGCCAAGTAAGCGAACGGCGGACAGACCACTACGTCGATCTTTTCATCAAGCACCGCCAGCCCGGCCGAAACCCCACCGAGCAGCTCGGCAATGGAGTTCCGTGACCCGTTCATCTTCCAGTTCCCGGCAATGAGTGGCTTGCGCATGCCCGTTCCNTATTAGGCCNGATTCAGTGGTTGAGGGGCCGCGATGTTACCGGCCCTGTGTAGGCCGTGCAACCTGCCACTCGGACAGGCCATANGTACAGGTGCTCTGGCTTCCCGAGCCACGNTTAACCGGCTCACGAGGCGGAATCGACGATAGCAGCCAGCCTACTGGCCAGTTCGAAGACCTGCGACCGCTCACGACCTTCGACCATCACACGAANGAGCGGTTCGGTACCCGAAGCTCGAAGAACCACTCGGCCCTGGCCTNCAAGCTCATCTTCGACTTGTTCCACCGCACATTTAACCGAATAGGCTCCCAATACNGCCGCGGCTCCCCTACCATCGTTCTTTACCTCGACATTGATCATTACCTGCGGAAACACCTCCAGACCTGACACCAAGTCGCGCAAAGATCGGCCTTCATGAATCATTACTTCCAGCACGCTCAGGGCGGAAACCAGTCCGTCACCAGTCGTCCCTTTCTCTGTCTGAATAATGTGCCCCGAACTCTCCCCGCCCAGGCACCAACCGCTCNTNTGGAGTTCTTCAAGAACATACCGGTCTCCAACCGCTGANCGCTTGAATCCTATCCCGCTCTCCTGACAGGCCAACTCGAGCCCGTAGTTGCTCATCAGNGTGCCGACCACACCTTGATCTGACAAGGAGCCATTCNTGCATCCGNATTGACTCAAGACATAGAGAACACCGTCACCGTCCACGACCGAACCCGATTCATCAGCAAGGATGACNCGGTCCGCATCCCCATCGAAGGCGATGCCCAGATCNGCTTTATGTTTCCGAACCAATTCCGCAACATGTTGGGGGGATGTTGAACCACGGTCTCTGTTGATGTTCAAACCGTCAGGATCTGCACCTGTCTTTATGACAGTCGCACCCAATTCGCTGAGCAGTGAAGGAGCGACTTCGTAGGCCGCACCATTTGCACAGTCAACNACGAGAGTCAGGCCGGCCAGTGAAACACTGTCGGGGATCAGCGATCTGCAATAGCTTTGGTATGCATTGAGAGGCTCGGGATAGCGTTCCGCCTTACCCAACCGCCCGGGTTCAACAGTACTCAGAGGTGTATCGATCAGAGACTCGATCTCAAGTTCTACAGTATCAGGCAACTTTCGGCCGTCACCCGAGAAGAACTTTATACCGTTGTCTTGATAGGGGTTATGGGACGCACTGATCATGATTCCGGCCTTTGCCCGGGACGCNCTGGTCAGGTATGCGACTCCAGGTGTTGGCAACGGTCCGGTCAAAGAGACATCCATACCTGACGCTGACAGNCCNGCCTCCAGNGCNGATTCGAGNAGATAACCCGAAATCCTGGTATCTTTACCGATGATTACGCGGCCCTGCCCATGTCGGGAGAACACCTGCCCCGCCGCCCAGCCGACCTGCAACATAATCTGCGGTGTGACCGGCTCTTCTCCTACTTTTCCCCGTATTCCATCGGTACCGAAATATCTTCTTTTCACGCCCGTATGCCCTCTCTAGCATATGCACGTCGAACCGCTTCCCCAGAACGTTCCTCCCAATCCCTGACAGATTTGACAGTCAATCCGACATCATGAACCCGCACCATCGCTGCCCCTTTTCTTACAGCGAGCAACGCGTGAGCCGCGCTGACACGGTCGCGTTCTTTCTTTTCAGTTCTATGGTCAGAAAATGACTTGCGCGACAATCCAACTATTAACGGCGCCCCAAGATCGAGATAACTGTCAAGGCTCTCAAGCACTTGTCGGTTATGCTCGGGANTCTTGCCAAAACCAAATCCCGGATCGACGAGCATCCTTGTGCGAGAGATGCCTGCTTTCCGGCAACGGGTCAGGCGTTCACTTAAGAAGGCATGTACCTCACGGACGACATTTTCGTAGCATGGATCGTCCTGCATGGTTGCCGGNNCCCCTTGCATATGCATCAGGCAAATAGGTAGCCGCAGCTCAACCGCGGTTGACATCGCCCCAGGTTCGCGTAGCGCCCGGACGTCATTGATCATGCCGGCACCTGCTTCGGCCGCTGCTTTCATGATTTCAGGCCTGCTGGTATCNACCGACAGTGGAACCGAAACGTCTGCCGCCAATCGGCGAACGACCGGTATCACCCGCTCCAATTCTTGATCGAGGGTGACTGGCCCGGCTCCGGGTCGAGTCGACTCGCCCCCTATGTCGATAATGTCGGCACCTTCCGTAACCATTTCTCTGGCTCGCTGGATCGCTGCCGGGACATCCACATAACGCCCGCCATCTGAAAACGAATCGGGGGTAACATTGAGAATACCCATGATTGCCGTCCGTTCCAAGGATAGAACACGGCCGTTACAGTCGAGCCTCACAATCCTGTCAGACGCCGACAATCCTCATTACGCCGAGCCTCCAGCTGGAGACTCCATGTTTGGACCTACGTCGGGCTTCTTGTTCGTTTCTCCGCCATCGTCGATAGGACCGCTATCGGCACTGTCATCAGGTGGTGATGGCGGACGTGGTGACACTCCGGACATGATCTGGTCGATCTGATCGGACTCCAACGTCTCCCAGTCCAACAGGGCCTGAGCCATGATCTCGATTTTGTCCCTATTCGATTCTATGATCTGTCGTGCCCGATCGTACTGGTCTTCAATGATCTGGGTTATTTCCTGATCGACCTGCTTTGCGGTCGNGTCGCTGAGGTTCCGGTGTGTGACCATGTCNCGGCCCAGGAAAACCTCCGAGTCGTTATCACCATAAACCCTGGGGCCCATTACATCGCTCATTCCCCATCGTTGGACCATTTTCTGCGCCAGATCGGTTGCCTGTTCGAAATCATTTGCCGCGCCGGTCGTCATCTGACCCATGAAGACTTCTTCGGCAATTCTCCCGCCCATGAGTACAGCAATNCGGGCAAGCAGGTGCTCCCGGTTATGGCTGTAACGATCCTCCTCAGGGAGTTGCATGGTGACACCCAGCGCACGCCCCCGAGGTATGATGGTTACTTTATGCACCGGGTCTGTGTACTGGCTGAGGCTTCTGGCGACGACTGTGTGCCCGGATTCATGATATGCAGTGTTCTTGCGTTCAAGTTCCGGCATAACCAGGGACCGGCGCTCAACTCCCATGATGACTTTGTCTTTCGCAAGTTCGAACTGTTCCATGGCGACCAGCCGGCGGCTAGCCCGGGCTGCAAACAGCGCCGCCTCNTTGATCAGATTGGCGAGATCGGCACCAGAGAATCCTGGCGTGCCTCGNGCGATNACGCTAGGCTCAACATCATCGGACACTGGCACCTTCCGCATGTGAACACGCAGGATCGCTTCACGGCCACGAATATCCGGCAGTGGGACGTGTACCTGTCGGTCGAATCGTCCAGGTCTCAGTAAGGCAGGATCGAGGACATCAGGCCGGTTAGTCGCTGCAATCACAATTACACCTTCGTTACCATCGAAGCCATCCATTTCAACCAGCAATTGATTGAGCGTCTGCTCGCGTTCGTCATGGCCACCCCCGAGTCCAGCACCGCGTTGCCGACCGACAGCATCAATCTCGTCAATGAAAATGATGCAAGGGGCATTCTTTTTTGCCTGGTCAAACATGTCTCTCACCCGAGACGCGCCAACCCCCACGAACATCTCGACAAAATCTGAGCCGGAGATTGTGAAAAACGGAACCTTTGCCTCCCCAGCTATAGCCTTGGCCAGTAGTGTTTTACCGGTACCGGGACTGCCAGTCATCAGCACTCCTCTGGGAATTCGACCACCAAGTTTCTGGAACCTGGTGGGGTCACTGAGAAACTCCACTAGTTCCTGGACTTCTTCCTTCGCTTCATCNACACCGGCGACATCGGCAAAGGTTATGTTGTTTTTATCTTCGGTCAACATCCTGGCCTTGCTCTTGCCAAAACTCAAGGCACCCCGGCCACCACCACCCTGCATCTGACGCATAAAAAATATCCAGACTCCGATCAAGAGCAAGAGCGGGAACCAACTGATGAAAATCTGCATCAACAGTGAAGGACTTTCTTCCTTCTGCGCCTTTATGATCACCCCTGCATCGAGCAGATCATTGACCAGCCCCGGGTCACCGGGGGAGTAGCTAGTGAATCGCTCACCATTCCTGGTACGTCCCAGGATCGCCCGTCCATCGATCGTGACCTGTTCAATTGAACCTTGTTTGACCTCATGCAGGAACTCGGAATAATCGAGTTCTGTACCCGTACTAGCATCGCGAGGTGCAAAATTATTGAAAACCGCCATAAGCACCATGGCGATTACAAGCCACAAGACGAGATTCTTCGTTAGATTACTCATTTAGCCTCGCGTACCCGACCGGGTCGTTTAAACATGGCCTCGTCAGCGCAGTACATGTCATTTCCTGCCTAACACTGTGATTCTGATACTTTTACTGCTTTCATACAACCGACCCCCGTGGTCAAGAGACAGGGCGTCACTCAATTCCGCTCCGGGATCGCCGACCCGTTCAGCCAGGCCTTATGGGCCGTGACGCCAGGATATAGATCTCACTGCTGCTGGATCTCGAAGCCGCGGGTTTCCTCACTGTCGCTCTGTCGAACAGAACTTCTGTCTGTTCACGAAATTCTTGTGCCGACTCCCCTTCAAAAATCTTGACCAAGAAGCTGCCGTGTGCTTTTAGCACCCCAAGTGCGATCTTCCTGGCCTGCTCGGCGAGTTGGATGCAATGGACCTGGTCGGCATGCCTGATACCCGTAATACTGGGGGCTAGATCTGATATTACAAGGTCTGCACCGATCGCTCCGAGACAGCCATCGACCGCACAATAGGTCTCTGGCTCGGTGATATCCCCCAGCACGAAGTCAACTCCCTTCACAGCCTNCATTGGAAGAACATCGACTGCGACGACCCGACCACCCGGAGAGACCTTCTCTATGGCAAATTGGGACCAACTACCGGGCGATGCTCCAAGATCCAGAACCACGTCACCTGTGCTGAAAAGATGATCACGCTGATTGATCTGCGCGAGTTTGTAGGCGGCTCGTGATCTGTATCCTTCCCGGCGTGCCTGGCGTACATAGCTGTCCCGCCGGTGGCGCTTTAGCCATTTCAAGGTCCTTGATTTCTTTTGCCTCGCCATATGCCGGCTCGAAATGTGGCCTCAGGAGCCCCAACCCGATAACATATCCCGATGATTCGACTGAGCGGTAAACAAATCAGACATCTTCGGGGGCTCGCCCACCATCATCGGATCGTAGTAATGATGGGCAATTCCGGTTTGACCGATACTTTGAAGCTTGAATTCGATTCTGCATTGTCGGCACATGAGTTGGTCAAGGTCAAGCTGCCCGCCGGGCAGTCCAAGGAAAAACGGGCCATTCTGCAACAACTCTGCCGGGCTGCCGGGGCAGTGCCAGTGCAGCTCATCGGTCGAGTGGGCATTGCCTACCGACCCGCAGAAACTCCCAGAATTATCCTTCCCTGAAATCAACGTTTGGCAGTGAGTCTTTGCAATGTGCCTTGTCCTCTTTGCCTTACGAGTCCATGAAGATTACCCATTTATCNTCCTTGCCAACCGGGATGAGTTTTTTGATCGACCTACTCTTGCCGCCAACCTGTGGCCTNGCTACCCGGAGATCGCAGCAGGTCGAGACCTTCTGGCCGGAGGGACATGGCTTGGTCTAACCCGGCAGGGAATGTTCGCCACCATTACAAATTACCGGGAGGTGTCACCAGCACCCCCATCCCCGTTCTCTAGGGGACAACTCGTTCTCGACCGTTTACTCCCCTCANGCAAAGAACCAACCAAAGCAGTACTACGCCACGACAACTATGTCCAGTATTCCGGCTTCAATCTAGTGCATGGTGACATCAGCAAGCTCTGGTGGTTATCCAATCGGTCGTCACAATCCGGTGAAATTCCTGCGGGTATTTCCGGCTTGAGCAATCATCTCCTGAACACACCATGGCATAAGGTCAACCTGGGGAAGTCATTGTTACGCGAAACAATCGCCGGAACTTTCAACGCAGATGACCTGCTCTCGATACTTGCCAACACTGACCCACCTCAGCCAATCGTTCGGCGGAACCTAGACATCGGAACCCGGCTTGAGGCGCCGTCGTTGCCGATCTTCGTTGAAGGCGATCGCTATGGGACCCGCTCATCGACGGTCATCCTGGTCAGCAAAACAAGCCAGGTGAGTTTTATCGAACGGACCTACTCAGCTGGCGCGCAGATGCTGGGGGAGACGTGCTTGAATTTTAGCCTCGACGACACAAAGTTTTTCCAGAAATGACAACAATAGAATAATCTCAAGGTGCNAGCGTACTGAGCCTTTCGAAGCGCCAGTCCCCTGGTCGGAGCGCAATTTTTCGCAATCTTCCAGCCGAGGCCTCCAGAGCATACCGGAACGATCCCTTGGTGGTGTAACGACGGCTACCTCCTGTTGTCGATGCTGGTTGCATGTTCTGAACATCAAGAATTCGACCATCCGCCCCAACAAAGGCGATATCCAGAGCTTCGGCTACACGCCGCATGTGAAATTCAGCTGTCACATCTCGCTCGAACATAAANAGGATCGACCAGTGTCGCATCAATTCAGGACAGACATCCTGAAATCCACTGCGTCGTTGAATCGCCGTTTCGGCAATACGCACGGGCAAGGTAATGGCTTCCTCGTTNATCGACCGTAGCTCCACCAGNCCTTCCCTCATCGACAGCCAGTGTGCTGAAAGATTAGTACATTCCGACCTTACGGATTGGGTCGCTAGACAGCCTACCGATAACACTGCCAGGACCAACAGTCGTTTGACCTTCAAGGTGTTGTATATAGTGAGTGCTCGATTTTTTCCCGNACCTGGTGGGCCACCCTCANNGCCCGCAGTCCTACAACGCCGGAGACCAGCGGCGGCTTGCCTTGCCTGACGCAATCGACAAAATGTGCCAACTCAGCATCAAGTGGAGGTGTTGGATCGACGCGGATGGTATCGGTGACAATCGGTGCAAATCCGCCCTCTGCCGGTCGAGGGCCCGGACGGGCAACATCGATCTGCTGGTCTTCAAAATTGAGNCCCAGATAGCCAGCNTCTGAGAATGTGCGGATCCGACGNAATTTCTTGGCCGAGACTCGGCTCGCTGTGACGTTCGCAATGGCTCCGTCTGCAAACTCCAGTCTTGCATTGGCGATATCAACATGGTCAGTCACGATCCTCGCTCCCACCGCTGACACATAACTCAACTCAGACTCTACCAGCGACAGGACGATATCAATGTCATGGATCATGAGATCGGTAACAACATCAACATCGGTTGCCCGTTCCACGAACTTACCTAACCTGTGAACCTCTATAAACCGTGGGCGGTTAAGTTCCTCNTGCAAGCGAACNACCCCCGCATTGAATCTTTCAAGATGGCCGATCTGAAGCAGACAGCGNCTCGATTCAGCCGACCTGACGATCGCCTCTGCATCTTCAATGGTGTGGGCAATTGGCTTTTCGAGCATCACCGGTATACCAGCGGCCAGAAACGACTCTGAAACTTCGCGGTGACTGGATGTCGGCACCACGATACTGACTGCGTCGACCCTATTCAGTAGTTCTCGCCCATGGTAGGCAAATGCCGCACCGTATTTATTGGCCACAGCCTGTCCGACGACAGGATTGATATCGGCCACGGCAACGAGTTTGACCCCGGAAAGTCGTGAATAGATATTCGCGTGGATAGAGCCAAGATAACCTGCGCCAACGACGCCGATACGAACTGGTTCGCTCACCATGCACTCACGTTGGGTATGCTGTTCACTCCAAACAACCACCTGTACATCTTCGNTNATTGCCCGTACAGATCCCTCTACAACGCATCCAGATCCGTCTCACCCGTTCGAATGCGGTGAATACTTTCAAGATCGTAGACAAAGATCTTACCGTCTCCNATCTTGTCTGTTCGCGCAGCCGAGACTATTGTCTCGATCACTTGTTCTACGATTGCCGTGTCTACAGCAACCTCGAGTTTTACCTTCGGGATAAAGTCGACCACATACTCAGCGCCTCGGTAAAGTTCCGTGTGGCCTTTCTGTCGACCGAACCCCTTGACCTCAGTGACTGTCATTCCNTTGATGCCGACCTCGCCTAAGGCGTCACGAACGTCATCCAGTCGGAAAGGTTTTATGACTGCAGTAACAAGTTTCATTGACGATCAGTCATCTGTTGAAAAACAAGCCAATTTTATCGAAAACGACATTACAACAGTGCCAGAATCGACAACGCATCGCTGACTTCAAATTTTCTGGGTTCTTCGGTATTGAGATGGGTCAACACNCCATTATCCAAAATCATCGCGTAACGCGATGAGCGAACCCCAAAGCCGGCACCCTGCATGTCGACATGCAGGNCCACCGCTCGGGAAAAATCTGCATTTCCATCTGCCAGCATCAAAACTTTATCCCCCGCACCATGGGCCTTTCCCCAGGCGCCCATGACCCAGGCATCATTAACCGATAAACAGGCTATGAGTTCCACGCCGCGAGAACGGATCTCCTGTGCGTGCTCGACATACCCTGGCAGATGCGACCGCGAGCAGGTCGGTGTGAAGGCGCCTGGNAGCGCGAACATAACCGCTCGTTTACCGGAAAATATCTCCCCTGTCTGCCGGGTTTCCGGCCCGCTCTCGCCCAGAACATGCACCCTGACGTTCGGTATGGTATCCCCAACTCGAATGGTCATGACTCAATCACTCAAAATACTGGAATACAATTATCAAGGTGCTAGTATCCACGATCGNCGTTCCTGCCGCCACTCAGGNGTCAGTATAACCATCGCCGAGCAACCAATTGAGCGGCCCTCGATATGCTAAATTNACCGGNCTTGANCACCTGTTGAAAGCGTTTACCGGTTCGCACTGCGGTGGAGAATCCCTGTGGATGACCTGATCGATCTACGAAGCGACACTGTCACCCGGCCCAGCATCGGCATGCGGGAGGCAATGCTTACAGCAGAAGTCGGGGACGATGTTTATGGTGAAGACCCCACGATCACNGCTCTGGAGCAAAGGACGGCGGAACTGTTCGGTATGGCTGCCGGGCTNTTTGTGACCAGCGGAACNCAGGGTAACCTGCTGGCACTTCTGTGTCACTGCCATCGTGGAGACGAGTACATTGCGGGAGCGCGTGCACACAGTTATCTTTCTGAAGGGGGCGGTGGTGCGGTACTTGCGAGCATCCAGCCCCAGCCTGTGGAAAACAA
Source organism: Pseudomonadota bacterium (assembly GCA_002718155.1). Classification (GTDB taxonomy): domain Bacteria; phylum Pseudomonadota; class Gammaproteobacteria; order Arenicellales; family UBA868; genus UBA9619. The sequence goes on from PBDS01000052.1 coordinate 20,120, forward strand.
CTCGGACGGCACGATCGAGCTACAGAAAATCAAAGATGCGATCAAGCCGGATGATTTTCATTATGCCAGGACTCGGCTTCTCTGCCTCGAGAACACATTTTATGGGCAACCACTGCCGTTATCCTATCTGGAAGATGCCGCAAAACTGGGGCACGAATATGGCCTTGCGCTGCATCTTGACGGTGCCAGAATATTCAACGCAGCCATCAAACAGAAAGTTCCTCTGGAGGCAATCACTAGACATTTTGATTCTGTCTCTGCTTGCCTCTCAAAGGGCCTAGGAGCGCCTCTTGGTGCGGTATTGTGCGGAACCGACTCCTTTGTCGAAGGNGCCCGAAAATGGCGAAAAATGGTCGGAGGNGGCTGGCGCCAGGCAGGTNTCGTCGCCTCGGCCGGTCTGTATGCACTTGAAAACAACGTCAACAGACTTTCCGACGATCACGATAATGCGCTGTTGCTGACAAAACTACTCAATGAAATTGACGGTTTGAACGTCGAGCAGGTTCCTAACCGTACAAATATGGTCTTCATTAGAGTTCCAGCACAGCACCTGCAGGACATCCAATCCCGATTCCTGGAGCGTGGCGTGCTGATTACTGCCAGTGGTAATCCGGTCCGACTCGTCACCCATCTCGATATTGACGAGGCCGGAGTCCGGCACACGGCGTCCGTATTCCGAGATATTTTCAGAACCGGCCGGCCAAACTGAACCGGTTTCCGACTCAGGCTGCTACTGACGAATTTGATGAGGTCTCGTTCAAGATCTCCCGCAACTCCTGATACCTGACCCTGGCCTGGGCAGCATGCCGGGCCTTAACGTGTCCAAAGCCCCGTACAGTCAACGGTAACGCGGCTATCTCGGTCGCAGCAGCGTGGTTTTCAACATTGAGCATACCGTTCAATTCAATGATCGACTCCTCATATTCCGTAACGAGCGACCTTTCAAGCGCCCGGTCCTGGCTGTAACGAAAGGGATCCAGCAGAGTTCCCCGCAACCGCCTCATGGCAGCAAGTAGCTTCAACACCACAAATACCCAGGGGCCGAACTCTTTTTTTTCCGCGATTCCAGTATCCGGATCCGGAGGGCAGAGAATCGGTGGAGCAAAATGGAGTCTTAAACTGAAATCACCTTCAAATTCGCTGTGCACGCGATCTAAGAACTCAGAATCACTGTAAAGTCGCGCCACCTCGTATTCATCCTTGGCCGCAAGTAGTTTGAAATAAGCCGCCGCCACGGTCTTCGTAAACCCCGAAGCTTCACCCAGAGCCGCTTTCTCCGCGACACGGGCGCGATCAACAAAGGCCCGGTAGCGTTCGCCATACCGCCGATTCTGGTACCGAACAAGAAACGCCTGGTTGCTGGCAACTAGGTCATCAACTCCCGCCAACCCAGATTGACTGTTATCCGCAGCTTCTCCATTTAGTAGTTTCCGTATCTCCTCGGGCCGTGCAGCAGCTGCCCTGCCGAGCCGGAACGCCTGCAGATTCATCTCTACAGAACGACCATTGAGTTCGATGGCGCGCTCTATGGCAATGGACGGCAACGGAATCCCGCCGAGTTGGAATCCATAACCCAGAATGATCAGGTTCGATGCGAGAGCATCACCGAACGCCGCAGTCGCGACTGTTGTGCTGTCGATCGAGCGAAGCCGGCTAGACCCAGTTCGTTCGCTGATCGCCGTCAACAGTTCGGTCAGCGGAAACCTTGAGTCAGGATCATGAGTAAATCCACCAGACATCAACTGGTAGCTGTTTATCACCGCTGTGGTTCCGTCACGCATCTTGATCAGATTTTCAACAGAGGCTGAAGTCACAACGTCACAGCCAAGTAGGAGATCTGCACCGCCGTCGGCTACGTGAGTCGCCGTGATATCGTCTGGTGTTTCAGCCAGCACGATGTGAGTGGCCACAGCCCCGCCTTTCTGGGCAAGGCCCGCCATATCGAGGACCGAGACCCCTTTACCGGCAAGATGGGCCGCCATCCCGATGATGGCTCCAACCGTCACCACCCCGGTTCCGCCGACACCTGTCAGTAATATGCTGAAATTTCCACTCATCGGCGACACATCGGGCTCCAACAGCAGGGAACCGGCAAAACGTGCGAACTCGGCCTGCCGCTGACCCTTCCGAATGCTGCCCCCGACAACCGTCACAAAGCTCGGGCAGAAACCCCTCTTACAAGCGTAGTCCAGATTACAGGCGGACTGATGTATCCCTCTTTTTCGACCAAAAACAGTCTCTTTAGGAACCACCGCAACGCAGTTCGACTGTTCACCGCAGTCACCGCAGCCTTCACAGACCATTTCATTGATGTAAAGCCGCTTTTCGGGCATCGGCATCGTTCCGCGTCGGCGGCGCCTTCGTTTCTCAGCCGCGCAAGTCTGATCAAAAACTATGACCGTCGTGCCTGGCTCTTGGCGAAGTTTCAACTGAACTTTCTCCAGCTCTTGTCTGTGGTGGATCGTGACGCCCGGGGCCCACTCGGTTGACCGCGGATACTTATCGGGTTGATCGCTTACGACGGTTATCACAGAAACCCCCTCTGCGTGCACCTGACGCGTGATCCGCGCGGGATCCAGCACCCCGTCTACCTGCTGCCCGCCAGTCATTGCGACCGCGTCGTTATAGAGGATCTTGAAAGTGACATTGACACCTGCGGCGACGCTGGCCCGGATCGCCAGCAGACCAGAGTGAAAATAGGTGCCGTCCCCAATGTTCTGAAAGACATGATTCGTCTCGCTAAAGAGGGCCTCTCCGTTCCAGCTAGCCCCTTCACCCCCCATCTGAGTGAATCCCGCTGTATTACGGTCCATCCAGACGGCCATGAAGTGACACCCGATCCCTGCCATGGCCCGACTGCCGTCTGGCACCACGGTGGAACTGTTGTGCGGACAGCCGGCACAGAAGTACGGCGTGCGGATCATCGCGGGCACTTCGAAAACAGCCTCTTCTTTTCGGGACCGGAGTTGTTTTAGGCGCAGTGCGAGTTCGTCCTCACCGGTCGCCGAGACCAGGCGATCTCCCACTGCCAGGGCGATATCCATGGCTTCAAGTCGCCCGTAAGCCTGGAATAGAGCCTTGCCATTCTCATCGAATTTACCGATGACCTCCGGCCGGTTTGTCGAGGCGTACAGGATCTCCTTGATCTGCTGTTCCATTAAGCCGCGCTTCTCCTCGACGACAATCAGATGTTTAAGGCCCTGGGCAAACTGCTTCAGACCTTGCGATTCCAGCGGCCAGACCATGCCCACCTTATAAACCTTCAGGCCAAGTGATTGCGCGCGCTGTTCATCGATTCCAAGCTCCAGAAGCGCGCGACGGACATCTAGATAGGATTTACCGGTCGTGACCAGCCCGGTGTGCGCTTGTTCCGAACCCAGAACCTGTCGGTCAATAGGATTTGCCCGACTGTACGCCGCGACCGCGTTGAGTTTGTACTGCTGAAGGCGTTCCTCCTGCGCTTGAAAGGTATCCGGCCAGCGGATATTCAGCCCACCCTCCGGCATCGTAAAGTCATGGGGCAGCATTAATTGGCGATTCTGTGAAGATATCGAAACAGAAGCCGAGGCCTCGACCGTATCATGCACACACTTAAGGCCGACCCAGCAACCACTGAAGCGCGACAGGGCCCATCCGTACAACCCAAAATCCAAGATATCCTGGACGCCAGCAGGGTTCAGTATCGGCACCATGGTGTTGACCAGTGAATACTCACTTTGATGTGCGGTTGTCGAGGATTCACAGGTGTGATCATCGCCCAGCAGAAGCAGAACACCTCCGTTCTGCGAAGATCCCGCGAGGTTTCCGTGACGTATCGGGTCACCCGATCGGTCGACACCGGGACCTTTGGCATACCACATTGCAAAGACACCGTCGTAGCGACTGTCAGCGTTTATTCCCGACTGTTGTGTACCCCAGACAGCCGTTGCGCCGAGATCCTCATTGACCGCAGGCTGGAACCTAATCCCATGCCGATCCAGGTGCTCCTGGGCCGCATACAACTGTTGGTCAAGACCGCCAAGCGGCGATCCCCGGTATCCAGTCACAAAGCCTGCGGTGTTCAACCCGGCCCGCTGGTCCCGCTGCGACTGCAGCATTGCAAGCCTGACCAACGCCTGTGTGCCAGTAACGAATATTTGTCCGTCTTCGCGGGTGTATTTGTCGTCAATTGCGATGTTTCGGAGCTGCATCATATTCTCCTTCGCAAGACACCAGCTCTGGAACGATTCATGATCTTTGGAAGTTAATCCCCGGACGGCCCGAGCATGATCGGCCCAAGTTTTTCGGCAATAGACCACCATACATTGGCTCGTTGGACCATGTTCTGAGTATACCGCTGGAAAACTTGTATTTCCCGACAACGGCTAGTCTAATAGACCGAGCCATGCCGCAAAGAATCTCAACACCTGGCTGGAAACACCGAACCCCCTCCGATTCGGATCGGGTGTTACGTTATGGGTTTCTACTGGCACCTGATTTCACACTGATCGCATTATCAGCTGCCCTCGAGCCCTTACGGATGGCCAATCGCATCAGCGGTCAGGTTCTTTATGAATTCCCCCTGTTTACGTTGAACGGCGATCCGCCACAATCAAGCAGTGGTATTGTGGTGCAACCCACCAGTCGCCTCACCGATCGCGAGGCTCTCGATGTTGTTTTCCTGTGTGCCGGCACGACGCTGGACCCGGCCTGGGATCAACAGATCCTCAATCAATTGCGGCCGATGGTACGCAGACGCATTGCTATCGGTGGCATTTGTACAGGCAGCTATCTGCTCGCCCGCAACGGCTTATTAGATGGCTATCGCTGCACTATTCACTGGGAAAATATTCACGATATGCATGATGAGTATCCCGAATTGATTGTTTCATCGGAACTCTTCGAGCTCGACAAGGATCGATATACCTGTTCTGGAGGCACCGCACCGTTGGATATGATGCTGACCCTGATCTCGCGAGATCGTGGGCACGATCTCGCCACAGCGATTTCTGAGCAGTTCATTTGCGAACGAATACGAGGGGCCAATGACCGCCAGCGGGTTCCTTTAAAGCAACGCTTTGGGGCAAGCCAGCCGAAACTCGTAGACGCGGTGGAACTGATGGAGAGTAATATCGAGGAACCAATGAGCCTCGATGAACTGTCTCAGCACGTTGGCATCTCTCGACGACAGCTTGAGAGAATCTTCCAGAAGCATCTTAACTGTGTACCAACCCGATACTACCTGGAACTTAGACTGCGGCGTGCCCGTGAGCTACTGTTGCGCTCCTCTCGCTCGATAGTCGATGTCGCTTTCTCCTGCGGCTTTGTATCAGCACCACACTTCAGCAAGTGTTACCGGGACTATTTCGGCATTCCCCCTAGGGAGGAACGCCAACCGAAGAAGATACTTGGTAGTGAGGAGCGAAAGCGAAAGATCCCCGTGACCGCCGGTCGCTGAGCTCATCAATCTTCAGCGACGCTTTTCAAAAAAACGCTTCAAGACACTCGAGCAGGCTTGTTCTCGAATTCCTGCCGTCACCCTGCATTGGTGGCTCGCCATGGGCGATTCGAGGATATTCAGCACAGAACCCGCAGCACCTTTTCTTGTGTCCCGCGCACCAAAGACCAATCTATCGACCCTGGCCTGAATCAAAGCTCCGGCACACATCAAACAGGGTTCAAGCGTGACGTACAGAATTGAGTCCGGGAATCTGTAGTTGCCAAGCGTCTCACCGGCTTGCCGCAGTGCCACGATCTCGGCATGTGCCGTAGGGTCATTCCGGCTTATGACCTGATTAAACCCTTGACCGCACAACTGCCCGTCAATAACCAAGACGGCGCCGACCGGTATCTCTCCAAGCCTATCCGCCCTGGCCGCTTGAGCCAGTGCACTATCCATCCACCGCTCATGTTCAACGTAAGAACTAATCCTAATCTCCGTGCGTAATTCAGAAGCGGTGAAAAGAAGTCAATAACCCACTCAATAGCAATACTTCTGTAAGTCTTTGATTAATATATGTCTTTAATAAGTTGTTTGTAAGTTTGTATCACGAATATTGTATTTTTTCACACTCCAAAACACCTACATTAACTTAAGAATATGATTTCTCTGGTTGCTATTCTCTCGTCAATTCACTTATTTTCTTGAGTTTGTAACATGTTCTAACATTAAGATTTACCGGTATCTTTAGGATGATTATCCCTTCCATCTAAGTACTTAACATTTAGA
>PBDS01000053.1 GCA_002718155.1 Pseudomonadota bacterium
GCAAATGCGCGGTCTACGCCCTCTGGGGTCGACAAAACCTTGTAGATATCGCTGGCNGCAACACCNTCAGCGAACAACGCAAACTCGAGGTTAGGNCCAGCNCCTTTGTAGAGACCTCGNTTGCCGGGGAACTTGCTGACGTTCCAGAANTCGGCCCAGTTCGCCGGACCCGCCCCACTGATCTGATCCTTGTCGTAAACCAGGGTGGTCGACCAACTGATCGTGCCAACACCGCACTCATGGCCCGCACCAGCCGCCATATCATCGGGACCGAAACCCAGGGCATCATAATCGATCGGCTCCAGAATACCTTCGTCACAGCCTTGCTGGACATCCGGGCTTTCTNCATCGATGACGTGGGTCGTGTAGGTATTGGTCTCGACCATCGCTCTGATTTTGGCCAGATCACCACCCCATTCGTCTTCCAGCACGGTGTGGCCGGTCGCTTTCATGAAGGGCTCATAGTAGGCCTTGCGCTGGCTTTCGCTGTAGGACCCGCCCCAGGACGTTGCAGTTAGGTTGTCTGCAGTCACGGGACCGGCAAACCCGGCGCCAAATAGTACGAGCGCTCCCAATGCTGCTGCGCTGTTTGTTGCTAGTCTCATTTCATCAATCTCCTCTTGATTGTGTGGCACAAATTCTTCCGCAAAAACACACGGAGTCACTATCTGCCAATTAATAATACCCCATTTACTCCTGTACAAGGNATGANTTCACTATNCTGANNNCNGNNNGCCCTGCGAGNTNCATCAAGTCCCNNATCCGAATTTCAGCCGTTCTACCAATATACCTTGAGCTGAGTTTGTTCTGATACAGTCTGATAAACAGACCAGCGTTCATATCTGTTCGAGGGAATTCCCATGTCAATATCTGACGATCCGAAGTATCAGTACAACATGACCATCAAAATGTTCGGGTCACAACCCGAGCCACCGTTTGAGACACCCGAAGAGGTGACTCGCGTGTGGGGGCGCAACTGGGGTGTAGACAATGATGTCGGGCAGATCCGATCAGTATTGATGCATCGCCCGGGATCGGAACTTTCAATTGTCGACACCTCCAAACGCATCGATCAGCTTGGCACTTATGGTGACCTTGAAGCCGGCTGGTACTGGCAAAGCTCGGAAGTGCCGCCGATCGCCGATATGCAGCAACAGCACGATGCGCTGGTCAGAGTTCTCGAGGCNGAGGGCGTGGAAGTCGAATATCTTGAAGGCGTTGAATCACCCAGGCTCAAGTCCTGTTACACCCGGGACCCGCTCATCATGGTCAAGGGCGGGGCAATCGTCTGTCGCATGGCCCCACATATCCGGCGCGGTGAGGAACTCCCGGTCACCCGTACCTTGGCCAGACTGGGTGTTCCTGTCCTGCGGACCATACACTCGAACGGCATCATTGAGGGCGGTAGCTTCGCCTGGCTGAATTCATCTACCGCCGTTATCGGGCGCTCAATCCGAGTCAATGACGAAGCTATCAGCCAGCTTGATGATGTCCTGAAGCGCCAGGGTGTAGAACTGCTGGTGGTCGATCTTTGCGGTTACCAGATCCACATCGATGGGGCATTCGTCATGATCAACCCTGGACTTGCCATGGTCGACCCGAGCCAACTGCCCTACTGGTTTCTTCAGAAACTCAAATCACTGGACATCGACAGCATAGAGATCTCGCCTGCCGACAACAGTTGGATCATCAACTGCCTGGCAATCAGTCCAGGCCGGATAATCATGCCCGAAGGTGCTTCACCTAGGGTGGCAGATGAACTCGCACGGCACAGCGTCGAAGTCATCTCCTTGGATTATGATCAGGTACAACTAAACGGCGGCGGCATTCACTGCTCGACCTGCCCACTGATACGAGACCCCGTCTAACGCCCTAAGAGCTTGAGGTTCAACGTGCCCAGCGCAGGGCCAGGGGGCTTAAATCCTGCACGAGAGTCAGTAACCCTTCTCGCGTTTCCAGGTCCAACGGCCCCAGAGGATGGCGTACGTGATCCGACCGGATCACGCCCCCTTCTTTCATAATGACCTTGGTGGCCCGCAGGCCGCACTGCCGATTCTCATAGTTGATGAGTGGCAGGATTCGGTTATAACACTGCATCGCGCCTTCTCGATCACCTGCCTGGAACTTTTCCACCACCGGTTTGATCAGATCGGGGATCAGTGCCGAACACATGGTACCGGTAGCGCCGGCATCAAGATCGGCCATCAGGGTGATCCCTTCTTCTCCGTCGAAAGGGCCAAGGATATCGTCCCCACCCTCGGCAATCAGTGCACGCAGTTTTCCGGCTGCCTGAGACGTCTCGATCTTGAAGTACTGGAGCAGCGGGATCGATTGTGCCATTCGAACCAGTAATGACACCGGCAAGTGGACTCCGGAAAGTGGTGCATCCTGCACCATGATCGGGATACCGCCCGCAGTGGCGGCCCTGTCGAAATACTCGAAAATAGTCTGCTCAACCGCCTGCAGCCCAACGCCGTGGTAAGGCGGCATCAGCATGACCATATCCGCACCCAGATCTGCTGCACTTCGGCAGCGATCCTCGACCACCTGGGTAGAGAAGTGCGAACAGGTGACGATCACTGGAACGCGCCCNGCAACATACTCAAGGCACACACGCATCAGTTGATCTCGCTCAGCATCACTCAACAGGAACTGCTCTGAATAGTTGGCGATAATGCAAAGACCGTCAACACCCTGGTCGATCATGCAATCCAGCGCCCGCTGCTGACTGTCGATATCCAGTGCCCCGACGTCGTCGAACGGTGTCGGTACGATCGGGAACACGCCCCGGTATGCCGCAGATTCATTCATCGCAATACCCTGCTGTACTGATGTGCGCTTATGTCGCCAGAATTGGTGAACTGGTTGATGTGCCCGGCATAGTGCCAGTGCCGGTACAGGATAGCAGTCTTTTCACGCTCCAGAATATCAGGGTCCAGATAATAACGCGAAGGCAATGTATGGGAAGAAGGTGCCGGAGGTGGGCTATCCATTGGTTGGGCTCGGAGCATTGTAGGATCTCGATTAATCTGGCAATTCCAGCATTCTGGATGCTACTCCTGCAGTACGTAACATCACAAACAAACTCAAGGGCATTGGCAGCCAAAAGTGAGCTTTTTCTCACCCTATACTTTCAGGCGATAAGCGTGCAGGTGTTCATAATGTGGCAGCACCTGCTCGTAGAGCCGCTTTGCATGGTCGGGTGCGCCCGAGATGTCCACGTAACCCGGTTGCTGTGCTGTCAACCCGGTAGAAGCCNTTAATGTCTCGTGCCAGGAGCCACCGTCATACCAGCTGTATGCCTCCGTACCGGCACCCGCCTGCCAGGTTAATGCCTCTTGTATAAAAGGTATACCTGCCGCGTCACAGTAAGCGCTAACCATGCCTTCGGGATTTTCCAGAAGATCGTCCGAGTCAANAACNGGCGGCGCCTTACCGTCGCGATCTGCCANCCGATCGAACAACTCACGCTGCTCCAGGAACGCCAGTTCCTTCAAGTGCACATCCGGCCAGCGCTTCTGCACGCTGGTCACCACCTTGGCTGCATCTCGAATCAGGAAGGAATGATTGAAGTGGCCGAGAAACTCATCGTTCCAGTGATTCTCGATGTAATGNGGAAAATCCTTGGAAAAAACGGGACCCCGGACCGCGGCCTGTTTAAGCTTCGACCAGACCTTCTCAAAAGTGAGCCTCGGCTTTCTTGGGCTGTCCGGCGTCAAACGAGGCCACAGGGCACCATCGCCCTCGTACCACCATTCNCCGAATGGCTCATGAAAACATTCCATATCGCCGCGCTGGCGCATCATCCACTCGAAGGCGGTGCCAGTGGATCGGGGCGTTGCCCAGAGCACAAGAATCTTGTGCATTGGGCTTATCTTTTCAGCAAGGACAAGACACTACCCTGGACCATGGGGATGGAAAAATAGTCGCCTCCCACCTGTATAACTCAACAGAATCCATCACTTTGTGTTTCGCAGCCGAGCACTGGTCAAAGTCATTTAGACGTGCCCGGTACAGCACGCTAAACATAGTTNCGGTCTTCTAGAAACACCAGTATCTGATCTGCCAGCAGCTCCGGATTGTTGCCTGCAGCCTCCAGAACAATGTCAGCATTTTCGGGGACCTCGTAGTCAGAGTCGATGCCGGTAAAGTTCTTCAATTCTCCGGCCCTTGCTTTTTTGTACAACGACTTCGGGTCGCGCGNTTCACAAATCGCCAGCGGNGCATCTACAAAGATCTCAACAAACTCGTCTCCGTCCATAAGGTCTCGTGCCATCTGGCGCTCAGACTGAAACGGTGAAATAAATGAGGCCAGNACGATCAATCCTGCATCCACCATGAGTTTTGCGACCTCCGCGACCCGGCGGATGTTCTCGACCCGGTCCTGATCGGTAAATCCGAGGTCGCGGCTGAGTCCATGGCGAACGTTGTCACCATCGAGCAGATAAGTACGCCTCCCCATCGCATGCAGCTTTTGTTCCAACAAATTTGCAACCGTCGACTTACCGGCCCCGGAAAGGCCCGTGAACCAGAGCACGCACGGTTTTTGCTCGTTAGCCTCAGCACGAGCCGCCTTGTCGACTTTCATTTGGAACCAGCCGATGTTGGTGGCNCGGCGCAGTGCAAAGTCGATGACTCCAGCGCCAACTGTTGCGTTCCCGCCCTTATCGATCAGAGTAAACGCACCGGACCAGTCATCGCGGGCATCGTCATCGAATGGAACAGCCCGGTCCAAGGCTATCTTGCAGTAACCGATCTCACCCAAGACCAGTGTTTTCGCTGCGAGATGCTCCAGCGTCTCCGGGTCAACACGATACGAGAGGTCGGTGATCTGGACCGTTGCTTCGATCCCAGCGAGGCGAATCAGATAAGGTCGCTCCGGAAGCATGGGATCGTGGCCGGCCCAGACAAAATGGGCAGCAAACTGATCTGCAGTNGGCGTTTTANCGTCAGCNGTTGGTAACAAGCCATCGACCAGCGGCTTGTACTCCCCGCTCAGAAGNGCNGCCGACACNTCACGCAACTTTNGGACTTTTCTGCTCTCNTTGTCCTGCGAAGTNCGNTCACTCATGTTCTAAAGATCCAATCCTTGGGCGTCAAGCACCTGGGACCGCCACGATATTCCCGACATGGCGCTTGTCTATAAATGCCTGCTGTGCTTCACGCAACTCTTCCAGCGGGTATGTTGCAGCCAACAACGGGCGAACTTCCCCGCGCTCGATATATCCCACGAGATCCGCAAAGACTCCCGGTGGTGGTACCGTAGCGCCGGTAAAAGTGAGGTCACGCAAATAAAAGATGCGTAAATCAAAATTGACTATAGGTCCTGCAATAGCACCTGCACAAGTGTAACGACCGCCACGCGAGATAACCTCGATCAGCTGTGGCCATAATGCACCTCCGACCACATCGGCGACCACATCTACAAAATCCTGCCCGATTGTGTCAAGCAAGGCGGACCTCAAGTCCTCCGGTGACCGGTCGATCACGGCATACGGCCCGACCGCACGCACGCCCGGCGCTTTATCAGCCCCAGACATGGCAATACATCTTGCACCACGCCGATTAGCCAGCTGTATCAAAGCGCTACCCACACCACCGGAACCACCCGTGATCAGCACCGTGTCTTCCTCCGTGACTTTAGCGCGGTTCAGCATATTCTCCGCAGTGACGTAGGAGCAGACGTAGGTTGCCAGCTCCGCGTCCGATAAGGAACTATCAACAGGACGAATCTGGCGATGAGAAACCTTGGTGTACTGTGCGTAGCCACCATCGCATTCACTGCCGAAGTAGCCCGTTTTGGCAAGATTCATAGGGTCGTCCCAATCTCTAAGCCACCCATCAATCATGACACGCTGACCCATTAACGATTTCTCGACCTGATCACCTACATTTACCACTGTGCCGACCGCATCAGCCCCTTGGATGCGTGGGAAAGAGACGGACGCACCACCCCAGGCACCGTCCTGCCCATCAGCGCCAACCAGGATCTCACCGGTGGTCGCATCCGTGTTGCCTTTGGAATACCAGGCACTGCGTGTATTCACATCGGTATTGTTGAGGCCACAGGCACCGACACGAATCAGCACCTGGTCAGCTCCAGGAACCGGGGTGGGCCAATCCTCGTGAAACACCAGCTTGTCCAGGCCCCCATGACCGGTCAGAACGACCGCCTGCATAGAGTCAGGAATACCTTCAAGTGTCACGTTGCCCTCTTCTCCCTTGCTCGCTACCGGGTAAATAGACAGCCACCGGTTCACCGAGCCATTCCTCGTCGGGTACGACACCAAGGCCTGGTTCGTCCGGCGCCGACAACATACCGTCTTCGACGCGAGCGCCCCGGCCTGGTACCGGGTCAACAGTGATCATATCCTGACACGACCAGACTCGCAGGCGATAGGGCTCGGGAATGGTTTGGGCGAGATGGACGGCATCCGAATTCGCCAGTACGGTACCGCCGGTGGGCATTACTGAGATTCCAATACCGTGCGCAAGTGCCAGGTCGCGGAGGCGAGCTGCGCGGGTTAGGCCAGCCATCTGGTTAATCTTTATGTTGATGAGTTCCGCGATCCCTTCGCTGACAATTAGGGTCATATTCTCCAATGTGTCCCGCCGTTCGTCGATCCCAGAAGTCGACGACGACGGACTGAACGACGGCCACGGCGGTGAAGCTGTACTGGCTGGCGGTGAATGCATCGGCACGCTGAGCTCTATCCCTATGATTTCAGCGCCTAAAAACTGCTTGCCTTTGCCTATCTGAAACCCCAGTATGCGGTGCAGGACACCCGGGTTGACGTGGTCATCATGGGTCAGTTGCGACGGGCGACCGTATAGACCGAAGCAGCCTACGACCCCGACAACCTGCGTCCGAGAACCTGAGGACACTAACATGTCTGATCCCGCCATTGCTGTTGCACCGACCCTATCCCAGGACGATTACCACGCCATTGCCGCGCAGGCAGACTCACTATGGCAGTTTCTGTTCATGGCTGAGCCACCCCGAAACCAGGCCGACATGGCAGCAGCTGATACCGAGGCCATGCGGTGGCTGGACACCGAAATGATGAAACGCGATCAGTACATGCTGCCCGGCGTGCGCCGCTTCGTCTCATGCGTACACACCGATGTCGAGCTCGAAGAGACGCTGCAAGCGCTCGATGAAAGCTCGGACCCTGACCTGACAGGCTGTACATCAGTGCCGACGGTGAGATCATGACCGATCAATCGATTGGATTTTCGGTTGCAGACTGGTGCCCTCCCCCGGCTCCGTCGGCCGACCCGATGACCGGCCGATACTGCCGGCTTGAACGACTTGACGCTGATCAACACGGTCCATCCCTGTTCGACGCCCATGCACTTGACGCCGACGGGCTCAACTGGACATACCTGCCCCATGGACCGTTCGACCTCTACGGCGATTACTACGACTGGCTGAGTGGGATGGCAAAACAGAACGATCCCTTTTTCTTCACCATCATGGACGCGACCAGCCAACGGGCAACCGGCATTGCCAGCTATCTCCGTATCACACCCACAGCAGGGACCATCGAAGTCGGCCACATTCACTACTCTCCGCTGCTACAGAAAACGCCCGCAGCGAGCGAGGCCATGTTCCTGATGATGAAGCACGCATTCGAGCTCGGTTACCGGCGCTACGAATGGAAGTGTGACGCACTCAATGCACCTTCACGGCGGGCAGCCGTGCGGCTCGGATTCTCTTATGAAGGCGTCTTTCGTCAGGCCACAGTGTACAAAGAACGCAACCGTGATACGGCCTGGTACGCGACCATCGACCAGGAATGGCCCGAACTCAAGAAGGCTTTTGAAGCATGGCTCGACCCGGCAAACTTCGACGAGGCCGGAACACAGAAAACCAGCCTGTCCTCGCTCACTGCGCCTATCTTGAAATCCATCGGCTAGTGACACTCCGCCTGACAGAAAACGAATTCGATCACATCAGCCAGGGGTACGACCCGGTGGCCTCGCGTTCGGGTTCGATTCACAGCGACTGTTACCTTGATGCCCGATTTCTAGACGTCGAACGGGAACAGGTATTCCACAGGACATGGCAGTTCGTGTGCCACGAGGAAAAACTGCGCGAACCTGGCAGCTACGTGGCCGGCGACGTTCAGGGCCAGAGTATTTTTGTCGCGCGTGACAGTGACGGCGAACTACGCGCCTTCTACAACGTCTGCCGACACCGCGGCCATGAACTTCTCAGCGGTGAAGGACAGGTGAGTGCTATCACCTGCCCCTACCACGCTTGGGTCTACAACCTCGATGGGTCCTTACGCAGAGCCCGGCGCAGCGAACTCATCGAGAACTTCTGCAAAGCTGATAACCGTCTGACCCCCATCCAGGTGGAGACCTTCTGCCACCTGATCTTCGTCAATCTCGATGCCGATGCGGTATCGCTTGCGCAACAGTCCGGAGACCTCGGGAAAGAAGTTCTGTCTTATGCTCCGGACCTTGGCAACCTCACCTTTGCACACCGCCTGACTTACCGGCTCAAAGCCAACTGGAAGGCAGTGGTGGATAATTTTCTGGAGTGCTATCACTGCCCCGTGGCACACAAGGATTTCGTGACCCTGGTAGAGATGGATACCTACAAGGTCAGAACGCACGGTATTTACTCCAGTCACATGGCCAAAGCGGGGCGCAGCGACAACCAGGCCTATGCAGTTGAGGGTGCGAGCGTGACCGATCACGCGGTCTGGTATCTGTGGCCGAACACGACACTGATGCGCTACCCAGGCAGGGGCAACTTCATGGTCTGGCGATTTATTCCGGTCGGCCCGGAAGAGACCTACGAGGAATTCGACTTTTTCTTCGAGAGCACACCGCCCACGGACATAGAGATGGAAGCCATCGGCTTTATCGACACCGTATTACAGCCCGAAGACATTAATCTGGTCGAGAGTGTCCAGCGGGGCATGCGCACACCCGCTTTCAACCAGGGGCGTTACATGGTGGACCCGAAAGGCTCCGGAATGAGTGAGCACGGCGTGCACCATTTCCATGGCCTGATACTGGATGCCTACCGCCGGGCTTGTGAACCATGAGTGACGGCGGGGGGAACCTTGCTGGCCGGATCGCTATCGTGACCGGCGGCACGGGTGGGATCGGTGCTGCCGTCTGCGCTCGGTTTGCCCGCGAAGGCGCAACTGTATATGCCGCAGATGTCGCACAAGATGCGGTCGATCTTCCAAAGGGGATCACGGCAGTTGCCTGCAACGTCACCCGGCCGCAGGAGATCACCGACCTCATGACCCAGGTGGAATCCGTGCACCAGCGGCTGGATATTCTGGTTAACGCCGCCGGAATTGAGATCGAGAAGACCGTGGAGCAGACTTCGCTGGAGGAGTGGAACTCGATCTTCGCGATCAATGTGACGGGAACCTTTCTGGCCTGTAAGCACGCCCTGCCCTTGATGCGTAACGCCGGCGGTGGCTCGATCATCAATTTTGGCTCTTATGATGGTTTTATTGCCGACCCGGGGCTTGCGGCCTACTGCGCGACCAAGGGTGCGGTACACGCCCTGACCCGGGCCTTGGCCTGCGATCACGGCCCTGAGAACATTCGAGTCAACGCAGTCTGCCCCGGCTATGTCGACACACCCATGCTGCAGAATTTCTTTGGTTCACACGGAGACATTGAAAGCCTCAAGGATGAGGTCCGACGGGTACACCCTCTTGGGCGCTACGGAACTCCCGACGATGTCGCCAACCTGGTCAACTGGCTTGCTGGCGATGAAGCACGCTATGCATCCGGCCAGCTCTGGGTGCTGGACGGCGGCCTCACGGCCCAGGTTCAGCAGATGCGGGTGTGATGAATCGAGCCCTTGAGAACAAAGCCGCTGTAGTGACGGGCGGCAGCCGGGGTATCGGGCGGGCCATCGTCGAAGCATTCTCCGCACACGGTGCACGGGTGCTCACCTGCGCCCGCAGCGGCGATGGCACTGACCTGCCGAGCGGTGTGCACTGGATGAAGGCCGACGTCAGTCGCTCAGCAGATATCGATACGCTGGCAGTACAGGCGCTTGAGGTGCTCGGCCAGATCGACATTCTGGTCAACAACGCCGGTACCCAAATTGAAAAAACGGCCCTCGAGAGCACCGACGAGGACTGGGACAAACTGATGGGAACCAACGCGCGGGGCGTTTTCCTGATGTGCCGGCGACTCATACCGCTGATGGCGGAATCTGGCGGAGGTTCGGTCATCAACATCGGCTCGATCAGCGGCGAACATGCAGATCCCGGCATGGCGCTTTACAACGCCTCCAAGGCCTTCGTCCACGGACTGACCCGGTCAATTGCCGTCGATCATGGCCATCAGGGCATCCGCTGCAACGCCATCTGCCCCGGCTGGATCATGACCGAGATGGCCGATGCCGCCTTTGCCCAGGCCAAAGATCCCGCTGCGGCCAGGGCCGATGCGCTGGCCCGCCATGCCGCAGCCCGGTTTGGCCAGCCGGTTGACGTTGCCCAGGCTGCTGTGTGGCTGGCCTCGGACACCTCGACTTTCATGACCGGCCAAACACTGACAATAGACGGCGGCCTGGTCGCGTCTTCACCGCTGCGGCCGGGGCTTTTCTGACCCCAAACTACCTCGATTCTGCTGTGACGGCAGATCTTGTGCTACGTACCAGGCTTGTTCCAGGTGAAATCACCACAGGCCAACGGCATCGGTGAATGGTTCCACAAGACCATTCTGCAGGAGTTCTGCCAGGTCACGTTTCGTAAGAAGATCTATACTGATCTAGAGTCTCTGCAAAGAGGTCGGGACGCCTGGCTTGAGTACTACAATGATGAACGTTCTAGATCAAGCAGGGCACGCTTGTACTTTAAACCGCCGGCATATCCAGTCAGTTTTCCGTTGGCGCCGATCACCCTGTGGCAGGGAATGACAATTGCGATCGGGTTGCGCGCGTTGGAGCCACCGACCGCGCGTACCGCTTTGGGATTACCAATCGCGCGGGCGATATCTTGGTAGCTTCTGGTTACGCCGTACGGTATCTGAAGTAGTGCATCCCATACTTGGCGCTGGAAGGGTGTGCCTTGTGGCGCAAGATTCAGTGAGAAAGTCTGACGTTTGCCGTCGAAATATTCATCTAATTGTCTAACGCAATCGGTATATCTGGTTTTGGTGGGCTGCCAGTCGGGCAGTGGCCATTCATCCAGCCGCTGTGTGGGCAGCGTCAATGAATGCAAGCACCCACCCTCACCGACGATAAGAATCGATCCCAGTGGCGAATCATGATAGCGATAGTCCATCCCGTCGGATTCTATTGATTTGGCAATAACTAGGAAATTGAAGTTGATTCCATCGCAGCGTACCGTTCTCGATAGGCTATGAGATCGTTCAGCCAGTCTGGGTCCATCTCAGGAACCGGTGAAAGCAACAGGGTAACGTAACAAAAACGCCCGGACTTCCCAAATATACCAATTTTTCCCAATTCACCAGTCACATACCCGTTGCTCGACCTAATTCCACGAAGGTGCATTCGGGCCCTGAATACGGAACAAATCCTGGTTTGCCGGTAAACTAACGTTCAGTATCTTCGGCCCAGTCCAGAGTGCCGGTCGACAGTCTCAAGCCACTATGAAAACCAAAGACATTCTGTCCAGAGATACCCGCATCCTGTCGCAGGATCANCGCGAATCCTATTTTGAACTAGGCTATGTCGGTTTGCCGGCAGTCATTGACGAGGCATGGCTGANAAGACTGCGTTCAGCATCCNGCGAACTCATAGAAAAAAGTCTTTCTCTCAAGGCTTCTGATGGCACTTTTGATCTGGAAGACGGACACACAGCCGAGAACCCCCGGCTTCGGCGCATTGCCTTCTTGGATGATCTGCACCCGGTATTCTGGGAATTCAGCNCAGCGTCCACGATTGTTGACATTGCAGAAGATATCCTGGGTCCGAACGTGACCTTCCGGGAAAGCTTGATCAACTACAAATGGTCCCGGGGTGGCCAGGGAGTGCAATGGCACCAGGATCTGCCATNCTATCCGCACACAAACCTATCACCCGCGCAGTTCTTGGTGTTTCTGGAAGACATCGATCTCGAACAGGGCCCTGCACAGGTCATACCGGGCAGCCATAGGGGCAAGATATTTGATCACTACGACGATAACGATCAGTGGCTCGGTTACATTCCTAACACACACCTTGAAGAGATCGATTCGGACAATGCCGTGGCTTTGACTGGTCCGGCCGGCACCGTCACCGGACATCACGGCCTTACGGTCCACAGTTCCAAACAAAACTTAAGTGATAGAGGACGACCGCTCCTGATCACCGGATTCAATGCCAGTGATGCGTTACCGTACACCGCGCCGGCTTATCCGAGTTCGCACCATGGCACGGTCATACGCGGAGAACAAACGCGTTATGCTCACCTCGAACCCGCACCGATTCGTCTGCCGCCCGACTGGTCGTGTGGCTACACGTCGATCTTCTCTCACCAGACAGGTGCAGGTGAGCAACTGACAACCGGTTAATTCATACTACTGGGGGATGGAATCTGGTCAACTCTCAACTGAAAGGGCGTAAGGCATTGGTCACCGGTGCGGCCGGTGGCATCGGGCAGGCCATTGTCAAGATCTTATCTGATGCCGGCGTTGACATCGCTGCAGCAGATATTCAACTCGAAGGCGTTAAATGTGCCGCTGCACTGCCCGGCGATCTGGCTGATCCGGCCTATTGCGATGAACTCCCTGCGCAAGCTGAAAGAATCCTTGGCGGCCTCGATATCGTTGTCAACAATGCCGGCATCATTCGCCGCGGCCCCATCACAGAGGCCACAGATGAGGATTACAGGCAATCATTTGCCGTCAATGTCGAGGCGCCGTTTCGCATTTGCCGCGCGGCTATTCCCCTTCTCGCTGAAAGTGGTGCAGCTACTATCGTCAATATCGCCTCCTGCTGGGGGCTGCGTGCCGGTCCCAATCATCCGCTCTACTGTATGTCCAAGGCCGCACTGGCAGCGATGACACAGTGCCTCGGCCATGATCATGCGCACCAGGGAATCCGCATCAATGCGGTCTGCCCCAACGAAGTTGACACGCCAATGCTGCGTTCAGGGTTCAACGCGCGGGGTATTGATCCANAGACCGGCATTGANGAGCTTAATCAGTCGGTACCGCTCGGGCATATTGCCAAGCCTGAGGAGATCGCTGACGTCGTGCTGTTCCTCGCTTCCGATCAGTCACGCTATATGTGCGGTTCACTGGTTGAGGTGAACGGCGGCAAACCCGTCGCATGACGCAAGACCCCACAAAGGTCGCCCTGGTCACAGGCGGGCGCAGCGGTATCGGGCACGCCTGCGCCGAACGACTTGCGCAAGAGGGCATGCGGGTCTTCACCGCCCAGCGGGGAAGATCAGACAACTTTGAGACGATCCCGGCAGACCTTGCTGATGCCGATACTCCGGCCAGAGTCATTGGCNAGGTAATCGAGCGGGCNGGCAGGCTGGACATCCTGGTCAACAATGCCGGCATGATGCTCGAAGCAACAGTGGAAGAGATGCCGCTCGCTGACTGGGATCGCACACTTGCAGTCAACTTGCGGGCACCTTTTCTGTTGATCAAACACGCCATTCCGCATCTTCGCGGGAACGGCACAATCGTCAACATCGGCTCCATCGAGGGACTCGGTTCGAACCCCCGTCACCCCGCATATTGCGCTTCCAAGGCCGGTCTGCACGCACTCACCCGGGCAGTCGCCGTCGATCACGGTGCCGATGGAATACGCTGCAACAGCGTGGCCCCAGGCTGGATCGATACTGAGCTCAACATCGACTTCATCGAATCGATGCCCGACCCCGAGCGTTTTCGGGAGGAGATTGGCCGGATTCACCCGGTGGGGCGGACCGGCAGCCCGGCAGAAGTTGCGGCNCTGGTAGCCTGGCTGGCATCGGATGACGCCAGCTTCGTAACCGGGCAGGTCTACACCGTCGATGGTGGCCGACTGGCCCAGCTACCCCTGCCCTGAAAAACCTAATGTAAGGAGCATCATCATGTCACTTCCAGAAGAGCCTGATATTCAGAACGTCACCGTCGACGGTTATAAGGTCGTCACCTACAGTTATGGCACCGGCGACAACGTTCTGTTGCTACTGAATGGTGGTCCCGGCCTGCCATGCGACTACNTGAGGGACCCGCATATTCCTCTGGCAGACGCCGGCTACCGTATTGTCGCGTTCGACCAACTCGGCTGTGGCAAGTCAGACCGACCAGACGACCCCTCTTTGTGGGATATCACCCGCTATGTGGAAGAGGTCGAAACCGTCCGTAAAGCTCTGGGCCTTGAGCGAATACATCTTCTCGGGCAATCCTGGGGCGGCTGGCTGAGCATCGAATACGCGCTGACCTACCCCGATGCCATTCGGTCTCTGGTGCTCGCCAACACCTGTGGTGATTTACCCCACCTGACCAGCGAGCTGAATCGGATGCGAGATGCACTGGGGAGCGAAACGGTCGCGATGATGCTTCACCACGAGGCAATGGAAACACTCGATCACCCTGAATATCAGGCNGCNGTGACAATTCTCAATTACCGGCATGTGTGCCGTCTGAAGGAGTGGCCTTCATCACTGCTGGCCTCGGCCAACGACTGGAACATGGGNCCCTATGAAACCATGCAGGGCCCCAATGAATTTCTCTATATCGGCAATCTCAAGGACTGGAATCGTATTCCTGACATGCACCAGCTGACGATGCCCATCCTCATCGTCACCGGCACACATGACGAGATAGGGCCTGCCTGTGCCTCGCGCATGCACAATGTACTGCCGGACTCGCAAGTCGCGGTCTTTCCNAACAGCTCCCACGTGCCGTTTTATGAGGAACCCGATGATTATTTCACNACACTTCAAGATTTTCTGTCGGCTCAGACTGGCTGATCATAAGCANGTTCAAAGGATGGTTCCGNCAAGCTGAACCCCGAGCCGAAANCCCANCCAGCGAGTCCTTAACTGNCCTCATCTGGGTAAAGACCACCGACGGAATTGTCTAAGCTGCCACCTGTTCGATCAGATGTCGTGACGATTGATGGGCCGTACATACGGAGTCCGACCACAGATGGTTTCGAAACATTTCGAACTGAACCTCAAGCGTTTTCTGGCAGCAGCGTCTGATGAGTTCGCAGCAGGCACCANCCCTGCTACCCGGCGTACGGCACAGATACTTCGCAGCTCGGGCATCACGATCGCTGATACACCGCGTGCCCCGATACACGGCAACGACGCAGCATGCTCTCCGCCTGACGAGATCAATATGCTGCTCGGTAGAGAGCCTCAATCCGCCTGCCTGACAGCGGCTGCCAGTGTTTATCGCGAACTGGACTGGTACGAATCAACAAAGTCTCATACACCTTACGCCGAAATTATCGGCCCGACCAGTCTGATCCGAAGCCTCGAGCTTCGTTTTGGATTGTTCCTGCTGTANTCGGATATTGTCTATCCCGATCATCAGCACGCTGCCGATGAGGTCTACATCGTACTCGCCGGCACAGGCGAGTGGTCTCTCAACCGCGAGCCTTACCAGGATAAGATCGCAGGCACGATTATCGACATTCCGTCACTGACCGTTCACGCCATGCGTACAGCGCAAGAACCCACACTGATGTTGTTCTCCTGGACAGGCGTCGATATTTCCTTCGAGACCTACCAGTTCTGCTGACAATCCTGGCCACAGAGCACTGTGACGTTTTAGAGTACACCCCAAGGGAAAACGGAGCCTGGAGGAGGAATTTCCATGCAATCACATGCACGAGTCGTTGTTGTCGGTGGTGGCGCTGTTGGCGTAAACGTGCTGTACAGCCTCGCGAAGCGCGGCTGGACGGATGTCTGCCTGCTCGAGCGTACCGAACTGACCGCAGGCTCGACCTGGCATGCGGCAGGACTCATTCCGATCTACTCGTTCTCCTACAAGGTTGGTCGTCTGATCAAGAAAACCATCGACATCTACGAGAACCTGGAAGCAGAGACCGGCCAGGGCATCGGCTGGCACAAGTGCGGACAGCTGCGCGTTGCCGAGAGTGCTGACCGGATGGACGAATATTTGAATTACGCATCGATTGCCGAGACTCAGGGTGTGCGGGCGGAGATTCTCACCCCCGAAGAGACCCTGGATCTGTGGCCACTGATGGAGCGCAGCCCCAAACTGCTGGGCGCAGTCTACAACCCCGACGATGGTCACATTGCACCGGCCGATGTCACCCAGGCGCTCGCCAAAGGCGCACGGCAACTGGGCGCGAGCATCTACCGCAACACCGAGGTGACGGCAATCGGGCAACTGCCATCGGGAGAGTGGAAAGTCACCACCAGCCAGGGCGAGGTGATCTGTGAGCATGTGGTGACTGCGACCGGTAATTATGCCCAGCACACTGCCAGGATGTTGGGCCTGGAACTGCCCTGTTTTCCCGTACTGCACCAGTACTGGGTCACGCAGAGCGTGCCGCAGGTTCGCCAACGCCAAGACCAGGGTCTGCCGGAATTACCCGTGCTGCGTAACGAGACCATTAACGGCTACGTCCGAGAGGAACG
>PBDS01000054.1 GCA_002718155.1 Pseudomonadota bacterium
CGATGCCCATCATGGATATCAAGTACGGCTTCTACCAGATCGCCAAGTACAACTATTTCCCGGGCTGGCACCAACAGACCTCTTTCGGCAATACGCAGGTCAACCTGGAGAAGTTCAACGGCTTGTCAGATCAGAACAAGCGTATTCTGGAAGTCGCCTGTCGCAGCAGTCTGATCCGGTCTTATGTGGAAACGGAAGGCCTGAACCCGGACGCCCTGGTCGAGATGGGTGAGAAGTACGGTGTGATCGTCAAGCGCTGGCGTGACGACCAACTGGCTGTCTTTGAAAAAGCATGGCGTGAGGTTCTGGAAGAAGATGCCGCAAAGGATCCGGTTTTCAAGGAAATAGCCGATAGTTATCTCTCTTTCAGAAAGAAATATCAGAAGTGGGGTGATGCTCAGAGTCTGAACGCGACGTATCTGGACTGAATCATTCCCCAGGCTGGCCGGCTCTGCCGGTTCAGTCGTGAATTAGTTTGAATAGGCCGGCGCCCCGTTCTGGGGTGCCGGCCTTTTTCTTGGTGCCCTCTGTGTTCAGACACGGCTCAGGTGTGTCGATGAGGTCGATCAGGGTCAAGCGGGGAAGTGCAGACCCGTTGCAACTCTGAAGACCAGGAACATGAACCATCCACTGCCGGGTAGTGTGTTTGTGAATGGAAAGTCTGATTTGGCCGGCTCTCGTTGTTTAGTCTGTGGGTTCTTTAGACTTGCGTACCAGGGAATCCCGGTGCGTGGCTTTGAGTAGGCTTTTTGCCAGGTAGTCTGGAAGACGGAAGTACTCGGGCCTTGTTGAGGCCTTGAAAACATAGTCTTTCTCGCCATCGATCGGGCCGAGCTCGTAGGTCACCTTGTCGTTGCTGGTGGTCTCGACCGACACTGTCAGTTCCGGCGGATCTAAACCGAATCCCGGTCTGACATCCCTGCCCAGTACATCGATGATCCGCAGCGCCGAGACCTTTCTCGCTAGGGCATCGGCACTTTGCTGGTGAATCTTCTCGCCTGGGCCAAGATCCGGCGAGTCCCAGACCTTGTCTTCGACCGGTGCGTCGCTACCCGTGTCTTGGCTACTGCCGGGGCGGCGGTTCCTGATCATTTTGATCATCCCGGGTATCTCGAGCGTAACAATGTCCGGATAAGGGATTTCAACTGCCATTTCGTCCTGCCAGTCCTCGGAACCCGTCGGCGCATCGTATGCAGCCAGCTGAACCTCATAAACGGAGGTGTCGTCACGGCTTCTTGCATAGGTCATCCTGGCCCGCGGTGAGGTGCCGAGAAAGAAAACAGTGAGCACGTCATCTTTGGAGCCTAGCGTGATGCGCCGTTCAAAGTTGGACTCGGTCACCCGGAAACGACTGAGCGCGGCAGGGGTCGTTCCGACGGGCATGCCACGTTCGAGTTCGCTTACTCTGGAGATGAAAGCCTCTACTTTTTCCTGGTCAGCTGGAAAATCACCGTCTTCTGGAACGATCCAGGTTGCGCCATGCTTGCGCAAGCTGACTGTGCCGCCGTCCGGGCCTTCGATCGTCAGTAAATCGACCTCCTCTATGGCAGCACTGATCAGGAGTGAACGATCGGCCACCGTCGATAGATCGGTCCGGTTGACATTGAGGCCGGCGATCAGGGCGACCTGCAAGACCAACAGAACAGCCAGCAGTTGCACTAGTCTCCCCATGGCTCAACGTGGCTCGAGCATGGCCTTGTAGCGGGTAAGGCTGACCCGCTGAGACCGTCGTCGCCACAACCAGGTGGCCAACAGGGCCGCCAGGGCCAGGCCATAATTGAGGTACTCCCATAGCGCCTGCTCATCGGGCCGCAGCGGCACAAGGGTCTGTGAGAAGCGCGAACGACCGCGGATACTGAGAAGCCCCTGATCCTCGAGCGACCAATCGATGACGTTCTGCATGAATTCGAGCGGTTTGGTGTAAAGCGTTCCCATGCCTTCGGAGGCCATCGTCAAGACGGTGTCGCTGGCGAACGCGTTGGAACCGACCAGTACGATGCGCGCTGACGGAGGTGATTTCTCAATGACACTGGCGGCAGGCAGGCTGTTGCTTGACTGCCCCTCAGCTGAGTTTTTCCCTTCCACTGCGACCTCGGCGGACGCGCTGGATCTGGCCGCGGCCAGCAGTGGAGATGGCTTGTCCTTGAAGTACGACTCGAAGCTTCCCTCGACCGCGAGTGCAAGAGTTCTTGCCCCCCGTTCTCCCGATATCGCAAAGCCTCCTTCGGGAAATTCTTTGTAGTCCGGCACCACAGAGGCGTCCCGAGATACCCAGCTCTGGTCCGAGCTTCGAAGCAGTACGTCTGACTTGCGGTTGCTGGCCGAAGATTGGGTCACAATAGAGATCGGCGAGACCCAGTTGACGGTCAGTTGATCGAGGCCCGCTGTGATCAGGTTGTCGGAGTTCAGTTGGCTGCCGCGTAGATCGGGAAACAGCGGATAGGGCAGATGTTGAATCTCCCGAACCGGCACGGTTCCGACATAGCGTTCGACCGGGACCGGCAGCGCTGTGTTGACGGGGTCCATTACCATGCCGGAACCCACCTCGAGCCCGTGATGGGCCAACCATTCTTCTAGACCTGAGCGATGGGCTTTGGCCTGAAAACTGCCGGCTACCTGGACATCGCGGGTAGAAGTCGCAAGGAAAACACTGCCACCCTGCATCAGGAACTGGTCGATCGCAAAGATCTTTATCTGATGGAGGTCTCTCGGTGCGAGCACCAGCAGTAGATCAGCATCCTCCGGTACCCGCCCGCTCGAAAGATCGGTATTGGTCAGCCGATTGTTTTGCATCAGCGCATCGCCGAGATACTGGTAATCGCTGGAAGCCAGCTCGGTGTTTGGGGTAACCAGTGCGACCGTCTTGAGAAAGCCGGGTGCCAGTCGCTTGAGACTCGCCATCAGGGTGCGACGCGCAGCTTCGCTGCCCAGTTCTTCGGGCAGTGGAACCTGTATTGCTTCACCGCCACGCAACATCAGCATCGAGAACCAGAACCCAGATTGATCATCGAGGCCCGCCAGCTGAGGACGGAATCCATAACGCTCATTGATCTCGCGGCCCAGGCGCCCGCCGTCCGCATCCGGGTCAGCGATGCCGACCGAGAACTTGCCGGCCGATTGTGTCTGCAATTCAGCCAGTACCGACTCAAGATCGCCGCGTAATTCAAGCAGTTCAGGAGGCAGCTTGTCCGGCGCCGAGATATAACCTCGGAATGACACTTTGCCAGTGAGCGTATCAAACGGACTGCCGCCCGCCCGGAAACTGGCGAGTACTTTCTTCACCGTGCTTGTAATTGCGTACTCCGGATCCTTGAGCACAATGTCCAGGTCGCCACTGCTCGATGATTTGACCTCGATCAGATCCTGAAAATCCAATGTCTCGTTCTGGTCACCATAGGTCACCACGATATGAAAATAAGAATTGACCACTCCCGATTCGTGGCGGCTCGCCATTTGGAAGGGGATGGGACGGATTCCATACTTTTTGGCAGCCTCTTCCTCTATAGCCTGGTCAGCGTGCGGATCGACGAATTCGACGCGCACCCGGCCCCGGCCGAGCGCAGCATACTCGGCCAGCAGGTCGCGCAGCCTCGGTACCAGGGGCGAAAGCAGCGGGTGGGTTTTGGCCGAAAAATAGCCCCGGATGAGTAAAGGTTCCTGTAATTGGCCCAGATACCGGTCAGTCGCCTCGGAGAGTGAATAGACCTGATCTCTGGTGATGTCCAGACGAGCCCAGCTAATCGTCTGAAGCCAGAAATTAGCCGCGACGAAATTGGCTACCGTGAGCCCGACGATACACCACCAGCGCAAGTGGCTGCCGGATCTGGGATTGCCGGCCCAGCGAATGCGTTCCAGTGAAAAAAGATTGAGCGTCAGGAAAACACCCACGATCGACAGATAGTAGTAGAGGTCACGCAGGTCAAGGACCCCACGGGTGACTGAGTCAAACCTGGACCCTGAGCCCAGCAGCATCAGGAGCTCACCGACCTGATGCCCGAACAGCCCTGTGATCGTCGGTGTGCCGACCAGATAAAAGGCGCTGCAGATCAGGGCGGTCAGGATCCATGCAACGATCGGATTGTCGGTCCGGGCGCTCATGTAGACACCGATCGAAAGGTAAGCCGCAGCCAGGAAAAGGGCTGCCAGGTAGCCGCCAACTACCGGTCCCCAATCCAGCGGACCCAGCAGGGCAACGGTTACTGGCAGCGGCAGTGTCAGGGTCAGCGCCAGTGCCATCAGCCCGAGTCCGGCAAGAAACTTGCCAAGCACCAGGTGCAGGCGTGGCACCGGGCTCGCCAGCAGGATCTCGATGGTGCCGGCTCGCCGGTCTTCGGACCAACTGCGCATGGTCAAGGTCGCTGCCAGAAAGATGAGCAGGGCCGGCAGCCACTTGAACAGCGGTCGGGTGTCGGCAATGTTCCTGGCAAAGAACGTTTCCATCCAGAAAAACAGAAACAACGTCACGACCAGGAAAGCGCCCAGGAACAATAGTGCGGCTGGCGATGCGAAGAACTCGGCGAATTCCTTGCGGATTATTCTGATGATGTTGTTCATCGTCAGTGCGCCTGGTCAGATCGTGGCTCGTTGACAGCCGCAAACACGCTTTCCAGGTTTCGCTGCTCCGGCTGCAGCGCGTGCAGTGCCAGGCCGGCGGCCTGAACCGCCTGGGCGATCTGCGGCGCGCAGTCACAGGACAGCTCAATGGCGTAACGGAAAAGCCCGTTCTCCTCCGCCAGTGCTTCGACTTTCTCGACACCCGTGACCCCAGCCAGTACCTTACTGGCCTCAGCGTTGATGGAAACCAGCAGCCGGCGGGTCTGCGCGAGATCATCGATCCTGGCATCCAGAACAAGGCGACCCGCTCGCAGAATAAGAACCCGCTCGCAGACAGCCTGAACTTCCTGAAGAATGTGTGTCGAGATCAGTACGGTCGCGCTTTTCGCGAGATCCCGAATCAGGGAGCGCATCTGCAGGATCTGGGTCGGATCCAGCCCGTTGGTGGGTTCATCGAGTATCACGATGCCTGGGTTGTGCAGAATCGCCTGGGCAACGCCCAGCCGTTGACGGTAACCTCTTGAAAGTGCGCGAATGGATTCGGTTGCCCTTTCTTCAAGGCCTGTTCGCTTGAGCACCTTGACGATCGCGGCTTCACGCGCTTGGGTCGTGATCTGATGCAGGCAGGCCTGAAAGTCCAGAAACTCGACCACCCGCATGTCCGGCCAGATCGGGCAGTTTTCCGGCAGGTATCCGATCAGGGACTGAATGGCGCGGGGCTGGACACCGATCTCCATACCGTCGATCTCGACCTGCCCCGAAGTCGGCTCCAGAAAACCCGTCAGCATTTTCATGATTGTGGTCTTGCCGGACCCGTTATGGCCGAGCAGACCGACCACCTGCCCGGATTCAATTCTGAAGCTGACGCTGTCAACCGCGGCGATGGCGCCGTAGCGGCGAACCAGATTCTCGACCCGTATCATGTCAGTGCGGCCCACCTGCAGCTTGAAAACGATCGATCGGAATAACCTGGCGTCACGTTCGGTCCGGTTCTCTTGGTTCGAGATTTTACGGGTTGATACTTGTTCATCAGCAGTTCTTTACGGATCGGATTACGTAACAGCAGGGGGATTCTACCGTCTCAGGCGGAGTACATTAGCGGCCTGCCGCTATTGACTTACCCTGGCAGTCGATCCAAGCCATTGAACTCCAGGGCCGGGAAGGTAGCAACGAATTGTCACGTCATCAAGCTGGTTTTGCGTTCGGTTATCTGTCCGATACACCCTCTATTGCCGTGTTCGAGGGTTCAAGCGTGCTTCAGTACCTCGGCATTTACCACAAATTCCGGTTCGATCGACCCGTCCAGAGCCGACAGCACGTTCTGTGCGGCGATCCGGGATGTGCGCGAAGACGACTCGCAGGTAACACCGGCGCAGTGCGGACTGACGATCACGTTGTCGAGTGTCAGCAGCGGGTCGTCCTGGACAGTCGGTTCGGTTACAAAGACATCGATACCTGCTGCGGTGATGGTGTGCTGAGTCAGCGCGGTGTAAAGAGCCGTCTCATCGACAACACCGCCCCTTGCCGTGTTGATGAGTATGGCTGAGGGCTGCATGGCTTCGAGTTCTCTCGCTGAGACCAATCCCGTGGTCTCAGCATTGAGAGGGCAGTGGATCGTGAGGATATCCACACCCGGCAGTACCGCATGCAGGTCAGTGACCTCTGTGCACCCACCAGCACGTATCGTTTTTGGATCGACGTAGGGATCGTAGACGAGCACCTCCATGTCAAAGGCGAGCGCCCTGGCTGCGACACGGGTCCCGATTCGGCCGAAACCGATGACCAGCAGTGATTTTCCACTGACTTCAGTTGCCAGGGGCCGGCTTCGGTAGCTGAAGTCACCGTGACGAGCGGCAGCATCGTAGTCGCCCCCGTGCTTGGTGAGAGCGAGGATCAGGTAGAACGTGTGCTCGGCGACCGAGACGGCATTGCCGCCGACCGCAATGGCCAACGGGATGCCTCGTGCCGTTAGCGCATCGACATCGACCGAGTTGAAACCGACGCCGTGCCGGGAAACCACCTTGAGATGCGGTGCGCTGTCGATAGCGGCGGCGCTGATGCGGGCCGAACGGACGAGAATTGCGCTCACATCTCGCGCGAGGCCAGCCAGGGTGGCCTCATCGACGGCTTCAGTGATCTCGACCGACAGGCCTTCTCGTTGCTCGAAAAGTCGCAACCCGTCCTGGTGAATATTGCCCGCAATTAGAACCTTTTCAGCCATCGTATTTAAGATCTCAGTTGATTCTCGATGATTCAGTGAACGCTTTGCGCAGCGCGTCGATATCCAGCGAAGGCCGCCGCGCAGCCTCCAGCAGGACAGCCTCCTTGCGGATCATCAGGTCGACCGCAGCTGGTAGAAGACCTACTGCGTCTTCTGGAATCACCACCGCACCATGGCGGTCTGCGTGGATCAGATCGCCGTGCTTCACGACCATGCCAAGCACCTCGACCTGGTTGCCGAAATCGACCACCCGGTTGTGGATATGGCTCGGCACGACCCTGCGGGCGAGCAGTTGAAATTCGGGAGCACAGTCGTCAAGGTCTCGCATCGCGCCGCTGGTGACCCCACCGACACAGCCCAGCCCTTTGTGAATATTGGTCTGTACCTCGCCCCAGAAAGCCCCGACGCCGGAATCATGGTCGATGTCCTCGATCACGGCGATACTCGGCTGGGGCGGGTCGGCGACGTATTCGTAGTAGGCGAGTCGTCTGGCCTGGAGAACCTCAGCACTTTCGTGCGGCGGTGTGCGGGTTGCACAACGCGCGGTGCGGGCATAACCGACGACAGGCTTGAGTTCAGGGTCGAGGCAGACGACCTGTTCGACCGTGAAGCCGTATCCGCGGCGCTCAGGCATGACGAGTTCTAGGGCGTTGCACACGGTCGGTGTGTCCCACTGTGTCAGAATCTCGAGTTGGTCGGCAGAATGTGTATTCATAAGGTGACCGGTATCCAGGCGGGGTGAAAAGAATCGTTAATGAACAGTAACACTAAGGAGGGCGGCTGCGGCACTGCAGTGGGCGCCCAGGTATTCAGTCGAGGATGGCTTCTGCTTCGATTTCGACCTTCAGGATGGGTGTCACCAGTGCAGAAACCTCGACCAGGGTCGAGGCTGGTCGATGGTCTCCAAAGTACGCCTGCCGGATCGGGTTGATCCGGGTCCGGTCGTTGACGTCGGTGAGGAAGACCTGCACCTTGACGATGTGCTCGGGACGACCGCCCGCAGCACGCAGGGCGCGGTCGAGATTGCCTATAGCGATCTCGAACTGCTCGACAACATCATCCGGTGCGCTACCATCGGGTCTCATCCCCACAGTGCCCGACAGCCAGATCCGATCGCCGGCCTTGACGACGTGACAATAATGACTGACGGGTGCCGGCTGGTCGTCCAGCATGAAGCGTTCTATCTGGCTCATGGAAGCGGGACTCTGTGGTGGAAACTTTCTGCAAAGCTAGCACGATGGCGCCGCTAAAGACAAATCCAGCACCGCGTATCGACACACCCAGGCATTGTGCGCAATGAACCTTCCCAAAGCTGACGCATCGAAACGCTCTGCACGCGGAGGGTTACGGGCACTGCTGGCGAATCGCGAATTCCGCCTGATCTGGCTGATCGGCGCGGCTACCAACACCCTGCGCTGGCTGGAGATACTGGCAGTCGGGGTGGTGGTGTTTGATATGACCGAGTCACCGTTCCAGGTCGCCTTCATGGTGATCCTGCGATTTCTGCCGATGGTGTTACTCGGGGCCGTTACCGGTGTGGTGGCTGAAAGGCTTAATCGCCGACGATTCTTGATTGCCGCACTGGCGGTGATGGGGGGCAGCTCGCTTGTTTTGGCAATCCTTGTGATCAATGACCAGCTTAATCTCTGGATCATTGCCGCGAGCGTCATTCTGAATGGGTTGTTCTGGACGGTTGACAACCCTGTTCGACGAACATTGCTCGGAGAGGCGGTGCGCCCGGATCAGATCGGCATCGCCATGAGCCTGGACACTGTGACCAACAGCATGACACGCTTTCTGGGCCCGCTGCTGGGCGGGGTTTTTCTTGAGTTCGCAGGGCTAGGAGGGATTTTTTTCCTGGGCGCCGTGCTTTACTTTGCCGGTTTAGCACTGGCCTGGGTCGTACGGGCGGGCACCGAGGTCTCCAGGGTGGCAAGGTCTAGTGCTGGCTTTCTGGCGTTTCTGAGCGATGGGGTCGAGGTTCTGAAAACCAACCGTGTGGTCGCGGGGGTTCTTGCAATCACGGTCATTTACAATGTCTGGGGGTTTCCATTCGTCTCGATGATTCCAGTCATTGGGAAAAACGTACTGGGCTTGGGTCCGCTGCCCGTTGGGCTGCTGGTCAGCGCGGAGGGCGCTGGCACACTGATCGGGGCGCTGCTGGTGCTGGTGGCACGGACCGGAAACCACTACCGCCGGATGTATACTTTTGGCCTTGCCCTTTGTCTCATCATGGCGCTAGCCTATTCCCAGGCCGGGTCGACCGTCCCTTCCGGAGTGTTCCTGGCCCTTGAGGGGATCGGTGCTGGATTCTTTGCGGCGATGCAGGCCGCGCTGATTCTGCTCAACACACCGCCACTATTGCGCAGCCGGGTGATGGGATTGCTGTCGGTCTGTGTTGGTCTGTGTACCGTCGGGTTTTTGCATATCGGACTGCTTGCCGACTGGGTGGGGGCGCAGACTGCGGTTGCAATCAGCGCTGGCGAGGGCCTGCTCATGCTGTTGCTGGTGTGCTGGATTTGGCCGGAGATCACCCAACGGCAACAGGTGGGATGAGAGCACCCTGAAAATTACCATGGCCCAAACCAGCGAACTCAATTCAAACGCAAGCGCGTCAAGTGTGGCCATTCAGCGTGGCCTGATTCTTACTACCTGTACGGTGGTGACCATTCTCTACGCGATGACCATCACCATCGCTAATGTTTCGTTGCCGCAGATGCAGGGTGCACTGTCGGCAACTCAGGACCAGATCACCTGGGTCGTGACCTTCAATATCGTTGCAACGGCGGTGGCAACGCCGATGTGCGGCTGGCTGGTCGCCCGCTTTGGTCGCCGTCGCCTGCTGATCTGCAGCATCCTGGGCTTTACTGTGGCATCGCTTTTGTGCGGTACGGCAGAGTCGCTGGGTTCCCTGGTCATGTTTCGGATTCTCCAGGGTGCGTTCGGCGCACCCATGGCGCCGGTCTGCCAGGCGATCGTCCAGGATACCTATCCGAAACACCAGCATGGCGTGGTGATTGCATTGTTCGGCATGGGTGTGATCATCGGACCTATTATTGGCCCAGTGGCCGGGGGGTATCTGAGCGAGACCTACAGCTGGCGCTGGGTGTTTTTCATGATCGTACCTTTTGCCCTGATAGCGCTGGCCGGTGTTATGGTATTCATACGGGACAAAGGAGAGCGCTCTCCGGTAGCCCTGGACTGGATCGGCTTCCTGAGTCTTTCAGCGGCTGTTTCCTGCCTTCAGGTCGCGCTGGACCGGGGCGAGCGCGCGGACTGGTTCGAGTCCTACGAAATCATTTTTCTGACCTGCCTCGCAGTCGGGGCCCTGTATCTTTTCATCGGTCACATCACAACGACGGAGCGGCCGTTTCTACGTCCGGCGCTGCTGCGAGACAGGAATTTTCTGCTCGGTGTGATCCTGATGTGTGCCTTTGGCACCTTGAACTTCACTCCGATCACACTACTGCCGACGCTGTTGCAGAATCTGCGCGGCTATCCCGACTCGGTGATCGGCTACGTGTTGTCCATCCGCGGCATGGGAACCTTTGCTGGGTTCATATTCATGATCTATGGTAGCCGGCTTGATCCCAGATGGATGATCACTGCGGGGTTCCTGACTCAGGGGATTTCAGGCTGGTACTTGGGGCAGATGGACCTCAACGTCACCATGGCGGACATATTCTGGCCTATGATCGTACAGGGGGTCGGCGTGGGGCTGTTGTGGCCATCTATCACGGTGGTCGCATTTTCAACGCTCAAAAGCGAGTACCTCGATGAGGGTACTGCCCTGTATCATCTCATCCGTAATGTCGGCAGCAGTATCTATATCTCGTTCAGCGTCGCAATTGTCATGCGGACGGCCGGGCAGAG
This sequence comes from Pseudomonadota bacterium, assembly GCA_002718155.1. Lineage (GTDB taxonomy): Bacteria > Pseudomonadota > Gammaproteobacteria > Arenicellales > UBA868 > UBA9619. The sequence goes on from PBDS01000054.1 coordinate 10,649, forward strand.
CTATTCTGAGATGAGTCAATTTATCTCGCCGTTCAACGACACTTTCAGAATGCCGTGGGCAAGCGGGCAGTGGAACATGGACAGTGTCGAAGGGCTCTCCCATCTGAGTGGCGAGATGACTCGTCAGGCAGCGATGATCGGTTACTTGAATTCGTTCCAGTTGTTTTCACTCACGGCGGTCCTGGCTCTGCCACTGATTCTGCTGATCCGCTGGCAGAGGCCCGGCACACCTGCGCCCGATCCGGCGCCGGAGGAGAAGCGTTGAAGATAATCGAATTTACGGTCGATCATTTCCAGGTGCCCCTGCCGGCCGTCTTGTCGGATGCCACCCATGGTGAGATGACACATTTTGGCCTGATCACGGTGCGTATTGTCGATGACCAGGGGTGCGAAGGCCTTGGCTACACATACACAGTGCACGGAATCGGGGCCTCGGCGATCCGCGCCCTGATCAGGGATGATCTTGGGCCGTTTCTGCTGGCGAGCAATCCGGATCCCCTGGAAGATTTCTGGCAGTCGATGTGGTGGCGGGTCCACTTTGTCGGTCGTGGTGGGATCGGGGCCTTCGCCATGGCCGCAATTGACATTGCGTTGTGGGATCTGCAAGCGAGGTCTGCCGGCCAGCCGTTGTGGCGGTTTCTCGGCGGCTCGAACCGGCAGGTGCAGGCCTACGCCGGCGGCATCGACCTCGACTTCTCGATCGATGAGTTGATCGCACAGGGCGAAGGTTTTCTCGCGCAGGGTTTTCAGGCGATCAAAATGAAGGTCGGGCGACCCGTTCTGGATGAGGACGTCAGCAGGGTGGGGGCGATGCGTGAATTTCTCGGGTCCGATTTCCCACTGATGGTCGATGCCAACATGCGCTGGAGCGCGAGGGAGGCTGAACATGCCGCGAAGGCACTGGCGCCTATGGGCCCGTACTGGCTTGAGGAGCCGACCATCCCGGATGACATCGAAGGGCATGCCAGGGTCGCGAGCAGCGGTGGTATTCCCATCGCCAGCGGCGAAAACCTACACAGCGTGTATGAGTTCAGGGATCTGATCAAACGCGGCGGGGTCACTTATCCGGAGCCCGATGCGGCCACGCTCGGCGGCATCACACCCTGGCTCGAGGTCGCCAGCCTGGCCGAATCATCGGGTCTTCGGGTGACCTCTCACGGCGTCCACGACATTCACGTCCACCTGTTGGCTGCAGTGCGCAACGCGTCCTACCTCGAAGTGCACGGCTTTGGTTTGGAACAGTTCATCGCAGAACCGCTTTCGCTGGAAGACGGGCTGGCGCTGGCACCCGAGCGAGCCGGTCACGGCATTAGCCTCGATTTCGCAGCGCTTGAGGAGTACCGGCTACCTGATTAGCTGGTGACAATACATTTGCTGAGTCACTCCGTGCCTGGTTCAGTCCAGGCCAGAGCCTTCTGCCCCAGGCCGCGGATCATGCCCAGGACATCCCGGTCACCCACGACATCGCGCATCTGGCCCGACAACTGACGTTCGCGGCGGGTGTCTATACGCACAGTCACCGTCATGCCGGCCCTCAGGCGGTACACAGGGTCGTTGTTATCGATCTGCAGGCGGATGGGTATCCGCTGGACGACTTTGACCCAGTTGCCGCTCGCGTTCTGGGGTGGTAGTACGGAGAATTCGGAACCGGTAGCCGGGGCAATGCTGGCGACACTGGTATTCCAGATCGCGTCCGGATAGGCATCAGCCACGACGGTTGCCAGCTGGCCAAGATGAATGTGAGTAAGCTGGGTCTCCTTGAGATTGGCTTCGATCCACACAGGATCGTCCTCGATCAGGCTGAACACTGGTTTGCCGGCCTGGGCGTATTCCCCAACCTGCAGTTTCATGTTGCTGACTACACCCGATGCCGGAGCCCGTATGGTGGTGCCGGCCAGGTCGATAGCTGCCTGATCGTAGATCGATCGTGCTGCCAGGTACCGGGGATGTTGGTCCACCGGCAGAGCGGCATCACCGCCGAGCGAGGCCAGCACTTTTTGCACGCGCTGCTGGATGATCTGGACCTGTTTTTTGGAAACCTGCAGCGCATGGTAGGCCTCGTCATACTGTTCCTCGATGCCAAGCCCTTGGTTTCTCAGTTTTTCCTGACGCTCTAAGCGGCGCTTGAAATGTCTGACTTTCTCCCGGGCCTGTTCCGTTTGAACCTCGGCCTCACGATGGTCGGCTCGCAAAGAGTTCAATTCGGTACCAATCACATCCATTCGGGCCCTGGCCCGGGCGAGCTCGATCTCGTAGGGACGGGCATCAAGCTGCAACAGCACCTGGCCGAGCGTAACTGGCTGGTTGTCTTCGATCCCAACCAAGGTCACCCGGCCGGAGATTTCAGAACTGATGATGATCACGTTGGCTTTGACGTACGCGTTCTCAGTGCTGACGTATCGGCCACCGGCAGCATAGAGATACACGCCCACGAAAATCCCAGTAAGGGGTATCAGTACCAGCAGGACCGAGCGAAGCAGAGTGCGCCTGCTCGGCCAGAAACGCCGTGCTGTGCCTGCCATCTGCCTTAGCTCCGCTTGCGGGCCTTGGGATGCGGCTGGCCGTCGCTGGATAGCGCCAGCAGGTTGGCCTTGATATCGAGCAGTGTGTCGACGAATTGCTCACGCTGTTTTTGGCTGAGGCCCGCCAGGGCATCCCTCCGGAAATCGGCGGCGATCCGGCGCAGAGATTTCATCGCGGGCTTGACCTCATCGGTCAGAAACACCCGCTTGACCCGGCGGTCCAGCGGGTCGGGCTCACGTCGCAGCCAGCCTTTGGCTTCAAGGCGATCGAGCAGTCGGCCCAGTGTGGGTTTCTCGATCTCCAGGATATCGGCCAGTTCAGACTGGTTCAGGCCATCCCGGCGGTACAAGTGCGTCAGCACCCACCACTGTGAGCGGGTCAGATCAATCGATTTTGCACGTCGATCAAACGTGGTTCGGAGCAAGCGCGCCACGTCGTTCAGAATGAAACCGAAATTACGCTCTAGATTTTCTCGCAACATTGGTCCAATTTAATAGCCTGGCTTATAATAAGCAAGGCTATATTAACCGAGGTTAATACCTATGAACCAAATTGATCTGAATGGACGTCGGGCTGTCGTCACAGGTGCTGCACAGGGGATCGGGCTGAGTGTCACCCAGAGGTTGCTGGACTCTGGAGCTACCGTGAGTCTCTGGGATCAGGATGCTGCCTTGTTGCNACATTCCTGCGAGNCCCTTTCAGAAACCGCGCCAGGATCGGTCTACAGTCAGGTGGTCGATGTCACCGATCCGACCTCGGTGGTCGCAGCCGCCGATGGTAGTGCCGCAGAGATGGGGGGCATCGATATCCTGGTCAATAATGCCGGTATTGCCGGTCCAACCGTACCATCCTGGGAATATTCGATTGGCGACTGGCAACAGGTGATTGATGTCGACCTCAACGGGGTGTNCTACTGCTGCCGGGCGGTCGTGCCGATGATGCGGGAACAGAACTACGGGCGGATCGTCAATGTCGCGTCTATCGCGGGAAAAGAGGGTAATCCGAATGCGGCAGCCTACAGCGCCGCGAAGGCCGGTGTGATNGCGCTGACCAAGTCGCTGGCCAAGGAAACGGCAGATCTGGACATTGCGGTCAACTGCATCAGTCCGGCTGCTGCCAAGACTCGCATCTTTGACCAGATCAGTCAGCAGCACATCGACTACATGCTGTCCAAGATCCCACGCGGTCGTTTTGTGCTGGTCGAGGAGATCGCGGCAATGGTCGCCTGGATGGTGTCGGAAGAAAACTCCTTTACCACGGGTGCCGCATTTGATTTAAGTGGTGGTCGGGCGACGTACTAGGGGTGAACAGCGATAAAGTTGTCGTCGTGATGGGGGCAGGGGATGCCACGGGAGGCGCCGTGGCCGAGCGATTCGCTCGAGAAGGCTATATTGCGTGTGTTTCACGCCGTAATCCGGATAAACTCGAGCCGCTGGTCGGACGGATAGAGGCCGCCGGTGGACGCGCGGTCGCTTTCGGGACCGATGCCCGCCGTGAAGAACAGGTCCAGGAGATGTTCAGAACGGTCGAAGAAGATATCGGTCCGGTGGAGGTGTGCGTGTTCAATATCGGTGGCAATGTTCGCTTTCTGATCAACGAGACGACCACCAGGGTCTATTACAAAGTCTGGGAAATGGGCTGTTTTGCCGGATTTCTGACCGGCCGTGAGGCGGCCCACTACATGAAGCCCCGCGGTCGCGGCACNATTCTATTCACTGGCGCCACTGCAAGTGTTCGCGGCGGCATCGGGTACAGTGCTTTTGCCGGAGCGAAATTCGGGTTACGCGCACTGGCCCAGTCGATGGCGCGGGAGCTGGGGCCGGAGGGTATTCATGTGGCACACGTCGTGATTGACGGTGCCATCGACACAAAGTGGATTGAGAAGATGTTCCCTGAGGTCTACGCCCGTAAGGATCAGGATGGTATTCTGAACCCACACGAGATCGCTGAGGTCTACTGGCAACTGCATTGCCAGAAANCCTCTGCATGGACCCAGGAAGCTGACCTCAGACCGTGGATCGAACCGCACTAGGGAGGGGCAGAACCGATGACCCGAGTCGTGGAATTTTTCTTTGATTTTGGCAGCCCGACCGTTTACCTGGCTGCTACCCAGTTACCGGGTATCGCAGAGCAGGCCGGTGCAACGATCGACTGGCGGCCAATGCTGTTAGGCGGTGTGTTCAAGGCGACCGGTAATCAGAGCCCGGTCATGGTTCCGGCCAAAGGTACCTACATGGGTGCCGACCTGGCGCGCTTTGCCACACGTTACGGGGTGCCGTACAAGCGCAATCCCTTTTTCCCCGTCAACACCCTGGCGCTGATGCGCGGGGCTGTGGCTTACCGGGCTTCAGATCGGTTCAAGGCCTATCGCGATGCCATCTTCAGGGCCATGTGGGTGGAACCCTGTAACCTCAACGAGCCGGAGATCATCGGTAAAGTGCTGACCGATGCTGGTTTTGATTCCGGGGATTTCATGGCCCGCATCGCTGAGCAGTCGGTTAAAGACGAACTCAAGGCCAACACTGAGGAAGCAGTAGAGCGAGGCGCCTTTGGTGCACCGACGTTCTTTGTCGACGGTCAGATGTTCTTTGGACAGGACCGGCTGGATTTTGTCGCTGAAGCCCTTGACGCCTGAAACCCGTCCTCGCTTTTCTCATCCAGGTATGAACCCAGTCCACCCTGCTGGTCAGTCAGTGTCAAGCCAATTTACCGATCGGACCCTCGACCGGTCAGGTGGGTTCTTTGGCTGGATGACCTGCGCACCGGTAGCGATACCGGATCCGCTCATCAGTCGTCAACGCCGTGCCGGCCGGTGCTCATGAATCGTCTATCAACAACTAGAATGGCGCGAAAGTTGCTGGTCCTTCTGTTGGCGATCTGCGCCTGCTCGGTGATCATATTCATCGTGATCAATCTGTTCTATGGATTACTGGGCGGGTTGTGGACGCCGGCTGCCTGAGCCAGGTGGTTAGCCTGAGAACTAACTCNGAGGNGGCAAANTCCGTNNGGCCTGTGCAGTGTTGCCGGGGGCAGGNCGCTAGCAGCCAGGTCGAGACGCGAAGAGGTTGGCAATAATGTTCGTCGAGTTCCTGCCCCTACTGATGTTCGCCGTTTTGATGCTGCTGGTCTTNACGAGTTATCCGATTGGCTTCGTTCTGGGGGGCGTGGCGGTTCTTTTCGGCATTCTCGGCTGGCAGGCAGGCGTGTTCTCGCTGATCGAGTTTTTCAACTTTCTGCCCAGGATCTGGATGATTGCTGATAACTTTGCNATCATTGCCGTTCCACTTTTTGTCTTTATGGGTGTGATGCTGGAGCGGTCAGAGATCGCCAAGGATCTGCTCGAGACGCTACAGATCCTGCTGCGGCGCGTGCCCGGTGGTATGGCGATGGCAGTCACTGTCATGGCCACGATCTTTGCCGCCATCACCGGTGTGGTGGGTGCGTCGGTGGTCGTCATGACCCTGATAGCGTTGCCACCGATGTTGCGTGCAGGCTACCGCCCGANCCTGGCGCTGGGTACGATCGCAGCCTCATCAACCCTTGGTATTCTTATTCCGCCCAGCATTCTGCTGGTGTTCCTTGCTGAGTTACTGCCGATGTCCATCGGCATGTTGTTTGCTGCGGCACTGTATCCCGGTCTGCTTTTGTCGGGGCTTTANCTGTTGTANATCGGCGTCTACACCATGATCGTTCCGGAAGCCGCCCCCAGGTTGCCGGCTCAGAATGATCGACTGTCGGGGGCAGAGATCTTCGCGATATTCATCCGTGGTGTGCTGCCGCCAGTGGTGCTCATCTCCATGGTGCTCGGCTCAATACTTACTGGCTTTGTCACCATCACTGAGTCGGCGGCAGTNGGCGCCGCGGGCGCNATGGTGCTGGCGCTGGCGCGGGGCAAGTTGAACCTGGCGACGCTGACCGATTGTCTGCGTCGAAGCGCCATGATGATCGGCATGATCTTTTTTCTCTTTATTGGAGCGACCTGTTTTTCCTACGTATTCCGTGTGCTCGGCGGAGACGAGTTGATCCTGGCCCTGGTTAGCGAGGCGGGCCTGAGTAACTGGGGGATCCTGGTTGTCGCGATCCTGTTGATCTTCGTGATGGGGTTTTTCTTCGATGTTCTGGAGATTCTTCTGGTNGTGGTGCCGGTATTCGCGCCGTTGGTGGCGCTGCTTGATTTCGNTGGTCATGTGCCCCNGGCGGATGTGATCTACTGGTTCGCGNTCCTNGTTGCANTCACNCTGCAGACNTCGTTTCTTACACCGCCGATGGGTCTCGCGCTGTTTTACGTCAAAGGGGTGTCNCCCGAATCGGTNACGATGAGCCAGATCTATGTCGGTATCATCCCGTTCGTGATCCTGCAGNTGANCTGTGTGGGCCTGGTCATGGCCTTTCCAGATATCGCGATGTGGCTGCCACATCGTCTTTTCGACTGACCCGAGCCGTCATCATATGAATCAAACGCCGAAGANCCACAAATGCCGTGCCTGGTTGAAGGTGGCCGATTGGCTTGAACGNCCGGTCATCTGGCTGGGCCGGNTGGCTGCCTGGCTGATACTGCCGCTGATTGGCGTCATTATCTTCGACGCGGTGTCCCGTAAATTTCTGCGCAAAATGCCGTTTGTGATCGAAACNGGTCTTTNCCANNTGATGAANTCACCTAAGCTGCAGGANTCCGAGTGGCACATGCATGCGATTCTTTTCCTCCTCTCCATGGGATATGCCTATGTTTANAACGCCCATGTGCGCCTGGATATTTTCAGGCCAATGCTGGGTGTCAAAGGNCGGNTGTGGGTGGAGGTGGCCGGCGGAGTGGTGCTGCTNGTGCCGTTTCTTGCGGTTTTGATCTATTACGGATGGGGTTTCTTCATGTCTGCCTGGATCACTGACGAAGGCACGTCGGTGCTGATTGGGATCGGTAACCGGTGGTTTATCAAGTCGTTTCTGCTGGTCGGGTTCTCTCTTCTGCTTTTTTCCGCCCTGTCGCTGCTGATCCGGTTTGNCATCCGATTATGGGGGCCGCAAGAACTGGTGACCCAGACGAGGTCAGANGCTTTTACGCGGGACTCCCANTCTGCCTTTGAATAGCACGGTTGGCNGTCTTNCGNNGTGCCNNCAGNTCNTGATNCTCAGAATGGATCNGGGGATTANGCTGAATCTCCGCCATCGATATAGAANGTCTGGCCGGTGATGTAATCGGCNTGGTCGGATGCCAGGAAAGCGGCGACGTTCGCGACCTCTTCTGCGCGGGCAGGTCGCTTGAACGGTATGCTTGCGACCCGTTTTCGCATCGACTCGCCAACATCGCGATCCCACAACTTGGCCATGCGCTGGTCAATATACGACCACATGTCTGTGTCGACGATGCCAGGTGCCAGTGCATTGACCGTGATGCCGCTCTCGGCCAGCGCCAGAGCCATGGAACGGGTCAAGGATACGACGGCTGTCTTGCTGGCGGCATAGGCGGCGATCTCGGGGCGTCCCCGATGGGCGGCCAGGGAGGCCGTGTTGATGATTCTGCCGCCGCCGCGCTCGACCATGTGGCGGGCAACAGCCTGGCCACACAAAAATACACCTTTGAGATTTACCTCCATCACCCGGTCCCAGTCCGATTCCGTGATGTCAAAAAATTCCTGGACCAGGATGATGCCGGCATTGTTGAAAAAGAAGTCTATATGGCCAAAGGTGTCGATCACCTGGCTGACCATGTTGTCTACCTGGATCTTGTCGGTAACATCGACCGGCACCACGAGTCCTCGGTGCTGGTGTGACTGGACGGTGCTCAGCACCTCAGTCAGTTGATCGGGCCGGATATCCGCCAGCGCGACATCAGCACCTTCCCGGGCAAGTCTTTCGGCGATCGCGCTACCGATACCGCCCGAAGCACCGGTCACAAGCCCAACCTTGCCTTCAAGTGTCATCGCTGCAGTGTCCTTTGGCCTGCTTAAAGGCTACTGGGCAGTCATGCCCCCGTCGATGACGAGTTCTGCCCCGGTCATAAAACCCGATTCGTCCGATGCCAGGAAAACGCAGCCCCAGGCGATGTCTTCGGCAGTGCCCATCCGCCCTAGTGGTGTTTGATCGACCCTTTTCTGCCACTGCACAGGATCCCCGTGCAGCGTGGCGGTCATCTGCGTGTCCGCAAAGCCCGGGTGCACGGAATTGCACCGAATCTTTTCAGGAGCGTACTGGATCGCTGCGGCCTTGGTGAAGGTGCGGACCGCGCCCTTCGACGAATGGTAAGCAGTGGTGCCGGGGCTGCCGACGATTCCGTAGATCGACGAGATATTGATGATCGAGCCGCCGCCGGCTGCCCGCATGGGTGCAATGGAGTGCTTGGTGCCCAGGAACACCCCGGTCGCATTAACGGCGTGCGATCGGTTCCAGGCATCCAGCGTAGTGTCTTCGACCTTGACCCTGGCTTCCGGGATCGATACCCCCGCATTGTTCAGCGTGACATCCAGGCCGCCATATCGCTCAAGCGTGGTCGCGACCGCATCGATCCACTGCTGTTCATCGCTGACATCGAGGTGCAAAAATATCGCCTGCCCGCCATC
>PBDS01000055.1 GCA_002718155.1 Pseudomonadota bacterium
TCTAGAAGCTTAGTGTCGATCTCGCTCTGTTCATTCTGCCGGTTCGCATAGATCGAAAGATCCACATTGAGAGTCGTGGCCGGCTCAGTGCGAAAATCGTATATGTAACCGAACTGGCCGGTGGCGTTCACATCCCAGTCGGCCTGCTGGGTATACTGGTCATCCAGAGTGGCTGACTCACCGAAAAGCAGTATATTGCCGCTCAGGGGCCCGCCGTTGGCGTTGCTCTGATAGCGCACACCGGCCATGAGCGTGCTTGACAGCTTGTGCGATGAGACGGCCGCATCGATCTGGGAAATCAAGTTCTCGGCCTGTTCCCGGACCTCTGAAGGAACCTGCTCGTCGTCACGCACCTCGCTGAGGTAGGCGTAGGCCATGCCATACGACTCGAGCCTCAAATACAGCACACCGAGCTGCATGCGCACGGTAGGCAGGTTCGGGTCGAGAAGCAGCATCCGCTCCAATGCCGCAATGGCACCTTCGAGGTCACCCACCTGCGCCGCCAGCTCAGCGAAACGGAAGGTCTTGTCAAGGTCTCCGACATCCTTGTACATCTCCTGGAAGGCCTCGTCGTACGACTGACGCAGACTCTCAGCATCAGCCGCATGGACCATAGAAGACATCAAGAGCAGCAATACAGGTAGCACCAGCGCCCGGAGGGCTGGGTTCAACCGTCTAATCGGAGCTGCGGACATTTGATGGATGGTTGAAAAAAGCATCAGGCGCACATTTTAACCAATAATCAGGGCCGGATCGGCTTCTTGCTCAACGCGGGCCTATCCAGGCTGCCTAAGTCCCTAACATTACCCTATTCTCCATTCACAGTCCCAGTTCGGAACATCTCTGGTGCTGTCATATCGGTCTAAATTGTACAAAAACTTATCTGAAATCAAGGCTCCAGCGGTGCCTGTAGTTCAGCACCAGACACCCGGATCCCGCCACGCGGTTGACCCGGCACGATTTCCCCATAACGCTCCTCGAACACCGGCGGCAACACCCGGCCGTCCGCTGTCGACAGCCACAGTCTCAGAAGATGACGTTTACGCCCAGCTTCAGGCCAATCCTCATAGAGGGTCCGAGCGTGGAGAATCTGGTGGTTGTGCAGAAACTGAATGTCGCCGGGTTCAAATTCCAGATCAAGACGAATCGGGTCACTACAGGCCAACTCATCCAGCAGGTCCAGTGCTTCGACCTGTTCGGCCCGCAACCGGGCGACGGTGCCATGACGTTGGGCCGCGTCGATAAAGTCCCGGGCGTAGATACAGGTGATTTTGTCGGCAATCCGATGAAAAATGGCAAGCTCATAAGTCTCAGCTTTACCTTCCGGAATCTCTCCTTTGCGGTCTACAGTGAACGGCTCTTGCAACACCTTCAGCAGATCGGGCCGCAGCCTAGCGATTTCATGGTAGACCGTGGTCGATGAGCAGATCGTGCTCTTGCCGCCGGATCTCGCCTTCTGCAGGCACATGAGCCCAACGACATCGGTCGAATCAGTGTGGTAAGGCTGGCGGTGGCGGGTCTGGTAGACCCGGTTGACCGGGTCAAGGGGATCGAGCCCAAGGTCCCTGACATGACCCAGCAGATGGCCGCTCGCATTCTGAGAGACAGGAACCCCCAAATGACAGCCCATCCCGTAAAAAGCCCGTGCCGAGACTTCTCGACACCAGCTCCCGACCGGCAGTCCCCTGAGTACAGCAAATCCCCGTCCCTCGAGCAAGGTGGAGCGTATGTCCTCAAGGCAACGACTCAACTGTGGCAGTTCGAAGCTGGTTTTTTCGAGCTGGGGAATCGCTGTTCGCCACGAGGCCGCAACGGCCTTTTCCAGCTCCAGAATGTGGCTTTTCTCGAAGCTGAATATCCACTGGTCAGACCCGGCGTATGCAGCGCTGTACCAGAGGGCCGGATCAGAGGGCGTGGCGACCATAGAATTGATCTTGTCGGGTGATTCCAGTCTCCATTATCGTCAAAACTACAGTAGAGAAAAGGATGACCAGGCTCTCAACCCCGCATCCGCTCGGCGGCGGGATCGAAAAGTGGCGCCGCCTGCAGCTGTGCCGCGCAGCGTTCGCCGAGTATCTCGATCGACCAGCCCTGCTGTTCGTCGGCGATGTCTTTATAAACATATCCCATGGCGACGGACACCCCGGAGGCATGGGCGTAGCCGCCGGATGTGACCCAGCCCTTGACCTGCTCGTTGAACCAGATCGGTTCATCTCCGATCGCATCGGCATCTTTCGCATCGACCACGAAAGCGCGTAGCCGCATCGTCCCGCCTCGTTCTTTTTCTGCCGCGGCAGCTGATTTTCCGATGAATTTCGCATCCTTTTTCAAAGCGACAAACCGCCCCATACCAGCCTCATAGGGACCATAGACCGGTCTGTACTCCCGCGCCCACGAACCGAAATTTTTCTCTACCCTGAGTGCGTTCAACGCCCTGGAGCCGAAAAGTCGTACGCCATAGGGCTCACCGTGCACCATCAACAGGTCGAAAACATGACGCTGGTATTCAGGCTCCATCCATATCTCGTAACCAAGATCGCCTGTAAAGCTGACCCGCCCGACCAGACACGGTGCCATGCCGACATTCATCCTGCGAATATCGAGAAATCGAAACGCTTCGTTGGCGACATCGTCATCGACCAGTTCCTGTAGCAGCTCCCGGGACTTGGGCCCGGCGATAGAAACACCGACCAACCCAAGGCCGCGGGCATCGACCGCCACACTACCATCTGCTGGAAGATGGGCGCGAAACCAGCGCATGTGGTAGTTCTCGGCAAGCCCCGATCCTGCGATGAAAAACGTGTCATCACCCAGATTCGCCAGGCTGAAATCACCGATCAGCTTGCCGCCTTCGTTCAACATCGGTGCCAATGTCATACGGCCGGTGACCGGCATTCGGCACGCCAGTAGTTGATCCAGCCAGTCGGCCGCACCAGCGCCCTTGATCATATACTTGGCGAAACTGGCGATCTCCATCAGGCCGACTGCGTTGCGGACCGCTTTGGCTTCAGCTGCGACGTGTTCAAAGTCGGTGGAACGCCGCCATGAGAACTCGTCTTTGACGCCTTTAGGTGCAAACCACAGGGGTTGTTCCAGACCATAAGCCTCCCCCATCTGTGCACCAGCTGCAATCATCCGATCGTATATCGGCGTGGTGCGCAGGGGCCGCCCGGCCGGCAGTTCCTCATTCGGGAAACGGATCGAGAACCGTCGCGCGTAGTTTTCCTGTACCTTGGCATTAGTGTAAGCCAGCGTCGCCCAGTCGCCGAACCGGCTGACATCCATAGCCCAGACATCGAATCCGGGATCGCCATCGACCATCCAGTTCGCCAACGCTACACCCACACCACCACCCTGGCTGAAGCCGGCCATCACACCACAGGCACACCAGAAGCCGCGCAGGTCCCTGATCGGTCCGATCAGGGGATTGCCATCCGGTGCAAACGTGAACGGGCCGTTGATAATTTGTTTGATACCGGCATTAGCAAACGCCGGAAAATGCTCGAAACCGACCTCCAGCGAGGGGGCAATTCTGTCGATATCCTCCGGCAGCAGCTCATGGCCGAAATCCCAGGGTGTCTGTTTTGGCGACCACGGCTTGCAGGCCTTTTCGTAGGTCCCCATCAACATGCCTTTGCGTTCCTGTCGGAGATACAGCTCGCCGTCGAAATCCACCGCGTGGGGTACTTCCAGGCCGGATGACTCATTGAATTGGATGACTTCCGGCATGTCTTCGGTCAATAGATACATGTGCTCCATAGCCAGAACCGGCAACTCCAGGCCAACCATTCGGCCGACCTCCCGGGCCCACAGCCCTCCGGCATTGACCACGTGTTCGGTGTGAATCTCCCCTTGTTCCGTGATCACCCGCCAGCTGCCATCTTTTTCCTGGCGCAGATCGCTCACCATGGTCTGGCTGTAGATTTTCGCGCCGTTCTTCCTGGCGGCCTTGGCATAGGCCCAGGTGGTACCGGACGGATCAAGATGACCTTCTAGAGGATCACTCATCGCACCGACGAACTTGGACGGATCCAGCAGGGGAAAAATCTCCGCGGCCTCTGTTGGGCTGATAATTTCCGTATCCATCCCCAGGTAGCGCCCTTTGGCATGCATACTCTTCAGCCAATCAAACCGTTCGGGCGTGGCTGCAAGGAACACACCCCCTGTCATATGCAACCCCACAGACTGCCCAGAGAGTTCTTCTATCTCTTTGTACAGTTCAATCGTGTACTGCTGCAGCTTTGCCACGTTGGGATCGCCATTGATGGTGTGCATGCCACCAGCTGCGTGCCAGGTGGAACCCGAGGTCAGTTCCGAGCGTTCCAGAAGGACCACATCACTCCAGCCCGCCTTGGTCAGGTGATAGAGCACCGAACAACCGATGACGCCACCACCGATGACGACTGCTTGTGCCTGTGTCTGCATAATTTGTCGATCCTCCTGCGATTGATGATGTGCAGCGGAGTTCTGCTAGGGCTCTCCGTGGCCGATCTCTGACCTTCTCTTGGCGACGTATTCGTTTATTGACTCCAATCGAGCCGGATCCAGAGTCGGTGCCTCAAAACTCTCAAGGGCGCTCTGCCAGATCTCGGTGGCCCTCTGGGCCGTATCCTTGCCGCCCGCATCCAGCCAACTTTCGTTGTTTTGCCAGTCACTCAACAAAGGTGTATAGAATGCACTCGCGTAACGACCCATGGTGTGCGCTGTCCCAAAAAAATGACCCCCCGGAGCAACCTCACCAATCGCATCAAGACCCAGTTCCTCCGGCCCCACTTCGATCGGCGACATCACCGCAACAAGATTCTGCAGCATCTCTACATCGATGATCAATTTCTCAAAAGAAGCCACCAAACCCCCCTCCAGCCAGCCAGCGGCATGATAGACAAGGTTGCCATAACCTAAGACTCCACACCAGAGGGACATCTGGGTCTCGTAGACCGCCTGCGCATCGGCGAGGTTCGATGCGTTGCAACCGCTGGTCCGGTAGGGCAACCGATAACGGCGCGCAAGCTGCCCTCCAGCAAGGTTGGCTTGGGCATTCTCGGGGGTACCAAAAGCCGGGGCACCGGAACGCATATCAACATTTGATGTGAATCCACCATAAACCACCGGGGCACCGGGATAAAACAGCTGGATCATGGCAATCCCAAATAACGCTTCGGCATTCTGCTGAACCAGCCCGGCAGCCAGGGTCACCGGCGCCATGGCGCCCAGCAAGGTAAATGGCGTGACGATGACCGCCTGCCCATGTTCAGCAAGCGCAAGCGCAGCATCAGACATTGCGTCGTCGAGTTTCCGGGGTGAATTGATATTGATGTTTCCAAAAAGTGACGGCTCTTCCCTGAGTTCAGCCACGGCTATCCCCCGGGCCCGTGCTGTCATCTCGACCGCATCCTGAACTCTACCCTGGCCGATTGGTACTGCCGAAAATACCTTGTCACTTAAAAGCAGATTGGCGCGATAAGTATCGAGGTGCCGCGAACCCACTGGCAGGTCGACGGGCGCAATGGCCTGGTTACCGAAGAAACTGATCACGTTGAAGACCTGTCCCAGTTTGATCAGCTTCTGGTAATCCTCGAAATTGCCGGTTCGCCGGCCATTGACCCGATCATGGACATTGGGTGGGCCAGACACCAGTCCGAAATTGACACGGTTGCCGCCGACCTTGATGCGGTTCGCTCGATTTCTGGGAGTAAGCGAAAAACATTCCGGTGCCTGTGACACCAGTGCGGTCACCAGTTGCCGTTCGACTCGAACCACATCGGACACATCGTCGACAATGGCGCCGCTTGCACGGAATCTCTCCCGCACCTGCCTACTGGCTACCTCTATACCGAGATCCTCCAGCACCGTCATGGACGCGTTGTGAATCAACTCAAGCTGCTCGTCGGTCAGTGGCGCCAGAGGAGGATGGGGGTTATCGAGTGACCGCCCGGGGCTCTGAAAGAGGGCTGCGCCTGCCGTCTGTACCGCTTTACGGGCTTCACGTGCCCGACTTCGCGCACCACGTCTCATCTCACCGACTCCATAGACAGTCGAGCAAATCGAGCGGGTCCGAAAAGCCAATATTCAAAGCGAACAAATGACGAGTCGATGTGAGACTCCAGACAATTCTAGACATGATTCAGACATGGTCTTCAATTAGGACCAGAACTGTCCGAACCGCACTAGAAATTTGGCCAGCTCACCACCAGCGACAGGCTTCAGATTCGGCCTGACACAGCCCCGCGCGACCGGGTTCAGTTCCAGTTCACATCTTGGCCTGTGTTATAGACACCGCTGCGCCGAAATACGATGCCAGCTCCATAGACTGCAAGAGCTGACCCTAACCGAGTACAGCCCTGACCGAAGCGCCCAGGATATCGGCGATATCATCAATGGTGTTCTCACCGGTGACGATCGGCGGTGCAACACAGTACACGTCACCGCGAACGCGACTGAACATTCCCCGTTTGACCGTCTCCACGTGGACCTTGGCACCGATTCCGTCCTTGGCATCGAACATCTGTTTGCTCGCCTTGTCCTTGACAAGCTCCACACCACACATCATGCCAAGCCCTCTCACCTCACCCACGTGCGGGTGATCACCCAGTGCTTCCTTGAGCTTGACCAGCATCCGCTTGCCCTTGGTTTGTGCCTGGGCGACAAAGTCCTCCTTCTCGATGATGTCCAGCATTGCAAGGGCGACCGCACAACCGACAGGATGTGAACTGTAGGTGTAGGCATGCATCCAGGGAGAGCCACTGTCGTTCATCACCTGGGCGATCTCGTCACTGATCCCGATGCCACCCAGGGGGAAATAACCCGAGGTAATCGCCTTTGCAAACTGAATCAGGTCCGGTTGTACGTCCCAGTGCTCGAGTCCGAACATCCTGCCAGTCCTACCGAACCCGGTGATCACTTCATCTGATACCAGCAGCACGTCATACGCATCACAGATCTCCCGGATCCGCTTGAAGTAATCATCCTGGGGAACGATTACACCGCCCGCTCCCTGGACCGGCTCGGCGATGAACATGGCGACCGTGTCAGCACCCTCTTCCAGGATCTTTTTTTCCAGCTCGTTGGCTGCGGCTATGCCCTGACTGGGGGCGTCATCAGGCGTTTCATACAAGTAAGGATACGGCCCCGGGATGTGAAAGAACCCGGGGATTCGCGGTTCAAACATGGGCCAGTATGACGATATGCCCGTAGCACACATTGCTGCCAGCGTGACGCCGTGATAACCCCAGATGCGGGAAATGACCTTGGTCTTATCCGGCTTACCCTTAAGCTTCCAGTAGTAACGCGCCAGCTTGATATTACTGTCCGTCGACTCACCGCCACCGGAGGTCAGATAGAAATGATTGATGTTCGGGTAGGTGATCTCAGCCAGACGCTCCGACAATTCGATGGCACGCGGATTTGAACTGCCTGCATAGCCCGAGGCAAATCCCATCTGACGCATCTGCTGTGAAGCCGCATCGGCAAGCTCGGTCCGGCCATTGCCTGCCGTGTTGTTCCACAGGCCCGACAGACAGTCAATAAAACGGTTACCGTCGGCATCCTCGATGAACGCACCGTCGCCAGTTACCCAAACCTTAGCCGACGCGTGTGCCGAAGGACTGTGCAGTGGATGAATAAGGTGAGCAACATCCCGGTTGATGAATTTTGATTCTGTTGCATTGGTCACGATAATTTCCCCCATGGTGGCTCTTGAGCTAAACGACTTTTGTTGCACATCATAGCTGACATCAGAACACAATGAAATCTGCCGAACCGGTGACCCTGGTTGCCCCGGGCAGCCAGCTGCCAGTGCCGATACCAGGCAGACAGGCAGCGCGGAGGATTCACCGAATTCTCAATCACTGATTAAGATTGCGTGGCGGGCACGCGGTTGTCGGTCGATACGGGTGGCGCCATGGCCACCACCGGCAACAACTGGGGCGCACCATAAGAACAATTGATTCGATCTGGTTTCGGCCTGCCGTACAACGTCGTTCTCTGGATGGGCGTACGGCCACACTGCCGGATCAGTTCATCCATGTCCTCGGGCGGCAACTCCTGGCCATTGCGAGTGCCTGCTGCCCGGGAAATCGATTCGTTCATCAAGGTACCTCCCAGGTCATTCACGCCCGCGGCAAGCAGTTGCGATATACCGCTTCTGCCCATCTTTGTCCAGGATGCCTGGATGTTGGAGATCTGCCCGTGAAAAACGATCCTAGCGACCGCGTGCATGAGCATGCACTCGCGAAAAGTCGGCCCCGAGCGCGCGCTGTGGCGGCGGAAAAGCGGTGCCTCCTGGTGAACAAACGGCAGTGGGACAAACTCGGTAAAGCCACCGGATATGGTTTGCAGATTCCGGATTCGGAGCAGATGCCGCGCCCAGTGGCGGGGGTGTTCGACGTGACCGAACATAATGGTTGCAGTGGTCGGCAGGCCCAGGGCATGCGCGGTTTCGATCACCTCGAGCCATTGGGCCGTGTTGATTTTGTCAGGGCAGATGATCTGGCGAATCTCGTCGTCCAGGATCTCAGCCGCCGTACCGGGAAGAGTCGACAGGCCAGCCTCTTTGAGCGCCTCAAGAAGTTCTCGTATCCCGATGCCAAGGGTTTCGGCTCCCTGTTGTATCTCGAGCGGTGAGAAGGCATGAATGTGCATATCCGGCAGTGCTTCCCGGATCGCATTGCAGATCGACAAATACGTCTGGCCGGTGAAGTCCGGATGAATTCCACCCTGCAGACAGACTTCCGTAGCACCACGATCCCAGGCCTCCGCGGCACGCCGCGTGATCTCTCCCGTATCCAGCAGATACGGTTGGTCGCGCAGACCCTTGCGTGTACTGCTCTTGGAAAATGCGCAGAACCCACAGCGATAATGGCAGATATTGGTGTAGTTGATGTTCCGGTTGACCACATACGTTACGGTGCTGCCATTGACTTCATCTCTCAAGTCGTCAGCAAAAGCACAGGCGTAATCGAATTCCTCACCGCGGACCAGAAACAACCGTGTGATCTCGGCTTCAGTAAGATCCAGGCCTTTCTCGACACGAATCCGGATCTGTCCAATTGTGCCTGGCACAGTCACGGCCGGAAACGAGCCGCGTCGATCGGGCACCTCGGTCAAGGCCCCTGGAAACCAGCGGTCAGTCCGGACCAGGCCAGTCGAATCCGACCGAATCCGGACCCGATCTGAGACCCGGGATGAGAACCACACCTTGGACTCTTCTATGAAACGGGGATAAACAGGCAGGCGAGGCACCAGTGTCTTGCCAGCCTGGGCGGTCTTTTCCCTTAATACTTCGATGTGTGGCCAGGGAGCTTCCGGATTGACATGGTCGAGGGTCACAGGAGAGACCCCGCCCCAGTCATTGATACCGGCTGCGATCAGGCGTGTTTCTGCTCCCGGCGACAGATTGGGCGGGGCCTGGATACTCATGTGCTGCCCGAAAAGAATACGTGCCACAGCGATTGTCCAGTCGAGTTCATCGTCCTCGGCTGGTGGATGGGCGGCCATCAGCGTGTCCGCCTTGGCCCTGAATGGCTGAATGATCAGCTCCTGTATGTGACCATAACGATCGTCGAGTTCCCGTATCGCCAGTAATGATTCGATCCTTTCAAGACGGGTCTCGCCAATCCCTATGAGAATTCCGGTGGTGAAGGGGATCTTCAGACGGCCCGCCTGCTCAATGTTTGCCAGCCGCACCTCCGGCCGCTTGTCCGGTGAGCCGTAGTGCGGCCCGCCCCGCTCTGTCAGCCGCTCGGAGACCGATTCAAGCATGATGCCCTGCGATGCCGAGACCTCGCGCAGTGCCGACATCTCATCGGAGTCCAGGATGCCTGCATTGATGTGCGGCAGCAGCCCTGCCTGATCGAACACAAGACCAGCAATGTGTACCAGATACTCGGCGGTACTGGCAAAGCCAAGTTGATCAAGCGCCTCTCGTGCGGCACGGTAACGAAGTTCAGGCTTATCGCCCAGAGTAAAAAGGGCCTCATGACAACCCTGCTGCTCACCAGCTCTTGCGATCTCGAGCACCTGCGATTCCGCGAGGTAAGGCTGACTGAGTTCACGCGGCTGCTTGGCAAAGGTGCAGTAGTGGCAGACATCCCGGCAAAGCACGGTCAATGGAATAAACACCTTGGGTGAATAGGTCACGAGATCGCCATGGCCCTGGTCACGCAAGGCAGCGGCGAGTAGCAGCAGTGGCTCGCCGGGGATGCTTACATCAAGCGCCCTGGCTTCCTCCCGATCGGGTCGTCTGTCGAAAAAGCGATCCAATTGAAAAGTCTTTGTTCTCATCCGATTGCCGCAAAGTCAGATCCTACATCCTGGCCAAGGCGGGTGTAGTGCTCAGCAAAGCCGATACTGTCGAGGAACGACGCCGTCTGACGGGCACGAGGATGTTGATGGACCTGTCGCAGATCCTCAGGGGTATCCACATCGAAGCCGAAACCAGGCAGTGCCACCAGGCGAACCTCTATGTTCTGCCCGGCGGCCGCTCTGGTATGAGCATCGACACTGCCCGGGCCAAACAAGGGTGGCAACAACTTAGGCGGTGACATCGCCAGGCAATTTGTCCCCTGACCATCCGCCGCCGGCACCAGTGTCAGCCCGGCGAAGCCCTTGATCGACTGAGCAACCCGATCGATCTCGAGTGGGGACACCCCCGGTATGTCACCGGGGACAGTTAGAAACCCCGGTACACCCTGCGTCTCAAGCGCGGATGCGGCCCTGGAGACTGCCGCATTCAGACCCCTACGATCCGGGTCGTCCAGCAAGTGCGCACCGGCGCGTCGAAGATGGCGACGGGCAAGCGGACAGCGGGTGACAGCCAGGATACCGCCGATTCGGCCGACCTCCTGCAGTGCCGAGAGCACGTCCAGCAGCATAACCTCGAAGAGCTGCTCACGTTCTGCCGGTTTCAGAACAGAAGACAGCCGGCTATTGGCCTGTCGCGCAGGTTTCAGCGGCATGACGACCCATGGCAGTTGGTCAGACATTCAGATCACCCATTTGGCTCCTGGAACGCTCCCGGCCTATTGTCTCAGAAAATGCTACCACATCGGCAGCCAGCCTTTGCTTCTGCTCCAGAGAATCCATCAGCGTACCGGCTGTCTTGACCCGGAGACCGAATTCTTCAATCTCGTCAGAGATCTCGGCATCGGCGGTGTCGATCACATAACCATCAAGAAGGTCGGCATAGTAACGGGCGACCGACAGTGTGGTCGGTGCGTGACCCAGTTCCTGCATGATCTTTGCCGTGGGTCCCTTGAAGGCCTTTGAGCCGACCATGGGCGATACTGCAACCACTGGCGCCACACAATCTTGCAAACGACAGCGAAGATCCGCCGTTGCCAGGATCGGGTCCAGGCTCAGAAAAGGATTGGACGGGCACAGAATCACTGCCGTGAGGTCCGGGTCTGCCAGTGCGGTGGAAATACTGGGAAACAACACTGCCGCTGAGGCACCTTCAAATCGCAGGCCTGTAACCACGGGCTCACAGTGCTGGTGAACAAAATAAGTTTGAAAATCCAGTGGACCATCCGACGTATCCACAATCGTCCGCAGACGATCATCAGTGACCGGCAGAATCGGAATCGACACTCCCATTGCACGACACAGGTCGTTTGTCACCGTCGATAGAGGCGCTCCTGATTTGAGCCGCGCCGTACGTTCGATATGAACAGCAAGGTCCTGATCGCCGAGGCGAAACCAACTCTCACCACCGAGCGCAGAAACCCCCTCCAGAACACGCCAGGTCTCTCCAGTCCGACCCCAGCCAGTTTCCGGGTTGGCAACACCCGCCAGGGTGTACATCAGCGTATCCAGGTCCGGGGAGATGTGCATTCCCCAATGCTCGAAATCGTCACCGACGTTGCCCACGACCATCAGTTCCCCAGGCGACCTGCAAAGGGAAAGTCCTTGAACAAGTTTTGCCCCGCCAACACCGCCCGACAGAACAACAAAACGACAACCACTGGTGTCAAGGGCCGTGGCATTCATCGGAAAAGATCCTGTTCCAAAGGACGCACCAGGGTCGCAGCAGACTGTTCATCGGAAAACTGTTTGAACCCGCGAATCAGTACAACCGGCAGGCTTTCACTTGCCTGTCCTTGGATCAGAGACGCAGCACTGGCCAGCTCATCGGCGACGGCCTCCTCGCTGACTTTCAGTGGCACACCGAACAGGTCGGCCTTGCCCCTGTGGTCTTCCAGCGCTTTAACACCGGCAACACCAATCGCGAGACTGACCGTGCCGGTACGCCAGGCCCGACCCACGCTGTCGTTGATGATCACGCCAACGTCAGCGCCCGTCTCACCCAGAAACGACGCACGATATTTACGAGCAGTTCTATCGGGATCTTTCGGCAGCAGCAGTACCTGCTCGACAGGCTCCTGAGGGCCGACGTTCGAGGCATCGATTCCGGCGTTGGCAAGAACGATGCCCAGCCGGTGGGCAACGATAATCAGTTCATCGACAGCGCGCAGAACTTCTTTGGACTCGGACAGCACCAACTCGATGAGCCTGGGATCTTTGGCGGTTGAGCGGGCAAACTCAACAGCACGCTCGCCAGGCTCGACATCCTTCAGATCAACCATCCGGCCTTCGGATTTGGATACGATTTTCTGGGCGATCACCAGGACATCCCCGGAACATAGCGTCTGGCTCTCTGCAGCCAGCGCCGAAAGAATCAATCCCACGATGCTGTCACCTGCACTAACCAGCGGAATTCCGGGTACAGCAGTCAGAGTGAGGTCAGCTGACCGATCCATCTATCTGATGAACGATTGCATCGCTTCACGATAACGGTCAATTAGATTCGGGTCCTGCAGATCCTGTCGTGCTGGTGCCGCAAATTCCGGATTAAGCGCTAGAGACTCAAGGGCAGGACGTTTGCCCTGGTAAACAAGGCCCAATGGCAGGCGGCCCTGCTCTCGCAATTCAGTCATGCGCCCAAACGCGGCAGCTCGATCGCCAGGATCATAGCCTTCTTCGTTGTCGATGTCGTAAACATTGGTCCGCCATTCGCGGTAGGTGTCATTGTAGGTCACACACGGCGACAGGACTTCAAGGTAAGACATCCCCCGACCTTGTGTGCTGTGCTCCAGTGCTGCACGGGTCAGTTGCAGCAATTGGGTCGGGTGGCCGCTGTAGCCACGAGCAAGAAACGTCGAACCGGGAATGCTCAGACCCAGCATGATTGGATCAAGATCTTCTTCAATATTGTCCTGGAATCCGGCCGCACTGGTCGGTGACGCCTGCCCTTTAGTCAGACCATAAGTGCCGTTATTCATGACGATATACGTCACACCGGGGTTGCGTTTGAACGCGTGTACAAGATGACCTCCGCCGATCGCGTAACCGTCACCGTCGCCGCCTACACCGACAACCGTGAGTTCGGGATTGGCAAGCTTGGCGCCAGTCGCTGTCGGCAGAACCCGGCCATGAAGGGCGTGGTAACCATAACAGGACAGGTAGTTCTGGAGTGAGCCCGAACAGCCGATACCCGCGATGATCATGCGTTCATGCGCTGGCACCTGTAACTCATCCAGAGCGCTGATCAACGCCTCCAGCACACCAAAATCGCCACACCCCGCACACCAGATTGGCCGGCCCGGCGTAAATGTCTCAGTCATGCGACCTTGTCCCCCCGTGAATCAACACGCTCAATGACCTTCTGAACCAGGTCTTCGGCGCGTAACGGTACACCATCATAGACGAGGACACTTTCGATATGGGCATCCTTGCCACCGTGTGCAACAATGAGTCTGGCCAGTTGCCCCGTTGCGTTGTATTCGACGACAAAAACACAGGGACAATCCCGGGTAAATGCCGGCGTCTCCTCCAACATCGGCCAGAGCGTCCGCAACTGGTGGTATTGGGCCGATAAGCCCCGCTCGGCCAGTATTTCAATGGCTTCAAGTATCACCCCATAGGTCATGCCGATGCCGATAAAACCGATATCTGCTGTCTTGTTACCATGGGTAATGGCCCGCGGCAGATCAGGCTGCATGGTCTGTAACTTACTGTGACGCTTGTGCACCATGCGGGTACGATTGTCGGGATCGGTGGAGACCTGCCCGAACTCGTCGTGTTCGTTTCCGGTAACAAGCGACATCCCTCCAGGTGTACCTGGCACGGCAAAAGCCGAAACGCCGTCTTCGCTGAAAGCGTAACGCTTGTAGACCGGCAACTCAGCGAGCGATTCGCGATCGAGCCGTTTGCCACGCTCGACGACAACCTGACTCTGATCAATCGGATCTATGGTCGCAAGGTTCTGTGATAGTCCCTGATCCAGGGCGATGAAGACCGGCAATTGGTACTGTTCGGCGAGATTACACGCCTTGACAGTGAGGTGAAAACATTCGTCGGGCGTTCCAGGCGCGAGAACAACGCGTGGGAAGTCACCATTGCCCCCGTAAACCAGAAGGTTAAGGTCACTTTGTTCTGGCTTGGTTGGCATACCTGTACTCGGCCCGCCACGCTGAGCATCCACTACGACCAAAGGAATCTCTGCCATCCCCAGCTGTCCGATACCCTCCTGCATCAGTGCCAGACCGGGACCGGAAGTTGCGACCATCGCCCGCGTGCCAGTAAGGGCTGCGCCAATAGCCATGTTGATCACCGACAGTTCATCCTCGGCCTGCCGAACGACCCCACCGAACCTCGGTAACCACTTCTCCAGCCACTCCATGATATCGGTTGACGGCGTGATCGGATAACTGGCAAAAAAGCGCCCACCCGCCACAACAAACCCAAAGCCGACCGCCTCGTTTCCAGTGATCAGCATATGAGGTTTGGAGCTGGCGCTGACGATTTCGTAGAGCCCCTGTTCAACCGTCAGCCCGACACTGTCAGCAAGCTCATGGCCCACCGCCAGCGCGTCGAGGTTGTATTTCAGCGCCTGGGCACCACGTCTGCTAAAACGCTTCTCGAATGCGTCTCGCATGTCGCTGTCGCTAAGGCCAATCAGACGTCCTACGACCGCAGACGATATGCTGTTCTTGTAGATGTCACGACTGAACTTCCTTACCGCATGCCGACTGAAAGGAATACCGATTACCCGCGCACCTTCGGGAACGCCACTGTCGTCCGCTAGCGCACCACCAGAGTTGTCGTATATCACGACACTGCGAGCGTTGAGACGGTGGGACTCTTTGTCGATCGCAGACACGTCAAAAGCAACGATCAGATCAATCTGACTTCCTATGCCAAGACGTTCTTCATGACAGGCGCGTAACGTGGCAGCGACAATGCCACCCTTGATGCGAGACAGCACATCACGCTCGGCATAAGCACGCAAGCCGACTGAGCGCAGGACATCCGCCAGAATATTGATGACTGTGAGAGATCCGTCACCACCCTGGCCGGAAACAATAATGCTGAGGTCCTCAAGCCGTGGCCTTCCGCGGCTCATGAGACGCCTCCCTCACTCTTCGACTTAGCCTTCTTCTTTTTAGGCGGAGGTGGTGGTAGAGGTCGCCAGTCCTTTGCAGACGAATCATCTTCCCAACCTCTATAGTAGTTTTTCGGATCAAGATTCCCAATGGCCTCACGTTCCTGATACGTCGGCATCAATGCGGGTAGAGGCCGGTTGCGCTTGTAACGCGAAAGCCGGGTCAGGAGTTCTTTTGATTTTGGCAACTCCTCTAGCTCCTTGACTTCCACCCAGCCTGCTTCGACCAGTGCCTGCCAGGCCCGGTGCCCGGCCTCGGTCCGAATGACCGTAAACGTCCACCCATCGAGTCCAATTCCCCCCAGACCGATATCCGCGTTGTCTGCCGCATAGTCCATACAGTAAAGACAGGCGGGCCGTGCGTACTTGCCGAAAGCCTTCAATGAGCGCGTCTCTTCACGCCCGTCTCGCAGCTTGATTTCAAGCCGGCCCTTGATGTTGATGTTAGCGATATCCCGTTTGGGAACACCAAGATCGTTGGCCAGCCAGTCGATGCCTTCCTCGGTAAAGGCCTCCGAACAGAACAGGCCAATGACCAAGGAAATGTTCTCGCGGTACCACTCCGCCACATCCAGGCGAATGCTGGAGTACTGCTGCTGGCGCACCCCATCGACCTGGCACGGCACACCGACCACCGCCAGCGGCGCGATGTCTTTCTCCATCGCTTCAACCAGTGCCAGCGTGTTCGGCTGATATGAGTAACGGGAACGGGCACTGGTGAGGACTTCTTCGGGCGTAGTGGCCAGTTGCGCATAACCCATCTGAGGATTGTCCGGATACTCGTTACCGACGACAAGACCTTTGAGGGTTCCGGTCTGCAGCCCATGAATAGCAAGAGCCGAACAGATTCCTCCGTCCTGCCCTTCGTTCAATATGTACTCCTGTGTTGTCCGTGCGAGCACCCCGTAGGCGTAGGGCCCGAACCCATCGTCCATGCTCGGTTCACGCAGTTCGATCTGTTGGGTCAGATCCTTGTCGGTCGGCCGAAGCACGGGACAGGCGTCCACACACAGTTCGCAGAAAACACAGGCGGTATCTCGTGTGTCCACCGGCCTCTCGTCTTCGTAATCAAATACATCGACCGGGCAGATCGTCAGGCAGGCGGCACAGCCGATGCATTTACCAGGATTGACGACCTCTTCCATGAGAAAGTCGACAGCCTTGAAGCCCCCGCGGTTGTACTCGGAACGCCAGGCATACGCCCATTCGTTAGGGTCGGCACCCTCTTCAAGCAACCTGTGATAACGGTCCTGAACTTCTTTGGTCAAATCCTGGGTCATGCTCACGCCCGAGGTTGGGTGCAGTTCCAATCGCCGATCGGCAAAAGAATCAGTAGACGCACCATGGTTATGTGTTTACGTGGAACAATTCTGCCTGAATAAGAGGCAAGCCCCAGAACAACCAAGCGCGAACGATACCAGATTTACCAATTGATGAAAGCCCGCAGCAACCAGAGTTGAGNCCGGTAGCGCNNCTTCGGCACGACTTGCCAAGGNCCTCNCNNGTAGTGAATCGGTCCAGCATCACGAAGCATGGGTAGCAGACGATNCAGGCAAAGCGATAGCGAANCGGTCAAGACCCAGAACCAATCGAGCTTGCCTGTGGTAAGGCGACAGGTTCATAGTGCCGGCCGGATGACATCGGCAAAGTGCTGCATACTGTCGAGCGACTGCTCCAGGGTGTCTCGCTGAAAATTGAGCATCAGGCCCTGTACGCCGATCTCAGCGAGTGCCGCGACGTCCTCGGCTANCTGTTCGACCGAACCGCTCAGCAGATGGCGACTGCCGTCATCCAGGCTCAGNGTCTTGTGCTCATCGAACCATAANGCGCAGTACACCAGAGAGATGTCCGCTGGATTCCGGCCCTCTTCAGCGGCAATTTCACCAAGCCGCCTGACGCGCTCGGCAAACCGGTCGAGCGAACCNAGCGGGAAACGGGGGTTGTTCCCGATGGGATACCAGGTATCACCGTAACGTGCGGTACGCCGCAACGCCGGACCACTCTCGCCACCGACCCAGATCGGGGGGTGAGGTTTCTGTACTGGTTTGGGAAGGAAACTGATGTTGCGAAAGCGGACAAACTCTCCATCGAAGACCGGGTCGTCCTCGGTCCACAGTATCTTGAATGCCTCGAGGTATTCGTCGGTCACCTGGCCGCGATGGTCAAACGACAGCGCACCGAGTGCTTCGAATTCCTCCCGCATCCATCCCGCCCCGACACCTAGTGTCATACGCCCATGTGAGAGCACATCAATGCTCGCCACCAGCTTGGCNGACTCCAGAGCACCCCGGTGCGGAATCACGGTCACCGACGAGACCAGGCGAGGTCCNGTNGTCAGTGCAGCGAGAAAAGTAAGCACACTGAACTGGTCGAGACAGGCACCTGACTCGGANCCTGGAAAGTCGCCCGAAGCTGAATAGGGNTAGCGCGAGTCGATCTTTCGCGGTACTACGATATGGTCAGGGACGGCAAGGTAGGTAAATCCGAGTTGCTCCGCACGTCTGGCCAGTTGTTCGATCTTTTGCGGTTCCGCCAGCGGCCCGCGGGTGGGGATAGTCATTCCAAAATCCATGATCACTTCCTCGTTCTTTGCTGTCGACGACCATTCGGCCGGGTTGACCAATGAGAAGCTCTGATGTCTGGACAATCACCCAGTCACCAGCCCGATGACGGCCGGATCTGCCCGGTGATGAATGCGGCGGGTTTTCAAGCCCCATCTATACAACACAACTCGATCGGCTGATTATCGATTATGCGAAGGAAGATTGTCTAGGCTTTAAACGAGGATTCCATGTANTGACAATCCGCTCGGAGCGTCAGAGCATCAAGAGTTGTCTAAGTTCGCATGGCCATGTAGATTTCCACCATCTGAATGCGCGTTAGCGCCCACCTTCGAATCTCATCAGGCANACTGCTTTTGCCTGGAGAAGGATTCGAGAGATGGGTGACACTCGAAACGACCAGCCCGTTGCATCAACAACATAACTGACCACAGGTTAACAGAATGCCGAACATTTCAGATTTAAGCATCATGCTCTTCCCTTGGGGTGCACANAAGACCTCCGTGGGCGAAATCGTTGAGATCGCCAAATTGGCGGAAGACCTTGGGTTTTACTCGGCAACCATGCCCACCCACATGACTATGGCACCCAGCTGGCTATTTGAAACCTTTCCCAACCATGATGTGCTTGACGCGCTNGCGATAGCACCGGTCATCGCCGCAGCCACTTCAACGCTGAAGATCGGATTCAATTCCATCCTTCCACCGCTGCTGCCGCCTTACCAATGGGCAAAGTACCTCTCAACGCTGGATGTGATTTCTGACGGACGGTTGATCGTGGGGGCCGCGATGGGGTGGTGGGAGGAGGATTTTACTTCCGTGGGTGTGGATCGAAAAGCACGGGGNAAATTGTTCGATGAACAGCTCGAAGCGATCACACAACTGTGGACCCAGGATCGGGTCACCTTTGATGGCGAGCACTACCAGTTGAGCGACATCCCGCTTGAACCGAAACCGGTACAGAAACCTCACCCNCCGATCTGGATCGGCGGCGGAGTCAAATCAATCTGGCGTGCAGCACGCTACGGTGANTGCATCCTGGCTTTCTGGCCCAATGCNGACCAGGCCAGGGATCTGTGGATCCCGAAACTCAAAGAGGAAGGACAAAAGTACGGCACTGACCCGAAACTCGCCAGCTTTACCTTTGCCTATGTCGCCGACAGCCCGAGTGATCTGGAGGCTTACGCGCCAAAGCTACAGACGGCGGTCGCATTCGACCAACCCGATGTCGATCCTCGACAGGTGACCATCTCGGGATCGCCTGAAGCCTGTGCCGAGCGAATTCACGCATTGCATGCGGCTGGCGTCTGGCACTTCGTGGTTGAATTTCAGTTCCACGGGCTGGAGACACCAAGCTTTGCNATGAAACAGATGGAGAAGTTCGCCAAACAGGTCGCACCATTGCTCTGAAGGAGATTGCCACCTTTCAGATAGCTGCCAACGCCTGGACTTTCACTGATTTAGAGGACGGCNCCATGCCGACTGTTGCCCGGCTCGGCACAGCCAATAACGAGATCCTGAAGTCACAGGCGGCTCAACCGGTCGCCGAGTAGCGAATCACAACAGGCTGGATTTCCCGGTTACACACCCTGCAACGCAGCGTACTGGTCCAGCAGTGGCATCACCACGTCCTCACCTGCCGAGGGCAGTTGTAGAACCACCCGCATGACGCCGGCTTCCTGGCACTTAGCGAGATAATCCGCCTTGGGTGGAGCTCGAAACACACTGACCGCGAGGGAATCCAGGTCACGACCGGCTTCATCGGCATAGCTGCGCAGTTCCTGCATGGCCACTTTGGGATCAGACATATAGTTTCCACGGGGCATCCAGCCGTCGCAGAAATCCATGATCCGCCGCAGGCTGTACTTGGTCTCACCNCCCAACAGTATNGGCGGGTAGGGTTTCTGCACCGGCTTGGGCCATGACCAGGTGGGCTCGAAATGTGTAAACGCCCCGTCGTAACTTGCCTCTTCCCCTGTCCAGATCGCCTGCATGGCTTTGACTCGGTCGACCATGATCCGAAACCGGTCCTCATAGCGAGTGCCGTGGTTCTCCAGCTCGTCCTGGTTCCACCCGGCGCCGATACCGAACTCAAACCGCCCCTCGGAAATCAGGTCCAGGCTGGCTACCGCTTTCGCCGTCACGATCGGATCTCGCTGGCTCACCAGGCAGATCCCGGTACCGACCCGCAGCGTCCGGGTCACGACAGCGGCCGCAGTCAGGTCGACGAATGGATCNAAGGTGTTGGAGTATTCCCGGGGCAACGGTTCACCACCTGGAAAGGGGGTTCGCCGACTGAGCGGGATATGCGTGTGTTCGGGAACGAACAATGACTCGAAGCCTCGTTCTTCCAGGGCCCGCGCCAGGTCGACGATCCTGATCGAGTATTCCGTAGAAAAGATAAAAACGCCAATTTTCATGACTCGCANCCTTTAGGGGAACTGAATTTTCATATTATGCCTTTATCGCGCAATGCGTCGATACGCTCTTCGCTGTAACCCAGCTCGTCCAGAAGGTCGTTGGTATGCTGGCCCAGCCCTGGCGCCGGATGTGACGGTGTCTCACCCTCGCTGCTTCGAACCGGGTTGGCAACCATCCGGTAGGTGTCACCGGTCGGATGAGTGAGTGACTGCAAGCGGCCCTGCCCCGCCACGAACGGGTTGTCGAGTGCCTGGGCAATGTCATTGACCGGCGCGACCGGCACGGTACCGGACAGGACCTCGAGCCACTGGTCCGTCGAGCGGGCGGACAGCGCCTGATCAAGTATTTCTGTGATCTCGTCTCGGTGCTCCAGGCGCTCGGTGAACGTTCGAAAACGNGGATCGTCTTTCCACTCNGCATGCCCNAGCGCATCGCACAGNGNAACCCAGAACTTCTCCTTNTTGCACATNATGAAGATCCAGCCNTCGCNGGTNCGATAGAGCTGACAGGGCACCAGNGATGGNTGNGCAGATCGAGGNAAGCGCTGCTGGCTTTCNCCCTTGTTNAGNTACCAGGTCGCGAGGTAGTTGGTGGTGCTGAGGGCAAAATCGAACAGGCTGACGTCCATGTCCTGGCCCCGGCCGCTGGTCCGTACTCCGGTGAGCCCTGCGAGCACGGCGTAAGCCAGGCCCAGCCCTGTCATGAAGTCGACCACCGACAATCCGAAGCGTGCCGGCGGCGACCCTGGTTCTCCAGTCAGCGAAAGGAAACCGGCCTCGGCCTGCATCAGGTAGTCATAACCCGGCCAGTCGGCACGCGGCCCTTCACGGCCGTAAGCGCTCAAGTGCGCACAGACGATCTGCGGATTGCAGTGCTTGAGGTGGGCGTAGGTCAGGCCGAGTTTTTCCGGCACATCGCCGCGCAGATTCGAACACACCGCATCGGCCGTTTCGACCAGCTCGTGGAACAGCGGCTGGGACCCGGGCCTGCTGAGATCCAGCGTAAAGCTCTTTTTGTTACGATTCAGCGCGTGGTAGAAAAGGCTGTCATGCGGGCCGAAGAAATGCGGCCCAACACTGCGCGCCATATCACCACCATCATTCGGGTTCTCGATCTTGATCACCTCGGCACCAAGGTCGGCCAGATACATGGTCCCGAAGGGGCCAGCACCGTACTGCTCAACGGCGATGACGCGGACAGACTCTAATGGAAGCATTGCCGGGCTGGAAACCACCACCCCTCACACTTTATTGCGTTCAATCAATTGCCTTGAGATGATGATCCGCTGCAGTTCATTGGTGCCTTCACCAATCGCGAGCAGCGGTGCATCCCGGTAATAGCGTTCGATATTAAACTCGCGAGAGTAGCCGTAGGCGCCATGGATCCGCATCGCGTCGACGCTGTTGCTGATCGCTGCTTCCGAGGCGTGGAGCTTGGCCATCCCGGCCTCCATATCACAGCGCTCACCGCTGTCGTAGGCCTGGGCTGCGGACTCGGTCAGCAAACGGGCAGCTTCCACCCGCGTGGCCATGTCGGCCAGTTTCATCTGAATGGCCTGATGCTCACAGATCGGCTTGCCGAAACTCCTGCGCAACTGTGCGTAGGCGATCGACTCGTCCAGGCATGCCCGCGCAATTCCGACGCCGCGAGCTGCTATGTTGATGCGGCCCAACTCAAGCCCCGCCAGAATTTGCTGCAACCCCCGACCTTCCTGGGCACCGATCAGGCTGGTGCGTGGCACGCGGCAATCCTCGAACACCAGCTCTGCGGTGTCGATGCCCCGGTAACCCAGTTTGTCGAGCTTCCGGACCACGCTGAATCCGGGGCCTTTCTCGATCAGAATCAGGCTCATGCCACGATGAGCGGGTTCGGCTTTGGGATCGGTCTTGACCAATACCGCCAGGATTCCACCCTCGGCGCTGTTCGAGATCCAGGTCTTGGCCCCATTCACGACATAGTCATCAGCATCACGTACCGCACGCGTTCGGATCGCCTGCAGATCCGTTCCACAGTCCGGCTCGGTCAAAGCGATTCCGCCACGTAATTCACCACTGGCAAAGCGCGGCAGATAGCTTTGCTTCTGCTCGTCGGTACCAAAACGCTGCACTGCGGCTGCCATGATGAGATGAGAGTTGACGATGCCGGATACCGACATCCAGACCGTGCAGATTCGCTCAATGATAGTCGCGTAAGTGCTGGCCGACAGGCCCAGGCCACCATACTCCGGAGCGATCGTCGCGCCGAAGAGGCCAAGCTCAACCATTCTGTCAACGATAGACTGAGGATAGGTGTCACTAGCCTCGAGATCCCGGGCTACCGGTCGCACGTCACGCTCCAGAAACCGGTCGACGGAATCCAGGATCATCACTTCTTCAGAAGTACGCTGGGCTGCGTTATTCATCGAACAGATCCTGCCCTTTAGGAGTGATCAGTCATCGGCGCCATGGCCGTCTTTGGGCACCAGGAACGAGCGCTCATAGGTCATCACAACTGTGCCTCCGGCCTTCATTCCGGTGGTCCGGGCGGAAACGATGCCCTGGGTCGGACGGCTTTTTGACTCGCGTTTCGACAGCACCTCGGACTCGGCATACAGCGTGTCACCTGGAAACACCGGCGCGGTCAACCTGATGTCACTCCAGCCAAGGTTCGCGATCGCTTTCTGACTAAGATCACTGACACTCATGCCCGCCACAATCGCCAACGTCAGGGCCGAATTGACCAGCGGCCGGCCGAATTCCGTATTGGCCGCATACTCGACATCGAAGTGCAATGGATGCGTGTTCATAGTCAACAACGTGAACCAGGTATTGTCTGTTTCGGTGATGGTTCGCCCCGGACGATGCTCATAGATATCGCCGACCTCGAAATCTTCAAAATAGCGTCCATACGACTCCCGGTAACGGCCGGGCGC
Source organism: Pseudomonadota bacterium (assembly GCA_002718155.1). GTDB lineage: Bacteria > Pseudomonadota > Gammaproteobacteria > Arenicellales > UBA868 > UBA9619. The sequence continues at coordinate 23,332 of PBDS01000055.1, forward strand.
GATTTCTTTTCTTTCCACTACCATTGGCGCAACTCGACCTAGACAGCCTTGAGAGATGCCGGCCTACTTGAACGGGTCGAGTCCAGCAGGGCGTCAACACCACTCTCGCGATCCAGCTGCAGAAGTGAACCTGCCAGCGCCTCGAGCGTGCCGGCATCGAGGTAGGGGCCAACCAGTGTATCGAACTTGTCACGCATCTCGGAATCAGTCAGAAAATTCTCGGGCTCACCCTTTGCGATTACGACCATCTCTTCAAAACTGCTCCCCGAAGTTCTGACCCTGGCAACGCCGCTCATGTTTGCCGGGTAATGGGCCTGGACGCCGTCGTCCACAACTGTCCTGATCTTTCGGCACAATGCCAAGGTGTCTTTATCCTTGAGATGTGTTTCATAGTCGTCCCAGCCCATACGGCCCTCTCGGATCGCCACAGCACCCACAAACGCCATCGAGAACTGCCCGTCGACATAGTTCTTCGGATTCTGCTTGGTGGCTTCCGGGTCACCGATGAGACTCCAGCCCGTCTTAGGTAATCCCACTTCGACCGACTCGACAGAGCGATAGTCGATATCGTTGGCCGCCTTGAGCGAGATCAGCGCATCGATGGCAGCATGACCATAGCGGCAGGAAGGATAAGGCTTGACCGCAATCTTCATCGTCTCAAACCGTTCACCGAGTTCGGAGACGACCTCGGCGGGTACAGGGTTCGGTGCATAAGCCCGGAGGAAGCCCCCTTTGCTTCCTTCCAACGGCTCGGCCGTACCGATAAAACCCTTTGACGCCATGACCGCGGAGACCAGTCCGTTCATGGCAGCATAACCGGTGTGATAGGGCTTGTTCCACGCCCCGTCGGCGAGAAACTGCATCGAGCCAGCGGCCTGGCTTCCGCACAGGCCAAATGCGCTGATCATCTGATCGGCAGACAACCCCAGGATATTGCCTGCGGCCGCGGCGGCGCCAAACACACCACACGTGGCGGTAGGATGAAATCCCTGGTTGTAGTGTTCGGTCGGGTTGAGCGCAATGCTCAGCCGGATCTGTACTTCGTAGCCGGCCACAATTCCGGCAATCAGACGCTGCCCATTGGCGCCAGTCATTTGTGCAGCGGCAAAAGCCGCTGGCACGATAGGTGCACTGGGGTGAATTGATCCTCGCGCGTGGGTGTCGTCAAAATCGAGCGAGTGTGCAAGATTACCGTTGTAAAAGGCGGCTGCGGCAGACGAGTAACCCTGCTGGTCTCCAATGACAATCGAACTGCCTCCGGCCAACCCCAGGCTTTGCAGTGCGGTCGCCATCGCGTCATTCAGGTCGGCAGCGTGACGGGCCCGCAACGCAATACCAACATGATCCATCACCAGCAGACGGGTACGCGTGACAACGCTCTCTGGCAGATCGCTGAATTCAAGATCGGCAACATAAGTTGCCAGGACACGGGTTTCTGAGGTCATACGGGTCACTCCTTTTGCTGAAACAGCATTATCCAGTGCCGGGCCGGACATCATAGTCGGCAATGTTCGTCCTGTTCAACCGCCGGGGAAGCTGGATCCGGACCGTCATTATCTAAAGCGATGGCCGGTCGCTGGCTTTACCAAGCACTGCGTGCAGCATTACGTTTGCACCAGCCGTCGCCCAGGCGGGATCGATGTCCTCCACCTCGTTGTGGCTGATCCCGTCAACACACGGAATAAACACCATGGAGGTCGGTGCCGTTTGTGCAATAAAGCAGGCATCGTGCCCGGCACCGGCGACAATTTCACGGGCTGCGTAACCATTTTCCGCGGCGCCGTCACGAACAGCTGCGACACAAGTCGGATCGAACGGTACTGGGGCATAGTAGAAGATCTGGTCGAGCTCGCTCTCAAGAGCGCCTTCAATTGTGATCTCACTCACCCCCTGACGCAGTGCCTGATCCATCTCGGCCAGCACTTGGTCATCAGGATGTCTGAAATCCACGGTCAGAAAGGTGCGTCCCGGGATGACGTTGCGGGAATTGGGATGGGAATCAATCATACCAACAGTCGCACAGGCCAGCGGTGCATGGGCTAGGCCGATCTGGTTCACCAGGCTAATGACCCGCGCGGCCCCGAGCAGCGAGTCTCTCCTCCGGTCCATCGGCGTAGGACCGGCGTGAGACTCCACCCCGGTCAGGGTCAACTCGTACCAGCGTTGGCCCTGCGCATCCGTCACGATACCGATGGTGGTGCCTTCCTCGACCAGAATCGGCCCCTGCTCGATGTGCGCTTCAAAATAAGCATGCAGCGGCCGGCCCATCTCTTGCGCACCCGCGTAGCCGATGCGTTCCAGTTCTTCACCCATCGTCTGCCCAATCTCATCGCACCTGCTCAGTCCATAGTCAAGGTCGTAGACGCCCGCGAACACCCCAGAGGCGACCATGGCCGGTGCAAACCGACTACCCTCCTCATTGGTCCAGCAGACAGCCTCCACGGATCGCTCTGTTTGGAGCTCTAGATCGTTGAGTGTGCGGATGATCTCAAGACCTGTGAGGACGCCGTAGACCCCATCGAACCGGCCGCCGGTCGGCTGAGTATCCAGGTGACTGCCCACCAGGACCGGGGACAGTTCCGGCCGGTTGCCAGCCCGCCGGGCAAAGATGTTTCCCATCCGGTCTACTTCGACCGAGCAACCTGCGGCCCGGCACCACCGGACAAAGAGATCCCGGCCAGCTTTGTCCTCATCGGTGAGTGCCAGGCGACAGGATCCGCCCTTTTCGGTCGCGCCAATACGTGCCATTTCCATCAGGCTCTGCCAGAGTCGCTCACCATTGATCTTAGGCGGGTGTTGGTTCTGCATCACGTGTTCCTGCTTCACTGTCTNCTNGGATCTCTACGCCCTGCTCCCGACAGGCCGTTGCCCATCTCACNGAACNAGCTGTTTTTGAAGCCCTCAGGACGCGCCTGTCCAGTGGCATGCACGGTTCTAGCACTTGTCACCATTGTGGTCAATTTCCAGTNCCGTATTGGTCACCCCCAGCTCTCATCCTCGACCATGNTGCCGCCCTGCAGGNGCGGTCGATGGATGTCAACAGGTCCTTCCAACCCATGGATTGAACTGCATAGAAGCAGACCTGAGAGATCGAGCACAAATCGGTGAAACCTGTCAATCTGGGTGAGCTGAAACAAACTGCTCGATTGCAGTGACCGGGACCGCACCGACCTGGGACGCCTTGAAGCTGCCGCCAGGTGCAAATAGCAACAGACTCGGAGTACCCTGAAACCCGCGACCGGTNGTNCCTCGATAAAATTCAGCCACGTCCGCTGGCTCGCCAATCAGGTTGGGAAAGGACACGTCATTCTCGGCGACGAAGCCCCACGCATCCGCTATGCCCTCCTCGCCATCCATCGAAAGCCCCAGAACAGCAATGTCACCCCCCGTATGACGCTTAGAAAGAGCGACGTAGCTGGCGATCTCCTGCCGGCAGATCGGACAACTGTATGACCAGATCAGAACAACCAGCCAGCGCTCTGGCTCAAAATACCCGGCAACGGAGCTCGGTTCTCCATCNAGGTTTTTGAATCCCTGCCCGCCGAAAGCCGGCCATGTCAGCAGCGCAACGAACACAAAGGTGCACAAACGGCCTCGAACAAGTAGACCGCCCATCACTGGACCCATGGATTATCGCAGCCGCTAAACGGCAGGAAGAGATCTTGGCCGCTCACAGGATCGATCCTGCACATCGACCCACAACAATGGTCCTGAAGGACTTTCAACTTCGACATGCGCAAGCCTAGAATATCATGTTCTATTGACTGTCAGGAGAAGCCGCTAGATGACACAAAGCACTCACGCAGTGGAAGTGACCACTGACAGTTTTCACCAGGAGGTCCTCGAAAAGTCCAGGGAAATGCCAGTGCTGGTCGATTTCTGGGCCGATTGGTGTAACCCGTGCAAGATGCTGAATCCAATTCTGGCCAGTCTTGCAAGCGAATACGAGGGCAGGTTTCAGCTCACCAAAATCGACACCGATCAGCAGCAGCAACTGGCCTCGGAGTACGGTGTGCGCAGTCTTCCAACCGTCAAGATATTCAAAGATGCACGGCCTGTGGACGAATTCACTGGCGTTCTGCCGGAAAGGGCNGTNCGGGAGTTCATTGAGCGCCATCTGCCCCGNCCTGCCGACGATNTAATGAANCTCGCGAATGATCTGGCCAGCCTGGGAAAGATAAGCGAGGCCGTGACGCTGCTCAANCAGGCACTGGAAGACGACCCGAGTTACGACAAGCTGAGGCTGGCGCTAGCTGGATATCAGCACGCTGAAGACGGCATTGAAGAAGCCAGGACAACTCTCAAAGGTGTGTCACCACCTGCTCAACAGGATGAGGCTTTCAAAGGACTGTTGGCACGAATAGAAATCAGGGAAACTGCATTAAACAGTGAAAATCAGGATACGCTGCTGAGTCGACTCCAATCGACCCCTGACGACCACGATTCCCGACGTCGCCTGAGTGCCGTACTTTTCGAGCGGGGCGAGGCTGAAGCCGCAATGGATCACCTGCTGGAAATGGTCAGAACCGGCCAGAGTGAGATCAAAGCGAGCGCTCGAGAGAANCTGTTACAGGTCTTTCAGGCACTCGGAAGCAGCGATGATCGGGTATCCCGTTATCGGCGGCTACTTGCCCAGGCGCTGAACTGACACAAAGCGGATCGCCACGCAATCTGCTGTTTCAGCCGGATAGCGGCCGGAAGACACCTGCCCTCCGCNCAGTATTTACGATTTGACTGACGGCCGGCTCCAGGCGAGATCGGTCGTCAGTAGATCACCACACTGCGGATCGACTTGCCCTCATGCATCAGGTCAAAAGCCGTGTTGATCTCGTCAAGCGGCATGGTGTGCGTTATAAGATCATCGATGTTGATCTTGCCGTCCATGTACCAGTCAACGATCTTAGGCACATCGGTTCGACCCCTCGCACCGCCAAAGGCCGTGCCGCGCCAGACGCGGCCCGTCACCAGTTGGAACGGGCGGGTCGAGATTTCGGCCCCGGCCGGTGCAACGCCAATAATGACACTCTCACCCCAGCCTTTGTGACAGCACTCGAGAGCCTGGCGCATCACCTCAACGTTGCCTATACATTCGAAACTGTAATCGGCACCGCCACCTGTGAGTTCGACCAGATAACTGACAAGATCGCCTTCAACCTCGGCTGGATTGACGAAATGGGTCGCGCCGAACTTCTCAGCCAAGGCTTGTCGAGCCGGGTTCAGATCCACTCCAACGATCTTGTCGGCACCGACGAGCCGGGCACCCTGAACGACGTTCAACCCAATGCCACCCAAGCCAAAGACCACCACGTTTGAGCCGGGCTCCACCCGGGCGGTGTTGATGACCGCCCCNATGCCGGTGGTCACGCCACAGCCGATATAACAGACCTTCTCAAACGGTGCGTCCTCGCGGATTCTGGCGACAGCGATTTCAGGTAGAACCGTGAAGTTGGAGAAAGTCGAGGTCCCCATGTAGTGAAACAAAGAGTCATTACCAACGGAAAACCGGCTGCTTTCATCCGGCATCAGTCCACGCCCCTGGGTCTCACGCACGGACTGACAGAGATTTGTCTTGCCGGAAGTACAATAATCGCAAACCCGGCACTCCGGTGTGTAAAGTGGTATGACATGGTCTCCAGTGGCGACACTGTGTACACCCGGGCCTGTCTCAACCACAATTCCGGCACCCTCGTGGCCAAGGATGGCAGGAAACAACCCCTCAGGATCCTCTCCCGACAGGGTAAAAGCATCGGTGTGACAGATTCCGGTGGCCTTGATTTCNACCATCACCTCACCCTCCCGGGGACCGTCCACATTGACCGTCTCGATACTGAGCGGTTGACCTGCTTCATGGGCGACTGCCGCACGACTGGCTACCATAACTCGGCTCCTCTTTCCTATTAACTGGGCTGTTTCGACCCCATTATACCGGCCCCTTCCCGTGTTCAAGTGCGGGCACTACACACCCAGCTAGACTTCTTTCCCAGCGACAGGGCTCCGAGAGCACTAGCCGCGGGGATGATGTTCAGCGTGCAATGACTGCAGGCGAGCCCGTGCGACGTGGGTGTAGATCTGGGTCGTTGAAAGATCGGCATGCCCCAGCAGCATCTGAACGCTGACCAGATCTGCCCCATGGTTCAGCAGATGCGTCGCAAAGGCATGCCGGAGCGAGTGCGGCGACAACTCCTCCCCGACGCCGGCACGTGCCGCGTAGCGCTTGATCAGGTACCACAGTGCCTGTCGAGTCATGGGACCGCCGCGACGGGTGACAAATACCGCTTCAGACACACGCCGGCCCAGAAGTTCACCTCGACTCGAGTGCAGATAGCTGTTCAGCCAGTTCAGAGCTTCATCACCCAGCGGCACGATGCGCTCGCGCCCGCCCTTCCCCAGCACCCGAACGAGCCCGGCAAGCTCATCCAGNTCATCCAATGTCAAACGGACCAGCTCTGAAACTCTCAGGCCCGTCGCGTAGAGAGTTTCAAGCATGGCCCTGTCGCGCAGTCCCAAAGGCGATCCGCTATCCGGCGCTGCCAGCAGGTCTTCGACGCCCTTCTCCGACAGCGTCTTAGGCAGTGACCGTCCTACCCTAGGTGAATCCAGCCCTGTCGTCGGATCGGGCTCGAGCAACCCTTCCCTGGCGAGGTATCGATAGAACCGACGCAAGGTCGAGACGCGTCTGGCCGAAGAACGCGGACTGTGGCCCAACCGCACACAGTGCGCCAGATATTCCAGCAACTGGGCGCGGCTGGCCGACTCCAGGTCCGCACCCCGCCCGGAAAGCCACGTTGCGACATTCTTCAGATCTGCTCGGTAGGCAGAAAGGGTATTGGCGCTCAAGCCGGACTCCAGCCAGACACTGTCCAGAAACTGGTCGACCAGTGGATTGCCCTGCGGTTCCTTTGCCATCTTTCCGTTCAGTTACCCCACGCCGCCTGCAGGTCAAGATCCTGGATCTTCTGCCCCAATGCCAGGCGCTGCTTTGGGTCGGAGGTCATCTCAAGCAAGGCACGGTAAAGTGTTCGAGCATCATTGACCAGCCCGGCTGACGCAAGTTCACCCGCTGCTCGAAAGCGGGCGCTCTGGCCCCACTGGCTCGACCTTGACCGGCCGATGACGGCAGAACGAAGGAAGAGATCNGCNGCCCGACTGTGCTCTCCCTGTGCGGCCTGTGACTCAGCCATCCANTAGAGCAGTTCTCTTTGCTGGCGCGGCGTCCGGGCCAGCTCCGCGGCCTGTTGAAAGCCCAGCATCGCCAGGTCGTGTCGGCCGATCGTCTGCAGATCGAACAAAACCTGTATCACCCGGTCCAGGCTGTCCTCGGCAATAAGCTCAACCTGGCCAAGCCACGCGAGAAGAATATCCAGGCCGGGTTCTGCATGGCCGGCGAATATCTCGACCCGAGACCGGCGCAGAGCCCATTCGCCTTCATTCATGCCCTCCGGCGGTGTGCGCGAGGCCTGGTTCAANGTAGAGGCNAGACTGTAGTCTTGCCTTTGCAGCGCATAGCGGGAGAGTTTGTGTAGAAGGTCGTCCGCGAGTCGGGTCATTGGGCCAAGAGGACCGTCCGTGCCATACAGCANAAACACCAGCGGNGNCAGACTGTCGTCNAGCAATCCACCTACCAGAGNCTGGTTCAGTTCATCGCTCGGTGCCTCCAACCCGGCATCGAAATACCAAGACAGATAAATCGCTCTACGGGTCACGCCATCGACTTGCTGCTCAGCCAGTGTCTGGCTCCAGGCGCCGAAAGCACTGTCGCCGAGGGCAAGTTCCTGGCGGGCCTTGTCGCCCAACACCTGATAGACCCTGAGCAGGCGTTGCAGGTTGACCTTGGGCATTAGACGCCCTGGTGCGGCGCCCTCGGCCAGCAGNACCTCAAGAGCCCTGGCACTCTCCANCCAGTTCAGGCCGCGCTCTGCGGCTTCAGCCAGCACGGCCAGTCGAAACCGGTCTGTTTGAGAGCCTTGCTGGCTGCTGGTCCGCAGCGCCTGCATCCGGGAAAGTACTTCCTGAGGTGTTTGGGACCCCTCCCTGAGCCGTGCCAGAGAGCGAAGCTGCTGGGACTCAACATCCTGTAAGCCGGCAAGATAGCGCAGAGCATCCCCTGGTTTTTCCGAGCGCAGCAACAGTGTTGCCCGCAACCTGTTCCACGCCGGATCGTCAGGATAGTAATCGGCCTGGTACCGGTCACAGGCCACATCGGCATCGTCCAGCCGGCCTTCGNCAAGGTAAGCCTGAATAACCAACCGTCTGGCAGCGAGCATAGAATCGGCAGCGGGCCGTTGGCTGGCCCACATCTGCCGGATGACGGCACGGGATTCCCGTGGCTTTTGCAGGGTCAACAGCAACGCCGCCAGCTCCAGGGTCACGTCGACCTTCAGATCGCCCTCCAGTGACGGCAAAGTGCTCCGGAGGTGCTCCACCAGTTCGGCCTTCAGGCCTGCTGCTTTCAGTATGGCCCAGCGTTCTCGTTCCCAATCCAGCCAATCTGGCCGCTCATCCATCCCAGTCTGCTGAAAAAGGGCAAGGGCAAGACCGAGAGCCCCTTCCTGGCGCAGCTGCTGGATCCGCTCCAGCGTGAGCGCCGTACCCAACGGCCCCACGGTTTCTGGAGCACCGTCTCCCGTCTCTGCGTGCTCTGCCAAATGCGGTATAGAGATCCTGAATCCGGTATCAACCAGTGGTGTCAGTCGAGGCTGGAACACACGCGACCCGGCAGAGGTCGTTTGCGAAAGACCCGGTGCCAGATCCGGGGTCTGTGCAGAAAGATGGGGTGAAAAACAACACATTCCCAGCAGCCCAACTGTCAGTAGCTGGCCGTGGGCGTAACGGAAAATTCCGAAGATCAGCCGAATCCCATGGGCAGGAGGACCTAAGCCGCGGTAGCGAGCCGGAGGTCGGTCATCTGCGGGCCTGCCCGCCCGAATGCTTTCCGATCCAACCCGTCTCTTCGACCCATTCGGCAAAACAGCTCGTTCAGGATCTTCCGGAAATCTTTTCCTTGATCCTGGCTGATTTGCCGGTCCGGCCCCGCAGGTAATACAGCTTGGCCCGACGGACGTCACCGCGTCGACGAACCTCGACCGATTCCACCATGGGGCTGTGGGTCTGGAAAACACGTTCGACACCCTCGCCGTAAGAGATCTTTCGTACCGTAAACGAGGAGTTCAGCCCGCGGTTTTTTTTCGCAATGACCACACCTTCAAAAGCCTGCAGTCGCTCCCGGTTTCCTTCTCTGACTTTGACCTGTACCCGTACCGAATCGCCCGGGTCGAACTCAGGCAAGTCGGTTTTCAACTGCTCCTGTTCAATTTCATCGATCAGCTTGCTCATGTTGACTTCTCCTGTTCTTCTCGTCCTCGTTTGAACGATTCCAGTAACTGCTGCTCTTCTTTACTCAGCACTTTAGACTCCAGCAGGTCCGGCCGCCGCATCCAGGTCCGGCCCAGTGCCTGTTTCAGGCGCCAGCACCGAATCTCTTCATGGTGACCACTCAACAGCGCCGCTGGCACAGTCCTTGTTTCATACGTCTCGGGGCGCGTGTAATGCGGCCAATCCAGCAATCCGTCACTGAACGAATCGAACTCCACCGAATCTTCGTTTCCCAATACGCCAGGCAGAGTTCGCACCAACGCCTCGATCAGCACCATCGCTGGCAACTCACCCCCGGCAACAACATAGTCACCGATCGAGATCTCCTCATCGACAGCGCTCTCGATCAACCGTTCGTCGACACCTTCGTAACGCCCCGCCAGCAGCACCAGCGAGGTCTCCAGGGACAGTTCCCTGACACGCGCCTGGTCCAGCTTCGACCCTTGCGGTGAAAGATACAGTACGCGGCCTCCACCCATGGACCTGGCCTTCTCAATGGCCTGCCGTAACGGCTCGATCATCATCACCATGCCGGGNCCNCCACCATAGGGCCGATCATCCACCCGGCGGTAACCATCCTTGGTAAATTCCCGGGGGTCCCAGAGCTCCAGTTCAAGCTGCCCGGAGTCGAGAGCGCGCCTGGTCATTCCCCAGCAGCGTACAGCATCGAACATCGCCGGAAAAATACTGACGACGTCAATTCGCATCGTCATGCCGTCTTGGCGGTTCCGGCACCTGCCGGTCAGTAATCCTTGTCCCAGTCGACCTGGATCCGACCGGCATCCAGGTCTACCTGCGTCACTCCAGCCACATACGGAATCAACCTTTCCCGCTCACCCTTCAAAACCATCACATCATTCGCGCCTGTTTCAATCAACCCTTCCACCTTTCCCAGGTTCTCACCGTTCAGGTTAATCACCTCGAGACCTTCAAGCTGGCGCCAGTAGTACTCTCCGGGTTCGAGCGTACCGAGTTGATCCTCACTCACGGCGATATCGACATCCATCAAGGTNCGCGCCCGATCCCGATCTTCATAACCCTCAATCTGGCAAACCACACCTTTCTGGTGAAGCCGGCCTTTTACTCTTCGCTCGACCCAACCGTCCTCCAGTCTCAATACCCACGGCTCATAGTGGAGAATGTTACCGTTCTGCCTGGAATAGTCCTGTACCCTGACTTCTCCCTTAACGCCGAAGACCCCGCAGATTCGACCCACCACGACCGTTGCCCCATGATCGTAATTCACAGCCATGCCCTCTCTCCAGTGAGATTGCAGACACGGCGCCTGTCAGGCTGGGGCAGCTTCGCGTTTCACCCGTTTGAGGATATTTGCGACCCGTTCGGAGGGCTGTGCACCCCGGCTGATCCAGTAATCGGCGCGTTCGGCATCGATCCGCAGATCTTCCTCGCTGCTCACTGCCATGGGGTTAAAGAATCCGATTCGCTCNATAAACCGGCCACGGGGCTGCCGCCGCTGGTCGGAAACGACGATCGAGTAAAATGGTCTTTTCTTAGAGCCGCCGCGAGCNAGCCGTATAGTGACCATACANTACTCCTGTTGATGTACATGAAAAACCGGCGGATTTTAGCACAGTTGCCGTTTTTCGAGGCCACATAAAGACCAGCAACTAACGCCCAAAAGGCGGCAAACCTGGTGNATTCCCTTTCATCTGGCCCATCATTCGGGCTAAGCCACCCTTGCCCTTGGCTTTTTTCATCATCTTCTGCATCTGACTGAATTGCTTCAGCAGGCGGTTGACATGCTGGACTTCAGTGCCGGAGCCGGTCGCAATTCGACGTCTGCGCGAACCCTTAATCAGGGCGGGAAATGCCCGCTCCCTGGCAGTCATCGAGTTGATAATCGCAAGGGTACGCCTGGTCTCGGCGCTGCCGATCTGGCTCTTGATCTGTGGCGACAACTCGCCCATGCCGGGCAGCTTATCGACCAGTCCGGCCAATCCTCCCATCTGTTCCATCTGCAACAACTGTTCCTTGAAGTCCTCGAAATCAAAACCCTTGCCACGGGTCAACTTCCTGGCGATCTTCTGCGCCTGCTCTTTATCGACCTTGCGTTCAACTTCTTCAACCAGGGTGAGTACGTCACCCATACCGAGAATTCGCGAGGCCACCCGGTCAGGGTGGAACGGCTCCAGCGCTCCGGTCCCCTCACCAGTTCCCATGAACTTGATCGGCCGACCCGTCACCTCGCGAATCGACAGTGCCGCACCACCTCGTGCGTCGCCATCGGTCTTGGTCAGAATGATCCCAGTGAGTGCCAGTGCCTCGTTAAACGCCCGGGCACTGTTGACCGCGTCCTGTCCGGTCATACTGTCCACCACGAACAAAGTCTCTACTGGAGTGACTGCCTGGTGAATCTGTTGAATCTCCGCCATCATGTCACTGTCCACATGAAGGCGTCCGGCAGTGTCGATGATCAGAGCATCCATCACCTGCGAGCGCGCATGACTGAGTGCATCGATAGCGATCGCGACCGCCTCTTTGCCATCGCCACGATACGGCACCTCTATCTCTTCAGCCAAACGCTGCAGNTGCTCCATTGCGGCTGGTCGGTAGATATCCACACTCGCCAANANCACGCGCTTGTTTTCACGCTCCTTCAGGAAACGGGCCAGTTTCGCCGCCGTGGTGGTCTTGCCAGCACCCTGCAGGCCCGCCAGAAGAATCACTGCCGGCGGACGGGCTGCCAGGTTCAGCACATCATTACGCACGCCCATCAGGTTGACCAGTTCGTCATGCACGATCTTGATCACGGACTGGCCTGGGGTGAGGCTGCGCACAACCTCCTCACCAATGGCGCGGCCACGCACACCGTCGATAAATGACTTGACCACCGGTAAGGCCACGTCGGCTTCCAACAGGGCGACCCGAACCTCGCGCAGCGCCTGGCTTATGTTCTCCTCAGACAGTCGCCCCTTGCCGCGCAAGTCGCGAAATGTCTCCTTAAGCCGCTCACCCAATTGGCTGAACATGACGTCTTTCCTTTGCTCTAGGCCCGTAAACTGAATCAAGGAAGCCTGCATGGCCGTTANGTGGCTTCCCAATTGTCTGGTGCGATTCTACACTCTNGGTTCACCAGGAAAGGCCCGGGCTATTCCGGGTTGTCTGACTGATCAGGGAGGCGCGAGTCCATGATGGGCGTTCTGAATCTTGTGGTCGTGATGGGGTACGCCATGACCACGTTTCTCACCATCCGCTGGATGATCGCGGACAGCGACCAGCGTGATACCGGAACCGGTCGGGTCATTCTCAGTACGACGGTCGTGGCAGTGCTGCATGCGGCATCATTAACACCCCTTTTAACTGGCAGTACGTCGCCGAACCTCGCCCTTGGCACTACCTTATCTGTGATCGCGTTGATCATCGTGGTGTTGTTTCTGATCACCAGCCTGCGCAGACCGCTCACAGCCCTCGGTGTTCTGGTGCTGCCCGCAGCGGGGCTGGCCACCCTAACAGGATGGGTCTTCCCGGGCCCTGCTTATACACCGCTTGTAAGCAGTATCAGTGCTCTAGCTCACATGCTGATCGCGTGCCTTGCTTATGGCTTACTCAGCCTGGCAGTCGCTCAGTCNCTGCTTTTAGTGACNCTGGAGAAACTGATCAGGCACAGCCACCCCGCTGGATTCCTGATCAGCCTGCCACCAATGGAAACGATGGAGAACGTGCTTTTCCAGCTAATTAATACAGGTTTTGTACTGCTCACAATTACCCTGATCAGCGGGGGCATCTTCTCCGAGCAGCTTTTTGGTCGAGCGCTGCTGCTCAACCATCACGCCACACTGGCCGTTCTAGCCTGGCTGAGCTTTGCTGCACTCATCACTGGGCGCAGGTTGTTTGGCTGGCGAGGCCGTACGGCCGTCACGTGGACTCTGACCAGCTTCATACTACTGGTNCTTGGCTATTTCGGCACCCGCGTGGTGCTCGAAGTGATACTGGCGAGCTAGCGGGCAGCGCTTGGGATTACTTTGAACACCCGTGATCCTCACAAGATCCATGAGTTCTGGTTTGCCGACAGTCTGGAAGGACCCGCACAGCTCTTAACNCAAAAATCAAACTGGTTCGGAGGCCCTCATTCTTTCGATGACGAGATCCGGGAGCGTTTCGGGGAACTACCCTCAGCAGCTGTCCGCGGAGAACTGGACCACTGGCGTCAGGACCGNACTTCAACGTTGTCCCTGATCCTGGTACTGGACCAGTTCCCACGCAACCTGTACCGCGGCTTGGGCCGCGCGTTTGACTTTGACTGGCTGGGGTTGAAAGTCGCATTGAGCGCCCTCGGCCAGGGGATNCACACCGAGCTTCACCCTGTCGAGNCGCTCTTTATGTATCTGCCACTGCAACATGCCGAGGACCCGAACCTGCAGGATAGATCCGTCACACTGTTCGAGGCCCTCCCGGGTCGGGCACCGGTCGGCACAGAGGAATTTTTCCACTCGGCTGCCGAATATGCCCGGTTGCATCGCGACATCATCACACGTTTCGAACGTTTCCCACATCGGAATCTTGCCCTTGGCCGACAGTCAACGGTCGAGGAGCAATACTTCCTGGATTCAGGAGGTGAGACCTTTGGCGTACCACAGCGCCTCCCCTGAAAATCCCGCCGATTGACCGCCGGCACCAGCCTCTTTTTGGAGCCGGACACGGCCGGTCGCTGTGTGGAGTATTCAGATCATCATAGCGGGGGTCTGACCGTCTCCTTTCTAGGATATGTTATAAACGCGGGCCATTTCGCCAACGCGGCGGCTACGGCCTGTGACATCTGCTCATAAATTTCTACGCTTTCAGATAGCGATCACCCTGTCGTTCTGCCTGCTGCTCTTTTCGCTTCAAGCGATGAGCGGGACACCATTCGTCGTGATCGCCTCGACGACATCGACTGAAAACTCCGGGCTCTACGACCACCTCCTGCCACATTTCACCGAAGAGACCGGCATTGAGGTCCGGGTTATCGCCGTCGGTACCGGCCAGGCCCTCCGCGTTGCCCGTAACGGTGACGCTGACGTGCTTCTGGTCCACCACCGACCCTCGGAAGAGCAGTTTGTTGCAGATGGTTTCGGCATCAGGCGCTACGACCTGATGTACAACGATTACGTCGTCGTTGGGGCTGGATCCGACCCAGCCAGCACCCAGACCGCCACAGACGTCGCGGACGCCCTGACCCGGATCGCCGACCACCGCAGCCTGTTTTTCTCCAGAGGAGACGACAGTGGCACGCACAAGAAAGAACTTGAACTTTGGGCCCGCACGGATATCAAGGTTGCCGACTCCAATGGCGAGTGGTACCGGGAAACCGGTCGTGGCATGGGCGCAACGCTCAATATGGCCAGTTCAATGGATGCATACACCTTGAGTGACCGAAGCACCTGGCTCAGCTTTGGTAACAAGGGAAACCTGGCGCTGTTGTTCCAGGGCGACCCGCCCATGTTCAACCAGTACGGGATCATTCTGGTCAACCCCAAAAAACATCCTCATGCCAGGGCCGAAGAAGGACAGGTATTTATCGACTGGATGCTTGGGGAGGTCGGACAGAACCTGATCAACAGCTTCCAGATTCAAGGCCAGCAAGCTTTCTTCGCCAATGCGGCACGCTAACCTTCGCCGTCACGGGTCTCCGGAGCTGTGTATACACCGGTAAACTGGGCAGCAAGCCCAAATCGCTGTACTCACACCTTGGCCGAAACCACCGCAAGTCAGCCATCGAATGTACTGATCTCACGGTCCGATGAATCGAGCCAGCGCGGGTTGATTTCGACACCCCAGCCCGGCACACCAGTTACCGTGACCTGGCCATCCTCGACTGCGTAGGGAGATTCCACGAACAGACCGTCCTGCCAGGGGTAATAATCCGACCCCTCGATCGAATACTCCAGGTACTTGCCGGCGTTGCCGATAGAACGCAGAAGGTGCATCGTAAACAGAGTCACCATCGATAGATTGGCGCAGTGCGGTGTACACGGCAGGCCGGCAGACTCAGCCATAGCCGCGACCTGCAAGGTTCGGGTCAGCCCGCCAAGGTAGCAAATATCCGGCTGGACGACGTCGACCGCGTGCAGCCCGATCATCCGTCGCCAGGTTGGAATCTCACAGTCCTGTTCACCGCCGGTCACATCCAACTCCAGGGCCTGGGTGACTTCGAGAGTCTGTTCCAGTTCCCAGTAAGGGCAGGGTTCCTCAAAGTGTTCCACACCGTTCTGCTCGAGCATCCGGCCAACGTGGATCGCCCGGGCTGGGGAGTACCCACTGTTGGCGTCGACTAAAAGTGAGACGCCGTCGCCGAGCGCCTGACGCACTGCAGGCACAATGGCCTCGGTCCTGCCCGGCCACTCATCGATATCCCGACCGCATTCAGCAGCCACCCTGAACTTGAATGCATCGAAGCCAGACTCCTGCCGTAATCGGGCCAGGCGTTCGGCCTCTTTTTCCGGTGTGATATCCCGGCGCATGCTCGAACCATAGGCACGTAGCCTCCCGGGTATGCCACCCAGAAGCTCGCAGACGCTTTTTTCTTCGAGTCTGCCGCGTAGGTCCCACAGTGCGGTATCCAACCCTGCCAGCGCCCGCCGCAGGTAGGAACCCGGAAACTTATGTTCCTTGAGCGGGACAAGACCGATCAGTTCATCAATATCGAGCGGGTCTTTGCCAAGCGCCCAGGGTGCAATCTGGCGGTGCACCACCCGGGCTGTGATGTCTGCATTGTAGGGGGCGACCTGGCCCCAACCGTAGTGACCTTCGTCGGTAGTCACCCGCACAAAGGCCAGGTATTCACGGCTGAAGGTCTCGATACTTGCTATTTTCATCCTGCTATCATCGACTTCGCAGCGACAGTACTGACTCGGTTTTAACGTTCAAACACGATGACGTTGCGCAGTACCTGGCCTTTCTTCACAGCCATAATGGCGTCATTGATACCATCCAAGGGGTAACACCCGGAAATCAATTCATCGAGCTTCAGCCTGCCGCTGAGATAGTGCTCGACTAANCNGGGCACATCGACTTCGAGCCGTGTCTGACCCATCTTGCTGCCGAGCAACCGGATCGCATCATTGGCGAGGTTAAGTGTCTCAAACTGGGCCTTTACCCCCTGGGCTGTCATCCCAACCAACACCACCGTGCCGCCACGGCGGGCGAGCGNCAGTCCCTGTTCGACGGCAGATGCACTGCCAGCAGCAATGAACACATAGTCAGCACCGCGCCCGGCGGTCAAATCGCTGACACAGGCCGCCAGATCCTCGTCGGCACTGAATCCGTGGGTCGCCCCCAGGCGAAGCGCCGCTTCGATTTTCTCGCCGGATAGATCGACAGCAATGTTCACTTCGCTTCCGCANANCGCAGCACCCTGGACACAGTTGAGGCCCACACCCCCGGTGCCGATGGTTACTACGCTGGTACCGGGTGTCACACCTGCAACGTTGCTGACTGCACCAAATCCAGTGATCACACCACATGACAGTAACGCAGCGCTCGCCATCGGTATCTCCGGCGGGATACCGAGCACCTGGGACTCATGGACGACCACCTCCTCAGCAAATGCCCCCGTTCGCAGGCCCTGCCCCAGCGCATGACCGTCGCCGTCACGCAGTGGCGATACGTCATCAAGCGCAAAGGTCGTCTCGCAGAGGCTGTGGTGATCCCGTTCGCAGTAGTAGCATTCACCNCAGGAACGCAGCAGCGTCACAATAACGGNCTCTCCNNCTGAGACNCGGCTTACACCTTTACCAATNTGCTNGACAATACCGGCAGCTTCGTGGCCAAAGACACTCGGCAATACNCCCCCCCAGCCACCGTCCATGTAGGTGATATCGCTNTGACAGATNGCACAAGCATTCAAACGGACGTGTACCTCACCCTGGCCCGGATCTGCCAGGCTGACCTCCTCGATGGCCAAAGGCGCACCGAACGCTCGACACAATGCCGCTTTCACAACGGATTCAACCCAGCACCGAAAAACTGCTTTCGGTGTTGATCTCACGACGCCTGGACATCGAAGCAGTATCCAGCACGTAATCGATGTTNNCCAACNGATGCTGTAGCGGCTGCGCATCATGNTCGTTACCCGACTCACAGTATTCGATCAGCGCGGCCATCAATCTTCCTGCTGAAGGCGCATTCTTGAATTGGTTGCCACTGGTCCCGCAGGCCATGTAGNAACCATCGATCGCAGAGCGGTCATAAATCGGCAACCAATCCTCGGTGACATCGTAAAGATCCACCACACCCTTAGCCTGGTTGGGGATCTTCAGGCCAGGAATCCGTTGAGCAAGACGTAGAACCTGGGTTGTCCACTGGTCAGTGAACCCCTTGTTATATTCATCCGGGTCGACCCAGTCGTGGCGATCACAGTCCGGGTCTTCGCTGCCGGTNAGAACGTGATTACCATTTTCCGGACGGCAATAGATCCCGATNTCGTTATCGGAGACCACCAGACCGAGCTTCTCGAAATCAAATCCATCAGGCGAGGGCACATGGGCCACTTCCTGGCGCAGGGCGCGGGTGGTGATCTTCATATCTACCTGGGCCCCGGCCAGCTGGTTGATCCTGGATGAGTGAGGGCCCGCGACATTAACGACAACCGGTGCACTGATCTGGCTGCCGTCGGCCAGTATCACTCCCCCGACCCGGCCACTTTCAACAGGAATTTGGGTAACCCGACTGTTGAACCGAAACTCAGCGCCCCTGGCCGCGGCCGCGGCCTGAAGGTTTTGGGTAGCAAGCTGCGGATCGCTGATGTANCCTGCTGTCGGAAAATANNCCCCGCCATTGATGANCCCGCCGGTCGGCTCACCGAAGGACCCCTCATCCCTACGCTTGGCAGGTGCAAAACACTTCAGATCATAGATCGGGAGAGAGCTCTTGATTCGGTTCGCATCCCATTCTTCAAAGGGGATCCCGAGCGCAGCGGTGTTCTCGATAATATTCTCAAGGTGCTGGTTTCCTTCGGTTTTCATGACCAGGCACCCNGTCTCCCGGAACCTTGCCAGACCTGACTCGTCNTCAGCTTGCAGGTGGCTCGCCCAGTTTTTCCAGGCGAAGTACCCGTCGTAGGCAAACGCAGTACCATCAAGGGTCGAATAATGGACCCGGATGACTGCACAGGAAGCCGAAGTTGAACCATACCCCGCAGCCGGCAGCCGNTCGACGTTCAATGTTCTGAGNCCGCGCTTTGAGAGTTCATAGGCAATGGCGCAACCAATCACCCCGGCCCCGATGATCACGGCGTCATAGGCAGCAGCTGAAGATCCGTCCTGATTTTCCATCAGAGCCATTACTCGTTAAACGTTAAGCGATGTGCCTCTGCAGCCCTGGCCACCGCATCGCTGTCAACTTCAAACCCTAACCCGGGNCCAGAAAGTACCGGCAACCGGCCGTCAGTCAGTGCAAGGTCAGGGCTGATGACAATATCGGACACCAACAGGTGATTCATGTACTGGTTGCCATCGTCAAGGTTTGGGATAACCGCCCCGACCTGATTGGCCGCACAGGTCGTGATACCAGTCTCATGCAGGCCATGAAGACAAAGATTGACCCCTGCCGCCGCCGCAACGGCAGCCGCCTCGAGAAACGCGACAATACCGCCGGTCTCATGCAGACCCAGCACGATCAGATCGGCGGCACCGGCTGTGACCGCGCGGTACACGTCTGCGGCATTGAACACCGACTGGTCAGCTGCTATCGGAACAGGGCTGTTTTCCCGTATTTGTCGCAGGGCTTCGAGGCTNGGGTGNGNGCAGGGCTGTTCGATCATCTCAAGATCGTATTGCGCGAGCTTCGCAATCATCCTTGCGGCAGTCAAGGGATCCCATGCTTCGTTCGGATCAAACCGAAGACGAACATTCTCACCGACCGCTTGACGCACCTGGCGAACGATTTCGATATCAAGATCATCACCTCTGCCTATCTTGCCATAGATCACGCGGTGCCCCTCCGACACCAGACGGGCAGCGTCGGCGGCCAGGCTCTGGGGTGACTCACCCTGAATAAAGCCGAAGTATTCNATCGTCTGACGCACTTTGCCACCGAGAAGTTCATGAACCGCACAGCCAGCGGTCTTACCCGCGGCGTCCCACATCGCCATTTCCAGGCCGGCAAGGATCTGACCACCGAACCGTGGCGCACTGCAGGTACCATGGGCCTGAAACAGCGCGTGATAGCAGCGTCGCATCGCCTGNCGAGAGTCGAAGACGCTCTGGCCTACGAGGTGACGGGCCGCGGTTCTGATAAACGCCTCCACTCCCACCGAATCCGGGCTGGCAATGCTCTCACCATATCCCTTAACACCGTCACCGGTCAGAACTTCAACGAGGATAACTTCGGCACCATAGGTGGTACCGTGGGCCCAGTGATACGGNTCTTTNTTNCGNACCAGAAGCGGCGTNGTGCAGACCTCGGTGATGTGCAAAACCATATCCTGCAGTTGAAGGATCAGGTTTCAATTTCTCGGATGAGCGTCATCAAAACCGCCTGCCGATCAGGAGACCCGGATCCGTAGGGATCAGACCGGAATGGTAGCCCTTCGCTGTGTCAAATACCACGCCGAAACAGCAATGGCGGTTGTTTACCGTATCGCAGCCAGGCGAAGGTGGCTNCCGGCACAGCCGTCCTGCAAGCATCAGGAATCTCAGCGAGATCAGTTGGCGACCGTTCCTAACTGAGTCACGCTACCGGTACTGTAGTCATGAAACATAAATCTGCCGGTCGGTGTCGCCAGATAACCGTCGACTTTCCACAGCGTATCCTGGATCAGATCCATTGGTGAAAATGTTTCACTGAAAAACCGAGGGTCTGTCGCACCATGGGTGTGGTAGCTGCTGGTCGCGAGTGTCCCCGCCGGTACACTATCGGGTGTTCCGATGTTGACGCCATCAACCCTACCCTGGATCGGCGTGGTAGTACTGTAGGTTGCATCGCTGTGTTGGTAAACCCAACCACCGTATTCAAGGTTTTCACGGACCGACGTCGGGTTTGTGTCGTTCAGGACCTGCCGGGCAGCATCATCCCGAATGGTATAGCGCTGAATAGCATCAGAACTGCTGCTACCGGAACTCGCTAGCACAGCGATTGCCACTGCGGCCACCCCGAGCATGGCCGCGTCTTGCAAGCCGGCCTGACCTTCACCCGTGTCACCCGCATGAAGAGCACCGGAGCCCGACCGGCCAAAGACTCCTCTGAAAGTCAGCACTACTCGATGGTCTCCGGCATCTTCGTAACGCGTACTCCTGCCCTGGTCGAACTGCAATCCAAGAATGCTTAAACCAGGCAGCGAATGACTCAAAACCGCTTGGCGATAAAACGTCCCCGGCCCCGCGTCGACGTGGTGATAGGACAATGCCGTTGCCCCGAAACGAGCCGACAATCTCCCGGCATAGGCCGCAACTCCGTCAGTTCGTGAGATACGGAAAAGGCTGCCGTCCAGGCGGGGTGTCTTAATCTGCCCGTACCAGGTAAATCGATCCCCAACGCGGTCAGCAACGACCCGTGATGCGCCGGTGGCAACTTCTCCGAAAGGAGACCCGTAGCTGAGAACAGCGCCCTGGTATTCAATATCCTGTCCTTTCTCTGGATGAAACAGGCGGCTGTCGGCAGCGGAAAAAGAATCTGTCAGGGCAGACAATCCACTGCCATCTCCGATAAATGCGGCCCCGCTGAGCTGGCCAGTTGCGACGCCACCGGCGTAAAGCCGGTCGTCATCGGCAAACGCTGCTGTGTAGTTGAGCTGACCCCACTGTGTGTTCGCGTGAGAACCCAGCCATACCGGGTTGCCACCGGCCAGATCCATGGCAAGCGCCGGGACCTGTACTGACAAGACCCCGAGCACCACAATCGGGATCAGACGCTTCAGAACAATTGTCAACGATCTCATTTAACCTCCACACACCCCAGACCCAGCGACCGATTCAGCAGCCCACAACCTGTTCCAGAAAATCGGGCGCCCCAGACAAGAACCCAGAACGAAAAACAGCCGGGCCACGCCGAGACCTGTTAGTCTACGCCACCCCCCGGGGCAGACCGGCAAACATTGGCATAGCTCTGGATTTCTACTTTGAAGACACGTGATTTGATGCTCGCAGCCAGTGTACCACTGGTTTGGGGACTGGGTTTCACGGTCGCCAAGGCGGGCCTTGCCGAGTTTCCACCCCTTTTCCTGATGGGCATGCGGTTTACTCTGGCAGCCCTGCTACTGGTCTGGTTCGTGCCCATACCCCGTAATCATTTCAAACACATTTTCTGGATCGCACTGGTGGGATCAACCATCCAATACGGGCTGACATTCACCGGCCTGTCGTACATCGATGCCTCGCTGGCGATCATCATCGTTCATCTGGAAGTGCCGTTCAGCGTGCTGCTGGCCGCGATCATCCTCGGCGAGAGACCGGGCTACCAGCGCTGGCTCGGCATGTTGCTGGCATTTATGGGCATTGCATTGATCGCCGGACAGCCGCAGATCGCGGGCCAGGTACTGGGCGTACTATTAACAGCTGGAGGCGCCATGACCTGGGCCGTCGGTCAACTCATGGTCAAGCGCCTGGGCAGAGCCGTCGCAGGCCTGCCATTAATCGCCTGGATCGGTGTGTTCGCCGGCCCCCAGATGCTGCTCGGGTCGTTCCTGCTCGAGGATGGGCAGACTGACGCGCTGTACAACGCCAGTTGGATCGGCTGGGGATCTGTTGCCTACCTGGGCATCGTCATGACCGTAGTGGGTTATGGCGCCTGGTTCACTGTGTTGGCCAGAAATCCGATGTCACAGGTGATGCCCGTATTGCTGCTGCTGCCGGTTTTCACCATCGCGTCGAGTATGCTGCTGCTGGGTGAACAACCTTCCCCACAGATCCTGACCGGGGGTGGCATCGTACTTGCCGGAGTTGCAGCCATTCTGTTTACCAGAACGAAGCCTGAGCCACCTGATTTGCGAGACAAAGCATGAGGGCACCTCTGGTGGAACTGAACTCCGGCCAGGTGCATGTCTGGACAGCCAGCCTGAGCCAGGCAAAATGCGAGATCAAAGAACTGGCTGAGGTGTTGTCACCTGATGAGCGATCCCGTGCCAACCGTTTTCTATTTGACCGGGACAGGGAGCGTTTCACGATCGCGCGGGGTGTTCTGCGGCGACTGCTGGCCCAGTACGCGGACTTATCACCGGAACATCTGCAGTTCAGATATGGCAAACACGGCAAACCACGGCTTGATGCCGATGATACGACCGCCCTTGAATTCAACTTGTCACATGCTGGAGACTGGGCGGTCTACGCGTTGACGACCGAATGTCCGGTCGGAATCGACATCGAGCAGATCAGACCTGCCAATAAATATCATCGCCTGAAACTTGCCCGAAGGTTTTTTTCGGAGTCCGAGTTCATCACACTCGCGGCACAACCGGAAACCAACGTTGAACGGGCCTTCTTTGCGTGCTGGACGCGCAAAGAAGCCTACATCAAACTTCACGGTCGAGGACTGTCACTGCCACTCGCCCGGTTTTCTGTCAACGTCGAACCCGACGACCCGGCCCGCCTGATGGCGACGCCCTGGCTACCGGAAGACCTTGGCCTTACTCAGATGCATGACCTGCCTGTCGTGGCCGGGTATCGGGCGGCCCTAGCGCTCTCCATGAATGACTGTCCGATGATCCGCCGGTTTGACTGGCCAACCGATTTTAGGGATCAGATGACTCTCGGTTGAAATCGTCTTCGAACCGCACGATATCATCTTCGCCCAGATAGCTGCCGGTCTGCACTTCGATCACCTCGAGCGGCACTTCCCCCGGATTTTCCAGGCGGTGCCGGGTATGAGCCGGTATGAACGTAGACTGCTGCGGATGCAGGGTAAATACCTCATCATCACGGGTCACCCGGGCCACACCACTGACGACGATCCAGTGCTCGGCCCGGTGTTCGTGCAACTGGAGAGACAAACGGGCAGCCGGACTGACCGTGATTCGTTTGACCTGGAATCCTTCCCCAACCTCGACAGTATCGTAACTGCCCCAGGGTCGGTAGACCTTCCGGTGATGTTCAGACTGATAGCGCTGGTTGTCCTTGAGCCATGCCACGACGTTCCTGACCTTGTCGACCTGTTTCCGATCTGCCACCAGCAGTGCGTCGGGCGTGTGGACGATGACCAGGTTTTCAACGCCCACTGCTGATACGAGCGCATGACTCGAATGGATGTAGGTGTCGCGAGAATCTACCGCCAGCACATCGCCGACGGTAACGTTGCCCTGCGGATCCTGCGAGCCTGTTTTCCACAACTCCGACCAGGAACCGACGTCGTTCCAGCTCGCATCGAGCTCCACGACCGCCGCGGCAGAGGTTTTCTCTAGAACAGCGTAATCGACCGAATCTTTGGGACACTTCTCAAGAGGCTCACTCGGAAGCCTGGCAAAATCAAGGTCGCGTTCAAGATTGGCGTGTGCTGTGACGCAGCACTCGTGCATCAGTGGATTGAACTTCTGAAGTTCCTCCAGATAGCGCCGGGCTCCGAATACGAACATACCGCTGTTCCAGAGGTATCTACCACTCTCCAGATACTTCTTAGCCGTGGCCAGGTCGGGCTTTTCGACAAAAGCCTCTACCGCATGCAGGCCGTCTGTGATTTCATGGCCACGAGAAATGTAGCCATAACCGGTTTCCGGCCCATCCGGCACCACGCCGAACAGAACCAGGCTTCCCATCCCAGCGGCTGCCCGGGCACGCTGAACGGCGATCTCGAAAGCCGCCTGATCTGCAATCACATGGTCTGATGGCTGCACCAGCAGAATAGGATCATCAGCCAGTGTCAGGGACTCCAGAGCCGCCACGGCAACCGCAGGCGCAGTGTTGCGGCTCACAGGTTCCAACACAATAGTCCCGTGCTCCAGACCCAGCTCCTTTAACTGACCCGCAACATTGAAACGGTGATTGTCGTGACAGACCAGAAGCGGCAGGCCACATTGGAGTGGTTCCAGCCGGGCCACCGTATCCTGTAGCAGCGTTCTTTCACCGGTGAGCGAGAGGAACTGTTTAGGGTGCAACCGACGCGAGAGCGGCCACAACCGGGTACCGGACCCACCGCAAAGAATCACCGGGATCAACATAGTCTCTTCAGCCCGGTCCGGATGTGCATCGTATTGGAGATTGCCAAGGCCACGCCTACTTCACTCGGTGTTCCACGTCGGCCGCGATCCATGGCGGGACCGGTTCCGCCGTACAATCTTCTTGATCGTGACCATCGTTCAACCGCCGGCGTCTGCCAGCAAAGCCTCGAAGCGGTCGAGCAAATGATCTGCTTGCTGATCCACCTGCAGGGAGCGGACCTGCGCCTCACCGACAAAGGATTCGCGCACCGCGTGATCCAGAAAGTCGATAAGGCGGTCGTAATACCCTTCGATATTCAGCAACCCGCAGGGCTTGCGGTGAAATCCGAGCTGGGCAAAGGTCAGAATCTCAAACAACTCCTCAAGCGTGCCGATTCCGCCCGGCAGGGCGATGAATGCATCGGACAACTTCGCCATGTTCGCCTTACGTTCGTGCATAGAGCCCACCACCCGAAGCTCACTGAGCCCCGGGTGGGCGATTTCTTTGTCAACCAGAGATTGCGGAATGATGCCAATGGCAGACCCGCCTGCACCGATCACTGCATCGGCGACAATACCCATCAGACCAATGCTGGCCCCACCATAGACCAGTTCCAGGTTGCGCCGCGAAAGTGCCCGGCCAAGACTTGCCGCACCTCGGCTGTAGGCAGCCTGGCTACCCGAGTGAGAGCCACAGAACACACAGATTCGCTTCACACCACCTCCCCGTAATGCTCGCCGAGTTAACCCCGGCGTCGGCTGATCTGACTACGGCCGAGCATGCCAGGCACTCGGGTCGGGTGTCGAATTCAACTTACCAACCTGACCAGCAAGGTACTGGCGCAGCCGAGGGCGAGTGGTTGATTCTCCATCAAGAATCAGCCAAGAATCAAGATAACCGTATTTCGCAGCATGATCTACCTGCCAGTGGCCAACTCCAGGCATACGTTTGTCGCTACTCCATTCCGGGAACAGGCGTCACTTCCGCAAGTCGGCGGTATACACTATAGCGTGATTTACAGATTCAATGGCACTGCAGACAGGCACCTCTCAGTATGAAAGTTGACAACATTCTTGATACTGTCGGGCGAACACCCGTGGTCCGCCTGCACAGTTTTTCAGATCACCTGGCCAAAGCGCTCTGGGTCAAACTGGAAAGTTTCAACCCGGCCGGATCGGTCAAGGACAGGCCCGCACTCAACATGATCGAGGATGCCGAACAACGGGGTGTTCTCAAACCGGGCGACACGATCATTGAGCCGACCTCCGGAAACACGGGCATCGGCCTTGCGATGGTTGCAGCTGTAAAGGGTTACCGGGCCATTTTCGTCATGTCCGAGGACATGAGCGCCGAACGAAAGCAGATCCTGATAGCGTACGGTGCGAAACTGGTACTCACACCGGCAGACAAAGGCACAGTTGGTGCCATCGAAGAAGCGCGCAGGCTGTCAGAAACAGAAGGTTATTTCTTCGTTGGCCAGCATTTTAATCCGGCCAATCCAGCCTCTCATCGCTCGACCGCTAACGAGATCTACGACGATTTTGGTGAAAACCTGAACGCCATCATCTGTACGACTGGCACCGGCGGTACGATATCAGGATTATCGACCTACCTCAGAGCCCGTATCCCGGGACTGCTGATCATTGCCACCGAACCGGCCGACTCACCCATACTGTCCAAGGGGATCGCCTGTCGTCACAAGATCATGGGAACCGCCCCCGGTTTTATACCTGACACGTTGGATCAGAACGCCTATGATGACATTATCCCGGTGACGACCGAGGTAGCTTTCAGCACCGCCCGCAAGCTAGCAGAAGAAGAAGGTATTTTTTGCGGCATCTCCTGCGGCGCTGCCGTAGCAGGCATGATTGCCCACGCATCAAAAGAAGCTGCCCGTGATGCAGAACTACTCGCGATCCTGCCCGATACCGGAGAACGGTATCTCAGCACCGAGCTCTGGTCGTCCTCTGATTGAATCGCCGAAAAACCTGACTCTGCTGCCGACGACCCGTCACTAACGCAACAACTGTATGCTGGACTGTGAAAAGGAGCTGGCCCCGATGCCCACAATCAACCCACTGGTCTCCCCGGATGAGTTTGTCGGCCTGGAAGGCCTGACACACCTATGTAGCGGCGGGGAGGCGCCCTGGCTCAAACGACAGGCCAAGGTCTATGACGAGTTTTGCCGACTGAAAAGTGACTCCTATCGCGGCCGCGACAGCCTCTTTGAGCACCTAGACGGCTGCAGGAGGAAAGTGGGACAACTGTGGGGCGTTGACAGTCAGCGGATCAGCTTCATGCCCTCCGCTGCCGAAGGCATGAACTGGCTCGCCCGAGGACTTGACTGGCAGGCGGGTGACAATATCGTCACCACCAATCTTGAGTTTCCATCGGTCGCTTATGCCTGGAAGAACCTGCCTGAACGAGGTGTAGAGATACGGTTGGTCCCACATCGCGACTGGCAGATATCTGAACAAGACCTGCTGAACACCGCAGACAACCGGACCCGCGTTCTGGCGGTGAGCCAGGTCAGCTTCTACACCGGCCAGAACCTTGACATCCAAGCGCTGGCCAAAGGCCTTGCGGGATCAGAAACTTTGCTGGCCGTCGATGCGACCCATGCCTCCGGTGTGATCGACGTTCCTGCCGAGGTTACCGACCTGTGTGTCAGCTCATGTTACAAATGGCTGTTGGCGACCCACGGCACAGCACCGTGCTACCTCAGCGAGAAAGCCGAGCATCTCGCCCGGGCCACGACCTTCGGCTGGCGCAACCTCGACGTATGGCCTGCTCAGGGCGCAGAACGTACTTTTCCGGTTGCAGAGTTTCAGATGCCTGAGAAACTTGAACCGGGCAACCCTGCGATGGCGATCATCATGTTTCTGGAGGAGTCACTCGGCCTGCTGCTGGACGTGGGCATTGAGCGGATCGAAAAACACGCGCTGGATCTTTCGCAGATGATCGACCAGGGGTTGGACGATCTGGGACTCAAGGTGATCACACCGTCTGAGCGCCAGCAACGTTCGGGTAACACCTGTTTCCTGGACTCCAATGCTGAGGCAACACGCAAACGACTGGAAAAGGAGAATGTCCTGATCTGGGGTGAATATGGGCGTATGCGAGTATCCGGACACCTGTACAACAGCAGTGGCGATGTCACGCGCCTGCTGGATGCACTTGGGACCGTTCACCGTCAGAACTGATTGGTCTAATACAATATCTTTGTCGACCCCATTTCTTTGGTCTGGCCCATCTATGAGCGAGGCCTTCAAGAGCGCCCTGATCTGGCTGCTGGATAGCACCGCAGGCTTGACCGTAGTCATCTACCATATTCCAGGTGTACTCGTGGACGGCGCGTTCATTCCGTTCGCGGCCGATTCTTTCGATCAAGTACGGCAGGCTCTGGAGACCGACTGAGCGTTATTTATACGTTAACAGAGACTCATACTAGTTTGATTAGGAGGATTGCGTCCCGTGCGGACTGAAAGCAGACTCGACGCATCACGATGACAATCGTGTACAGCGCCTTATGACACAACATATTGTCTGCCTGACTTTCGATTTCGATGTGATGTCGGGACACATCGCCCGGGGCATGACCACACCAACACCGATCTCGCGAGGCGAATTCGGGATTGTGGGCGCGGGTCGAATCCTGTCCTTGCTGGAAGGGCAGGAAATCCCGACGACCTGGTTCGTTCCAGGCTTCACCATCGAGACCTATCCCAAGGCCTGCGCCAGGGTTGTAGAAGGCGGTCACGAGATCGGCCATCACGGCTGGACCCATGTGCAACCCGCCTTGCTGGACCGGGGACAAGAAGAAGAGGAGATGATCCGTGCCAACCAGGCCATAGAGCAGTTGTGTGGCCGGCAAGCCCTGGGTTATCGCTCCCCGGCCTGGGATTTAAGCCCGCATACCGTGGATCTGCTGATCAAGCATGGTTTTTACTACGAGAGTTCCATGATGGGGCATGATTATTCCCCGTATCGCGTGCGCCAGGGAGACATAATCGATCTACAGAAACCCATGGTTTTTGGCGACAAAACCGCGTTGATCGAAATGCCCGTTAGCTGGTCCCAGGACGATCATCCCCATTTCGAGATGACGAGTAACCGCTCTGGCCACCGCAACGCCAATAGCGTGATGGAAAACTGGGTCGACGACTTCATCTATATGACC
Organism: Pseudomonadota bacterium; assembly: GCA_002718155.1. Lineage (GTDB taxonomy): Bacteria > Pseudomonadota > Gammaproteobacteria > Arenicellales > UBA868 > UBA9619. Next base: position 51,946 of record PBDS01000055.1, read on the forward strand.
CGCTGCACCGACTGGGGCATCATCACCTATACCTGCCATCCCTACGTGATCGGTCGCGGCCACCGGATGATGATGCTGGAACGCTTTATCGCCAAGCTGCGGGAGCTGGGCGCGGAATTCATGCGCATGGACAATGCCGCCCGCCTTTATGATGAGCGGGAGCCATTCAAATAGGGTTATTCAAGCAGTCCCTTAGCACCCAGGAACTTGAGCAAGTGTAAGTCCCAAAAGGAGGCTACTTTTCTCTATGAGCGAACGAAACTCCCGGGAGTGGGACGCCGTTGACCGCACCGAAATTCAGAACGTGATCACACTTAGCTAACGACGGAGAGTTGATTCTCTCTTAACGATT
>PBDS01000056.1 GCA_002718155.1 Pseudomonadota bacterium
CGGGGTCCGGGTACTGCATTGGCCAATTCCCACCGACCGGTGTTCAGATTCATCTGGTCCAGAGACCGTAAACTGTGATAAATAAAGTGTCGAACCGATTTTTCCCAATACAAATTCAAACCGTATTTCCTGAAATTACCAGCCAGCGAGGCATGTGATGAGCAATCTGAATGCAGCAAAGACCGATTCCGTAACCAACAAACTGAAGTGGCGGTGCATCGGACCGCCTCGTGGGGGACGGGTAGTCGCCGTGGCTGGAGATCCAACCGATCCGATGACGTTTTACTTTGGGGCCTGCGCCGGGGGTATCTGGAAGACAACCGATGGCGGTACCTACTGGGAGTGCGTCTCGGACGGTTACCTGACCAGCGCAACGATTGGCGCCCTGGCCGTCTCAGAGAGTGACCCGAATGTGATCTATGCCGGTACGGGTGAGACCACGATTCGAGTGGACGTGTCTTACGGTGACGGGGTCTACCGATCGACCGACGCAGGTCGAACCTGGACACACCTGGGACTGGAAGAAACCCGCCACATCGGTGAGATCCGAATCCACCCCGAAGACCCCGACATTGTCTACGTCGCGGCCCTAGGCCACGCGTTTGGACCCAATCCCGAAAGGGGCGTGTACCGTTCAACAGACGGTGGCCGTAACTGGAAGCTGATCCTGGATCAGGGAGACAAAGCCGGCGCAGTCGATCTCTCGCTGGACCCAAACAATCCGAGGATCCTGTTTGCCTCGACCTGGGAAGCACACCGCAACTTCTGGCACCTGTCCAGCGGTGGGTCGGGCAGTTCGCTCTTTCGCTCGACCGATGGTGGTGACAACTGGACTGACCTCAGTGCCCGTCCGGGTTTTCCTGAGGGTATGCTGGGTAAGATCGGCGTCAGTGTCTCACCTGTGCAGTCAAACCGAGTGTGGGCACTGATCGAGTGCGATAAGGCCGGGCTTTACCGGTCCGAGGACTGTGGCGATACCTGGAAACTCATATCCCCGAACCGCGATCTACTGCACCGGCCCTGGTACTACACCCACGTGTTTGCGGACACGACCCATCCGGACACGGTCTACGTCACCAACTTCCAGATGTGGAAGTCGACCGACGGTGGCAGCAATTTCCACGAGGTCACCACACCGCATGGTGACAACCATGACCTGTGGATCGACCCGCAAAACAACCAGCGCATGGTGCAGGGTAATGACGGCGGGGCCAACGTCAGCTTCAACGGTGGAGAGACCTGGTCGACCATATACAACCAGTCGACCGCTCAGATCTACCGTATGGACATCGACAATCAGTTTCCCTACCGGGTCTATGGCACCCAGCAGGACAACACCTCGATCAGCGTTCCGAATGCAGCTGAATGGGGCGTGATCACCATGGCGGACTGCACCATACCCGGAACCGGCGAGAGCGGCTTTATCACCGTTCACCCGGAAGACCCGAATATTGTCTATGTGGGCTGTGTCGGATCATCCCCGGGCGGCAACGGTGCGCTGCAGCGCTATGATCACCGGACCCGACAGGCGAGGCTGGTCAACGTCTGGCCGGAGCAGCAGACCGGTGTCGCCCAGCGCGATTTGAAATACCGCTTTGCCTGGACATTTCCCATTGTCTTTTCGCCCCACGATTCAAACACGCTGTACGCTGGCGGCAGCCATCTTTTCAGAACCCGCAACGAAGGCCAGAGCTGGGACGCCATCAGCCCCGACCTCAGCCGCAACGATAGCGAAAAACTCGGAAATTCTGGTGGCCCGCTGACTGGAGACGGTGCCTCTGCAGAGGCCTATGCGTCACTTGCGACCTTCGCCGAATCACCGCACCAGCCCGGCGAGTTGTGGGCCGGTACCGATGATGGGCTGGTCCACGTCAGCCGGAATGACGGAAAGAACTGGCACGATGTGACCCCCAAAGCAATGCCGGAACTGGCCTACATCGGCACGCTTGAGATGTCGACCCACGATGCAGACACAATCTACCTGACAGCGACCCGCTACAAACTGGACGATTACGACCCCTACCTTTTCCGTTCGACCGATGGTGGTAAAAGCTGGCAGTCGATCAACGGCGACTTCCCCAAAGGTGAGATCACCCGGGTGCTTCGTGCCGATCCGGTCCGGGCCGGACTGCTGTTCGTCGGCACCGAGACAGGGATTTTCTACACCCTAAACGACGGCCGCAGCTGGACACGAATGGCGGGCGGTATTCCGGTCTCACCGGTTTACGATCTCAAGATCAAGGACGGCGACCTGGTTGCTGCGACCCACGGCCGATCGTTCTGGGTCCTGGACGACATCACTCCGCTGCGGAACATCTCAGCAAACAAAAGGAAAAAGGGCGAGCTGGTATTGTTCAAGCCGCGTCCTACTCACCGGCTGAGGCTGCAGTGGGCGTCGGGCATGATTTTTACCGGTGATGGAAAAGCCTATGGACCCGCCTTTGGACTACCCGGCACGACCTACCCGGTCGAGATGCCCGACGGCTCCACCGAGCGGCGCCATCTGGATGCGGGAGAAAATCCACCCGACGGCGCAATCATCTATTACTGGCTGGACAGGGCGGCCGACGAAAAGATCGAACTGTCGGTCCGCGATGCCAGAGGCAGGGAAATCACTCGTTTCTCAAGTGACGAGTCGAAAAATCCCAACCAACGCCTGACCCGTCACAAGGGCATGAACCGGTTTGTCTGGAACCTGCGCTACCCGGCTCCGGAGAAACTGGATCCGGAGTTGGTGAATCGTCCCTATGAACCACTCGCCAAGTCAGACATTTTTAGCAAAGGCGGTGGGCCGGCCGCACCGCCAGGCCGGTACAGCGTTCGCCTCTCATGCGGCAGCTTGGATCTGAATGAGTCTTTTGAGCTACTCAAAGATCCTCGTGTCGAGGCGACCCAGGCCGATTTCGATGAGCAGTTCGCTATGCTGCAGGACCTGACGGCAAAGCTCTCGGACCTGCGGATCAGCGTCAACCGGATTCGCCGAATGAAAAAACAGCTGCGCGAACTACCCTCCCGCCTGCCGAAACGGAACCGTACTCTGGCTCGACAGGCCGAGACATTGGCATCCAGGCTGGAAGCCGTCGAGGGGACTCTGGTGAATATTCACCGTGAAACGCCCCGCGATGTCCTCCGGCACACTGCTGGACTCGACGACACGCTCGGGGACGTGATTTCTGTGGTTGCGATCGCAGACTTTGCCCCTACAGATCAGGCAAAAGAAGTTGCACAGGATGCCTGCAGCAAGGTTGATAAGCAGATCGCGAAACTGGAGAAACTCGTCGATGGGCCGATCGCAGCGCTGAATGCAAAAATGGATGCAGCGGGCATCTCAGCTATCGGCGCCTGAACAGCGTGCGGCTGTCTGTCCCACCAGATCTGTGGCGGATCACCGGTGCTGACCTGATTGTCCGAACGGCCTATCAGGTCGGAAAGACGCCACTGATGCCGCTCTTTGCGGCGTCAGTGGGGGCAGGTGAATTGCTGGTCGGTGCCATTGTATCGGTCTCCACTTTGACGGGAATGATCCTCAAACCACTGTTTGGGCTACTTTCAGACCGTTGGGGAAGAAAACTTTGGCTGCTGATCGGGCTGGCACTTTTCACGGGGATCCCTTTCCTCTATGGCCTGGTCGAGACGCCTCAGCAACTCTTTGTCCTGCGCCTGGTACATGGCCTGGCGACCGCCATTTTTGGACCGGTCAGCCTGGCTTATGTCGCCGAGATGGCTGTTTCGGGCACCGCGGAACGTCTCGGCTGGTTCGGCATGGCGCGCAGCGCAGGCTACCTGATCGCACCCACCGCTGCGGCTTGGCTGTTGACCTGGCTCGATGCAACGACCGTTTTCACGATCATTGGATTGACCAGCTGCCTTGCGTTTCTGCCAGCGCTGATGCTCAGCTGCCCGGTAGATCAAGGACAACAGCGCCGCGTTCCACCAATAGTGGATCAGGCCCGTACAGCCTTCCGGGCGGCCCTGTCGTGTACGGCACTCTGGCTGGCAGGCCTGCTCGACATGCTGGTCTATCTCGCCACCTACAGCATCAAGGCCTTTCTACCGCTGTACGCCTTGTACGTTGCCGGCTTCGACCTGCTGATGGTGGGCCTGTTCTTCAGTGTGCAGGAAGGTGCTCACCTTCTGATCCGTCCACTGGGTGGACGGCTCGGTGACCGGCTCGGATATCTTCGGATCATTCCGCTCGGGCTGCTGCTGATCGCCCCGGCACTGGGACTGCTGCCGCTGGCCGGCAGCGGCACTCAATTGTTGTTGATCTCGATTACCATAGGAGCCGGCATGGGTCTGATCTTCCCCTCGACCGTCGCGCTTGTCAGCGACGGGATCTCGGCACAGTTTCTGGGTGCCGGGATGGGCTTTCTGGGAACCATGCGCAATGCCGGCAAGGTGATCGGCCCAGTGTTGACCGGCCTGGCACTCGGCTGGCTTGACTATGCTGTGGTATTTCAATTGACTGGCGTCGTTATGACGATCGTGGCGCTGGCGATCTACACTACTCAATCACGACGCCCATTTGCTACGCTGGCGCAAACGAGGCAGCCATAACCTCGCAGCACACTGAGGACACAAACATGACGGACAAACCATCCCGACTTTCAACACCTTTTGATTTCGATGCGCCGGGCAAACACTGTGACTATGTACGCCTGCCCCATTCTGTGCACCGATCCGCTTACGGCTGGTTGCCCATCCCGATCGTCTGCATCAACGGCGGGGAGGGCCCTACCGTATTACTGATGTCCGGTACGCACGGCGATGAGTATGAAGGCCAGGTCACTTTGACCAGGCTTGCTCGCCAACTTAAGCCCGAAGACATCAATGGACGTCTGATCATTCTGCCGATGGCCAACTATCCCGCCGCGAAAGCCGGCCTGCGTACCTCTCCCATCGATGATCTAAACCTGAACCGGGTGTACCCGGGAGATCCAGATGGATCGCCGACTATGCAGATTGCCTACTACATTGAGACTGTTCTGATGGAAATGGCAGATTATGGACTTGACCTGCACAGCGGTGGTTCTTCACTGCACTACCTGCCGAGTGCCATCGGTTCGGCCGGCACCGATTCGGATGCCGTTCGGGTGCGGGAACTGATGAGAGCCTTCGGTGCACCTTACAGCATCTTTATGCCCGGCCGACACGCAGGCGGTGGCGGCAGCAACGATGGTGCAGCACGCCGGAACATGTTGTGTTTCGGGACCGAGATGGGTGGCAGTGGCACGGTGACGCCCGACTGCCTTGAACACTGCTTCAATGGGGTCCTGCGATTCCTACAGGAACTCGCGGTATTGAAAAACGCGATTGCGCAACCTGCCGAATCGCCGACCCGGATGGTGCATGCACCCAGTTATGACTACTTTACCTACGCTCTGGATGTCGGCCTGTTTGAACCGGTCGCCAATCTTGGTGACGAAGTCCGCAAAGGTGATCTTGCAGGCCTGGTGCATTATCCCGAGACCCCGTGGCAGGCACCCTCAGAGGTCCACTTCGGTGCTGAGGGCCTAGTGGTCTGCAAACGGATTCCGGGCCGGGTCGAACGTGGCGACTGCGTGTTTCATCTCGGCACCGACTTCACGGAATGACACCCGTGTTATCAAGATCCTGCCCAATCCGGGGGCCGCGAAGAAAAGCCCGCGGTGCAAGACCCTGTGCAGCAAAACCGCCATGGGCCGGGGCCATGGTCTAGCTGACTGACGACAGAACACCCAATGATCATCGTTGGCAGCACTAACGCTGATGTCGGCATTCAACGCGGGATGGACATTCTCAGGAATGGCGGCTCGGCAATAGATGCCGTCGAGGCGACCATCCGGCTGGTCGAAGATAACCCTGAAGACCACACGGTCGGATTTAACAGTTATCCCAACGTCCTCGGTGAACTTCAGCTGGACGCCAGCATCATGGATGGTTCGACCCTTGAGACGGGTGCCGTCGCCGCCGTGCGCGGCTACCGCGAAGCCATATCCATCGCCCGCAAAGTCAAAGAGGCCCTGCCGCATGTGCTGCTCGCCGGCGAGGGCGCCGAGCGATTTGCAGCGGAGATGGGATTCGAGCATCAACCCCACATGGTGACAGAAAAGATCTCTGAGTTGCGGGAAGAACGACTGAAAGAGGACATGCCACAGGAGGTGTTTGCCGGGCTTGCCTCACGCGCCGACCTGCACCAATGGGTCCGGCTGGCAACAGACCCTGACAAAACCGGTGGCACTGTCAATGTGCTGGCCAAAGATGGCCGTGGAGATCTGTGCACCGGGGTGAGCACCAGTGGCTGGGCCTGGAAATATCCCGGCCGGGTCGGCGATTCACCGATCATCGGTGCAGGCAATTACGCCGACAACCGCTACGGGGCGGCCGGCTGTACCGGCATGGGTGAGATGGCGATCCGCAGTGCCACCGCACACAGCGTGGTCTTCTACCTCAAGACAGGAGCTTCAGTCGAAGAAGCCGGGATTCGTGCGATGCAGGATCTAAACGATCTGGGCGGGCCCTATCGCGCAGCAATGAACATCGTCGCACTGGACAGCAAGGGCACACCGGCCGGCTTCACCAGCACGAAGGGCCGTACCTATATCTACCAAACCAGTGACATGACGAGACACATCGAACAGGAGCGCACCTTCGTTAACGTCAGCCAACGCTGGAACTGAGCTGCAGGTACTGCAGTACTGAGGCCCGTTGATTTTCCAGAATATGCGGCCTGGCAAAGATCTCGAAACCGGACTTGTTTTCTTCTACCAAGAGTGAGAGGTTCATGCATGGGTTGTTCCTGGCAAGGTACACCATCGGACCATCCAAGCGACAAACTGTTAACAATATGACCTCTGGATAGAAGTCCACACATGCCAATCTCTACCAGCCCGGAATATTATGGATACGCCCTCAGCCACATCCATGACAGTGGCTTTGTCGAAGTTGCAGGCTCGGCTGCGGATGTTCTGATTGCTGCACTTGGCGAGGACAACGTGCGCCACGGCCCGGTCACCGATCTTGGCTGTGGCAGCGGCACACTGGCAGGGAAACTCGCAGACCAGGGGTTCTGTGTCGAAGGTATCGATCAGTCGGCCGCGATGCTCTCCCTTGCCCGGCAGCGCGCCCCTGGTGGCCGTTTTCGGCAGGAATCGATATTCGATGCCAAGATCGTGCCGTCCATCGCTGTGACAGCGATCGGTGAATGCTTCAATTATCTTTTTGACCAACAAAACGGTGCGCCAGCCTTGAGCCGCGTTCTAAAGAGGACCTACGCTGCGCTCCCTGTTGATGGGCTTTTGCTCTTCGATGTGGCAACACCAGAGCGGGCCAGCACCTCAGGGAAACATTTCCACAAAGGCGACGGCTGGGTGGTGCTGGTTGAAACGACCGCCGACAAGTCTCGTGCCACCTTGACTCGAGTGATCACCAGCTTCGTCGAACAGAACAGTGTCTACCAGCGTCACGAGGAGACGCACCGACTGCGCCTGATCGATCCTGATGATCTGGGCGAAGAACTCAAGGCCCTGGGCTTTGAGGTCAGCGTATCGACTGCCTACGGTGCAGCCAAGCTGCCAGCCGGCTGCATGAGCTTTATGGCGAGGAAAACATGTGGCTGAACCTGTGAGCAGCGAACTCCGTGCATTTGCTGATCGCGTCAGCGCAGCCGAATCGCGCATACGCGACCACGTCCGGGAGACTTATCTGGAGTTCTCCCCGGCCCTCAGCACGTTATCGGGTGGCTCTGTTTACTGCAAGCTGGAGAACCTGCAGCACAGCGGGTCGTTCAAACTGCGCGGTGCCTTCAACAAGATACTATCGCTTTCTGAGGCCGAAAGAGAACGCGGCATCGTGACCTCGTCATCCGGTAACCATGGTGCCGGTGTCGCCTATGCGCTGGGCACACTGGGCCAGGCCGGCACAGTGTTCGTTCCTACCAATGTCTCTCCGGGCAAGGCCCAAAACATCGAACGGCTGGGCGGTACGTTGACCTACTACGGAGCCGATGTCGTCGACACAGACGCTGAGGCCTGCCGTCAGGCGCAGCGGGACGGTATGACATTCATCTCGCCCTACAACGACCTCGAGGTGGTAGCCGGCCAGGGCACCATTGCAGTGGAGCTGGAGCGCCAGATGGGTGACCTCGACGCGGTGTTCGTGGCTGTCGGCGGCGGCGGGTTGATCTCGGGAATCGCGACCTACCTGAAGGCGACCCGCCCTGATGTGCAGATCATTGGCTGCGCCCCGGAAAACTCAGCCGTCATGATGCGCTCGGTGCAGGCCGGCCGGATACTTCAATTACCCAGTGGCGCGACGTTGTCCGACGGTACCGCCGGCGGCGTTGAAGACGGTGCCATCACTTTTGAACTGTGTACCAGCTTCGTCGACCACTGGGTCGCTGTCAGCGAGACCGAGATCGCCAATGCCATAACGTTCTTCTTGTCTGAACATCGAATGGCCATCGAAGGTGCGGCGGGAGTCGCCATCGCCGCCTACCGCAAAACCTCTCGGCGATATGCCGGGAAACGGGTAGCCATCATCGTCTGCGGCGGTAATATCGAGCTGGAGAAACTCCAGAGCATTTTGGCGGGCGATTTCGCATCTTGATCGACTTGACACCACCGGCACCTTTGATACGGCACATCACTCCCGATGAATGAAGTATCATCCATTTCAACTGCCACGGACTGCGCTTCAGAAAACGATTCTAAGCGTGCTGCTGAAAGCGCCCCGCAGACGGTCATCCTCCCTGACATGATCAACTATTTCTTATCAATTCGGCTAAATTGAATGAACGCCACGCTCGATCTTGAAGATATCCGGGCAACCGCCCGTAGGATCCAGCCCTATGTCAGCCGGACACCGATCTTTTGCTGGCAGGACCGCTGGGCAAACGACCAGATCGATGACGGCGAACTCCATCTTAAACTTGAGTTTCTTCAGAAGACCGGAAGCTTCAAGGCCCGCGGGGCGATCAACAACATCCTGACCCGCCCTGCAGCCGAACGGGACAAGGGCGTGACCGCAGCCAGTGCCGGTAACCACGCCATTGCTGTTGCCTATGCCGGTCAGGCGTTGGGCGTATCGGCCAAAGTCGTCATGCATCGAGGTGCGAATCCAGCCAGAGTCGCCAAGTGCCGCGCCTTTGGTGCCGAGGTGGTCCTGGTTGATGACATGTCTCTGAGTTTTCCGACCATGGAGGAGATCGCCTCGCAGGAGAACCGCAGCATCATCCACCCCTTTGAAGGCATACGGACGATGCAGGGCACGGCGACCGTCGGGCTGGAGATCGCCGAGTCCGTCGCCGCACTTGACGCTGTCATTGTTGCCGTCGGTGGCGGCGGACTGATCTCCGGGGTCGGCACAGCGATCAAAGCCGTGCAACCGTCTGTGCGGGTAATCGGGGTCGAGCCTGTTGGTGCGGCCGGCATGAGCCAGAGCCTGGAACTGGGCAGACCGCTTGAGAAAGTCTCAGTCGACACCATTGCAGACAGCATGGGCGCGCCGCTGCACTGTCCGGAAAGCTTCGCCGTCTGTCAGAAGGTGGTCGACGAGATCGTACTCGTCGATGACGACGCACTCTGTCAAAGCATGGCAGTGGCCTTTGATGGCCTCAAGTTCACCCTGGAAGCTGCAGGGGCAGCTGTGCTCGCTGCACTGGCAGGTCCCCTCAAAGACCAACTTACCGGCCAGCGAGTGGCGGCTATTCTNTGCGGCAGCAACATTGATGAAACCAGCTGGCTCAATCTGGTCGAACGGGGTTGGCGATGCAGTCCATGAGGCGGCGCCTGGCGTTATTTCTTCTNTTTNGCTTCCGTCGGATAGCCTTTGTTCTTCCAGGCACTGTAGCCACCTTCCATATGGCAGACCGGTGCCAGGCCCATCTCCTGCATGGCCTGGGCGGCCAAGGCTGAGCGCAGACCGCCTGCACAGAAAAACATGAAGCGCTTGCCCGACTGGAAGACATCCCGGGCGTAAGGGCTTTCCGGGTCCACCCAGAACTCGAGCATACCTCGTGGGGCGTGAACCGCACTGGGAATCGCCCCCTCGCGCCACAGTTCCCTAATATCTCGTATATCCACAAACACGACCTCGTCATCGTCAAGGCGGGCATGGGCTTCATCGACGGTCCACGTTTCAACCACTGCTTCGGCGTCTGCACACAGCTGCTTGATACCCTTGGTAATCATATGGCTCTCCTGTTTCTTTTGCTCAATCACCCGAACCTGAAGGCGACCCCATCGGCAGATCGATCTTTAGGTTCAAGACGAATTACGANTCCAGATAATCTGCAATCTCGTGGCGACTTCCCGACGCAGGGTTCTTCTCCAGCAGACTCTGGAACGCACGGGCGACCAGCTCCGGACNTTGCAGTGCACCTGACGCCTTGAACTCGACAAATTCAGACAGACGTGGAAAATCNCCTGCCGTCGCAGACCGNATTGTCTGCTGCATATCTGTGTCGATGAGCCCGGGGCTGACATTGATCGCATTGATCGGATAGCGGTGTCCCGCCTGCTCCAGGGCGACGGTGCGGATGAAATGCTCGATCCCGGCTTTAGCGGCACAATAAAGGGACCAACCCTGGACGCCGTGCAGCGCAGCCCCTGAAGAGACATTGACGATGGTCTTCGCACAGTTGAGCTCCTGAAATGCCTGGATGAATGTCCTTATCAGCACGATGGCGCCGGCGTAGTTGAGATTGATGTTTTTGAGTACAGCCTCCAGCGGCTTGTCTGCAACTTCTCCGATGGGCACGACCTCACCGGCGTTGTTGAACAACAGCAACTCTTCGCAGGAGTCGGCCGCAAGCCGCTCAAAAGAGGCCGACAAGATCGCCTGTGCACTTTCAGGTTGCGACAGGTCAATGTTCACTGAGCCCGTTGAGGCACCACTTCTCGACAACTCCACGATCTCGTAACCCGCTCGCTCGTACTCGACGACCAGCGCCGCTCCAAGACCGCGCGACCCTCCAGAGATGATCATACGCTTCAAAGCAACGGCTCCAGCTTCGGATACAGATCAGGTTTTCTAGCCCTCAGCATGGCTTTCAACCTGCCTTCAGCTCACTGACTGCTTGTCTTATCCTTGCCAGCGCCTGTTCCAGTGTCTNGCGCCTACAGGCAACGTTCATCCGGACAAAACCCTGCCCTTCGGGTCCGAACATGTGGCCACCGTCTACATAGACCTTGGCATGGTCCATCATCATGCTGTCCAATGCCTCATCGGTCAGTCCCAGTTCACGACAATCGACCCAGGCNAGATACGTGCCCTCGATAGAAATCATTTTAAGCCGGGGAACATGCGTCTTCAGGAAAGAGTCAAGGTATTGGAGATTGTCCCAGATATAAGTAATGACCTGCTCCAGCCAGGGTTCACCCTCGTTGTAGGCTGCCTCGGTACCGACAAGTCCGAATGGATTGGTCCCGTACAGGCCGTTGGCCCGAAGTTCCGCTTTGAGTTCATCTCGCAGCTCGGAATTCGCCACAATAATGTTGGATGTCTGCAGACCCGCAACATTGAAGGTCTTGCTCGGNGCTGTACAAACCACCGAATTGTGCGTCAGTTGCTCATCCAGACCACCGTAACAGACGAACTGCTGCCCCGGCATGATCAGATCGCTGTGGATCTCATCGGCGATAACCAGCACATCGTTTTTGCTNCAGATCGAAGCATATTGCGTCAGTTCTTCTTCGGTCCAGACCCTTCCGACCGGATTGTGCGGACTGCACAGGATCGACAGTTTGACTTCGGGGTCGGCAGCTTTGCGTTCAAGATCTTCAAAATCCATCTCGTAGCGACCTCCTTTCAATAACAGGGCGCTTGAGACCAGCTGCCGGTTGTTAGCATCGATCGCGTAAGTAAAAGGATGGTAGACCGGACGCTGTATCAANACCTTGTCGCCGGGAGCAGTGAAGCGACGTACCATAATATGCAGGGCAGCCACGACCCCGGGTGTCAGAACAATCCACTCCAGGTCTATGGGCCAGCTCTTGCGACGCTGCATCCAGCCGGCGACGGACGACAGGTAACTGTCTGTTTTTGACGCATAACCATAAAGACCGCGAGCCGCACGGCGAGTAACCACATCGACAATGGGCTGGGCTGCGGCAAAGTCCATGTCTGCGATCCACATCGGCAACACCTGATCGTCTCCAAGCTCAGGATCGGTCAGATCCCAGTGCTTGAGCCCGTCTTCCCCAATCACAAATTCCCACTTGATCGAGTTCACCCCNCGGTGGTCAATCTCCTGATCAAATTCAATATCCACCCATTACTCTCCAGGCTCCCAAGAAAGGAGCATTTCTATTTAATTTCGCAGCTGACACAATGGCGCAAAACTGTTGAATTCTAACCCTTCCTCACGCGAGACTCTCACCGTATTTCCCGCCACCGCAGCATAACAACACTCATCGCCACAAGACCGCAGACTGACCATCAGACTGATCGCGTGTGCGGTACCGAGCCAGTTAGCGAGATAACCGACCGCCAACATACCGATCGGCATCGTCCCNATACAGACCGTCAGGACCCCCAGAACTCTCCCGCGAACGGCNGCCGGCACCTCGACAAAAATGAGCGTGGTCTGCATCGTCCCAAATCCGGCCAGACCAAGACCCCCGATCAACAACACAGAGATCGACAGACCGAACATTGGCGACAGGGAAAACACCAGTACCGCCAGAAGGACAACCGTCGACCCGACCAAGAAAATCCGACGGAAATACNCTGACTGCGCAAAGACTGCCACGATCAGCGCACCGAAAAATGCCCCGCAACCGTCTGCTGCCGCCAGAACACCAATCAGCGAAGGCGAAAGACCCAGGACATCCTTGCCGATGACCGGCACCATGCCAAGATACGGGAACGCAAACAGATTCATGATCACTGTAATGACCAGAACCGACGTTACGACCCGGTTGGAACGGATGTAGCGGAATCCTTCGACAATATCTTCCAGCAACGAAGACACACGTGCCTTCGGTATCGAGGTGTCAATCGTCAGCCTTGCGATCAGCAGCGCCGCAAGCCCTGCCAGCAGGAATCCCACCAGGTAAGTGCCCTCCAGCCCGATGGCCTGATAAACCAGTCCGCCGATCAGTGGGCCGGCCATACGGGTTGCATTATTTGTCGCCGAATCCAGGCCCATCGCTGCACCCAGTCGCGTCACGCCTGCGACTTCACCCAACAGCATGCGCCGAACCGAGAAATCGGCTGAGAAGAGCGTGCCGTTCACCAACGCACCCAATCCGACGTGCCAGAGGGTAATCCGNCCGCTGAAGGCGAGAAGCGCGAGGACCGCNCAGACAANCGACAGGAAGATAAGCCCGCCCAGAAGCATTCGCCGGCGGTTGAAGCGCTCGGCCAGTGCGCCGATGACCGTACCCATCAGGATCAGAGGCAGCAGTCGCAGNAAGACCATGAACGCAACCGCCAAAGGGGAGTTCGTAACCTCATAGGTGAACACCCCGACGGCGAGCATATCCAGCCACCTGACCGTTCCGTAGAGCCCACCGGCNANCCAGATTTTGCGAAAATCAGCCACGCGGAGAAGAGACAACCGTTCTCGCCAGCCGACCTGAAGAGGCTTCGACTGGGTAGCGTGATCAGACTGCATGAAACCAACTCATTCGGTNCTCGAGCAACCAGTACAAATACCAGGGATTACACAATCNGCAGGCCAGGTCCATCACAACANGACGCTGGAACAACGCAAATGGCGGCAGGTGAACCCATAAACTCTGAACACGTCATCCCGGTCTGGGGTTTCAATAGCGAGCCGGATCCTTTCTCTAACGTTTANAATGACGGTAAGACTCCNTGTTTCAAAACAACAACGCCNACCCCGGGCCACGCGAATTTGCTTGTCAGATCTCTACCGCAACCCGCAAGACCCAGGAGACTGGTGAATATACAGACTATAAAACCACTGTGGATCAACCCAAAANTGNCCTGGAATCCAGCTAAGCCCGGTGATCCGCACCTAGCACAACCACCCAGTCCGAAATGCGCAATAAGCTGCTGCACAGATTAACACTGATCCCGGAAGTCATTAGGCTCTATTACTGGAGCGTCCGGTTGGGTGTCAGGAACTTCGGCGTATTCTTTCATGATTATCGACTGATCGAGCAAAGCGGTTTGTTCTGGCCGTCGCAGTACCTTCAAGACGCAGGGGAGCGTATAGCAGGCCACGTCGACCCGATTGCGCACTATCTAGCGATCGGCTCCGAAAACGGAATGGATCCAAATCTGCTATTCGACACTAACTACTACCTTGAGGGTTACCCAGACGTTCAAACGAACAATATCAATCCTTTGGTTCACTACATCGTCTTCGGTGGCGCCGAAGGCAGAAGCACCCATCGTCTGTTCGATGGCCAGTATTATCGTGAACAGTATGGTCATCTATTAGTCCATGGCACCAATCCGCTGGTGGATTTTCTCGAAAATGGTTGCTCGGGAAAACGAGATCCGTGCCTATTGTTTGAATCC
>PBDS01000057.1 GCA_002718155.1 Pseudomonadota bacterium
TTAGGTTAACGGGAAACGATAAAACATGGGGGAGTAGAGCAACGATCTTTTTGATGCCCAGCGCGCAAGGTGGATCCATTTCCTGGAACTGTTGCTGGAAGCATTTTAACGACGGCGCCGACAGCTTACTCATCCCGAAATTGTGCCCGGACAAAATCAACAGCTGCCCATAAATCTAGAGATGCGCCCCTTGACTAGAACTGAGTAGCGTTGCGAGTCCGACAAACCGACCAAAGCGATCTCGATGAAAGCGAGCGCGGCCTGGCAGTTTGAATATTTGATTCTGAAGATGGTTGTCTAGCCGCGAGAACAGAGCACCTAGTGACTCGCCAGGTTATTTCAGAAGATGCCATGCCCCTCGCAGATCTGATTGAGTTGCCGCAACTCAGGCAGAAGCCACTTCAACCCGGTTTCGGCCATGGTCCTTCGCCTCGTAACACGCCTGGTCGGCACGCTGATAAAGAGCGTCAAGACTCTCGCCAGGGACCAGTTCTGCCAACCCAAACGATCCGGTAATCGTTAACGGGTCACCCCCGGTCTCCACTACCATATTCTGCAATGTTTCACGAACGCGCTCTGCGATACTCATCGCGGTCTCTATGTCACCTGCCACCAGCAGCACACCAAATTCCTCACCGCCTAGCCGCCCGACAACGTCCGACAGTCGAGTCCCACCGGTCCTTACCGCACCTTGTAGCATTTGGCCGACCAGCTCAAGAACGACGTCTCCAACAGCATGTCCATAACTGTCATTAACACTTTTGAAATAGTCGAGATCGATGAGCATGAAAAAATATCGTGCCCCGGGCGTTTCAAGTAATTCCTCCCCCTTGGCAAAGAAAGTACGCCGGTTATAGATTCCAGTCAGACCGTCGGTATTAGCTAATCGTACGAGTTCAACCTGATAGCCGCGAATTCGCTGCAGCAACCCGTTCAGCGCGTCTGTCAGTTCCCCAATCTCATCTCGCGTAAGCTTCTTGATCGACTCTTGCTTACTGAGGTCCTGCGATACGTTGTGAAGATTTCGAATTAGGAATGAAACGGGGTATCCCACCACCCGACGAAACACGAAACCACTGCCGACGACAAACAAAACAAGAAAAATCGACAGAGCAACAAACCCGATTTCAACTTCTGAATCCACCTGCTCCTTGACCCACTGGTGGCTGACATATATTCGCAAGGATCCACCATGTGCCAGAACGCCAGAGTAATCGAGCGGATATTTCTCTTCCTTGATTATGTCGCAGGGGAGTGGTGGCCAACGCACAGATGTATCCTCGACGCTGGTTAACTCGACACATAACACGAAAGGAAACATCGAATAAAGGGCAAGCGCCTCACCGGCAGCTTTGCCGCTGATGGTCAGGGCCTGATCCAAAATTCCTGCACTACCCACCACCGCTGTTGCCAACTGAGCCGATGCCACGGCTTCGTAATGCTCCTGCCGATATTTTTTGTAAACATAGAGGCCGCCGGCACCCAGCACAATAGCAAGAAGCACAAAGAACAATACAAACTTGAGAAAGATTCCCAGTTTCATGATGATAGAAAACTGAAAAGACGAACGTCTTTTCCCACCTACCGCAGGTCGAAATATTATCTCTTTATGGGGACTATTCCATCCCCATCATCTTCTTGACGCTGGCCCGGTTGTTCATAATAACTTCGACAACCTCGTATTTATCCCCCACTTTGACAGTGAGAAAATCTGCTGTTATTCGATCACCTTTTTCTGTAACGACCTCAGAACAAACAAAAACTGCACCATCTTTGTAAGGTACTATCATCGGGTGGACGTTGGCACTGTACCCTCCCACCAATTCGTTGGATTGCCGATCTACGAACACAAAACGGCCCGTATCGTCGGCCCGCGCCTTCATCCATTGGGCAAGGGTCAGTTGCGCTTTCGCCTTGTCTTCTGCCGAGATATCATCGGCAACACTGCCAACTGAGACAAGAAAAAGAATAGCGAAAATAATGGTCGCTTTCATCTACCTAACTCCAAGATTATGTTTAGATATATGTGGATATGGCAAGTTTAGCCAAACCTATCCAGAACGTCATCNATGATCGGTGCACACCGGCCATGGAGACCTTTATAAGGAGAACTATACTCAACGACTACAAACCGACAGCACCTGTTGCAGATCCGTATCACCGTTCAGGCATTTTTCGAAGCCGTCATGTAGCAGGGTCCGCATTCCAGCATTTTGAGCGATCGATCGTATCTCAGCCGTAGTGGCCTTACGTTGCATAGCGCCGCGGATTTCATCGTCATTGACCAAGAGCTCATGCAAGGCCAGTCGCCCACGGTAACCTGTCCGTTCGCAGAACCTACACCCTTTGGATCGCCAAAGCTTCAGTCTACCGAGACGATTCGCTGTATCTACAATTTCCTGTCCAAGATGCCCCACAAGCTCTGTGAATTCGGGTTTTGTTGGCTTGTGCTCCTCGCGACAACGGGTACACAAACGTCTTGCCAGTCGCTGCGACAGGATCCCCAGCAACGCATCTGAGAAAGAAAAAGGGTCCAANCCCATGTCAATCAACCGGGTAATAGTNTCAGGTGCCGTATTGGTGTGNAAGGTNGACAGCACCAGGTGTCCNGTCAACGAAGCCTCCACCGCCATGTGCGCTGTTTCTTGATCACGCATTTCCCCGACCATGATGATGTCTGGGTCAGCACGCAGAAANGAGCGCATCGCTGCTGCAAAAGAAAGNCCTATTTGAGGCTGTACTTGAAGCTGTCGCAGCCCAGGTTGCGTGATCTCGACGGGATCTTCAACTGTCCAGATTTTCTTTCTGACATCATTGATATCAGCGAGCATCGAATGCAAAGTGGTGGTCTTGCCTGATCCAGTCGGTCCAACCGCCAATACCAGCCCGTACGGCATGCGCACCAATTTTTCTATACCTTCGAGGTTGTCTTTATTCAGACCCATTTCCACTAACGGCAGGGCACCATGTCCTGCCAGAATTCTCAGTACGACATCTTCGTTTTCTCCAGCGGTTGGCAGAGTCACCATTCGCAGTTCGATCTCCCGTTCTCCAAACGCAAAGCGGATTTTCCCGTCCTGCGGCAGTCGGCGTTCTGCAATATTGAGACGGGCCATTATTTTCAATCGTGCCACGACTGTTTCGCGATATTCTGATGGAATCCGGCGATAGGGACGCAGCTGACCATCGATCCGAAAGCGGATGACAAACTCCTCGCGATCACCATAAGGTTCAAAATGTATGTCCGAGGCCCTTTCACGAATCGCGTCGATGATAAAACGGTTAACCAGCTTGACCACAATTGCGTCATCACCCTGGACTTCACCCAGGTCAGGCCGACCACCCAGGGTACGAAGGAAGGCTCCAAAATCTTCACTGATCTCCTGATTCATGAACAGTTCATGAATTTTGTAATTGATCTGTTCGGGATTCGCTACGACTTCGACAACACGCTTTCGGCAGGCAAACTGCACCGCGTCAGTAGCATCCGTGTCTAATGGATCCCCGATAGCAATCGTTACGGACGCGTTATCCGTTCGGATGGGATACACCTGGTGCTCACGAATTATCTGAGCAGGCACATCTTTCAAGGCAGCAGAATCAATTTTTTCAACATCGAGATCTATGAAACGCAGCCCCAGACGGTCAGCCAACACCTTGGCAACACTGGCCTCGTCAACGACACCCATCTCGACAAGCACTTCACCGAGCCGCTTGCCTTCTTCTCTCTTTTGTTGTTTTAGAGCCACCTGGATTTCAGTCTCGGTCGCGAGGCCCTCGCTGACCAGGACTTCACCCAGGCGAAGTCGGCGCCGACTGCCATAGTCGATTGAGCCAAATGGTGTAGCGACCTTTCCTTGGTTCATATCGCGTTCACTTCCGTCCATTGTCTCTTAACCTTAAATGTACTGACCACGTTTCAGAACCAAGACGGTTGACCCCACTGAATGCGCCTGGGATATGGTTCTTCTATGTCCCTGTTTGACCCTAAAAGTGTATACTCACACACTTTAAGTGATATTGATACCAAATTCCGTAATCGGTAGTAGCCATCGCGCCACAGCGCCCAGATCTCAACCGCGTACACTGCATGCCAACCGAACCCCAATATCTTGATTTTGCCACAAGACTGATCGAGGCCATGACCGAAGCGGGCTATGGGGCNCGACCAGGCAGCTGGTCGCGAATACCTGTAGAGATCGAGCCACTTCGACGAGAGGCGGGGGCAAGGAGCCTGACGACCGCCAGAAAATATCTCGAGGGCAGTACTTTCCCTAGACGCCACCGACTTGAACGAATCGCCGAGTGGCTTCGAGTCAACGTCGAGTGGCTGGCTGGTGGTAACGGCCCTCGCCACGCCGGATCTACCCAACCGGTGAGACCGGATCTGCCGGAGGAGGCCCTGGCTCTCGCTCGAGCCTGGGCGGGCCTGCCACGACACTATCGTGAACCGATTCGAAGCTGGGTCATCATGGCCTCTGTTCACGACAATCTTCCGGAAGAACTCAAGCAACTGCCTCCGAATGCGCAGGGACTGGAACGCCGCAAGCGTAAACGGTAACAAATCACTGATTGTTAACGGACAGTCAACAAAACTTCTTCGTTTAATTGCAAACGGTTGTAACATCAGATCACCTAATTTCTGCTTTCAGTCCGCTCCAATTGAAAGACGNGGCTTGATACTTTGTGATTCAGGAAACTCCCGCCGCCCAAGGGCTTCCCTTAGCCAGCTATCGAGCAACATCGCCTTTTTCGATCGACTCTTCTGACCCAGGTACAACCCGATCTTGATTGCTCTCATTTGGGGCAAATCGCTCCCTGGCTCAAGCATTCTCATCCCCGAAACCAGTGTCGGCAGGGTTAGTGCACTGACCCCAAGTCCCTGGAGGACGGCTTCTTGCAATCCGGAAATATCGGGGCTCTGGTAAGCCACGTACCAGTTGCGCCCGACAGCATTCAGGCTCTCGACCATTCGACTGCGGTATTCGCACCCTTCCGGGTGCACAACCAATGGCACAGCCTCCTCGTCGCGGAGCATAAAATCTGACGCAACTACCCACACCGGATCTATCTCCCAGACCTCGGATAACCAATTTTCACTGCCCTCCCGCACAATAGCTACCACAGTATCTAGCTCGCCTAAAACGAGACTCTCGATAAGCATCTCACTCAGATCACACCGGATTCTTAAGGGAACGCCGGAGTTCGTTTTGCGAAATTCAGCCAACTGATCGTTTAGGTAAGTTAACCCATAGTCTGTTGGCAGGCCCACATGAAGNGCCTGTTCCGCACCCGGTGGGACATAGATGTACGGGTTATCCTGTTGCTTGAAGAACTCGGTGAAATCCCGAGCCAACACGGGCCTACTAAAATAGAACCCTTGGCCAATGTGGCAGCCCAGATCGCGAAGATGCTGCATGCTGTCTTTTGTCTCCACGCCTTCTGCCACTATCATTAGTTCAAGACTACGCGCCAGTTGAACTACCGCTCGTACAATCGCCCAGTTCTGACGATCAGTGTTCCGGACAAACGATTGATCTATCTTGAGCTTATCGAACGGTAGCCGGGCCAAATAGGAAAGACTGGAATAACCGGTGCCAAAATCATCTATCGCAATCTTGATGCCGAGGGCCTTGAGTTCACCTAGCGTCTTGATGATCCAATCGATGTCCTCAACGACAATGGATTCGGTTATCTCGAGCTCAAGCCACTCTGGCGAGAGCCCTGTGCGGGAAAGCACTTCGCGAACCTGCTCAATAAGATCCGNTTGNCGGAACTGCACCACCGAAACGTTTACTGACATAGTCACAGGGGCNTAGCCCTCGTCCTGCCAGTGCTTAGCCTGCCGGCTGGCCTCTTCTAGNACCCATTTCCCAATCGGAATGATGAGCCCGCTCTCTTCGGCGACCGGAATGAATTCTGCTGGAGAAATTGGTTGGCTCTCAGGCTTATTACCACTACCTGGCCTGGACCAGCGAAGCAACGCTTCAGTGCCCGTTAACTGCCCAGACTGCAGATCGATCTGAGGCTGGTAATGCAGTTCAAACTGCGACTCCTGTAGCGCGACTCTCAGATCGTTCTCGAGTCTGAATCTTTCCCCAGACTCTTTCCTACGGGCCGCTCTCCAATCAAAGTAGTGGAAGGTATCGCTTTCCTCGGACGCATANTGCAAAGCCAGTTGGGATTTCTTCANCAAACTTCCAAGATNTTTCCCATCCTTGGGGTAAAGAGCAANCCCCGCACTCAATGTAAAGGTTAGNTCTTCCGCCGCANCTCTTCCATAATCACTGATCTGGAACGGAAACCTCATTGCTTCCTGAAGNAATGCGGTCGTTGTCTCAGATTCTTCTCGGGAATTTCCGCACAGCTCTGCCACAAAAAACTCGTTCCCCTGGCCACGACCCAGTACGACCTCGTCGGGAANCGATTCTCTCAACCTGGCGGCCACATCCTTTATAAGGNCATTACCCANTTCCNTTCCGTAAAGCTGATTAACAGNCTGAAACCGATCAATCCTGACTCGAATCACGTATATTTCTTTGTCCGACTGCTCAGCTTCTCGCATCGCATTCCGGCCAAGCTGTTCAAGATGCTCCAGGTTCGGGAGCCCTGTCAGTCTGTCAGTTGAAGTGAGTCGTTTCTCCTTTTGCCGTTCGACCGTTACATCGGTATGTAGATACGCCAAACCTCCGCCAGCAAGCTTATGTGTCCGTACATCGATCACCCGACCGTCCGCTAACTCAAGATCGCCGCGCCACTCTTTCCAGTCACCTTTCAGAGATGTCAGNATTTTCGACACCTGCTCTTCCGGNTCTCCTTTGCCATACAAGCGATCGTAAACGCCCATCCGGGCCAGTTCGTTAAGTATCGTCTCGAAAGGTTCGCCGGCCCGGGTCATTGAGACCGGAAAGCCATAGAGGGCGTTAATANCAGGGTTAAAATGCACGATCTTGAGATTTTCGTCAATCAAGGAGATACCAACATCTAGNTGGTCCAAAGTANCCAGACCCATNCGNTTTTCAAGCTCTTCAATNTTGTCCTCTTTGTCCCGAAGATCCGTGAGATCCCTGATACTGGCGGTGAACTTCCCGTAGTCACTTGAGGAAGACTCCACGACCAGTAGCTCAATCGGAATAGTCTCTCCATCCTTTCTCATCCCTGTTACTTCGACCACCTGGCCAAGCACTCTTTTCTCTCCCGTTCTGAGATATCGCTCCACACCTTGGTGATGCTTCTCAACAAGATCGTCACTGCCCATCAAAATATCGACTGACTGGCCAACAAGCTCTGACGAGTCGTAACCAAAGATTGTTTCGGCTGCCGGATTGGCTGACTGAATGATGCTTTCGGCATCTATAGTTACCACACCATCGAGGGATGCATCATGGAGCTGTCTGATTTCAAGCAATCGCTCTTCGGCGAACTTCTGTTCTTTTTCCGTTTCCCGGCGCCTGGCACTCGTAACATCTGTTAGAACATCGATCTGATCACCGTTACCAATCGTTTGCATTCGGATCTCAATAATTCGACCGTCCGGTAAGGTCTGGTCGACAACANCTATTGAGCCTCCCTCTTCTTTTGAGAGGTGTTTTCCCGCTTCCATACGCTGTGTGACAAACGCCTCAATATCGCCAACCTCACCATATAGACCATGCTCTGCGTTATGGCGTATGTGCGCTTCATTTGGAGTGCCGGGCCGAGTTAACTCCTCGGGGTATTGGTAAAATTCGTTTCTAGTCTGATTGGTTCGAAGCAGCCTAGCCTCTTCATCATATATAGCCACGCCGATACCGAGTTGATCCAACAGTTCTGTCAATCCCCCTTTTTCCAGCTGATCGATCCTCTGGTTCTGCTCACGAGCCTTTCTTTGGCTTTCGGTAACGTCAACATTCAAGAACAGAAAGCCACCGGCAGGAAGTGGCCGAACTCGAATCTCCACAAATAGACCAGGTTTTGTTTCTCTTACAAGATCATAAGACTCACGCCGTCCGAGCAACTTGATCCGTTCATCGACTATCGTTTCTATTTCGCCCGGGCCGTACATTCCTTCCTGAGCCGCCACCCGGATGATCGACTTAAACGGGGTACCCGGTTTCAACAAGTCCTGGTTTGCAACAACGCTTAGCCTTGTCCACGCCTGATTTGCGAACAACACGTCTAGGTTCGAGTCGAGGAGGAGAATCCCCGTGTCGATTTCCGACAACGCCTCAAATCCCGTTCTATTATTGAGCTCCTCTGCGAGCTGTTGAATTCTTTGTTCTCTCTCCAGTGTCGTTCGTCGCTGATCCGTAACATCCGTATATACCGTTACAAACCCATCGCGCCCAGTCGATATAGGGCGCCCGGTAATTCGAATTATTTTTCCGCTAGATCGCTCTCGCTCGAAGTCAAAGGGTTCGAATTTTCCGGCGAGATTCATCCTCTCCTTAACAAGAATCTCAACATCACCTTCGCCATATTCACCTCTTTCGGCGTTGTGCCGAATCATCTTCTCCATGGGAGTTCCGGGCTGAACCANGCTGGGAGGAAATTGCATCAACTCCCGAAAAATAGGGTTGGACGCGACGAGAAATAAGTTCCGATCAAAGATCGTGACGCCTTGATCGATATGTTTCAACACCTCGAACTCAGGCAGAAGCTCCGGCATAGAGCCTAATCGGAACAGTTTTTTGAGTAAGTGATCGGGGGGCATTGGGCTGAGGCCGGCACGCCTACAAGAACTTTGGGCCAGGGAAAAATACCGAATTTTGACTAATGTGTCAACTTTCTCCTTTTTAGAGATATTTAACGTGCNGGGCTTTCTCTTCTCTCACGTCAGCGTGTCGCCAACAACCAATCTACAATATATTTACTTTGTTTTTCAAATACTTGGAGCCGTACAACATCGCCCGTTGTGTGCAGCGCCTGTGGGATTTGCCAACAGGTGACAAAAAAAATAATTTTTGNGAACCCGGGNCCACNGCACCCGGTCAAGACGGTAGAGTCTTCGATATCTCAGTGTTGATCTGATGCGACTTGATTCCGGCCACTTGCCTTGGCGCTGTAGAGATTGTCGTCTGCTGCCTTGATCAGATCCCCCACCGACCCCTGAATCCCGGGCTCCACAGTAGCAACCCCAATGCTGGCCGTCACGAAGTCATGAAATGGGGATGCTCTGTGTTCAAGTTCTTCATCTATGAGAGCTTGCCGTAGTCTTTCCGCTACATGGATGGCCTGCTCTAGCACGGTCTCCGGAAGCAGAACCACAAACTCTTCACCACCGTAACGAGCAACGAGATCGGACGCTCGTTTAAGTTTGCTCTTCAACACGGATGCCGCCTTCTTCAGACAGACATCGCCCGCAAGATGGCCATAGGTATCGTTGTATGGCTTGAAGTAATCCAGGTCGATCATTAAAAGTGAAAGAGAACCATTCCCCCTTTCAGCAATGCGCCGCCACTCCTGTTCAATCCGATACTGGAACTCCCTGCGGTTCGCCACCTGAGTCATTCCATCGAACCTGGCATCCCTTTCCATCGATGCAATCCGTCGACGATCGGTCACGAGNTTCGCNATCCGNGCTTTGTGCAACGCCTCACTGCTATGAACCGGCATATGCACTACTGCTCCATTACGCAGAGACCGAAGCTCGGCTTCCTCAGTCTGGTTTTGCGCAGCAAGCACCCAAGACACTCCCCTCGTCTTTAGCAGCTCAGCCAATTCAGCGAGCACATCATCCTCAACGAACTCATCTTCAATAAACAAGAANTCAATCTCTTCGTTGTCTATCAGCATCTGGCGGCAACTTGCGATTTCGGAAAAATGGAGAACCTCGCATGTCTCCTTGAGGATTTTCACCAACGGCCATAAATGATCCATCCAGCCGAAAACAATNGCTATCGGCCGCGGTTGAAACACACAGACATCGTCATTGACAAAGTGCGCGCGTCGCCCAACCAGATATTGATACAAAGCTTCTTCAGTGGGCAGTCCCTGCAAAAGAGCGTTGTTCGTGCGGTTCTCAATAATTGGAATTCGACGGGCAAAACTCACGTCGGTCTCCCACCTTTCCTGCCATTCANTCAAATCCTGTGGTTCCGAGCCTAACAANCGCCAGAATTCCCANANTGNCAAAGGTTCTACGCNCCCATCTGNGTTNTTNCGAACACTNGNTTCGACAAATTTCTCTAACCCAACATTNGCTAGGATCGTTACCAGAACCGCTGGATCACCTAGGTTCAAGCCCTCTTGCCAGAGTGCACGATAAAGTTCTCGGCGAAGATCCGGGACTTTTTTTCGGTCATACCTATCAATGGCCATGACAAGCCGGGTTGCCAAACTGCTGGCCGGTCTCGCGCGCGGAAGCGAGACCGACACATCCGGCGCCCGATGGTGTATCGCAAATACTTCGTTGGCAAGGAGGCTTTCATCCTCAAGGCTGAAAATCGAATCGGACAACTCAGGAGCGTGGACGATCAAGCGCCATTCGATTTTCCCCAACAAGCTCCAGGCATCGAAACGTTCATGCAGCGCAAAGCAAAAGGGACAATTAAGGTCGCCGTAAACGACAAACTTATCGAGCTCTTCAGAATGGATTTGCGACAGATAGTCGTTGTCAGCCATAGCGCTAACTGTCTCTATTCAACAACAACGACACTTGCAGTTGACAACGAACTATCTTGACCCGAACACGAATGGCAGGTGAGCAAATGATTTCTAGACCCGCTCTATGGGTCAGCATCAAGAAACGCCTCATCTACCGGTACACCATAGCCTTGAACAAGTCGATTGGTCTCGTTCGCCATACCAACCACAGCCATCAACTCCCCGAACATCTCATCGGTCATCCCGGCCCGACGTGCCGACGCGCCATGGCTGGCTATACAGTAGTCGCAGCCATTATTCGCACTGATCGCAAGATAGATTAGCTCCTTCGTNCGNATATCCAACGCACCCTCGGCCATAATCTCTTTTATGCTACTCCAGGTGCGTATTAGAGTCGGCGGGTGATTAGCAATTGCCTTCCAGAAGTTGTTGATCCAGTTTACGTTGCGGGTCTGCATAATGTCGTCATACACCGCGCGCACCTCTGCGGATGCCCCGTCGTACTCTACCAGTCTGTTCATCATCACCTCACATTTCTCTTCAATCATGCACTCGGACAAGGTCGCAGAATTGTGAATAGCAGCCTAGTCCATCTTTTGTGAGTCCGCTAACTGACAGGNCCACCAACCGCCTGATTCTCACTACAGTGGAATATTGCCATGCTTACGCCAGGGATTGGAGAGTTGCTTGTCCTGCAGCATTTTCAGTGAACGTGCTACGCGGCGCCTTGTGTCACGCGGGAAAATCACATCGTCTATAAAACCTCTGTGCCCCGCAATAAAGGGATTGGCGAATGTCCTCTGATACTCCTCGGTACGCGCAGCGATCTTGTCGGGATCTCCAAGTTCACCACGAAAAATGATTTCCACTGCTCCCTTGGAACCCATCACGGCTATCTCCGCGCTGGGCCAGGCCAGGTTCACGTCGCCGCGAAGATGTTTGGAAGCCATGACGTCATAGGCCCCACCATAGGCCTTGCGGGTAATGACGGTAACTTTGGGCACGGTACATTCCGCATAGGCGTAGAGNAACTTGGCACCGTGACGGATGATGCCGCCGTACTCCTGAGCCGTACCGGGAAGAAACCCAGGTACATCGACAAAAGTAACGATAGGAATGTTAAATGCGTCGCAGAAACGGACAAACCGGGCCGCCTTAACTGAGGATTGTATATCCAGGCATCCAGCCAGCACCATAGGCTGGTTGGCGACCACGCCAACAGTAGCGCCATCGATGCGACCAAACCCAATGACAATATTTGCTGCGTAGTCGGGCTGGAGCTCGAAAAAATCGGACTCATCCAGCACCTTCTCAACCAGCTCCTTCATATCGTAGGGCTTGTTCGGATTGTCGGGGACCAGTGTATCCAACGACGCATCCACCCGATTTGCTGGATCCGTTACCGCCCTTCGAGGTGGGCCAGAGCGGTTGTTCAAAGGTAGAAAATCCATAAACCGCCGCAGCATCAAGAGCGCCTCAATATCATTCTCAAACGCTCCATCAGAAACACCTGATCGGCTGGAGTGGGTCTGGGCACCGCCCAGTTCTTCGTGGGTAACCGACTCGTGGGTCACTGTCTTGACGACCTCAGGGCCGGTCACAAACATGTAGGAACTGTCCTTTACCATAAAGATGAAGTCAGTGATCGCAGGCGAATAGACCGCGCCTCCTGCACACGGTCCCATAATCATCGAGACTTGTGGAATGACTCCCGATGCCAGGACATTCCGCTGGAATACCTCTGCATAACCTGCCAGCGAATCGATACCCTCCTGGATCCTGGCACCACCAGAGTCATTGAGACCGATGATCGGCACACCCACCCTCATGGCATGATCCATGACCTTACAGATCTTCCCAGCGTGAGCCTCTGACAAGGAACCACCGAACACCGTAAAGTCCTGGCTAAATACGAAAACGGTGCGGCCGTTGATGGCGCCATATCCGGTCACCACTCCGTCGCCGGGAACGGCCTTGCCGGCCATNTCAAAATCGGTGCTGCGGTGCTCTACGAAGACGTCCCANTCCTCGAAACTGTCGGGATCGAAAAGAACCTCAATCCGCTCCCGCGCGGTCAATTTGCCACGTGCGTGCTGGGCGTCGATCCGTTTCTGCCCACCTCCTAATTTAGCGGCTGCACGACGGCGTTCCAGTTCTTTGATGATCTCTTGCATTGCTAATTTTTGCGTTAGCGCTGGTGTTTGGCCAGCAGAGACAAAATCTCCTTTGCTGCTGCAGGGATCTGCGTACCGGGACCAAATATTGCCTCGACTCCATGTGCGCGCATCGCCTNGTNATCCTGCGGCGGCACCACACCGCCCAGAACAACAACGATGTCCGACGCCTGCTGACTCTCCAGTTCGATCATCATCTGCGGGATGAGGGTTCTGTGGGCAGCGGCCTGGGAGGACACTCCAATAACATGAACGTCGTTTTCGATCGCCTGGCGAACCGCCTCCGCCGGAGTCTGGAACAACGGCCCAATGTCCACATCGAATCCCAGATCAGCAAATGCCGTGGCGATGACTTTGGCGCCCCGATCGTGGCCATCCTGCCCAAGCTTTGCAACCAGNATCCGCGGCCTTCGNCCGACTCGGGCAGCAAAATCCTCAACAGCTGAACGGCTGGACTTGAAACTCTGNTCCCCACGGTAAGCCGCACCGTAGACCCCGGAAACGGAACGCGTCTCCGCTCGGTGACGGCCAAAAACCGACTCGAGGGCTGCGGATATCTCACCAACAGTCGCCCTGGCCCGGGCTGCGTCCATCGCGCAACTCAGCAGATTCTCCCCTGGTGCCTGCGCGGCATGGGCCAGCGCATCCAAAGCTGATTGGCAGCGACTCTGATCTCGTTCAGATCGAACTCGTTCCAGTCGAGCCACCTGGGCATTGCGAACGGTGTNGTTGTCGACACTCCGAATGGAGATATCCTCAGTCTCCTCCGTCGTGTATCGATTAACACCAACGACAACCTCATCGCCCTGGTCNATCCTGGCCTGGCGGACGGCAGCAGCCTGTTCGATGCGAAGCTTCGGCATCCCGCTGCTCACAGCCTCAGTCATGCCGCCGAGTTGCTCTACTTCATCGATCAATTTACGGGCCTCAGCCATCAGGCTGTCCGTCAGGCTTTCGACGTAATATGAGCCGCCAAGTGGATCAACGACATCGGTGAGCCCTGACTCCTCCCGCAGAATCAGTTGTGTATTACGGGCGATACGGGCGGAAAAATCGGTCGGCAGTGCCAGGGCCTCATCAAAGCTGTTAGTGTGTAGCGACTGGGTTCCACCAAACACCGCAGCCATTGCTTCTATGGTCGTACGAACAATATTGTTGTACGGGTCCTGGCTCGTGAGACTGACACCCGAGGTTTGGCAGTGCGTGCGCAGCATCAGCGAGCGGGTATCTGTCGGCTTGAAATTCTCCTGTATCAATTCTGCCCAGAGCTGACGGGCTGCACGAAGCTTGGCAACTTCCATGAAAAAATTCATGCCAACACAGAAGAAAAAAGACAGACGTGGCGCAAAGTGATCGATTTCGAGTCCACTGGCGAGCGCCGCTCGAACATACTCCAGCCCATCCGCCAGGGTGTAGGCCAACTCCTGGACACAGGTCGCGCCGGCCTCCTGCATGTGATAACCCGATATGGAGACCGGATTAAACCGCGGCATGTGCTGTGCAGTGAAGCCGATAATGTCCGACACAATTCGCATCGANGGTTTAGGTGGATAAATGTAGGTATTTCTAACAATGAACTCTTTCAGGATATCGTTCTGGATCGTGCCCGACAGTTCCTCCAGCCCACAATCCTGTTCCTCGGCTGCCACCACATACATTGCGAGCACCGGTAGGACCGCACCATTCATGGTCATTGAGACCGAAATCTGGTCCAGTGGGATCCGCTCGAAAAGGATTTTCATGTCCTCGATCGAATCAATAGCCACCCCTGCCTGGCCCACATCGCCGGTCACTGCTGGGTGGTCTGAGTCATAACCCCGGTGGGTCGCAAGATCAAAAGCCACCGACAAACCAGTTTGCCCGGCTTCCAGGTTTCGACGATAAAAGGCATTGGACGCCTCAGCGGTGGAGTAGCCTGCATACTGGCGTACCGTCCAAGGGCGGCCCGGGTACATTGTCGCGCGTGGGCCGCGAAGAAAAGGCGGAAACCCTGGGAGGGTGTCCCGACTGGCGATCTCATCCAGATCCGCGGCCGTATACAGGGGCTTGACGTCGATACCTTCAGGCGTCTGTCGAACCAGTTCGGCTGCAGACCTCGATTTCAATTCCCTGTCTGCAAGGTTTTCCCAGTCAGCCAGGTTAGGGCTGTCAAAACTTCTCATACAGGCAATGCTCTCACGGTGCAGGCAGTCCGATCAGACCAAGCGCCTCGCTGATCTCATCCAGAATGGCTGGGTCGTCTATGGTCGGGGGCATTCTCCACTCTTCCCCGTCGGCGATATTGCGCATCACGCCGCGAAGGATCTTGCCCGAACGAGTCTTGGGCAATCGATTCACGACTACAGCCTGCTTAAAAGCAGCAACGGGGCCGATCCGGTCACGTACCATCTGAACGACTTCGGCCGAGATGACCCCCAAGTCCCTTTCACANCCAGCATTCAGCACCAGAAAGCCAAGNGGCACCTGCCCTTTGAGTGCATCCTGNATTCCGGTGACGGCACANTCGGCAACGTCAGGATGATCGGCAAGCACCTCCTCCATGGCTCCGGTTGACAGCCGATGACCCGCGACATTGATGATGTCATCNGTTCTCGACATCACGTAAACGTATCCATCNGCATCTATGATCCCAGCGTCGGAGGTGTTGTAGTAGCCCGCAAACTGGCTGAGGTAGGCTTCGACGAATCGCTCGCGGGCGTTCCACAATTCGGGAAAGGATCCNGGCGGCAGCGGCAGCTTGACCGCCAGTGTTCCGATCTCGCCCGGCGGTGCCGAAGCACCGTTCGCATCGAGCACCTTCAGATCCCAGCCCGGAACCGCTTTAGAAGGAGAACCTTCCTTAACTGGCAGCATTTCGATGCCACGGCAGTTTGCTGCGATCGACCACCCCGTTTCGGTCTGCCACCAGTGATCGATCACCGGTACACCAAGCTTTTCCTCTGCCCAGTGCAGCGTGTCTGGATCGGTCCGTTCACCGGCAAGATAAAGACAATCAAAATTGCTCATATCATATTGCTTGAGATATTCACCGCTCGGNTCTTCTTTCTTTATTGCTCTGAATGCTGTTGGCGCAGTAAACAACACCTTGACCTTATGTTCAGATATCACACGCCAAAANGCACCNGGATCGGGCGTTCCNACCGGTTTACCCTCATAAAGAACTGTCGTATTGCCATTAAAAAGCGGCGCGTAGACGATATAAGAGTGTCCAACGACCCAGCCGACATCGGACGCGGCCCAGTACACATCTCCCGGTTCGGCTCCGTAGATG
This sequence comes from Pseudomonadota bacterium, assembly GCA_002718155.1. GTDB lineage: Bacteria > Pseudomonadota > Gammaproteobacteria > Arenicellales > UBA868 > UBA9619. The sequence goes on from PBDS01000057.1 coordinate 16,030, forward strand.
TTTTGCATGCTCCACTTGAGAGCGACNATGTGGCCAGCATTGTCCCTGACAACCCCTTTGGGCTGNCCTGTCGTGCCCGAGGTATAGAGAATATAGAGCGGGTCCGTTGCCGCCACAGGCACACAGTCTCTAGGCTCGGCGACAGCCATGGTCTCATGCCAGTCGTGGTCCCGCCCTTCGACCAGCTCCGCCAGACACTCTGGGCGTTGCACAATAATGCAGCTATCAGGCTTGTGCTGGGCCATTTCTATAGCTGCATCAAGCAATGGTTTGTATTCCACGACCCGGCCGGGCTCGATACCACACGATGCAGATACGATCGCAGTCGGCGTACAGTCGTCGATTCGTACTGCCAGTTCATTCGAGGCAAAACCACCAAACACCACCGAGTGAACCGCTCCGAGGCGAGCACAGGCCAGCATCGCGATGAGCGCCTCGGGAACCATCGGCATATAGATGATGACGCGGTCGCCGTGACCCACACCTCTGGCGGCGAGCATACCTGCGCACAGCGAGGTCTGAGTCTGCATTTCACTGTAGGTCAGAACCCGCGTCGCACCCGTCACCGGACTGTCGTAGATGATGGCCGGCTGCTCCCCTCGGCCCTGCTCCACGTGCAGATCCACCGCGTTGTAACAGGTGTTCACCTGGCCACCCACAAACCANCGGTAAAAAGGTGGATTAGAGTCGTCCAGGACCCGTTCCCATTTCTTGTACCAGTGAACCTGATCNGCGGCCGCCGCCCAGAACGTCGCCGGGTCTTGGAGGGAGCTCTGGTATACTGACTCGTAAGTGTTAGTCATTTCTCCCGTGTTCCTCTCTGGGGGCACGACCACGAAGTCGCAATTTTCTTTGACTCGCGTCCGGACATCGGCAGCACACATGACCGGTACCTCATACCACAGCGAACTTGAATCCGTGAAATGCCCTTTTATGTGACTTAACACGGTTATGATAAGTGTTTTTGATCCGCTCAGCGAGTGAAGTGCGGATTTTCGCCCACATTGGCAGCAACCTAAGGGAGCCACCATGGATTACCAGAACATTCTCGTCGAATCCCGGGATAACGTCGGATTGATTACCCTCAACAGACCCAAGGCGCTCAATGCCCTGTCCGACGATCTGATGGATGAAATCGCAGACGCCGTGGATGGATTTGAGGCAGATGACAGTATTGGCGCCCTGGTGATCGCCGGTAATGAGAAGGCATTTGCGGCTGGTGCCGATATTAAGCGAATGCAGAACCGCAGCTATATGGATGTCTACATGGGNAACTTCATTGGTCAAAACTGGCAACGGNTCAACAGNTGTCGCAAGCCTGTCATTGCAGCCGTTGCAGGTTACGCTCTAGGTGGTGGCTGTGAGCTGGCCATGATGTGCGATTTCATTATCGCCGCGGACACCGCCCAGTTCGGGCAACCAGAGATTAAACTGGGCATCATCCCCGGCGCTGGAGGCACGCAACGTCTCACCCGGTTTGTCGGCAAGGCCAAGGCCATGGAAATGTGTCTCACGGGACGGATGATGGACGCGGCCGAGGCCGAACGGGCNGGGCTCGTCAGTCGCGTCGTTCCGGCGGATCAGTTGCTGGCAGAAACCTTGAAAACAGCGGGCCAGATCGCCTCCTTGTCACGTCCCTCCATCATGATGGCTAAAACAGCGGTCAATAGAGCCTATGAGACGACACTCAGCGAAGGCATCGAATTCGAGCGGACCNTATTCCGATCACTGTTTGCCACGGAAGACAAAGAAGAAGGTATGGCTGCGTTTGCCGAGAAAAGGAAACCTAACTGGAAACATCGCTGAGCAAACAGACCGGTAGCGTCTCTTGAANGTNGGCAACAAGCATTACCGCTCAATCTGGCTGGAGGATGAGGGCCACACGGTCGCCGTCATCGATCAGACCCTGCTGCCTTTTCGTTTTGAGATCCGGCAGCTGACCTCAAGCGATGAGGTTGTTGCTGCCATTCGGGACATGGTGGTCAGGGGTGCCCCGTTGATCGGTGCGACCGCCAGTTGCGGCCTGATGCTGGCCACGCTGCAGGACCCTTCCGACACCTACTTGAAACAGGCCGCCGAGCAACTGCTGGTGGCGAGGCCGACCGCGGTCAATCTGCGCTGGGCGCTGGACCGGATGCTCCCCGAACTCCTTACAGCCAACGAATCCGACCGCTTCGCCACTGCCCGACACCTTGCACAGTCTATCTGCGATGAGGACGTCCATATCAACAGCACCCTCGGAGATCATGGCCTTGGTGTTTTTCAGGATATCCTGAAAACGCGGCCGGATTCCCAGGTGCTCAACGTACTCACCCACTGCAATGCTGGCTGGCTGGCGACGGTGGACTGGGGCACCGCACTGGCACCGATTTTCAAGGGTCATGATCAGGGAATGAACATCCACGTGTGGGTCGATGAGACCCGCCCGCGAAACCAGGGCGCCTCGCTGACCGCCTGGGAACTTCAGGCGCACGGTATCCCCCACACTGTCATCGCGGACAACGCCGGTGGGCACCTGATGCAGCACCAGCAGGTGGACGTCTGTATCGTCGGGTCAGATCGCACGACCCGTTCAGGTGATGTCTGCAACAAAATCGGCACCTACCTGAAAGCATTGGCTGCCCATGACAACGGAGTCCCGTTCTACGCTGCCCTGCCTTCATCAACCATTGACTGGACGATTCGTGACGGGCTTGTCGAGATACCCATTGAATCCCGGCCCGGCACTGAAGTCACGCACATCACCGGCGTCGATCGGGACGATCAACTGACCCGCGTCCGACTGATCCCGGAGGGCAGCCCGGCAGCCAATCCTGCCTTTGACGTCACACCCCGCCACTACGTCTCCGGCATCATCACTGAACGCGGCGTATCGAGCGCATCGGAGAAGGCTCTGCTGGAGCTTTACCCGGAACACGCTGACAGCTGATTCCACACAGTCCCCGCCTCCAACCGGCGCCAACGCCCGTCAGCCTGGATTATTTTGACTGCTCCTGGCACAGTCAGGATCGAGAGAGTTGCTGACGCGAGTCAAGTCGCCTATTCTCAGTACTGGTTAACCGATTTGAGGTATACCGGCTTGAAACGCACACTGCCAACTTGCCTGATCATGGCGATCCTGCTCGCTAATACAATTCCGTTGCTGCACGCCGGCGAGACGCCCTCGGTCGAGGGCACTCGTGTGTATTTCATCAACCTCAAGGACGGGGACCAGGTCCAGAGTCCTTTCCTGGTTCAGCTTGGCCTGTCCGAACAGATGGGACTGGCACCGGCGGCGGCTGACTGGCCGGACACCGGTCACCATCACCTGGTGATTGATTCCCCTACTCCCAACCCGAACAAGTCAATCCGCAAGGGCGAGAACTACATTCATCTGAATATGGGTCAGAGCGAGATTACCATCGAGCTTCCTCCCGGCAAGCACACCCTGCAGGCTGTTCTTGCTGACTACACTCACGTTATGCATGATGGGCCCATCGTGTCCGACGTGATCACCATTACGGTTCAGTGATCAGCCAGTCATGTTGAAGAACAGGCTCACACTAGGTGTCCGGTTGACTCTCATCATTCTGATCTGGGCCGCATTGGCTCTCGGAATCCTGTCGTACACACTTATCTATATCCATAAAAACAACGCCGACGAGCAGTTTGCCAAAACGTCATCGCGACTGACGGCACTCATGGCAAAAGAAATCGCCCCGGCCCTTCATCTTCAGGACGGACGGATCGTCGGAAAAAAAGTAAAGGCCTTCATCGCAACCGCCGAGGAGAAACTTCTGCGCTTCAAGGCTTACGATCTCGAAGGTATCGAAGTCTACAGCAAGGGTGAAAGCGATCTGGCCACGGATCTCGACCAGCGCCTGAAGGCTAATTTGAAAGATCTTGCCGCAGGTCACCCGGTCAGCGAAGAAAATTTGCACCGATCGCTCTTGCTGTTGCCAGTCGTTCTGCCCGGTGACGAGATGGCGGGCTACGTGGCGGTGGCCTGGAGCAAACACGAGCTCATTTTACTCAACCGACAACTCGTCAAGACCGCTGCGCTGATCACTCTGCTGGTGCTGATTGTAGCCAGCGTAATCATCATCTTCTTCGTCAATCGCTTCGTGACTCGCCCCGTCACACAGCGGGTATTGATGATCAATCGCGGGTCCCAGGATATCGCTGATGCCAGTCGGGAGTTGGCTATCCGGACCAATCGCCAGAGTGCGTCTCTTGAGGAAACAGCCGCGTCGATGGAACAGATGGCCAGCATTGTTCAGAACAATGCCGACGAGGCCCGGCACGCCACACAACTGGTTAAAGGAACCCGTGGCACCGTCCAGACCGGACGCAGTTCACTGCTCACGGCGGTCGATCAGGCGATCGGAAATAACGAGCAAACCTTTGGCAATGCGCAGGCCACCAACCAGCAGGTGGTAGAAGCCATGGCAAATATTTTGGAAAGCTCGACCCGAATCTCCGGGATCATCACGCTGATCAACGACATCGCATTTCAGACCAATCTGTTGGCACTCAACGCCTCGGTTGAGGCCGCCCGCGCTGGAGAACACGGGAAAGGGTTCGCCGTGGTTGCCACCGAGGTGCGCAAGCTCGCCCACCGATCTGCCAAAGCGGCCGCAGAAATTGGAGAGTTGATAGAGTCCGGGCTGGAAACCATGCAGACCGGCCGCGAAATCGTCGAACAAAGCGATGAGGCCCTAGGCAGATTACGTCAGGAAACCGAAGGCATGCTGCAAGGCCTTAAGTCGCAAAGTGATGAATCTCTGGATGCTATCCTCAAAGCAGTAGTCGAGTTCTCGGAGATGATGGAAAACATCGAGGCCGCCTCGCTTGAACACGCCAATGGCATCACCCAGGTCAACGTCGCCATCGCCGATATGGATCGAATTACCCAGGAAAACGCGGCGATGGTCAAGCAAACAGCATCTTCCAGCCAGAACATGGCGCTGGAATCGGAACGCCTGCGGCAGGTGTTTACGCCGACTCCCCGTAAGCAGTCAGAGACCGAGATGATCCCTGGCAGCCGCAATGACGAAGAGCAGGTTGGAAAACTTGAGCAGCAGCAGTCTGGCCTGACTAGTTATTTCGTTCCGAAAAGAAAACCCACTTACCGGGAGGAAGAACCCCCGGTAGAGACCGTCGAACACAAACGAAGCACTGAGGACTTTCAATGACATGTTGTCACCTGGTATCCAGGATTGTCGTTCCTCCATGCCTCAAGGCGACATCACTATTGGCGTAGAGGAACTCCCAGATGACGATCTCTCTCGATGTTAATGGCAAGATCCACGAAGTCACTGAATCTCCCGAAACCCCTTTGCTCTGGGTCCTGCGAGACGGCCTGAAACTGACTGGCACCAAGTATGGCTGCGGTATCGAATCCTGTGGTGCCTGCACGGTACTCATCGATGGCCGACAGGTTCGAAGCTGTGGGCTGACCCTGGCCGACGTAGAAGGCCGTTCGATCACGACGATTGAAGGACTCTCTTCCGACAGGAGTCACCCGGTACAGCGGGCATGGGCCGAACTGGATGTTCCGGAATGCGGCTACTGCCAGTCTGGAATGATCATGGCGGTGGCCTCGTTGCTGGCCCGGAATACTTCCCCCAGTGATCGCGACATTGATCGCACTATCACCAACATCTGTCGCTGCGGCACCTATAACAGAGTACGGGCGGCAATCCACCGTGCGGCCGAGTTGATGACCTGAGGACACAACATGAACACGATCACCAGCCTCAGTCGCCGCCAGTTTCTCAAAAACACCGGGCTTGCAGGGAGTGGCCTGCTGTTGGGTCTGGCCGGCACATCTTCGACGATCGCGGCCGAGTCCGGCAATTTTGAACTACCACCGTTTGTCAGCATACAGCCCGACGGTAGTATCCGTATCGGGATGCCCTGCAGCGAGATGGGTCAAGGGATACACACCACGCTAGCCTCTGTGCTGGCAGATGAACTCGAAATCACGATCGACCAAATCAGCAGTCTTGAAACGATCCATCACCCTGCTTTCAGGAACGAACCCATCAAGTACTTGACCAGCGGCGTAATGGACATCCAGATGACTGGAGGAAGCGTCTCACTCATCGCGTTCTATGGGTCTTTCCGAAAGATGGGTGCAACCGCCCGGGAAATGTTGCGGGGTGCCGCCGCCGAGCACTGGAGTATCCCGATCGATCAATGCCGCGCCGCCGCCGGCAAGATCACCAATACCGCCACGGGCAAGAGCCTGGGATACGGCGAATTGGCCAGTGCAGCTGCCCGTCAGGCGATTCCCGAAAACCCGCCACTGAAATCACCCGATCAATTCAAACTGATCGGTACAAAGGTTCCGCGTGTGGATACGCCGGCCAAGATCGACGGATCTGCTGTCTATGGCACCGACGTTGAACTGCCCGGAATGCTGTACGGCGCAGTCCGGCACTGCCCCGTCTTCGGCTCCAAGATAGACAGCGTCGATGACAGTGCAGCCAAAGCTATCCCTGGCGTGATTGCGGTGATTCCCCTTGAGAACGTGGTAATCGTTGTGGCTGCCAACACCTGGACCGCGATGCAGGGCGCTGACGCGTTGGTACTCCAGACCACAGGAGGAGACTCATCGTTCAGTGATGCGGACATCGACGCCAGAATCCAACAAAGCCTCAGTGGGTCGCAACTGGGTGCACCGGTCGCCCATGAAGGCGATGCTGATAAAGCGATCTCATCGTCAGACTCTACGATGGAACTCGAATACGCTGTGTCGCTACAGGCGCATGCCACGATGGAACCCCCCTGTGCAGCTGCTCATGTCACTGAAGAGGGCTGTGATATCTGGGCGCCGACCCAAACACAGGATTTCACCGCCATGGTCGCAATGATGGTCACGCAACTGCCAGCCGAAAAAATCCGTGTTCACACCACTTATCTCGGGGGCGGTTTCGGTCGAAAGACCAACCCCGACTATATCGTGCAGGCACTCATTGCTGCGAAGGCGACGGGACAACCCGTTAAAGTGACCTGGTCACGCACCGAAGACGTCCAGCATGATCAGTACCTGCCCCCATTTGGGGTTCGCCTCACGGCAGGGCTTGATAGCAGCGGCGTACCAAACGCGCTATCGGTGAAACTTGCCGGACCCTCACCTTCACAACCGATGGTTGCCATGATGGGCGGTTATTTCCCTCCTTGGCTGGCCGAGAATGGGTTTGACTGGGCCACTTGTGTGGGTATGTTCGATTTCACGTCACAAGCCGGCAGCTATGCCATTCCCGATCTCAAAGTCAACTATATACCAACCGAAATACCTGTACCGGTCGGTTTCTGGCGTTCAATCGGAACGGTACACAATGCCTTTGCCCTCGAGAGTGCGATGGATGAGATCGCCCACGCCAGTGGTATAGATCCGATTGATTTACGCCGGAGCCTACTCCGGGAGAAACCGCGTGCCCTTACCGTACTCGACCGTGTGGAACAGGCATCTGGCTGGGGCAGCACATTGCCGGAAGGACACTATCAGGGCATGGGTTACATCTACTACCTGGACTGCTACCAGGCCCAGGTCGCCGAGGTCTCGGTAGACAACCGGGGCAGAACCAGGGTCCATCGTATCACCTGCGTGATCGACTGCGGGCAGGCCATCAATCCCGCCATAGTCGAATCCCAGATACAGGGGGCGATCATCTACGGCCTGAGCGGTAGTCTTAATGCCCAGATCAACATCGAGAATGGTCGCGTTGTGCAGGGTAATTTCGACGACTATCCCTTACCCAAACTGAAGATAGCGCCGGTTATCGACGTACATATTATCAATAGCGGAGAACAACCGGGTGGCATTGGTGAAGCCGGCACACCACTGGTCGGCCCAACGGTTGCAAACGCGTTGTTTGCAGCTACTGGCAAGCGCATCCGACGCCTACCGATCCGTCGCTCAGACGTTGTCTAGGAGAACGAAAAAGCCAAGCAAAAGATCGTATTGTTTCAAGGTGCACTCCGCTTACCGTGACGGCCTCAGTTCGTGATTACTGAAACAGTACCGGGAAATCTCTGACCTATCGGGCAGGGCAAACCAGTCGCCATGATCTCGCCGACAGAACCCGAATATCTGCTCTTTCGAGATTTGGCAAAACAAGAACTTGGTCTCGATTGGACCCGAGACAAAAAATATCTGCTGGAGACCCGCCTTGGTCCCCGGCTTGAACACCTGGGTATCAGCAGCTTCACGGCTTACCACCAACATTTGCAGCAACTCGGAAGCGTCGACGAGAAACAGTATTTTCACAATGCCATTACCACCACTAAAACCGGCTTCTATCGCGACAAGGAGGATTTCGCATTTTTCCGAAAAAAGGTTCTACCACAGGTTTATGCCGATGATTTTGCTGAAAGCTCTCCGGCTATCCGTTTCTGGAGCGCCGGCTGTTCTTCCGGAGAAGAGCCCTTTAGTCTCCTCTTCGAAGCGCTTGAAGAGCTTGAGCAGCGAAGGAGATACCAAAAACCCTTCGATCTTCGAATCCTGGGTTCTGATGTGAACACCGACATGCTGTCGATCGGCGAAAATGCCCTTTACCTCGACCACCAAATGGAGGACTTGCCGGAATTCATCCGGGAAAAATACTTCCGACATGCTGCGGGTACCGGTCGGACTGCCTATCAGGTCGTGAGTGAAGTCCGATCACAAGTACAGTATCGACACTTCAACCTTCTCGACCGACGCTATCCGATTGCAACCCGGTTCCAAGTCATCTTTTTTCGCAATGTGCTCTACTATCTGAACAGGCCCCTTCGGCAACCGCTCCTCAACCGACTCTCGGATTACCTGTTGCCCAAAGGCTGGCTGTTCCTGGGCAATGTTGAGACCGGCTACAGCATCCCCGGCATGCAGAAGATTCATTCGAATATATTCTGCAAGACACCCTGACCCCGGTTATCCTGAAAACCCAGCATGGATTTCGAACTGACCGACGACAAGATCAAGCTTTCGGGCGCACTAGGATACAGTACGATCGACGCGCTGCACGAGATTTTCAAACAGATCCTCGGGCGAGAAGACGCCTTTCTCACCATCGATGTAGGTCAGATCGAGCAAGTCGACACAGCTGCCCTACAGCTGTTCCTGGCATTGCAACGCGATGCACGTGCCAGGGGCAAAGAGGTCAGCTGGCAGAACATTTCTGAATCCCTGTCTCAGCGGCTGCGGCTGACCGGCCTCGAGCCGCTTTTTGAACAGGTCCTCGACTAATGTCGCGCAGCTCGATACTGGTCGTCGATGATTCGCGGACCATCCGTAGCCAAGTCCTACGGATCCTGTCCGGAGATGAGGACGACTACGCCTTGTGTCCCCAGGAAAACGGTCAGCAGGCCCTGCAATGGCTGTCCGGCCGCACCGAAGCCGAACTCCCGGACCTCATTCTGCTCGACCGCAACATGCCCGAGGTCAGCGGTGACGAGTGCATTCGGATCCTCAAGAAAGACGAAGCCTGGAAGCAGATTCCTGTGCTTTTTTTGACTGCGCAGTCGGATGTCAAACAACTGGTCCATGGCCTGGCTGAACTCGAAGCCGATGACTACCTGGCAAAACCATTCGACCCCGATGAACTGCGGGCCAGGGTCAAGGCACTCATCCGGGTCAAAACCGCTGAAGACCAGACCCGGCAACTCAATAAGGATCTGGAAAAGTCGCTACAGATCCAGAAAAAGGCCTTCAGTGACTTGAAGGAAACCAAACTCCAGCTGGCCGAGACGGAAGCTGCTGTCCGCCTGACCCGCGTGTTCGAAAAATTCGTGCCCAAGGAGTTTCTCAAGCGGATTGCACCCGAAGGCCTGGAAAACCTTAAGTTCGGCCAGGCAGAGAGTGATTTCAAGACGATCCTTTTTTCTGACATCCGAGCCTTCACAAAACTGTCGGAATCCTACTCGCCGCAGGAATTACTCGATTTTCTGAATGACTACCTGCGAATGATGAATCCTGCCATCATGGACCACCATGGCTTCGTCGATAAGTTCATTGGTGACGCCATCATGGCCATTTTCGACCGACCGGATCAATCAGATGCTGCAGAGGCACTGGATGCCGTCGATGCTGCGCTGAGCATGCTCGGTGTGCTAGGCGAGATCAACACGACGCTCAGTGCCGGGAATAAGACTCGGGTGGAAATCGGTATAGGCATCCACAGCGGCAATGTGATCATTGGCACAGTCGGATTTGAGGAGAGGATGGACTCTACCGTACTCGGTGATACGGTCAACCTGGCATCACGACTTGAGAGCCTGACCAAGTTCTATGGCTGTCCACTGATTGTTTCAGAAACGACCATGGAACTGATTGGCACGGAGAACCGCCATCAGGTCAGGGAGCTCGATCTAGTGAGTGTAAAGGGTCGCCTCGAACCACTGCACATCTACGAGGTCTTCGATGGCGACCGGCAGAGCAAACGAGAGGCAAAACTGGAGAGTCGCGATGATCTCGACCAGGGTATTCGACTTTACCGCGAGCGTCGCTGGGACGATGCCCTCGATTGCTTCGAAAACTGCAACAAGATTCACCCCGACGATCCACTGATTCAGATCTACAAGGGCCGCTGCCGACACAATACCGTTGAGCCTCCAGCTCAGGAGTGGGACGGTGTTCATATCTTTGATCACAAATGACACCTGACCAGCTGCCCACTGACGAATTCATTGAAGAAGCCGGCGACCTGCTTCAGGAACTCGAGAGCGCTCTGCTTCAGCTGGAAACGACACCGCAGAACAGCCAGCTGATCGATCAGGTTTTTCGCTGCGTGCACACGATCAAAGGCGGTGCCGGAATGGTCATGCAGCCTGAATTGGCCGACTATGCCCACCAACTGGAGTCACTGCTGGAACGGGTCCGGTCCGGCATTCTCCCCTGCACCGTGGAACTGGTGTCCCTGCTCCTGGAATCTCTGGACTGCCTGAATTCATTTGTCGCCTTCGTTCGAGGAGAGGGAGAGGTCAACGTCAATCTCCGGGCTCAAACGCTGGAACGTCTCAAAGAATTTCTCCCCGGAAACGGATCATCGGGTAGGCCGACAGTCCAAAGTGAACCGGTTGATCAGAACGAACTGAAGGTTTCCGCCAGCGACCAGCAAACCACGGCCTTTCTGATTACTCTCAAGTTTGATCCACAAACCTTGCGCAATGGTGGGGACCCACTGATTCTTCTGGAGCAACTTTCCGAGATCGGCGAGATCGTCTCAATCGCCCATACCGGTTCACTTCCCGGCCTTGAGGAGATCGATCCTGAGACCCTTTATCTGTGGTGGAGCATCAAGTTGGTTACGGGGCGGACCCTTGACGAGATCGAGGAAATTCTGGTGTTCTATCGGGAGCATCATGAGATCGACATTGAACTTGCAGTTCCTCCTCCTGCCGAACCCACAGTAGCGGCCAGTGGTGAAACAACCGCATCATCCTTTTCTCTGCCCGATCAACAGGGCGATGCCAGCAGTCCTGCTAGCACTGAACAACTTCCTGCCCCTGTCGACCCGCAACCCACCGCGCCCAGCAGGACCAGGGCCGACGTTGGTGCCAGCATGGAAGAGCCTGACAAGCCTGCCGCGCCGCAGACCATCCGCGTCAGTGTCGACAGGCTCGACGATCTGCAGAATCTAGTCGGGGAAACCGTAATCAATCAGTCGCGCTTAAGGCGTCTGGGTGAACAGATCATGGCCACCGACGAACACCTGGGCGACCTGGTTCTGCAGTTCCTGGAAGACAGTGAAACTTCGGTTCGCGCCCTACAGGACCAGATTCAACAAGTGCGAATGGTTCCGGTAGGCAGCGTGTTTTCACCCTTGAAACGGATCGTGCGTGACTACGCCGTTAAGGAGGGTAAGAAGATCTTCCTTGATATCAGCGGTGCCGACACCGAGCTGGATAAAACGGTCACTGACCAGCTGTACGGCCCGCTTCTTCACCTGGTGCGAAACGCAATGGATCATGGCATAGAAACGCCTCAGGTCCGGATTGATCAAGGCAAGGATTCGGTTGGAACGATCTCTCTCAAGGCCTCGCATCAGGAGGGATTCGTGATCGTTGAGGTGACCGATGATGGCAAGGGCCTGGACCCCGAGATCATTCTGGCCACTGCAATCAACAAGGGACTGGCCACACGGGAAGATGAACTGAGCGAGCACGAAATTTTTCAATTGGTCTTCAGGCCAGGTTTTACAACAACGTCCGAGGTCACCAGCGTCTCCGGCCGGGGGGTCGGCATGGACACCGTTCAACGGGACATACAGGCCTTGTTGGGCAATATCGAAATGCACAGCACACCGGGTAAAGGAACTATCCTGCAACTGAAACTGCCCCTGACGCTGGCAATAATCGAGGGCATGATCGTCCGGGTGGGCGAACAGATATTCACACTACCGTTGCTGTCTATAATTGAAGCCCTCAGGCCTAGCGCTGAACAGGTCAAGCGACTCAAACAGAAAGGAGAACTTGTCGATATTCGAGGGGAGTTCGTGCCTCTAGTGCGACTGCATGAACGCCTGGGTATCAGCACACCGATTCAGGAACCGAGCGCCGGGCTGGTTGTGGTCGTGCAACACGGCAACCGCAAACACGGTCTGATGGTAGACGAAATAGTCGACCAACGCCCTGTAGTCATCAAGAATCTGGAGGATAATTTTATCCAGATTCCTGGGCTTTCCGGGGCTACCATTCTGGGCGACGGTGCAATCTCATTCATCCTCGATGTCCCGAGCCTCGCAGCCTGAAAACACAACCCGCTACGGATCTGTCAGGAGAATCACATGCCCTCAAAGACAACCATGGCCGGGCACCTCTCATTGTTCGACGATGACCTGGAGGAACTCGACCTTTCGATCATTCACCGACAGGGAACGCAGTTGATCACGTTCATGCTTGGGCAGGAAAAGTACGGGCTCAAGATACTCAGCGTCAGGGAGCTTGTCAGTTACCCCGAAACCATCACGCGAATTCCAGGGATGCCGGCTTTTATCGTCGGGATGATCAACCTTCGCGGTTTGGTGGTGCCGGTCATGGATCTTCGGATCCGCTTCCAGATGGAAAGTCTGGACTACAACCAGTTCACCGTGATCGTCATTGTTCAGGTCGAGAACAAACTGGTCGGATTGATTGTGGATTCCGTAGCAGACGTCGTCTACCTGGAAGAGGAAACAACGCAGAGCAGCAAAGACCTGACAACGTCAATCGATACCAAGTTCATCAGCGGAGTAGCCAACATCAAGGATGACATGGTTATCCTCCTGGATGCCGATTATCTGCTTTCAGAAGAAGAACTGCAGCTGATTCCCCAGCAGTCGACTGGGCCGCAACCCACATGAGCCCTCCGGCGAAAGTACTGATCATTGACGATTCGGCAGTTGCCCGCCGGGCACTCAGCAATATCCTCTCCTCAGACCCTGAGATTGAGGTGGTAGGGACCGCGCCCGATGCGCTGATCGGGCTGAGAAAAATCTCAGAGCTACAGCCCGACGTCCTGACCCTGGATGTCGAAATGCCCAAAATGGACGGTCTGACGTTTCTGGAAAGGCTGATGAAGTCCAATCCCATGCCAGTGGTGATGGTCAGTGCGTACACCAAAGAGGGGTCCGAAACCGCTCTCAGGAGCCTCGAGCTGGGGGCTTTGGAGATCATCGAAAAACCAAGACTCGAGGTCAGGGAAGGCCTCAACGAACTGGCCTCTTCAATAACCGACAAGGTCAAGGCTGCCGCCGGGGCGCGGGTCAGATCACCACGGGAAAGGGCGCTCGACCCAGCACCTCGATATGATGTTGATACCATCCTGCCCCGGCAGCATGCGCCGGTCGGTCCCGGTGTTCAGACCCCGATCATCGCCATTGGCGCCTCAACTGGTGGTACCGAAGCGCTCAGGGAACTGCTCGCACCACTCCCAGATGGGCTGCCGGGTATCGTGGTGGTTCAGCACATGCCGGCCCCGTTTACCCAGTCGTTTGCTGAAAGACTAGACCAAGCCTGCCGGATCAAGGTTCGGGAGGCCTCTGAAGGCTGTCCCGTCAGGCCAGGAGAAGCGCTGATTGCTCCCGGTGACAAACACCTGACAATCCTCACCGATGGTGACGGCTACCTTGCTCATCTCAAAGAGGGCGAGAAGATCAACCGCCATCGCCCTTCCGTAGATGTGCTATTTCGATCCGTTGTGTCCGCAGCGGGCGAGTCGGCAGTCGGCCTGCTGCTAACGGGCATGGGCACCGACGGTGCCAAGGGCCTGGCCGAGATGCGACAGGCCGGTGCAACCACCCTGGCTCAGGATGAGGCCTCGTGCGTGGTGTTCGGCATGCCACGCATCGCAATTGAACAGGGAGCCGTACAGCATGTACTTGACCTAGAGCAGATGACACGCCACCTGATCGAACGGTGCTGGTGAGTAGACTCTCCACGTCGACTCCAGACACCCCGTACTCAAGGCGGAACGTCCGAGCAAACGTCTGTAGCCAGATATCACGGGACGCATTCACCTTTGTAACTGCTATATTCGCTCACTGGCGCCGTCAGGATTCCGTTCTGATAACCACCAGGCGTAGCACCATAACTGCAGACTCCTATGCGATTACCTGACCCAAATACCCAGCGCTTTCCAACTCTTCGGGCGCGTTTTGCGGCTGGCGCAGGATGGTTGCTCGTCCTGGCACTCTATGTACTGCCAGGCGTCGCCGCCGGCGAAGTTGCAAAGCTCACCGTATCGCCATCCCATGAACGAACAATTGAACTGATCAACTATTTTGTTCAGCGGTATCACTATCGCACCGCCAAACTGAACGACGAACTCTCCTCGCGAATTCTTGACCGATTTATCGAGAGTTTGGATGCTAACCGGAGCTTTTTCGTATCTCGCGACATCGAACAGTTCGAGCAGATGCGTTTCAGTATCGACGACCAGCTTCGAGACCGACAACTGGAACCTATTTATGCCCTCTTTGATCTATATCGGATGCGGGTCTCAGACCGGGCTGTTCTTGCCGAAAACCTGCTTGCTCAGGGCTTTGAACTGGATATCGATGAAGACTATCAGTTCGACCGTACGGAGGCACCCTGGGCCATCGACCAGACAGAACTCGGCGATATCTGGCGAAAACGAGTCAAAAACGACTACCTGGGGCTAAGAATCGCCGGCAAACAACATGACGAGATCGTCGAGACGTTGGGTGATCGTTACCGCCAACTCAATCGGCGCACATCGCAAGTCAACGAAGAGGACGTCTTCCAGACATTTGTCAATGCCTACGTAACATCGGTCGACCCCCACACCAGTTATTTCTCGCCGCGGGCAACCGAAAACTTCAAGATCCGCATGAGCCTTTCCCTGGAAGGGATCGGTGCGGTACTGCAGACGGAGAATGAATACACGATCGTGCGAAGAGTAGTGGCCGGCGGCCCTGCCGAACTCAGTGACCAACTGCATGGCGGTGACAGGATAATCGGTGTCGGCCAGGGCCCCCAGACACCATTGGTCGATGTAATCGGCTGGCGGCTTGATGATGTTGTAGATCTTATTCGCGGCGCTAAAGGCACCACGGTACGCCTTCAGATTCTACCCGGGGAGGACGGACCAGATTCGCCGGGGAAAGTGATCAGCATTGTGCGCGACACCATCAAGCTCGAAGAGCAAGCCGCACAGAAATCCGTACTCACGATCAAAGACGAAAAGCAGTCCCATCGGGTAGGTATCATCAGCTTGCCGACCTTTTATGTTGATTTCGACGGTAGATCCAGCGGACAACCGGACTACCGAAGCACAACACGCGACGTACGCCGACTGATCACGGAACTCGAGTCAGAGGGCATCGTCGGACTGGTCATCGATCTGAGAGGAAACGGCGGAGGCGCACTGTCTGAAGCAACCAGCTTGACGGGGCTATTTATCGAAACCGGGCCGATTGTCCAGGTCAAGGATGCCAAAGGTCGAATCCGCGTCAAGCGCGATCCAGATCACAGCATCGCCTACACTGGCCCTCTTGTCGTCGTGGTCGATCGGGACAGCGCTTCGGCCTCTGAGATCTTTGCTGGCGCAATCCAGGATTATCGGCGCGGAGTGGTACTCGGCGAGCCGACGTTCGGTAAGGGCACGGTTCAGAACCTTATCGACCTTGATCGTTACGCCCGTAACAGTGAGGAGCATCTAGGTCAACTCAAATTCACCATCGCACAGTTTTACCGCATCAACGGCGACAGCACACAGCATCGGGGGGTGATTCCAGACATTGTTTTCCCAATGGCGTTCCTTGAGTCCCAACACGGTGAAAGAAGTCTGGAAAATGCACTTCCCTGGAATCAGGTGGCACCTGCCAGGTTTAAACCGTTCGACAGTGCCAGGCTTGAAAATGCCCTGCCCAAGATTCGTGCTCTGCACAAACAGCGCACTGAGACGGATCCTGGCTTTAAGTTTCTGCTGTCCAATCTCGAACTTGACTCTGAACTGGCCGGAGTTAAGGAAATATCCCTGCTTGAATCCCGACGGGCCCGCGAGCGCAATGCTCGCCAGGAACGCCGTGATCAGTTCGAGTCCGTGCTACGCACAGCCAAGCAGAACGACGTGACTGGCGCACCCGTTAGCGATGAGGAATTCCCCGGAGACATCCTGCTGGTCGAATCAGCAAGAATCCTGGTGGACACCGCAATCGAACTTGACGAGACACGCATATTAGCCCAGAGCAACAGCCAAGCCGCCAGTAGCGCGACAGACTCAACGCTAGACCAGTAACCGGTTAACTCCCACCACGGTTGGCCAACGACCTTGGATACATCCAGATTCGGCGCATTCTTTGCCTCCAGCAGTGGCATCTTACAACTCATGGAGGATGCCGGAGCTGCACTCGCGGGCGAGCGTGACGTCTGTATGCTGGGTGGCGGCAATCCGGCTAGAATCCCCGCGGTTCAGTCCGCTTTTCGTGGCGCCATGAATGGCTTGCTCGCAGACGGCAAGCGGTTCGATCTGCTAATCGGTGACTACGACGGTCCTCAGGGCAATGCTGCCTTCATCGAGGCAATTGCTGGACTGTTGAATCAGCAGTTCGGGTGGCCGGTTACGCCGCACAACGTCGCACTGACCAACGGCAGCCAAAGCTCGTTTTTCGTGCTTTTCAACATGTTCGCCGGACTGTTTGACGATGGCAGCAGACGACGCATCCTGTTGCCCCTGGTTCCGGAATACATCGGCTATACAGAAATGGGACTGGGCATGGAGATGTTTGACACCTGCCGACCGATCATCTCGTTGCGGGGCGATTATGAGTTCAAGTATCACATCGATTTCGAAAAGCTGGCGGTTGGTCCCGGTCACGGTGCGATTTGCGTATCCCGACCGACCAACCCGACTGGTAACGTCCTTACCGATATAGAAATAGGCCAGTTGCACAAACTCGCTGAAGACCACGACCTGCCTTTCATTATCGACGGGGCATACGGTACACCATTTCCCAATATTATCTTCAGCGAAGCGACACCTATCTGGGACCCGAGTGTCATCCTTTGCCTCAGTCTCTCCAAACTCGGTCTGGCCGGTGTAAGAACCGGAATTGTGATTGCCAATGAAAGTATCATCAAGTCGATAACCGGGTCCAACGCGATCCTGAGCCTCACACCGGGAAGCTTCGGCCCTGGACTTGTTACCGAGATGGTGCGTGAGGGCACCATCCTGGATATAGCGAACGATCTGATCAAACCCTACTACCAAAAACGGGCCAGGATCACCATGGGCTGGCTGAAATCGGCCCTGGCTGGCTACCCTTTCCGGATTCACACCCCGGAAGGCGCATTTTTCTTATGGTTGTGGTTCGAGAACCTCCCGATCAGCAGTGAGGAGCTGTACCAGCGACTCAAGCAGCGCGATGTACTGGTAATCGCCGGGGAACATTTCTTTCCCGGGCTCGCGGAGGACTGGCCCCATTCCCGGGAGTGCATCCGGGTCTCCTATGCGCTAGATCCGGAAATCGTGCAACGGGGTATCACTATCATTGCCGAAGAAATCAAAGCGGTCTATGAACTGGCCGCGCGGCCAGTCTGAGCCAGCCCAGCCTAACCTGGCGCCAGTTCCTGCCGGTCCCGGTAACGACTCCAGATCAGGCGAAACGATTCAGCAAGCTGGTCAGGGGTCTCGAACACCCAGTTATCAACCGACTCCACGGTGAACCAGTCGCCGGTCTCTATTTCAGTGTAATCAAGCTGCAGTTTCTGGTCGGTGACCAGGCGGTAGATCCAGCAGAACTCCATTCCGGTCAATGGACCCGCCGGAAGTTTAAACAAGCGCTCCGGCGTGTGCGTAACCACCAGCCCGACCTCCTCACCGATCTCACGCCGGCAGCATTGGTTATACGATTCTCCCGCATCCACGTGACCGGCAACTGAAGAATCCCACAGGCCCGGATTCTCCTGTTTGTGCTGAGCCCGTTTTTGCAGGAACACCTGGCCACTGTCGTTGAATATAAGGGCATGAATCGCCCTGTGGCGCAGCCCAAGGCGATGAACTTCATCACGGCGACACTGCCCCGTTACCCGGTCATCCGCATCAACCACGTTCAGGATCTCGGAGTCTTCAGGACGAACGATTGCCATACAACTCAAGACTCTGACTGTAATGATGTTCCACTTCGTTGACGGGTTCGCCAGTGCTCGTCGATCCATACGGGAACATCGAGGGTGGGTAACAGTTCCCTGCCGAGGATCATATCCGACACCCGCTCGGCCACCATGATTGTCGGTGCATTGAGATTACCGTTGGTGATGACGGGAAACACCGAGGAATCGACCACTCGAAGACCGCTCACACCCCTGACCCGACACTCATGGTCCAGGACAGCGAGACGGTCATTTTCTGCCCCTATCGGGCAAGTGCATGAAGGGTGGTATGCGGTCTCACAGTTCTGACGCACCCACGCGTCAATCGCGTCGTCGGTCTCAACCGCGTCACCCGGTTGCAACTCCTCGCCACAATACGGGCTCATGGCTTGTTGGCCGAAGATCTCCCGGGTAAGCCGGATGCAGGCTCTCCAGTCAAGCCTGTCCTGCTCGTGTTCGAGATAATTGAATAGGATCGACGGATTATCCCGCGGCCCCGGTGAGTTGATCCGGACCCGGCCACGGCTGCTGGGCTTGTTCGGCCCGACATGGACCTGGAAACCGTGGCCGTCGAAGGCCGCTCTCCCGTCGTAGCGCAGGGCCCCTGGAAGAAAATGATACTGGATATCGGGCCACTCGATACCCGCACGCGAACGAATAAAGCCACAGGACTCGAAGTGATTGGTCGCACCCAGCCCCGACTTGAACATCAACCAGCGGGCACCAATCAAGGCCTTACTCAGGGGGTTTAGTTTGCGGTTCAACGTGATCGGTTTGCGGCAACGGTACTGGAAATAGATCTCGAGATGATCCTGAAGGTTCTCGCCAACCCCGGGGCTGTCGCAGACCACGGGCACACCCGCATCGGAAAGAACACTCCCGGGACCCACACCCGAGCGCTGCAGCAGAACGGGTGAGCCAATGGACCCCGCCGAAACGATCACCTCGCGGTGCGCCCGTAGCTGAAAGACCTGACCATCTTTCTCATACTCGACCGCTACCGCCCGGCCACTTTCGAAAACAACCCGGCATACAAGTGTTCTGGTCACGACGCGCAGGTTTCGGCGGCTCATCGCGGGCCGCAGGTAGGCCCTGGCGGTCGACCCTCTTATGCCACGACCCACGGTCATGTGCATTGGACCAAAGCCCTCTTGCTGGGCACCATTGTAATCATCGGTAAGCGGATAGCCCGCCTGCCGACCCGACTCGATGAACGCGGCGTAAAGTGGGTTCAATCGCATTTCGTTGCCGGCACATACCGGAAGTGGGCCAGAGCCCCCACGATAATCATTCCCCCCACCGATCCAACTCTCTGCCTTCTTGAAATAAGGCAGACAGGACTTATAGTTCCAGCCTGTGGCCCCAGATTGCTGCCATTGATCGAAATCACATGCGTGTCCCCGAACATACACCATGCCATTGATCGAAGAAGATCCGCCGAGTGCAAGTCCTCGCGGGCAATCCATCATCCGGCCATCCAGGTAAGGCTCAGGATCGCTGTGATAACCCCAGTTGAATCGCTTCATGTTCATCGGGATCGACAAGGCAGAGGGCATCTGAACGAAGATGCTTCTGTCACTGCCCCCCGCCTCAAGCAAGACGACACTGGTGTCTGGATCCTCGCTCAACCGTGCGGCAAGCACACAACCGGCAGAACCGGCACCGATAACGATGTAGTCCGTATCACGCACAGAACTGTACTCTCCCCCTGCAATTGGTTTTACACTGGTGCCCAACACCTAATGGCGGTACTGCGGGGCACTCTCTCATCCAACCCATCCTAAACCATCACAGCGAATTTACAAAAATGCCACAACTCAAAGCCGGAGCGGTGTTGGCCGATGCCGATCTGATCGTGTTCGATAAAGACGGCACACTGATCGATTTTCACGCGCTCTGGGGGCCACGTATGGTCAAATCTGCAGAGGCACTCCGCGCTGCTCTCGCTCCCGATACCGTCTCGCTCGACGACCTCTATCTGGCTTCAGGATATGACCATCAGATCGGGCACACCTGCAGCCAAGGGCCCCTGGCAACAGCACCGGTCAGGGATCTGGAAATTGTCGTCGCCACGGTCCTGTTCCAGTCGGGGCTGACCTGGGATAAAGCCCGGGCCCTGGTAAATCAGCACTTCAGCCCCGTCATGTGTGCACCGCCCAAGCCAGCAGAAATCAAAGCACGAGGCGATGTCCGGTCGGTACTGATGCGTCTGAGAGCAGCGGGGTTTCGCCTTGCAGTTGCGACCAGTGACAACCGTGGCCCAACCGAGGTTGCACTGGAGGCCATCGGTGTAACCGAACTTGTCGATCTGACGCTCTGTGGAGACGATACGACTGGGCCCACCAAACCAGACCCCCAGGCGCTCGAGCATCTCGGTGAGCAATTGAACATTCCGGTTAGCCGCATGGTGATGGTTGGCGACACGGTGAGCGACATGGAGATGGCAAACCAGGCGGGTGCAGCACTGGCGGTGGGTCTGCCGGGTGGCGCCGACAGTCGCGAAGCGCTCAGCCAAATGACCGGTGTTCTGCTACGATCGATCGAAGATCTTCTCCCTCAAGACGGACCATCACCCAGCAGCGACCCACCATCATGATGCACTGGCAGCCGCAGACAGCGCCCTGCCCTATACATATAGTATTTTCACTATGTTTGTTGACTTTCGTTCCGACTGAAAGCGCTTTAGTCCGCTTAATTCCAATCGTTTTGCCCTACACTAGTTTGGCGAATTAACTTGCCTTTCGGTACTCGTCGAGCGTGACAACTTTCTCGTCTTCCGCCTCGTTCCAGAGCACCTTCTGAATCTCGATCCCCTCGTAGTCTTCATTCACATGCGGGTACTTCCGCGGCATCTGGATCGTGCCGCGGAAGGCGATAGACAGCATCACCAAGGTCAATGTCTATCCGATCCGCAATTGGAGTATTGCTATGGCCGATTATCGAGAGCAGTGGATCTTGTTGAAGTCATACTCTGAGTACACCAAAGTCGCTGAACCTGACCATTGCCATCAAGTCACTTTTCTCTAATTCTGCCCACCGAGGATCGATTCAATGACAGTCTGCACTGACAATGCGGTTTGAAAAGATGGCATAGTGTGTTCTCTACCTTCCAAAGCATTGCGAAAATTATCTAACATTCGACGGTAACCATCCTGACGAGGATCGCTCAATTCCTTCAATTCCTCCCTCCAACTAGAACCATTAGTCGACTTCAATTTATTCCAGTCCCAGAGGC
This sequence comes from Pseudomonadota bacterium, assembly GCA_002718155.1. Classification (GTDB taxonomy): domain Bacteria; phylum Pseudomonadota; class Gammaproteobacteria; order Arenicellales; family UBA868; genus UBA9619. The sequence goes on from PBDS01000057.1 coordinate 37,826, forward strand.
AGAACGAGGTTTTTGTACCCCAAATCGTGAATTCAACAACATCAGGACCGATTCCACCTACGCCACCCGCGAAGGAGACATTTCGACCGCCACACTCCAGGCTAGCAAAGAACTGGGTCTCACAAAGCGATGGATCATCAGGAAAGCTTACGTGTGCGTCGACAACTTTTGTTGGCCCAAATAACCTTTCAATTAGATAGACATAATGCGATACAACCTCTCGAACAAATCCGCCTTGCTCACGTAGAGTCAACCAACGAGCTGTGTCCTGCCAGTCTCTGGGCCAACTTGAGAAATGTAGTCGAAGATCAACACCCGTGACATCACCTATTACGTTATCTGCTAGTTTTGATTCAATAAAGTTTATAGGTTGTGAATCTGCAAATGGAAAATTCACAACATTTAACACCTCAGCACTCTCGACCGCATTAACCATCTCGCTGCTAGAAGAAATATTAACCCCTAGAGGTTTTTCGCAGTAAATTGCCTTACTAACTGCAGCAGCTAACAATGCGTAAGCATGGTGAGATGCAGGTGGGCTGGCGATATAGACGACGTCAACTTCTCTATCCCTAACTAGGTCTTCAGCCGATTCAGATATTACTATTTTCGGATAGGCCTGCTTGACCAACTCGCAAGCCTGGCGATCAGGATCCCAGGCTCTAGTAATATTAAATCCACCGTGGGCAGTCATATTTGCCAGCATGCGATGCCCCATTACTCCCAACCCAATAAAACCGACCGATGGTTGAGCTTTCTGAACATTGTTATTCACACTTTTACCCTCTGAACAATTGCCTACAGGCTCGGGTCTAAATTACACAACACTTAGAAAACGTTACTTACTTAAATTTGATCTATGTGTTTAGTGATCAGCAAGTCTCTTTTCTCTAATCCTGCCCCACATTTTTGCCCCACACGTTCTATTTTCAGAGAGACTAGAAACGTAAGTTATTGATCAAAAAAAGGCGTCCGTACTTCAGCCTGGTAGAACATTACCACCCGCTGACAGAGACGCAAGATATCTCTCCTGGTGGGCACTCTCAATGGCCCCAGGTCGAGCAGCCCGCACCCGGGCGATCGCTTGTACAGGTGCCTCGCCCGCATGGATCAACAGCCGCGCAGCGATGGTACCGGCTCTCCCAAGGCCCGCAGCGCAGTGCAACAGCACCCGACCCCCCTTGCTCAAATCGACCAGAAGTCGAATCTCCAGTTGAGCAAACAAGGTTTCAAAAAGCTCGCCCGGTGCACCCAGATCGGTGATCGGGCAGTGGTGCCACTCCAGCGGCAACGACTGGAGTCTTTGCGGCAGTCCTGGTACACCGAGCAAATCGAACTCCCGCTGCTCGATGAGCGAAATCACAGTGCCAGGCGACCAGTCTGTCAGCACTGCCAGGTCGTCCTCCAGATTGCGAGACTGATATCCCCCGCGAGAAGCAGGCTCCAGCCGACCGGGACAGCAGCACATCCCGATCAAACCAGCTCCCAAAACATCAATGGCATCTATTCGCAGCGTTTGACCGGGAACCTGCAACGCCGAGCCTGAGTCTCACCACTCACCAGTGTTGCGCATCGAGAGCCAAGGTTCAGCAGGCTGCAACGCCTCACCATCCTGGAGCAGTTCAATTGAGATATTGTCAGGCGATCGGACGAATGCCATTCGGCCGTCCCTGGGTGGTCGATTGATGGTGACACCCCCGTCCATCAGGCGCTGGCACGACTCGTAAATGTTTTCAACCGAGTAAGCCAGGTGGCCAAAGTTACGTCCTCCCTGATAGTTCTCTGGGTCCCAGTTATAAGTCATCTCGACCATTGCGTCTTCATCGCCGGGCGCACTCAGGAAAATATTCGTATAACGCCCTTTCTCATCGTCCCGACGCCGCACCTCGACCAGGCCCAGCTTGTTGCAGTAGAAATCCAAAGATGCATCAAGATCCCTGATCCTCACCATTGTATGCAGGTACTTCATTAAACCTCCTCAGCAGTGGTTCAGTTTATCTTAACCGCTTCGACCAGCAGGTGAAACCATCGATCGTGGAGACCGGTTCCGGTTGAAGGGCAGACAGCTTAAGCATAAGACCCTCCGACTGGCTCGTTTCTGTTACGGTTGACGTCTGTCAATTCTACGTTACGGGTAGCCCATGAATTCGCCTGTTCCGGTTGCTGGTCAAGACTGGTATGAAATCATCCATCTCGGCAACGGTATCTCACTGATCCGGGAACGTTATGTGGCCGACTGGTTACGCTGCAACATCTGGCATATCCAAGGCAGGAACCGCGATCTGCTCATCGACTCAGGGCTTGGCTTGCGCCCTCTCAAGCCGGAAATCATGCGCCTGAGCGAAAAACCACTGATCGCTGTGATGTCACACTGTCATTTTGACCATATCGGTGCGGGCCACGAGTTCTCCGAACGACTGGGTCATCGAGCTTGCCGGTCGGTCTACCAGGACCCAATGCCGCCCGAGATGCCGATCGATGCCTTCATCCGGGCAGAGACTTTTTTGGCCCTGCCCGATGAAAGCTTCACGGTCGAGTCATTCAGCATTACACCGGCGCCACTGACGGGCTACCTCGATGAAGGAGATCTCCTGGACCTCGGCGATCGAGTGTTTCGCGTTCTGCACCTGCCCGGCCACTCACCCGACTCGATCGCCTTGTTCGAGGAGAAAACCAAGACCCTGTTCAGCGGAGACATTATCTACAACGGTGATCTGTTCGACACTCTTTACCATTCGGATCGCGATATCTACCGGGAGAGCCTGGCACGACTCAGGGAACTTAGAGTCGGGACGATCCATGGCGGACACGATGAATCCTTCGGCCGGGACCACATGATCGAGATCATTGACAACTATCTTGGTGGTCGGGGCAACATCGTTGATCCCTACGCGTGGGTCAGCAATCGAATCTAAATCCAGGGGCCCACGGCAGGGAGTATAGTGCCGGCTGTGGTGCAATTAGGTCCCCGTTGCCCATCGTTAACCGACTCAATCTGGCGTGGTTTTAAGGTCACGCCTGTCGCTGCGCTGCTCGATCCCAAGCTTGATCAGTCGATCAATCAGATCGGCGTAGGATAAGCCTGCCACCTGCCACAGCTTGGGGTACATGCTGATCGGGGTAAACCCAGGCATGGTGTTGATCTCGTTGAGCAGTACCTCGCCGCCGGGCCGCAGGAGAAAGTCCACCCGGGCGAGTCCGCGGCAGTCGATCGCCCGGAAGGCCCTGACCGCCATCTCGCGAATCTCCTCAGTTACAGCCTCATCCAATTCCGCGGGGATCCTCAGTTCCGAGCGGTCGTCAATATACTTGGTGTTGTAATCGTAGAATTCAGCGCCCGGTATGATCTCGCCTACGCCGGATGCCGTCGGGTCTTCGTTGCCGAGTACCGCACATTCGAGTTCCCTTGCCCCCTCAACAGAGGCCTCAACCATTATTTTGCAATCGAATTCCGCGGCCAGGTCCAACCCTGTACGAAGTTGGCCGGCGGCGTGGGCCTTCGTGATACCGATGCTAGAGCCGAGGTTAACGGGTTTTACGAACAGCGGGTAATCAAACGTCTGTTCTAAAGCATTCAGCACGGCCGCGGGCGTGCTTCGCCATTCTGAGCGTCGCACGACCCGGTAGTCTGTCTGGCCCAAACCGGCCGCCTGAAACACGGCTCTGGCAAGCGCTTTGTCCATCCCTGCCGCCGACGCCGCCACGCCCGCACCAACGTAGGCCACATCGGCAAGCTCCAGCAGACCCTGAATGGTCCCATCCTCGCCATAAGGACCGTGCAACAGTGGGAAAACTACGTCGAAAGCTGTGCCAGGCATCAACGTACCGTCCTCGACGGCCAGCTGGTTCCCCTGCCCAGCCAGCCGGACCTCCGGCCCGTCAGCACCACTGACTGTGGAGTTTCTGAGCAGCCGTTCATCACCGTCATCCAGAAACCAGCGGCCCTCACGGGTGATTCCTGCCAGGACAACTTCATAACGCTCTCTGTCGATCGCTGCGCAGACCGAGCGCGCCGACACGACAGACACTTCATGCTCTGCTGAACGCCCGCCGAAAAGAATAAGAACTCTTGTTCTGTTCATGTCATGAGCTTTTGAAATGTCCGTTCACTGCCACTCAGTCGAATCACCGATACCCTGGTTAAACCATCACGTCTTCAGTGTGGGCAGCCACATAGGCATCGAGATAGTCCGAAAAAACATCCTGAACCCGACGGGTAATTTCTCCACCTCCCTCCGGAAATACCAGCACCCTTCCATCCTCAAGTCTCAGCGATGCACAAGGCATCACATCACGTGTCGCGCTGGTGACGAAGCATTCGCTAGCATCCGGTAGCTCATTAACGTGAACCTCGACCTCTTCACTGGTAACACCGCGCTGGGTCAGTGCCATATGGATGTGTTTCTTGGTCAGGCCTTTCAGGTTTCCAGAGGCTGGCGTCACGAGCCGCCCGTCGATCACGAACCAGACATTGCTGTTGGCGGCCTCGGTCACGAAGCCTTCCCGATTCAGGATGATGCAGTCGTCCGCACCGAGTTTTCGGGCCTCCGTTATTGCGAGAATATTGTTCATGTAATTCCCGCCTTTGATGTTGGGGTCCAGTGCGTTGGCGGGGTTGCGTCGTACCGAGGGCACCGCCATGTCCATTCCGTGCGAGTAATATTCTGGCTTTCGCGCCGGTAAGCTGCTGACAATGATCACGTAACGGGTCTTCAGATCTGGATTCGGATAAAGATCGACGGGCCCGACGCCCCGTGTGATCTGGTAGCGCACATAGATGTCATCTTCCCGGCGGGCGCTAGAGGCTTGACAGGTTCTTCGGATCTCCTTAATCAGTTGGTCGCGACTCTGGCTGATCTCCATACTGATCAGAGCTGCTGAATTCTCCAGCCTTTCGAAATGATCAGCCATAAACAGCGGAACACCCTTGTGAGTTCGAAAAACCTCGTAGACGGAGTCGCCGTACAAGAAACCCCGATCCATGACCGGGATCATCGCATCGTGCATGGCAGTGATCTGCCCATCAACGTTGGCCATCGGCCTCAGTTCACTCATCAGGACGTTCCTCAGCTACCGGGTTGATCGATTGTGTGACAAAACTTCCCAACTGGCCTGAGCAAAGCGCCGGCAACCATCAGTCTGGCAAAATAGCATCAACTGCTGCTACCCGCCTGTCCGGACGTCGAAGCACAGAGCATCAGATCATATCATCCGGGCAGCAGCTCCAGCCCATAAGCTCCGAATTTGCGCAAAACAGTCAATGCTCCCAGAATTGCACCCTGTGGGACACTACCCAACCCTCCCTGATGACTCGCACCGAACCTCATACTGAATGACAGACGACTAATGCCGATTCATTCTAATCCGGATCTTGTTGCAGAAAGCGGACATCTCGAACACTGGAACAGACCAGGACAACGACGCAACAGTTTTCATAACCTTCACCGGATTGTTCGCTACGGTTTCAGTCTTCGCGCCTCCAAAGTACTCGAACTGTCTAGCTGCAATGATGCACGTATCGCCGAACTGGACTCCGTCCAAAACTTATGTAACTCGGGCATCTTCTCGGCAATGGTTGTACTTCGGGACGACCAGCTCGCGTATGAACAGTATGCGCCTGATTTTTCCGCCGACCAAGCACATACGATCATGTCTATCACCAAGACCATGATCCATCTGATTATCGGACGTTGTGTGGAAAGTAGTCTGATCGACCTGAGGGCTACGGTTTGTGATTACCTCCCGGAGATCGGTTCAGGTTATGCCGATGCCAGCATACAAGATGTACTGGATATGAATGTGGTCAACGATTACTCGGAAGATTATTCAGATCCCGACACAATGGCCCTGCTGCACAATGCATCTATGGGCTGGCGACTGCCTGCAGCCGATAACAGACAGATTTCCAACCGGGAATTTCTGTGTACTATAGAAAGCAATGACCTGCTGAACCACTCCGGAGAGGTAAATTACAAATCTGCCAATACCGATGTTCTGGCCTGGGTAGCTGAGCGTGTCAGTGGTCTGAGTCTGCGAGACCATCTGGTTCACATTGTTGAAGCAGCGGGGATCGAACACACGTTCCATATGTCTACGGATCATACGGGAGTTCCGAACACCAACTGCGGCGCGAGTCTGAGTGCACGTGATTTGGCTCGTTATGGTCTTATTTTTGCTCGGCAGGGTATAGGAGCCAACGGCAAGCCGGTCGGAAACTACGAATTCATGAATTCTGCACGGCGGTGCAAAGGGCCTGCCTTTCCGGAACCCGATAACCACATATATTACGGAAACCAGCTTAAGACCAACGGTCGCTGGATAGGACACGGTGGCTGGGGCGGGCAATTCTTGATGATTGACCCGGAAACCACAACAGTCGTAGTCTTCTTCAGCGTGCTTGAGAATCAAAGTGCATCTGATGACAATCACAAACGCGCTATCATCCAAATGGCGGAAGAAGTGATCGAGAAATGACCACCACTAGCGATAACCGGATAACGCTTAATGAGCGATAAAAAACGACAAGACACACCCATAGTCTGCAAAGCTCTGTGGAAAATTTTTGGGGCCAATCCCACAAAAATCCTTAACGAGGTTGATCCTACCTGGTCGCGAACCGAGGTACAGGAAAAGACTGGACACGTTATCGCGGTCAAAGACGTCTCGTTTCAAGTCGAACGTGGTGAAACCTTTGTGGTGATGGGACTCTCTGGCAGTGGCAAATCAACGTTAGTTCGATGCATCTCTCGATTGATCGAACCCACGCAGGGTGAAGTTCTAGTTGACGGGGTAGATACCGTGACCATGCCCGAAAAAGACCTGATCGAACTGCGTCGACATAAATTGAGTATGGTGTTCCAACATTTCGGCCTGCTCCCCCATCGCCGTGTCATCGAAAACATTGCCTATGGCCTTGAGGTGCGGGGTATGCCTCGGGATGAACGTCTCGAGAAAGCCGGGGAAGTGTTGGAATCTGTTGGCCTGAGCGGCTGGGGTGATAATTACCCACGTGAATTGTCAGGTGGTATGCAGCAGCGGGTCGGTCTCGCACGAGCACTGGCAGTCGATCCGGAAATCATGTTGTTTGACGAGCCTTTTAGCGCACTTGACCCGCTGATCCGACGCGAGATGCAGGATGAACTGCTTCGACTTCAGTCCGTGGTCCGCAAAACGATGGTATTCATTACGCACGATTTTCTGGAAGCCATCAAAATGGGAGATCACATCGCGATCATGAAGGATGGTGAGTTTGTCCAAATCGGCACGCCTGAAGAGATTGTTGCCAATCCTGTGGATGACTATGTGCGGGATTTCTCTGAAGATGTACCCCGACATAAGGTCCTGACCGTCAATTCCATAATGAACAGCGACTGTTGTTGCTGTAGTGAAGATGAAACCGTATCAGGCGCCCTGGCAACGATGGACAGACAGCAGGCCCAAGCAGCTTTTATCGTCGGCCCGAATAAAAGCTACCAAGGCACCTTAACCCGTGAACAAGCCATGGCTGACTCGAAGTCCGGGTCTCCCATGAACCAGCTTATTCAAAAGGAAGCTGCCGTATCACCTGATGCTCTGATCGACACACTGATTGCTACCGCAACCCGCCTCAACCATCCGATACCTGTGGTCGACTCTGATAACGAACTGCTGGGCGCGGTTGACCATCGCGCGATACTACTGGCGATCGAAGGCAGTTAGGCTATAGCAGACTAGACGAAGGACTCAAGCTGTTCACATAATCATAAACCAATGAAGCTCTCTGGCCAGCAAAGGGACCTGATTAAGCCCATCGGGATTAGTGCAATTATTATTGCTGTTTCAATCATAATTGCGCAGCTCACACCGGACGAACAAAAATTTCCACAACAAATTGTCGATGCCTTCCCATTTGCTGACTGGATCAATAACGGACAAGCCTGGCTAAAAGCAAATTACCAGTGGGCGACTCGGGCATTTGCGGATGTCATTCGCAATTCAATTGACGCGGTCGAGACGTTTTTGGTGTTGACAACCTGGCCTGTGATTGTCCTCGGCATCGGTCTAATCGCTTTTAGGTTCGGCGGCCTGCGCCTTGCCTTAGTCTGCGCTCTGTCGACCATGGTCTGGGCCAGTCTGGATATGTGGGATGCTGCAAT
>PBDS01000058.1 GCA_002718155.1 Pseudomonadota bacterium
TCTCACATCAACTGGACTACTTTATCAGGCAGGTCACTTCCATCTTTCCATACAGCGAAAAAATGGAGATAGAAAGCTACATGTGGTAAAACTGAATCTCATCGATGGCATGGGCGATGTGATGGCCATCTAGAAGCTGACCGGGAAGCAGTCTGGTCAGGTGAGGATCAGACAAACTATAAGGAGACGATGAGCATGACGACCTATACAGCCAGCTGTATGTGTGGCGCGGTAACTCTGGAAATCGAGGGTGACCCTCAGGCAATGCTGCTATGTCACTGCAAGGCTTGTCGTGCCTGGTCGGCAAGTCCGGTCAACGGTGCAGCCATTTGGCCCCAGGACAAAATGACTATTACTGGCGGCGAGGATCAGATCCAGAGTTACGCGAGCTCAGAAGGGCACAAACGTGCCTGGTGTCAGAAGTGCGGAGGGCATGTTTTCCATGATGTTGGTCCTCTAGGCGTAGTCGACGTTTATGCTTCTGTAATCAAAGATATGGAGTTCAAACCGGCCATTCACATCAATTACGAAAGTACTATACTGCCCATCAAGGATGGTCTACCGAAGTTCAAGGATTTCCCCGAGGACTTTGGTGGGTCGGGAGAAATGCTGCCCGAGTAGGTCAGGCCGACAAGCCTCAGCTGTCTGGGCTTATGCTGGCGTCATATGGCGCCAATCGCCCCAACCAATATAGGCGGGAGTACCTTTTACGACTGCCGGCGACCGGATAATCTCCTTTGCGGGTTTTGATTGTTGCCAAGTTTTGATCTCCCTACTATGGTCTTTGTTGGGTCGCATACAACCGGGATAGGAGACGCCAGCTAAAAGCTTACCGTGCCGTTCAATTACTTGTGCGGTTTCAATAGCCTGGCGACCTGCTAGGGACCCGATACGAAAGCGTTAGGGTCTTCTCACCCGGCCCACCTAACACCTTCACTCAGGAGTCGCAGTCCTAACGATGCCTTGGGCACTTGTCATCTCCTGTTGTATAGGCATGTTCGCAGCGACCGCCAGCGGTTCAACCCGGGCGCCATTCCTGATTGAGATGGCGACCGATTTCGCGGTTGGCTTGCCTGCGATTGCCAATCTTTTCGGGCTGACTGCCCTTTTCTGGGGTCTATCATCGTTTCTGTCTGGAAAGGGTGCAGATCGATGGGGGCGTCGAATGTTTCTTGTTATCAGCCCCGTTGGTCTGGCAACATCGTTGGTGGCCACATCGATTACACAACAATATGGGTCACTGGTGATTTGTATCGCGCTTGCTGGTATTTTCTGTGGTTCGTTTTCTGCAATTTCAATGACTGAAGTTTCTTTACGGGCACACGATCAGCAGCGTGGCCGGGCGCTGGGTTGGGTCATGAGTGGCCAATCACTTACTTTGCTGATTGGTATACCGTTAGCTGCCTGGATTGGAGCGTCGATCGGTTGGCGTGGTGTGCACGTCTCGGTCGCTGGCGTGGCAATTGTTGCCGCGATCCTTCTGCTAATAAACGTGGGCAATCACTCACAAAAAACCAGGGTCTCAAACAAGGATATCGACGCTGCGCAACCCACGCTCCGGCAGGCTTTAACAGGTCCCGTCGTGCGGCTATTTGCCTCATCAATCCTGGAACGAATCGGCTTTGGGCTAGCTACTTTCTTCTATCCCGCTTTTTTGCGAACCGCCTACGATCTTCAGATCGAGGCCGTCGCTCTACCATTGGTAGGGTTTGCCGTTGGGAACATAACCGGTACTCTTTTGGGTGGACAACTCGCAGACCGATTTCCTTTTCGCAGAGCAAGCATTGCGGGAATGCTATTACTGTCTGGTGGCTTTGCACTGGCCTGGTTTCTATGGACTCCAGGCCTTGTGATCACCACATTGCTGGGGATTGGGTTTTCTCTATGTAACGCTTTATCTCGCCCACCGTTGATGGCAGCCTTGGCCGATGGACCCACAGAAGTACGTGGGGTCATTATGGGGTTGAATAGTTCAGTTGCCAGTATCGGCTGGCTCACAGCTTCAGTCATCGGGGGATGGTTGTACCTTGGCGTTGGGTTCAATGGATTCGGGCCCCTGATGTTATTTGCTTGCGCAATGGGAGCCCTGGTTGTACTTCCAGATCGCAAACTGAGATCGGACCATCCATCCGTCAACGCATCATGTCTTGAATAATTTAACAAATAGTAAAGAGTGAGATACCTCTCATTGTTAATGTGTCCACAATTTGATGAACCAGGGTTTAGTTTGGTTCTTCCGAGTCCATTGAAGCCTATTTGCGCGGAGTCTGCAGCTGATCTATAAAAGGATTTCTGAATATTTGCCAACACCGGTATAGTTAAAAAATAGATCCAGAAGAGACGACAAAGTGAGCAGAGAGACTGAAGTGCTGTAGGACAGAAGATGCTTCCTAAAGCCTTCGAAAATAGGCACAAGCAGGTTTTGCTAAAAAACCGATTGGAATTGTATCGTTAGTAGCACGTCAAATACCTGGGAGGGAACAATGCTTGAAGCTGACGTGTTGAAATATCCGACGAGGTCCATAACAAGCGAACAACGAGAGGCGTTCTTTGCTAATGGCAGTCTGGTCCTGGAAAGCTTTATCGGGAACGACTGGTTGGCGCGATTGCGTCATGCGGCTTCCAAGAGCATCGAGTCGGCTCGGCATGTCACTGAGAATAACGCGACCTACGTGCTCGAATCCGGCCATTCGCCAGAAGCCCCTGCGCTGAGAAGACTCAACAGCCCGGTCTGTAATCATCCGGACTTCTGGCGTTTTGCCTGTGAATCGTCGATTGTTGAATTGGCTGCGGACCTGTGTGGACCGCACGTCAAGTTTTATCATTCCAAACTCAATTTCAAGTGGCCACACGTAGGCCAGAAGTTTGATTGGCACCAGGATATTCCCGCGTGGCCCCATACGGATTACAGCCCAGTTACTATCGGTCTCTACCTGGAAGATTGTGGTGTCGAACAGGGCCCACTGATGGCCATCAATGGCACTCACCGTGGCGACCTGCACAGCATGTACGATGAAAATCACAACTGGGTGCTGCGCATACCCGAAGAAAACCTCGAATCGGGCTGGCAGGATCACATCGTGAATTTGACTGGCCCGGCCGGTTCAGTAGTCGTTCTCAACTGTCGTGTGATTCATGGCTCACACCAGAATAATTCCACACAGATGAGACCACTGCTGCTTAATGTGTACTCCTCTGCTGACTCAATGCCATATGCCTTTAACCCGCTTGCCAGCGAGTACGATGGTGTGATTGTGTGCGGTGAACCTGCCCGCTATGCGAGCCATGATCCCCGGGGATGTGAGTTACCGCCGGATTGGTCAAAAGGTTACGTTGGTCCTTGGCAACACCAGGCAACCGGTCGAGCAGTAGAAGAAGAATCTGCCTGATAAGTCACTCCCCATAGCGTTTTAGAATTTCTTACCGCGTCGATAGGGGCGCTGGCTGGAATAGATGATGTTCCATGTCTGCCGCCGTCGCAGCCTTCTAGTCTCTCGCGATGGGGCATGAAATAACGAGTTTTTCCTGGAGGCATCCTTTACATCGGATGGGATCGTTACCAGTTGTAAGAAAGAGATTTATGCCACTATTAGGGCAATTACGGCGATCAATACAGACTCAGACGACCACCAAATCTTAAGGCTATCTGAAGCTGTCGTTGTGTATCGGTAGGAATCTACAAAGGCGGACAAATCAGGCCGCCAGTCTGAAGAGTTACACCCAGATCCCGCTTCAACATTGCTTCCAACGTGTCGAGTCCTCAATCGAGACATTCTTTTTGAAAAAGCCTGCCTCGGGAACCTTTTATCCAGTGAGCATGAAATAAGTCAGAAATTGACATAATTTCTACATCTATTTCCTTTCATCAACGAACATAATAGCCAATATCTCAATATTATATTGCTTATTGTTCATCTAATATCTAAATAGATCCCTTCCTGTGTCGGAGGTTTTACCGGGAACGTGGAAGATGCGATATGTTTTTAGATAATGTCAGTGGTACCAAATACCGGCTTTGCTTCCTTTTCGGGTTGTCTATCGTGATTTGTGTTTTCTCAGGATGCAGCAAAGACAAGCCAACAGCGGATAGCGGAATTTTATCGGACAATGTTGATCAGTTGTCTGTCGCCGCTAGATTCCCTGAGCTAAAAGATAAGACACCGGCTGAGGCCGCTGCTGCCTATGAGGCTGCCGGGCTAACGGGAGAATTATCAATTATTTACAATGGCAATTGTGCTCCTGGACACGGCAACGGCAAGGTGTTCCGACAAGAACCAAAGGCCAATAGCCCGGTCGATAAGCTTGCAAGAGTTGCATTGCATACCGGCTGCTTTAATGTCGAGATAACTAAAACTACCAACGGGAGAATTACTCCCCTTTTGGACGATCCTGCTGAAGAGACATCGGTTGCTGGCGTTATTAATATCCAAGCCTACAACAGTCTAGCCTTTGAAGTGTCACCCGATCCTGGCTGTGACATTTCTGAGGTCTTGGTCGACGGTGACTCGGTGACCCTGACACCGAGTGATACCTACAATATTGCGGAGGTGACATCTGCGCACAGTGTGGTCGCTAACTTCGACTGTGAAACATTAGTTGAATTACCANNANCNGNNCCAGAACCAGAACCAGAACCAGAACCAGAACCAGAACCAGAACCAGAACCAGAACCAAATACTTATACCATCATAGCCAGTGTAACATCCGGAGATTGCAGCATTTCCCCTGTCGGAGATGTCTCCGTTTCCGAGGGTAGTAGCCAGACTTTTGAAATTTCGGCGGGTGCTGGGAATATCTGGGCCGACATCTTTGTAGATGAGGAATGGGCGGTAGGNGATATAGGGGGGCCCTCTTTTACTTTCAGTGACGTTTCAGAAGATCACACGATATCGGTGCGGTGCTATGTGGCTCAAAAAAAGTAAACCTCTGGCGACCCCACGCTCCGTCTTTTACTCAAACATCACTCAACTGGGCTCGACTGTACTGGACCAATAACCCAGAGTTGCTGCCGGCGTTGTTTGTCCAGAAGCTCCGGCGTACCTGTCACCCATCCAGCTCTCAATTGAATCCCAGGCTGTTCTGATCGTCCTGGAAAGCGTGCCCGAATACGGGAGACGGCGGATAAAGTCTGAAGGGTCTCCCTGACCGTATTCAGTAGTAAACTGTACCGGGCTGGTTGCGAACGGTACTCTGGAGAGAGGTGAAAACANAACAATGGGTCAGGACCTGAAAGAGGCGCTGGACCTGTGTCGGGGCGGGAGGTGGGACGACGCCCATAAGATCGTGCAGAAAAACGACTCCAATTGGGCTTTCTGGTTGCACGCTATCATTCACAGGGAAGAGGGTGACCTGTCGAACGCACGATATTGGTATTCCAGGGCCGGCAGAGCGTTTTCCAAGACAACCATAACTGATGAATTGGCACACTTCGAGCAGGTGCTTTCTAAACGGAATGATATCGGAGACGCCGAATGAAGAACCGATTGTCTGGATCTTGCCCGTAAGGCATTTCTAGCCCCGGCCTGGTATGACAGTCCCGTCGTGTCTTTACAGTCGGCGCGAAGTGTTTGACTCCAGCTTCACTGCGAGGCCTCTCTTCCGTCCGTTTGGGAGAACTGATACGAACTNTTTGTGCGTCACTGTCTGCCATGCTGAACTGCGGACCATTACTTGGTTGAATCGTTAAGGCNCCTGGGCTTAGAGGGCAGGTTCTGCGGTTTACACCAGTACAGGTAGCAGGCCGCCGCGATGCCCGAGGAACCGAACAGGATGCACATCACCAGGATCTGGTAGCGCGCTGCAATCAGCGGGGATATTCCGGCCAGGACCTGACCCGTCATCATTCCTGGTAACGACACCAGGCCAACAGCAAACAGAGAGTTGATCAAAGGAATCAGGGCAGCCTGAAACGCGGCCCGCCGAGCAGATTCATTCCCCTGGCCGCGCTCCAGTTCCGTCATGTGCCGTTCTGCGGCGATGCTGACCGAGTTCATAGCATTGGCGAACACCATGCCCGCAAGAGGTATAAGATAGCGAGGCGCGTACCAGGGTGTCAGGTCGAGCACGAGCTCGGTGGCCAGAAACAGACTGGGAACCCCGCCAATCCCAATAGCCGCTACAGTAATCAGGTACAGTCGAGGTCGCTGCTCTGCAATGGGGCGCAGGGCGATCCAGCTCGAGATCGTGATCATGACAAAGATCACCGCACAAACGATCCAGGCGTTGCCGGAGTCGAATAGATACACGAGCACGTATCCTACCAGCAGAAGTTGGAGCAGCATCCGTCCGACACCGTAGGTAGTTGAGCGCACCGGCAGTGCCCATCTGAACTGGATCAGTAATACAACCAGTACCGGCACAAAAACCAGTGCCAGGCGGGCCAAGGGAATCGGCTCGACTGCGGGGCTCATCGCGATGACGGGTGCTGTCTGCACCCGATCGTGGTCAGGTGCTGGGAATGGGAGTGATCGGTATAGAAGGTTTCTGCTGTGTAACGCCCTTTAGAGGGTCTGGCGAAAGATGCAGAGCTCCCACTATAGTGATCTGGCGTACAACCGGGCCGTTTAGATTTTTTTCTTGGGAATCGTGCGGATATTGAGGTCTTCAATCAGGGTCGAGACATAGCTTGACACCTCGCGCTTTGTCCCCTGACGGTATCCAGTGACTGTCGATACCGTGTTGGCAACTACGTAGCGGTAACAGCGCCCGTTAGACCCACCACTGGGAAGATCAGCTTTTTCTATCTCAACAACGCCGTATTCCAAGTGTGCGAAGTTTTCGAGATCGAGAACTATGGGCACATCACCTTTTCTCGGTATGGCTCTTGGCTGGGGCATGTAGTGACCTTGGAGGTGGTTGGTTATCTGGACACTGGGCGGTCCATTGAAAATCCTGCTATCCTTTTAAATGCGCTCGGCAACTTTGTTGGCAGTGACCTGAGAGCGGTTGTTTGACGCTGTATTTCCCCAAAGGAAACACAAAATTATATCATTTTTCGGCAAATCTGTTAAGTCGCCCGTCCGTTTCCGGAACCTCTCCGGCTTCACCAGCGATCCGCTCGGGGCGATTAGCCGGCATTTCCCCGGTATCTTTGGGGGAAAGCCTAAGGCCAAGACCGTGCTAGAACTGGGATCGATGGATACAGTCCGATGACATTCACCAGCCTTGGTTTTGAGGGGATGGTTGTTGCCCCACATCATCTTGCTGCTCGGGCTGGGCTACGCGTCTTGCAAGAGGGCGGCGACGCAATTGAAGCGATGCTTGCTTCGGCAGCCACGATAGCGGTGGTTTATCCTCACATGAACGGGCTGGGCGGAGATAATTTCTGGTTGATTCACGAGCCCGGATGCGAGCCCGTTGGAATTGATGCCTGTGGCGGTGCTGCAGGTTGTGCAGATTCTGCCTTCTACCACGCTGCAGGATACGATGCTGTACCGGCACGCGGCCCAATGGCCGCCCTGACGGTTGCCGGTGCAGTGTCCGGCTGGCAGGCTGCTATTCAGTATAGTCGGCAACACTGGGGCGGAAAGTTTCCTCTTGGTCGTCTTTTTGAGGATGCCGTACATTACGCTCAGAAAGGTTTTCCAGTCAGCCAGACACAAGCTGATAACACTCGCGAAAAGCTGGCCGAGCTTAAACCCTTGGCCGGGTTTGCTTCAGTGAATCTGCCCGAGGGCAGGCCGCCGAGCCGAGGAGAACGATTCAGGCAACCCGCCCTGGCTGCTACGCTGGAGAAACTGGCGCGTAATGGTCTGGATGACTTTTATCGGGGCCGGTTGTCCTGCGAGATTGCACAAGATCTGAAGGCAGTGGGTAGCCCGTTGACAGTCGCTGATTTACAGCGCCATCGGCCCCTGCAGGTTGCACCACTCAGTTTAACGCTAAAGGGGGACAGGTTGTTCAATATGCCGCCACCAACCCAGGGGCTCGCCTCACTGTTATTGCTCGGTATATTTGATCGAATGGGTGTGCAAAAGGCGGAAACTTTCGAGTTTGTGCACGGGTTGATCGAGTCCACCAAGCAGGCCTTCGGTGTTCGGGACCGTTACGTCACGGATCCAAGCTATATGTCTGTGAATCCAGCGGATTTCCTGCGGGAAGCGGTGTTGCAGGAAATGGCCGGGCAGGTGAACTGGCAAAAGGCTGCTCCTTGGCCCAGAGAGCAGAGTGCCGGAGATACGGTCTGGCTGGGAGCGGCCGACAGCAGTGGACGGATGGTGAGTTTTATCCAGAGCCTTTACTGGGAATTTGGCGCCGGGGTGGTCTTACCTCAATCAGGCATAACCTGGCAAAACAGGGGTTCCAGTTTCTCGTTGGATCCGGAACATCATAACTGTCTGAAACCGTTCAGGCGGCCGTTCCACACCATTCAACCCGCTCTGGCACACTTGTCCGATGGGCGTGTGATGGCTTACGGAACAATGGGCGGAGAAGGGCAACCACAGACCCAGGCGATGATATTTTCCCGTTATGCCCGGTACGGGCAGGAACTGAAACAGGCCGTGAGTGCACCGCGCTGGCTGCTGGGCCGGACCTGGGGTAGTGAAGTATCGAATGTCAGGATCGAAAACCGTTTCGATGCTGAGCTCTACGATAGGCTGAAAAGCGCCGGCCATGATCTGGAGATCGTTGGTGTCTATGATGGCATCATGGGTCACGCCGGTGCTGTAGTGGTCTGTCCTGACGGTCTGATCGAAGGGGCAAGTGACCCGCGCTGTGACGGTGCTGCAGTCGCCCTTTAGCTTGTTTCATCCGAACACAGAAAGCACAGAGGCGCGGGAAAGGAGAAATCGCCATGCCCCTCGATGCCAGCAGGATAGTCATGGCGATCCGTCTGTTGATTACCGGCTGGCCGTCAGTTTTTGTATTCAGGACCTTCCGGTATGCCCAAATCCACCAGTGTGGCGATCGCTTTCGTCGAATGTCTCGACCGGCTCGAACTGGACCTGAATCACTGGCAGGAAGACCATCTGGGCAATGCGATCACCGGGCTTTATCGTGAATGACGTTGCGCTTCGGTTCCAGCAGGACACCATCACTTGACCCTGATAATCGCTGTCGATCAGACCCACCAGATTGCCGAGTACGATACCGTGTTTGTGGCCCAGTCCAGAGCGCGGCAGTATCACCGCGGTGATTGACGGGTCAGCAATGTGAATGGCCAGCCCTGTTGGAATCAGTTCACACTGTCCAGGCCCAACGACCAGGTCCTGGTCTGGGCAGGCCCGCAGGTCGAGTCCGGCGGACCCCACTGTTGCGTAATCGGGCAGGGCAAAATCACCCTGCAGCCGTGGGTCAAGGATTCGCAGCTGGATTCTTTGCATGGTAGCGGGCCGCGACCTCTTCGATCAGCGTTTTGGCGAGACGGACCTTGGTATCCCGGCCCAGAGCGGTTTCCCCGTCGTTGTCAACCAGAACCAGGGAGTTCTGATCGCTACCAAATGGGTCATCCTCCCCCCCGACCAGATTAGCGACCATCAGATCGACCTTTTTCCGAATAAGCTTTTCTCGGGCCTGTTCTGCAGGGCGCTCGGTTTCGGCTGCGAATCCCACGGTGAAGGGTGGCGAAGGCCGGGCGGCGACCGCCGCTAAAATATCCGGGTTGCGAACCAGTTCTAAGGTGAGGTCGCTAGCGTCCTTCTTTATCTTTCCCGGTTGTATTTCGGCGGGCCGGTAATCGGCTACTGCAGCGACGCTGATCAGGATGTCAGCCGAATCGATATCAGCCTCGACTGCACTCAGCATTTCTTCCGCCGAGACAACTTGTCGCGTGCTTACCATTGCAGGAGGCTCAAGGGCTGTCGGACCGCTGACAAGCGATACCGTGGCCCCGGCGGACACTGCGGCGCTGGCAACTGCGTAACCCATCTTGCCGGAGCTATGGTTGGTCAATGCCCGGACCGGGTCCAGTGCTTCCCAAGTCGGCCCAGCCGTGACCAGAACCTGCAGGTCCTGGAGCACGCCAGTTGGTTCGGATCGAGCGAGAATAGAGGCGATTTCGCCTGGTTCAAGCATACGGCCTGGTCCGGTCTCACCGCACGCCTGTTCACCGGAATCAGGACCGAGAATGTGTGCACCCCAGGACTCGAGTGTCGCAACATTTCGCCTTGTAACGGCTTTGTCCCACATGGCCCGGTTCATTGCCGGTGCTATAGCGACCGGGGCTTCTGTTGCCAGGCAGATGGTGCTGAGCAGCGTGTCAGCCAGACCTGCAGCCAGTCGCGCGATGAAGTCAGCACTGGCAGGGGCAATGATCACCTGGTCGGGCCATCTCGCCAGTTCAATATGGCCCATCCCGGCTTCGGCGTCCGAATCCAGAAGAGATTCGTGCACAGGGTTGCCGCTGGTTGCCTGTAATGTCAGGGGGGTGATGAATTCTTTGGCGGCCGGCGTCAGGACAACCCGTACTTCAGCACCGTGCTCTCGCAGGCGCCGGGTCAGTTCAACGCTTTTGTAAGCCGCTATACCGCCAGTAATGCCGACCAGAACACGCCTGCCATTCAGTTTACCCATGTCTGGAAGTCTAACGGTTAGCGATCCTGTGGGAAACTCGAGCCCGGTTCTGTACAGAACCGCACAGATCGGCAAATACATTGTTTCAGGCGGATGATCGGGAACTAGCCTTGCCTTTCAATAATTCCCCGTTTCTGGTATAAAACGCACCCTTCCATGAACCAACTGAGAGCAGCAGTCAGATGGCCAGAGTCTGCCAGATTACCGGAAAGAGGTCAGTTACCGGTAACAACGTGTCACACGCCAACAACCGGACAAAACGCGTCTTCAGGCCAAATATCCATGACCGGCGGTTCTGGGTAGAGAGCGAAAACCGTTGGGTCCGTCTGCGTATATCTCATAAGGGTCTACGCATTATCGACAAGAAGGGAATCGATACAGTTCTGAAAGATCTTCGAGCCCGTGGCGAGAAGGTCTGAGAGTCAACGGAGAATATTCAATGCGCGACAAGATCAGACTCGTGTCCTCTGCTGGAACAGGGCATTTCTACACCACAACTAAGAACAAGCGAACCACCCCGGACAAGATCGAAATCAAAAAGTACGACCCAGTGGTCCGGAAACATGTGGTTTACAAGGAAGCGAAGATCAAGTAGCAGCAGATTCTGTTTTGAGAGAACCGGTGCTGTCGCTAAAGAAGACCCCTGCTCAGGCAGGGGTTTTTGCTGGGTAGGGGCAGTCTTCCGCCAACAGTCGGTAGCCTTTGAGCTTGCTGGAGAAAGTCTCGAGCGACTCGATCCCCGACACTTCAGCTGCGTGACACCAGTTCTCCAGCTGGTGAACGAGCATCTCACTGGTGGTGGAAGACCGTTGCCATATCTCCTGGAGTCTTAGCTTAGCCTGGTAAACTGCCTGCACCCGCGGCGACAGGGCCAGCGCCCTGCACAGGTGTTCCTCGGCTCGTGGGCTCAGTCCTAGCTGTTCCCGTCTAATCAGTCGGGAGGCGCGACGGATCAGTTTTCGATTGGCCCGGCTGGCCCTTACCAGGGCACCGGCTTCTTCTCGGCAAACAGTAGACAGTACATCGCGCGCATATTGGGCCATGATCTCGAAACGATTGTTGATTACCGCTCGTACTGTTTCAAGATCACAGTGGGAACTCCCGGGTCGAATGACGGTCACGGGCGGCAGTTTGAAGACTTCGGCTAGTTTCAGTTTTACCAGTGTGCGAATGTAGAGCCAGCCAAGATCTAACTCCCAGGGCCGAGTAGAAAACCGCGCCGAAGATGCGAAGGCGTGATGGTTGTTATGCAGTTCTTCACCACCGATCAGAATTCCCCAGGGCACAATGTTGCGGCTCGCATCCTCAACTTCATAATTTCGATAGCCCCAGAAGTGTCCGATCCCATTGATTACGCCGGCAGCCCAGAAGGGAATCCAGATCATCTGTACCAGCCACATCAGGATGCCGGAGAGGGGTCCAAACAGGGCGATCTGTATGGCGAGCAATCCGGCTATGCCAAGATTTGGAAAGCGCGAATACAGATTCTCTTCGACCCAGTCAGCGGGCGTGCCGGAGCCGTACTGTGAAAGTGTCTGTTTGTTTGCTGCTTCTTTTCGGTAGAGCAATAGGCCGAGCCAGAGCACCTGGTGAATTCCCAGAATCTGTGGGCTGTGCGGATCTTCACTGGTTTCAACCTTGGCGTGGTGTTTTCGATGCACGGCCACCCATTCCCGGGTGACGATGCCGGTCGTCAGCCAGAGCCAAGCGCGAGAGAAGTGACCGACGGCAGGATTTAGTGTGAGTGCGCGGTGGGCCTGATGGCGATGCAGGTAGACCGTCACAGAAACAATGGTCAGATGTGTTGCCGATAATACGATCAGAACAGAGCCCCACCACGGTAGATTGATCATGCTCGAGCCAGGTCCGGTTACAGAGGAATGCTGTCGGCTACCCGGCTGTGGGGTATCTTTGACATGTGCTAGTCAGGTTCAGCGTGCCCGGTAGGTGATACGCCCCTTGGAAAGATCATAGGGTGTGAGCTGGACGGTGACCCGATCCCCGCGCAGAATTCTAATGTAGTGTTTACGCATCTTTCCGGAGATATGAGCGTGGACAACATGTCCATTATCGAGTTCAACTCGAAACTGTGTGTTGGGCAGGGTTTCCAGCACCGTGCCTTCCATTTCAATGTGTTCTTCTTTAGGCACTCGTCAGCGTACGCCCCCTGGCGCTCGGTATTTCAAACGGCGCAGTATAGCGGAGTGAACCGGCCCCATCCACAGTCACTAGAGGGGACGATGTCGTGAAACTGTCATGGATGTTCGGGCAACGTCGGAGTCGACAGGTTTCCAGGGGTAAAGCATGACAGGTGACTCGATTGTGTGCCAGAGTACGGCGCCCACGTTGGCTTGACAACCCGAAACTTGGCGCCTGAGGATGATACATGATTGAACTCTATTTCTGGCCGACCCCCAATGGTCTGAAAATTTCTGTCTTCCTGGAGGAGGCCGGTCTTGAGTATCGAGTGGTTCCGATCAACATCCAAAAGGGTGCTCAGTTCAGCCCTGAGTTTCTCCAAATAGCCCCTAATAATCGAATCCCAGCGATCATTGACCACACACCGTGTGGTGGCGGTGAGCCGCTGACAGTTTTTGAGTCCGGTGCGATACTGATGTACCTGGCCGAGAAAACCGGTCGGTATTTGCCGAAGGACAGCCGTCTGCGAGTGCAGGCCATCGAGTGGTTGATGTGGCAGATGGGCGGACTCGGACCAATGCTGGGCCAGAACCATCATTTCAATCGCTACGCACCAGAAGAAGTACCCTATGCAATCAGACGTTACACCAATGAGACATTGAGACTCTATGCGGTACTGGACCGGCGCCTGCAAGGCCGTGAATTCATCGCAGAAGAATATTCTATCGCCGACATGGCGGCACACCCATGGGTCAGTCGATATGAATGGCACAAGACCGACATTGACAGGTTTCCCCAAGTCAAACGTTGGTATGAAGGGATCCTTCTGCGTCCGGCGGTAAGAATCGCTCACCAGCAGGCTGTACAGATGGAGACAGGTACCATCGACTCCGATGATTCCCGACAGGTGTTGTTTGGACAGACCGATGCGACTCTCAAAGAAGCCTATGGAGAAGCGTTGGGGCCGGACTGAACAGGCTTGGGTAAGGCGCCATCCTTCGGGTGTGGCAGGATAAAACGAACCGTCAGACCGGGCTCTGCGTCTGTCAGGCTGACGGTAGCGCCGTGCAGGCTGGCAACGGCCTGGACCAGGCTGAGGCCCAGGCCGTTGCCCGTTGTTGAGCGGCTCTCATCCAGGCGGTAGAACCGCTGGAAGACTTTCTCACGCTTTTCAGCTGGGATTCCAGGTCCGCTGTCGGTGACTGCAAACTCTGTACTGATGTCGTGACTGGTGCAGTGGACAGAAATGATCCCACCGACCGGTGTGTACTTGATGGCATTGTCTATCAGGTTCGCAAATGCCTGAAACAGCATATCGCGGTCGCCACTGACTGTAGGATCGCTTCGGGATTGGAAGGTCAGACGCTGTCGCTTGTCTTCTGCCAAGGGCTCGTACAGTTCGACGACATCCGCAGCGAGGGTGCTCAGATTCACCGTTTGCATGTCGGAGCGTAGTGGACCGGATTCGATTCGGGCGATCTTCAGTAACGCATTGAATGTGTCCAGCAGATGGTCGGTTTCTTGCAGGGCAGCCTCAAGATCGGCTTTCGGGATTGAATCATCTGAATAATGCCTCGACAGGGCCTCGAGTCTCTGGCGAAGACGCGAGAGAGGGGTCTTGAGGTCATGAGCAATGTTGTCTGAAACGCGCCGAATTCCCTCCATGAGTGATTCGGTCTGATCCAGCATCCGGTTCAGGTTGTCAGCCAACTGGTCAAATTCATCTCCGCTGCCGCGACTGGGAACTCGCCGGCCAAGATCGCCGTCCATTATCTTCTGGCTGGTGTCATTGATCGATTCCAGCCTGTGTAACATTCGACGGCTCATCACCATCCCCCCGAGCAACCCAAGAGCCAGGGTCAACAATAGGCCCCAGCCGAGCGAACTGATGATCCGCAGGCGCACTCTTTTGAGTTCGTTGACATCTTGTCCGACCAGAAGCCGGTATCCGCCAACGAGCTGAAACTGACGGGCACGGGCTGGATGGACACCCCTACGGGTGCCGCCTGTTTCAAGCTCGAAGTTCAGCCAGCCATCCACTTCGTCTACCTGTGGCCAGCGGTCGATGTTGCCTACTATGGTCCTCTGCCGGGTGTCGGAGAGAAGATAGATGGATTTTCCAGTCGGTCTTTGACGTTCGACCCGATCCGAAATCAATCTCCGAAGCCCGGGTAGACCGCGCGTCTCGTAACGTTCCGCCAGGGTCCGAATCTCGGCGATGATGGCGCCATCCGTTTGTTCAGCTGTGTAACGGGCGGTAGACCAGTAAATGAACGCAAAGAGCAGTAAAACAGAAGCTGAGAAAAGCGCTACGTAAAGCAACGCCAGGCGGAATGTTGAACTGCGAAGAAAACTATTCCGGTTCACGAAGTATGTAGCCCGAACCGCGAACAGTGTTCAACAGCGTATGGGAAAAACCACGATCGATCTTCGACCGAAGCCGGCTGATATGAACGTCGATCACATTGGTCTGGGGATCGAAGTGATAGTCCCAGACGTTTTCAAGCAGCATGGTGCGCGTGACCACCTGGCCACTGTGACGGATCAGGTACTCGAGTAGCCGGAACTCGCGGGGTTGTAGCGCGATGATTTTGCCCGCTCGCTTGACCTGCCGGGCCAGCACATCCATTTCCAGATCAGCGACTTGCAGCTGGGTTTCCGTGTGTGAGCGATCGCCACGCCTTACCAGGGCATCGAGCCGGGCCAGGAGTTCTTCAAAGGCAAAGGGTTTGGGCAGGTAGTCATCACCACCGGCCCTGAGTCCAGAAACTCTGTCAGCAACGTCTCCAAGAGCGCTCAGTATGAGTATCGGTGTGAAGTTCTCGGACTGGCGGAGGCGCTCTACGATCGCAGTACCGTCGCAGCCTGGCAACATTCGATCAATTATGAGCACGTCATATGGCTCCGTCTGAGCGAGTGCTAGCCCAACATCACCGTTGTCAGCGTGGTCCACAATGTGGCCAGCTTCCATAAGACCGTTTCCGACATGCCGGGCAGTATCACGGTCATCTTCTACCAGGAGGATTCGCATCATTCAGGTGACGTCGAGTCTGCTGAGGATTGGGATAGATTCTAGCCGAGAAGAAACAGCGGCCAGGACATCAGTCCTGGCCGCATGATCAGCAGAGAACTGGCTCAGGCCAGTCGCAAAGTCACGAAGTGCTGTTGGTCTTTTCGCTGTATCAGGAGGAGAACTACTTTTTGGTTGTTTTGGTAGGCGGTATGGACTAGTTCTGTCATCCTGGCAGGTGTATCGACTGGTCGTCGCTCTACCTGAACGATCAGATCACCTCTTTTCAGACCCTTATCTGCAGCTGGGCTGCCGGGCTTCACCTGTTCAACCAGAATTCCGGCAGCGTCTGCACCGATGCCATACCGTTGCCGGGTATCGTGATCTAGGGCTGACAGTAGCAACCCGAGATTGAGCGGCCCGTGGTCGCGTTGAGACGAGTACGCTGCGATCTGGGAGGTGTTCCCAGTCGGCTGCATGACCGGATACAGGGTAATCTCGCGCCCATCACGCCATATGCTGATCCCAACCTTGTCGCCAATTGTCGCGCTTGCAACCAGTCGAGGTAGGCGTTTCATGCGGTCTACGGTATTACCGTCGAATCCCAGGATGATATCGCCCGGAACAATACCGGCATTCTCTGCCGGGCTATCAGGTTCAACCTTAGATACCAGTGCACCGCGGGATTTATCGAGTCCGAAACTCTCTGCGAGGTCTGGCGTGACCCGCTGAATGTGCACCCCAAGCCAGGCCCGCAGGACCACGCCTCTATCCCGGAGCTGGGCGATGATTTTCTCAGCCTGTTCGGCAGGAACGGCAAAACCAATGCCGACGTTACCACCACTCGGAGAATAGATTGCCGTGTTGACACCGATCACCAGGCCCGACGTGTCGAACAGTGGGCCACCCGAATTGCCGCGGTTGATCGGCGCATCGATCTGGATATAGTCGTCGTATGGGCCAGCGTTGATGTCCCGGCCCCGGGCAGAAATTATTCCGGTTGTGGCGGTGCCACCGAGGCCAAAAGGGTTGCCAATTGCAATCACCCAGTCACCCACCCGGGCTTTGGTCGAATCCCCAAACCTGACGAATGGAAACTTCTCGTCAGAGTCGATCTGCAGCAAAGCAATATCGGTTTTTGGGTCATGACCCTGGATCCTGGCCGGCAGAGTCCGACCATCTGCCAATACCACTTCAATCTCATCGGCCCTAGCCACCACATGATGATTGGTAACCACAAGGCCGCTGGGATCGATGATGAACCCGGACCCCTGTGCGCGGCCTTGGCGGGGACCAGGAGTGGGCGCGGTGTGGCCAGGGCCAAAGAAGCGGTGGAGAAACTGCTCGAACTCCGGATTCCTTTGAAAACCTGGTACAGGTCGTCTATCTCCTGGCATTGACGGTCGAATACCATCGGGGGATTTTTTGGATGCGCTGGAATTTCGAGTCGTGATGCTAACCACAGCAGGTCCGACAGCGTCGACTAGGTCCGCAAAACTGTCGGGCCGGACCACACTGTGACTGTCGGTAGCCATTGAGTTGAGAGATACACCACTGCTGGCGATGCTGGTGTCGACAACGAGAATGGGGCCGAGGAACAGCAGGGCTACCAGGACGATGCGCTTGGGTTTGTTTTTCATGCGTCGTGCTCCGTGTCTAAGGGATGAATTTCAAACACCAGACAAGGTAGCGCCTGCAGTGTTACCAGGAACTGGCCATCAGATTACAATCCTGTAAGATTTGAACGACCTTGTACCGGCTATGGCCGGTTACGCTGGAAGCAGCAGATTTTCCAACACTTTTTGATAGATTGATGCCAGTGTCTCGAGGTCTGATACCAGGACCCGTTCATTGACTTGATGGATCGTTCGGTTTACCGGACCCAACTCAACCACCTGTGCCCCGCTCGGTGCAAGGAAACGGCCATCCGACGTGCCGCCATCCGTCGAGAGTCGGGCGCGCTGTCTGGTGACGTCTTGGATAGCATTAGTCACCGCGTCGAGCAGGTCGCCCGGGTCGGTCAGAAAGGGCAGGTTTGGCCTTGACCAGTCAATATCGAAAACCTCTGTGTGCTTGCGACAGGTTGCTTTAACCAACTCTTTTAGCGACTCGACGGTTGATTCCGGGGCATAGCGAAAGTTGAAATCCAGACGAGCTTGACCGGGAACAACGTTGGTGGCCCCAGTACCGCTGTTGAGATTTGAAACCTGGAACGTCGTCGGGGGGAAGTGAGCATTGCCCTGGTCCCAGACGTGCTTTGCCAATTGATCGACAATTGCTGCTATCCGGTGAATCGGATTGTCTGCTAGATGGGGGTACGCGACGTGACCCTGAATACCGGTCACTGTTAGGGCGCCGCTCAGGGAACCCCGTCGGCCGTTCTTGATTACGTCGCCAACGTTGTCGGAACTGGTTGGTTCGCCGACCAGGCACCAGTCGATCTTCTCGCCTCGTTCCTTCAGGGTCTGAACGACCCGTACGGTACCATCTACGGCGGGACCCTCTTCGTCGCTGGTGAGCAGCAGGGCGATCGACCCATCGTGGTCAGGATGATTCTTGACGAACTGGCAGCAGGCCGTGACCATTGCCGCAAGGCTCCCTTTCATGTCCGCCGCTCCCCGTCCGTGCAGTACGCCGTCGACCACTTTGCCTTCAAATGGGGGATGCGTCCACTCATCGAGCGGGCCGGTCGGCACGACATCGGTATGGCCGGCAAAGACCATCAGAGGGGGGATCGATCCCCGACGTAACCAGAGATTTTGGACCTCGCCAAAGGGAAGAAACTCGTTGGTAAAGCCTGAGGGTTCGAGCGCCCGCGCCAGGATGTCCTGACATCCGGCATCGTTGGGCGTGATCGATGGTTTCCGAATCAGTCGCTGAGCAAGTTCCGCGGTCGAAGACATAGTGAGCGCCTTGAGCACAGTTGATTCGGTTACATTCTACGGGATAAAGTGCCCGGGCTGTGGCGGTAGATACGAGTGGGGAAGGTGTTGTGCCGAGTCAGGCCCGGCTGGAGAAGGTGGCTGAATTGGAGTCTGCATGAGTGACCAAAATTGCATCGGTGAAATCGAACCAAGCCAAACGATAAGGATGGGTCGGGCGACATGAGTGGGGCTGGTGCGCTGCTACTCAAGATCGACGAGCATCGGGTTGCGGCATGGACCGCGGCGCTCGCAGATGCTTTACCGGACATGCCCATCAGAATATGGCCGGATATCGAAGACCCAAATGAGATCCGGTACGCATTATTGTGGAAACCATCGGCCACTCTGTTCGAAGGCCTCGAGAGCCTCGAAGTCATTTTTTCAGTCGGTGCCGGGTTTGATCACCTGCTTGCCTGTCCGACGTTACCAGCTGGAATTCCTGTAGTCCGAATGGTCGAACCGGAGTTGACTGCTGGGATGGCCGAGTACGTGGTCTTTAACGTCCTCAGGTACCACCGGCGAATGGATCAGTATCAACATTTTCAACGGCAAGGCGTCTGGCAAGTTCTCGACCAGATCCCAGCCCATGACACCACCGTTGGTATTATGGGACTGGGGGTGATGGGTGTCGCCTCGGCCAGAGTCCTGGCCTGCATGAACTACCGATTGCTTGGCTGGAGCCGGACGCGTAAAACGATTCCCGGCCTGCAAAGCTTCGTCGGCACCGAGGAACTGGGTCAGTTTCTGGCGCAGACCCGGATCCTAGTCATCCTGCTGCCACTGAGTCGGGATACACGGAAGCTCATCGATCGTGATGTCCTGAGGCAGTTGCCTCGAGGAGCGTTTCTGATCAATGCCGGTCGAGGAGAGTTGGTGAACCAGCCCGACTTAATCGAGGCTCTGGATAGTGGTCAGATTGCGGGCGCTGCATTGGATGTGTTCGACGACGAGCCGCTACCGTCTGAACACCGGTTTTGGCGTCACCCGACGGTGGCACTTACTCCGCACATTGCGAGTCTGACTAATCCCCCAACGGCAGTGGAGTTCGTAGCTGAGAATATCGAACGACACCGTGCCGGCCATCCACTGCGGTATGTGGTCGACTTTGAGCGGGGTTATTGAGCAGCTTCCAAGCTTCTACTCTGGATCCAACTGAGTCTCGCTGATGATCTTCCAGTCCTTGTCGGATTGCCGTTTCCAGTACTGATGCACTGTTCGCGTCTGATCATTGCCTTTGCTGAATCGGAGAATGGCCAGCATGTGACCAATCTCGCCCGGATAAGAATAAAGCGCAGTGTCGACGAGTCGGGTGTTTCTATCGGTAGCGGTAGTGTCAAATAGAACGCTCTGTTCGGGATCGGTGTAGAACTCAAGAAGGGAGGTTGGGGCTCTTCGCTGCCAGGTGCCATACCATCTGTCGAGGATTCCAGGGAACTCCGGGTTCCGCTCGTTCTCGGCAGTTGCTGTGACCCACTCTGGTTGATCGTCGATGATGACCGGTGTAGCAAATGGTTTGCCAAGTGCCTGGTACAGCTGTTCAAAATCTGAGTTTGACAGGCTGACACAGCCATCAGTAGCACGGGGGGAGCGATTTACCCAGCCTGGTTCGGTACCGTGCAGCCAGATGCCATGACCTGTGCGTTGCTTTAGTCGATCCAGCGGATTCGGATAGCTGATCGGCAGGGCACCGGATCCGTACCGTTGATGCAGATTCTTGCCCGGGATATAGGACGTGATGTGGTAAATACCGACTGGCGTCTTACGATCGCCTTTGCGTTGTTTTCCGGTGCCATTACGACCGATCGATACGTAATAATTTGCTGTGGCCTCGAGGGTGCCATCTCGATAAGAGAACAGATAAAGGCGTGAAGCCGGCAAGTCGACGTAGATGAGGTCGGGCTCTGATTGGCTATGAAGGGCGAGGCGGGCGGGTATACGGCCTGCCCGCTCAGCCTTGAGGTCCGTCGCAAACCGCCAGCGAGCCAGCAGCTGTTTGCGAAGACTTTGCAGCAATCCCTGGTCATTCCTGCCTGCCAAGGCATCAATCGGTTTTTCAAGACCAGCCTGGGCCGCAAGCAGGTCGGCATGAACGAGGTACCCCAGGCGCGAGTCCGGGTTTAATACAAGGAGCTGCTGGATCTGTGCCAGAGCTTGCCGGTGATCACCCACGAGCAGACTGTCGACGGCGCCTAAAAGTTGGTTTTCGTAAAGCTTTGTGCCAGCAGCCAGCGTCGCTGGCAACGCGAGTCCGACCAGTAGCAGTATGGCTACTCGAGAAGCTCTAAACTTAGAACGACAGCTCATTGAAATGATTGGGATGGCTCGCAGAGTTAATGCGGTTACGGGTTGCGGCCCCCAGGATGGGTCAGCGACCTGATGGGTGACAGCTCCAGTGGCGCCCGCGGTGTCGCAGGCTCCGAGCTGTCGCTCCGCAGGGCCTTGCGGTATGCAGCAATAGCGCGATCTGCGTATACCTGGCTGAGATTCCTGTAGATCGTGGAATACACAGGATGGATCTCGAGAGCTCGTTGAAGCAGTTCAGCAGCTCGGGCAGTGTCTCCTCGGGCAGCATAGAGCACACTGAGGTTGTTGTAGGGTTCCGGCATGCCGGGATGATCTACGATCAGTTGCTCATAAAGGCCGATCGCAGCATCTTCAGCTCCGCTCGCAACGAGGACTCGAGCCTTCACAAACAGCAGCTCGGGGCTGTCGGGCCGGACCTCGAGAAGGGCATCGACCTGTTGAAGAGCCGTGCTGGTATTCCCGCTTTGCAGGCTCTTCTGGACAATGCTGGTGTCGATCATATCCACAGCAACAGCTGTGTGAACGAGTGTCCCCCACAGCAACGTACTCCACACCTGCCTGAAGATCCAGCTCACTCGGTCTGATCTCGAGACGGTATCAGGTCGTTTAGACGCTGGGGCAATTCAGAAATCGGGATTGAAAGGCAAGAGCCAGGGTGGCGGCTAGCGGGCCGCAAGCGCTCGGGCCGCCGTCCAGCGGGCCTGCCACTCGTCAGTGACGGCATTCAGAGTGCGCAAGTGGGTGCTCCGAATCCATCCGGAAACCGAATTCATGACACGCAGGCGCGTCCAATCACCCTTTCGACTGACCACGAGTACGATTGCACCGCTGTCAAGAACACCCAGTACATCGGATTCCTTCGTGGTGGATGGCAGCGATCGGATTCGGACTCGATCGCGATTGATCGAGGCTTCATCACCCCGCTCATCAACAAATTTACCCCACACCCAGACATCCAGCCCGGCTGGTATCTGAACCATGCTCCACTGACCCTTGCTGCCGATGATCTTGATCGGTGTATTCATATCCATCAGCGCGATGACTGCCCCGCTAGGGTCAGGTCGGCCGTGGATCTTCACATTTGGTTCGGCGACCACAGCCGCACGGAACAAAGCAGGGGATTCCTTCTCAGATGATCGGCTGGGCGCAGTGTCGGATGCGGCACCGGCAGGGGTTTGTGGCTCTGAGGTGGGTTCTTGCCGCGAGGCGGCCTGCCAGCGGTTGAGCCACTTCTGGGTGACACCAGGGTGGATGTCCAACTCGCGAGACAGTATCCAGATCCTGGTTGCTCTGGGTGCCGATACCTTTTTCCAGTCACCGGAAACGGCCGTAACCCTGACACTTTCACCTTTGGCATATCGGCCAACGACAATCGAGTTGGCTGTCGCTGAAGGGCGTGATCGAGCACGAACACCGTCGCCGGTAATGCGGGCACTGGTGCCCAGTTCCGAAACATAACGGCCATAGACCCACACGTTGACGCCGCCGGGCACCTGCACCTCGGACCACTTGCCGGATGTTTTCACGATCCTGACGGGCGTGCCGCTGGTCAGCCTGCTGACAGCCGACGAGCCCTGGCCGCCAAGTCGAGCTACCGCACCCCCGGCACCGGCTGAAGCTGATGTGTAATTCGTGTCAACATAGTCTGTGGTATCCACCTGGGCAGTTAGCGAAGCTTGGGGTTGTGTCTTGCTGCTGTCAGTGGAATTCTCGCGAGAACTCTGATCGGCCTCGGCCCCGCTCTGACCCATCTCCTTATTAATGATCAAGCGGACCTGTTCAGCGTCAGGATGGTTCTGTGCGACTGCCAGTGCAATCCAATGACTGGCCTTGTGCAAATCAGATTCGACACCTTTTCCGGAGAGATAGCACAAAGCGAGGTTGTATTGCGCAACTGCCTCACCTTTGTCGGCTGATCGCCGCCACCATTCAGCCGCCTGGGCATAATTTTGCCGGACGCCTCGTCCCTCCCAGTACGCTGCGCCCAGATTGAACATCGCAATTTGATGGCCGTTGTCAGCCGCTTTGCGAAACCAGGCAATAGCCTGGTCGAGACTCTGTTTGACACCCTCACCCTTGTAGTACGCAACGCCCAGGGCATACTGTGCCTCTGCGTGACCCTCTTGGGCATAGCCCCGCCAGATACTGAGTGCGCTCTGGTAATCCTTGTTGTCGTAGGCCTTGACTGCGGCAGCTAGGTCATCACCTTTGGCCGGTATGGATGCGGCTAGCAGTGCTACGAGCAAGGCCCCCGCGAGCCTCCTGGCGCACATAAGTTCTCTGAACAGCGGGCCAGCTAGATTGCTCCAGGCCACGGATCTACCTTGTAACGATTTGCAGGACCTCAAGTGTTCCACTCCATATCATCGATAACGCGACGTAGAGTATTATCGCAAGCCCGGCATAAGCAATCCACCGGTGCTTTTCCAGTAGGCGGGCCACGAGTGTTGCCGCAAAAGCCATCAGGGCGACAGACAGAGCCAGACCGATGATCAGGATGAGTGAGTCGTCTCGAGCAACCCCTGCTACAGCCAGCACGTTATCCAGCGACATCGATACATCCGCCAGGATGATCTGGCAGATAGCACTGGCGGTAGATTTTGATTTAGCAGATGACTCCGAGTGCCCGTTTCCTTGATCCTTTGCTTGTTTAAGTTGAGCAAGTTCACGCCAGAGTTTCCAGCACACCCACAGCAGCAACAGTCCTCCGGCAAGCAGCAGGCCAATTATCTGGAGTAATTGAACGGTCACAAGCGCAAACCCGATTCGCATCAAGGCGGCACCTGCGATTCCAATCCAGATGACACGTCGCCGTATAGAAAGTGGTACGCTGGTGGCTACCAGTGCAACGACGATTGCGTTGTCTCCGGCAAGAACCAGATCGACGAGGATCACCTGCATCAGCGGCCAGAATTGTTCGATGAGCATCTGCAAGGTTATTTAGGTTGCTGCGGGTCGGATCGCCAGCGACGATTATCTACTGGCACTTTGAGTAACGCATTATACTAATGCAGTTGTCGATACGGGATTTTCGACTTTCAATTCAACATCCGGGAGAGGATTTTCGGGTAGACATGCGTGAAGCACAACAAAAAGAGATGACGAGTGCTGTCGCTGA
Organism: Pseudomonadota bacterium; assembly: GCA_002718155.1. GTDB lineage: Bacteria > Pseudomonadota > Gammaproteobacteria > Arenicellales > UBA868 > UBA9619. Next base: position 24,008 of record PBDS01000058.1, read on the forward strand.
CCAGTTTGATTGGTCCGATCCACTGTGTATTGGCGATGAGCTAGACAGCGAGGAGCAGATGATACGCGAAAGCGTTGCCCGTTACTGCCAGGAACAATTACAGCCCCGTATTCTCAAGGCGAATCGGCTTGAGACGGTGGATCGAGATATCTTTACTGAGATGGGCGAGATGGGGATGCTCGGCTCCACTATTAAGGGGCACGATTGCCCCGGCTTGAGTTACGTGTGCTACGGACTCATTGCCAGGGAGGTCGAGCGGGTTGATTCGGCGTATCGATCCATGATGAGTGTCCAGTCAAGCCTTGTGATGTACCCCATCGATGCTTACGGGACAGATGATCAGAGGGAAAAGTACCTGCCCGCCCTTGCATCAGGCCGCTGGGTAGGCTGTTTCGGTCTGACGGAGCCTGACCATGGGTCAGATCCCGGTGGAATGAAGACTCGCGCCCGTGCTGTTGATGGGGGCTATCGGGTCAGTGGTACTAAGTTATGGATCACCAACGCGCCTATTGCTGACGTTTTCGTTATCTGGGCCAAGGACGATGACAATGCGATCCGGGGTTTTATCCTGGAGCGCGGTATGGAGGGGCTTTCGACTTCCACGATCGAAGGTAAGTTCTCCCTGCGGGCTTCGGCAACCGGTGAGATTGCCATGGACAACGTGCCCGTGCCTGAGGAGAATCTGCTGCCGGGCATAGCTGGGCTGCGGGGACCATTTGGGTGTCTGAACCGGGCCCGTTACGGAATTTCATGGGGTGCCATGGGTGCGGCGGAGTTCTGCTGGCACGCGGCCCGTCGCTATGTGCTCGATCGCGACCAGTTCGGGCGCCCGCTCGCAGCCAACCAGTTGATACAGAGAAAACTGGCCGACATGCAGACTGAGATTACTCTTGGGCTTCAGGGCGCGCTGCGCCTGGGCCGCCTGATTGATCAGGGCAGGTTGGTGCCCGAGGCGATCTCGTTGCTCAAACGAAATAATTGCGGGAAGGCGTTGGAAATCGCGCGGACCGCCAGAGATATGCATGGTGCCAACGGTGTGTCCGATGAATACCATGTGATCCGGCACATGATGAACCTTGAGTCTGTGAATACCTACGAAGGCACGCACGACGTTCATGCGTTGGTTCTTGGCCGGGCACAGACCGGAATCCAGGCCTTCTCTGGCTGACCCACGCGTGCCGGGGGCGCTATCCAGGTTCCGGATTCTGGATCTCAGCCGGGTTCTAGCAGGTCCATCCTGCACCCAGTTGCTCGCTGACCTTGGTGCCGATGTCGTCAAAATCGAACGCCCGGGTCTTGGCGACGATACCCGGGGGTGGGGGCCGCCTTACCTCAGAGATTCAGCTGGAGACGATACCAGCGAAGCCGGGTATTACCTGTCAGCCAACCGCGGCAAACGCTCAGTGGCCGTTGACATCAAGACTGCCCAAGGCCAGGAAGTGATCCGGGAACTGGCGCTGTGCTCGGATGTGGTTGTAGAGAACTTCAAGGTGGGTGGGCTGGGGAAATACCAGCTCGACTACGCTTCGCTGAAGAACGGACACCCGGAGCTGATCTACTGCTCGATCACAGGATTCGGGCAGACGGGACCGGACGCATCCCGGGCCGGTTATGATTTCATGATCCAGGGTACCGGTGGCTTGATGAGCATCACCGGCGAACGTGACGGTGTGCCAGGTGCCGGCCCTCAGAAAGTTGGCGTCGCGATGGCTGACCTGGTAACCGGCCTTTATGCTGCGTCCGCAATTCAGGCCGCGCTACTCAGTCGGGAGTCGAGCGGGAAAGGGCAGTACATCGACATGGCGCTGCTCGATTGCCAGGTTGCAGTCCTGGCCAATCAGGCCATGAACTGCATGGTCTCCGGGCAGGTCCCGATCCGGTCGGGTAACGCGCATCCCAACGTCGTGCCGTACCAGGTCTTCGCGTCGTCAGATGGTCACATTATCATCGCTATAGGTAATGACAGTCAGTTCCGACGCTTCTGCGAGCTGACAGAAGAGCCCGCACTGATCACCGATGACAGGTTCTCGACCAACGCCGGCCGGGTACGTTACCGGGAGACTCTGCTGCCCCTTATCGAGAATATTATCCGGCAGCGCCCGTCCGCCGACTGGGCTGAAGAGTTGGATGCGGCCGGTATTCCCTGGGGACCGATTAACACGATCGACAAAGTTCTGGAACTGCCACAGGTGCATCATCGCGGTATGCGAGTACCCATGGCGCATCCGCTGTCGGAGTGCTTCGAAGCCGTGGGCAGCCCGTTGAAACTCACGGATACTCCGCCGGTCTACGACCGACCCCCGCCACTGCTCGGAGAGCACACGGTCGAAGTGCTCGAGGGACTGCTGGGGTATGACAATGAGAGAATTGAGGGATTACGCCGAGACGGGGTGATCTGAACGCCAGCCTGAGATTCCTGCCGCTAAGGGGTCAGTGATCAGCAGACCGTCTCGGAGCAGGTGTTGATCAGGAACTGTTGATCTGGAAAATTACCGGGACAATGTCCGTTGTGGCTACCGGCTGGCCGTCGCGCACCGCCGGGTGATATCGCCAGGTTCTCACTGCTGTGACCGCTGCTTTATCGAGAAGGTCGGAGCCGCTACTCTTCTGGATGGTCACGGTGTCGACCCGACCGGAGGGCGAGATCGACACCTTGAGCTGGACCTCGCCTTCTGTGCCGTACCTCTTAGCGAAAACCGGATAAATAGGTTTTTTGTTACCGGATACCTGTCGCGGGGTGCTGTCCCGTTCGGCGTTGCCGGTCTCCGGCGACGCGCTCGAGGCCCGTACTGCCAGAAAAGACTCCGCCGCAGTGGATTGCGGGTCAGCCTTCACCAGGGCGGCTTTAGGAGTATCTCGGGTCGTGGAAGTCGCTGATGCCTGCAGAGACTCCGCATTCGTATAAACGCTTACCAGTTTGTGTGCCGCTGTGGTCTGTTCATCAATGATACGCTCGGTCTCGTTCGGTAGAGCTTGGCGAAGCGGGGTATCGGATGTCATCGTTGGCCGCTGTTTCAGCGCCAGACCTTCTATAGTGGCATCGCGTTCGAAGATGGTTGACTCAAGGTCGAGGTTTCTTTGGGACGCTGCGCTCAGATCGTGCTGCAGTTGTTGCCGCTCTGATTCCAGCGTCCTGACCGTCTCAGCCAGCACAGCACTCTGACGACGTTCGGCATTGATTTTCGTGTCCAGAGAGCCTGCAGCGGCTTTCTCCAGATGCAGTTGATAGTCAAGCGCCGTGTTGCTTTCAGTTAGCCTGGCGTTGGCAGTCGCCAGCGTGGACTGTGTTTGTGCCGTGTCTTCAAGCTCAGACACAAGGCGGGCATTGTCGTTGGTCAGTCTCTCGTTGTGCTCCCGAGCATCGTCAAGCGCAAGATTGAGGCGGGCGTGATCCTGTCGGCTCGACAGAGTCTCGTTTTCCAGCTGGTGGCTGTGTTTTCGAAGTTGCTCGACAGTTTGCTCCAGCGCCGTGTTGGTTTCAGTTAGCCTGGCGCTGGCAGCCGCCAGCGTGGACTGTGTTTGCGCCGTGTCTTCAAGCTCAGACACAAGGCGGGCATTGCCGTTGGTCAGTCTCTCGTTGTGCTCCCGAGCATCGTCAAGCGCAAGATTGAGGCGGGCGTGATCCTGTCGGCTCGACAGAGCCTCGTTTTCCA